>NZ_JBEZWO010000015.1:176880-185415 GCF_040637515.1 Streptomyces sp. NPDC029041 | reverse complement strand
CAAGGCCGAGGAACTGGCCGCCCTGCCCCTGGACGAGCGCCTGAAGCGCCGCATCATCGACGGTGAGAAGAACGGCCTCGAAGCGGACCTGGACGAGGCCCTGCAGGAGCGGCCCGCGCTCGACATCGTCAACGAGACCCTGCTGGACGGCATGAAGGTCGTCGGTGAGCTGTTCGGCTCCGGCCAGATGCAGCTGCCGTTCGTCCTGCAGTCCGCCGAGGTCATGAAGACGGCCGTCGCCCACCTCGAACCGCACATGGAGAAGACCGACGAGGCCGGCAAGGGCACCATCGTGCTGGCCACCGTGCGCGGCGACGTGCACGACATCGGCAAGAACCTCGTCGACATCATCCTGTCCAACAACGGCTACAACGTCGTCAACCTCGGCATCAAGCAGCCGGTCTCCGCGATCCTGGAAGCCGCCGAGGAACACAAGGCCGACGTCATCGGCATGTCCGGTCTCCTGGTGAAGTCCACCGTGATCATGAAGGAGAACCTGGAGGAGCTGAACCAGCGCGGCCTGGCCTCCGGCTACCCGGTCATCCTCGGCGGCGCCGCCCTGACCCGCGCCTACGTCGAGCAGGACCTGCACGAGATCTACCAGGGCGAGGTCCGCTACGCCCGCGACGCCTTCGAGGGCCTGCGCCTGATGGACGCCCTCATCGGCGTCAAGCGGGGCGTGCCCGGTGCGAAGCTGCCCGAGCTCAAGCAGCGGCGGGTACGGGCCACCGCCCCCGCCGCCGTCGAGGAGCGCCCCGAGGAGGGGCACGTCCGCTCCGACGTCGCCACCGACAACCCCGTGCCCACCCCGCCCTTCCGCGGCACCCGTGTCATCAAGGGCATCCAGCTCAAGGAGTACGCGAGCTGGCTCGACGAGGGCGCCCTCTTCAAGGGCCAGTGGGGCCTGAAGCAGGCCCGCACCGGTGAAGGCCCGTCGTACGAGGAGCTCGTCGAGAGCGAGGGCAGGCCCCGGCTGCGCGGCCTGCTCGACCGGCTCCAGACGGAGAACCTGCTGGAGGCGGCCGTGGTCTACGGCTACTTCCCGTGCGTCTCCAAGGACGACGACCTGATCATCCTCGACGAGCAGGGCAACGAACGCACCCGCTTCACCTTCCCGCGCCAGCGCCGCGGCCGCCGCCTGTGCCTGGCCGACTTCTTCCGCCCGGAGGAGTCCGGCGAGACCGACGTCGTCGGCCTCCAGGTCGTCACCGTGGGCTCGCGCATCGGCGAGCAGACCGCGCGGCTCTTCGAGGCCAACGCCTACCGCGACTACCTCGAACTGCACGGGCTGTCCGTGCAGCTGGCCGAGGCGCTCGCCGAGTACTGGCACGCCCGTGTGCGCTCCGAGCTCGGCTTCGCGGGCGAGGACCCCGACGAGATGCAGGGCATGTTCGAGCTCAAGTACCGGGGCGCCCGCTTCTCCCTCGGCTACGGCGCCTGCCCCAACCTGGAGGACCGGGCCAAGATCGCCGACCTGCTCGAACCGGAGCGCATCGGCGTCCAGCTGTCCGAGGAGTTCCAGCTCCACCCCGAGCAGTCCACGGACGCCATCGTGATCCACCACCCGGAGGCGAAGTACTTCAACGCCCGCTGACTTGGCACAGAGAGCAGAGGAGGCGCTTCCTCCGCGCACGTCGTAGACTGGTCGGTCCACCGCAGGCCGGTTCCCCTCGTGGGAGCCGGCCTGATCGTCCCTCAAGGAGGTATGTGGATGACCAGTACGGTCCCCGCGCTCGGAACAGTTCCCCAAGCTCTCGGCTCCGCTCGAGCAGGGGATACCCCAACGGCCGAGGGCTCCGCCCTGCAAGCGGTGCTCCTCGACATGGACGGCACCCTGGTGGACACCGAGGGCTTCTGGTGGGACGTCGAGGTCGAGGTCTTCGCCTCTCTCGGCCACACACTCGACGAGTCCTGGCGCCATGTCGTGGTCGGCGGCCCCATGACCCGCAGCGCCGGGTTCCTCATCGAGGCCACCGGCGCCGACATCACCCTGGACGAGCTCACCGTGCTCCTGAACGACGGCTTCGAGGACCGCATCAGCCGCGCCCTGCCGCTGATGCCCGGCGCCGGCCGGCTGCTCGCCGAGCTGTACGAGAACGAGATCCCCACCGCCCTCGTCTCCGCCTCGCACCGGCGCATCATCGACCGGGTCCTCACCTCGCTCGGCGCCCACCACTTCAGCCTGACCGTGGCCGGTGACGAGGTGCCGCGCACCAAGCCGCACCCCGACCCCTACCTGGCCGCCGCGGCCGGACTCGGCGCGGACCCGGCCCGGTGCGCCGTCATCGAGGACACCGCGACCGGAGTCGCCGCCGCCGAGGCCGCGGGCTGCCAGGTCGTGGCCGTGCCCTCCGTGGCCCCCATCGCGCCGGCCCTGCGCCGCACGGTCGTCACCTCCCTCGAAGAGGTCGACCTGACATTTCTGCACGGCTTGATGACGGAAATGCGCTAGGCGTTCACCCAGCGTGCAGCGGCGTTAGAGCGGCAATTCCGAAGGCGAATTCACAGCCCTCCGGACGATCGAATTCCCGTACCTTCGAACCCGTTTACGCGTGTGACGTTCCCCACGCATTCCGGGCTCGACAGTCGATCCGGCGTGTGCTGCGCGCCCCCTCCAGGGGGTTGTCGGCGTGCCCTTGTGTCCCGATTGATGGAACGCTGTACCAAAGCTTCCGCTGTCGGGTTTTCGGTCTGTCCGCGCCCGGTTCCACAGCGTGATGGGTGCTCAACTCCGGTGGCTGCGAACCCTCCTGCCGGCCCGGACTAACCTCGTCGCGAGAACATCGCCCCACCCCCGTGATCCGCTGCGCCACCCCTGCATGCCGGGTACACGGAGTCGACAGCTCTGGAGAAACTCGAGCATGAACCGCAAGACTTTGGTGCTGCCGGCCGTGATCGGCCTGCTCGCGCCGGTGCTCGCCGCCTGCGGAGGGTCCGACAGCGGGAGCAGCGACAGCGACGCGATCGTCGTCGGCACCACGGACCGGTTCACCGCCTCGAAGGACGCCCCGGCGCCCCTCGACCCGGCCTACGCCTACGACGTCGGCACCTGGAACATCCTGCGCCAGACCGTGCAGACCCTGATGATCCAGCCGCGCGGCGAAGGCGAGCCGGTACCGGAGGCCGCCGAGCGGTGCGGCTTCACCGACACCGGCAACGAGCGCTACGCCTGCACCCTGCGCGACGGCCTGAAGTTCTCCAACGGCAACGCTGTCACCGCGGCCGACGTGAAGTACTCCATCGACCGCGCCCGCTCCCTCAAGGCCGACAGCGGCGTGTTCGCCCTGCTGTCCACCATCGACACGATCGAGACCCAGGGTGACCGCGAGGTCATCTTCCACCTCAAGACGGCCGACGCGACCTTCCCCTACAAGCTGTCGACCCCCGTCGCCGGCATCGTCGACCCCGAGGACTACCCGAAGGGCAAGCTGCGCGACGGCTTCGACCTGGAAGGCTCCGGCCCGTACACCCTCAAGGCCGACGTCGAGAACAACGAGCTGGTCAAGGCCGAGTTCACCAAGAACCCCGACTACAAGGGGACCCTCAAGGTGAACAACGACAAGGTCGACATGGTGTCCTTCAAGGACGCCGACGCCATGGGCGAGGCGCTGAACAAGGGCGACATCGACCTGATGACCCGCGCCATGTCGCCGGACCAGATCCGCAAGCTCTCGGGCGACGCGGACACCGACATCGACCTCGTCGAAATGCCCGGTCTGGAAATCCGCTACCTGGGCTTCAACACCGACGCCCCGACGGTGAAGTCCAAGGCCGTACGCCAGGCGATGGCCCAGGTCGTCAACCGCAGCGCCCTGGTCTCCAAGGTCTACGGCTCCCAGGCCGAGCCGCTGTACTCGCTGGTCCCGGCCAGCGTCACCGGCCACTCCAACTCGTTCTTCAACAAGTACGGCGAGCCGAACGTCACCAAGGCCCGTTCCCTGCTCAACCAGGCGAACATCACCACCCCGGTGAAGCTGACGCTGCACTACACCACCGACCACTACGGCCCGGCCACCAAGAAGGAGTTCGAGGTCCTGCGCGACCAGCTGAACTCCAGCGGCCTCTTCGACGTCGGCATCAAGGGCACTCCCTGGGACACGTTCCGCCCGGCCGAGAAGAAGGGCGACTACGCCGTCTACGGCATGGGCTGGTTCCCGGACTTCCCGGACGCCGACAACTTCCTCGCGCCGTTCCTGGACGCCGACAACACCCTTGGCTCGCCGTACGCCAACAGCCAGATCCGCAACACCCTGATCCCGGAATCCCGCCGTGAGGCGGACCGGCTGTCCGCCTCCAGCAGCCTGACGGACATTCAGGACATCGTCGCCGGTGACGTGCCGGTGCTGCCCCTGTGGCAGGGCAAGCAGTACGTCGCCGCCCGCGACGACGTCACGGGTACCGCATACGCGCTCAACTCCGCCTCGACGCTCCAGCTGTGGGAGCTCGGGCGGGGCGTGAGCGGCTGACGGACCCGCTGGATCCCCGGGGCCGGTGACCGCGGCCCCCGGGGAGCCGTGCCCCGGAGCCAGGGACGTGCTCCGGGAGTTCTCGAGAACCGACGACAAAGGCACACACGTGAACCTACGCAACCAGTGGCCGGTCCTGCCCATCGTGGCCGGACTCGCCTCCGGACTGCTGACCGGCTGTGGCACGGAGAGCGGAGACTCCGCGGGGGACGGCTCCAACGTGGTGGTGGGGATGTCCGACGACGTCCTGGCCACCGACCCGGCCTCCGGCTACGACCCCGGCTCCTGGCTGTTGTTCAACAACGTCTTCCAGTCCCTGCTGAGCTTCCCCAAGGGCGCCACGGAACCCCAGCCGGAGGCCGCCGAGAGCTGCGCCTTCAGCGACACGCAGACCCGGGTCTACACGTGCACGCTGAAGGACGGCCTCAAGTTCAGCAACGGTGACGCGCTCACCTCCGAGGACGTCAAGTTCTCCTTCGACCGCATGCTGAAGATCAACGACCCGGACGGGCCCGCGATCATGTTCCCCACGCTCGACAAGGTCGAGACACCGGACGAGAAGACGGTCGTCTTCCAGCTGAACACCGCCGACGCCACCTTCCCGAGCAAGATCGCCTCCGGCGCCGGTTCGATCGTCGACCACAACGAGTACGACGCGGGCAAGCTCCGCGAGGACGGCCAGGCCGTCGGCTCCGGCCCCTACAAGCTCGACTCGTTCGACGACGGCCAGGCCGTCTTCTCGGTCAACGAGAACTACCAGGGCACCGCCAAGGTGAAGAACACCGGCGTGACGCTGAAGTTCTTCGACGGCGACCAGACCGCCCTGAAGCAGGCCATCGAGAACGAGGAGGTCGACATCGCCTACCGCGGCCTCACCGCGGGTGACGTCGCCGACATGGAGAAGGCCGACGACGGCACCGGCACCGAGGTCGTCGAGGGCAGCAGCGCCGAGGTCCAGCACCTGGTGTTCAACATGGACGACCCGGTCGCCGGAAAGATCGGCGTCCGCAAGGCCATCGCCCACCTGCTCGACCGCGAAGCCCTCATCAAGGACGTCTACCAGGGCACCGCGACCCCGCTGTACTCGATCATCCCGGCCGGTATCGCGGGCCACAACACGGCCTTCTTCGACACCTACGGCGCCCGCCCCTCCACGGCCAGGGCCCAGGCCGCGCTGCGCCGGGACGGCATCACGGACCGGGTGAAACTCACCCTCTGGTCGACTCCGTCCCGCTACGGTCCCGCCACCGACCAGGAGCTGAAGGCGATCGCCGGCCAGCTCAACACCAGCGGCCTGTTCGACGCGAGCGTCAAGTCCGTCCCCTTCGGCCAGTACGAGAAGGACATCGCCGCCGGCAAGTACGGCGTCTACGTGAAGGGCTGGGTGCCGGACTACCCGGACGCCGACAACTTCACGGCGCCCTTCTTCGGCAAGGGCAACGTGCTGAGCAACAACTACGACAACAGCACGATCACCGGCTCGCTCATCCCGCGCACCGCCGCCCTGACCGACCGGGCCTCCACGGACAAGGAGTTCGGGGAGCTGCAGGACATCGTCGCCGACGAACTCCCCGTCCTGCCGGTGTGGCAGGCCAAGCAGTACGCGGTCGTCCGCGACGGCGTCTACGGCCTCGAGTACTGCCTCGACGCCTCGACGGTCTTCCGCTTCTGGGAGCTCAGCAAGGACGCCTGACGCACCGGAGCGAAGAAGGGCGCCTCCCGCTCGGCGGGGGGCGCCCTCTCGTGTACCGGATCGCGGACGCTACTGCGCGCCGGGGCGCACCAGCCCGCTTTCGTACGCGTACACCGCCGCCTGCACCCGGTCACGCAGACCCAGCTTCGTCAGCACATGCCCCACGTGCGTCTTGACGGTGGTCTCACTGACGAACAGGTCGGCGGCGATCTCCGCGTTGGACAGCCCGCGCGCCACCAGCTTCAGCACCTCGACCTCGCGGTCGGTGAGCGTGTGCAGCGCGTCCGGCACCGGCTCGTCCCCCGACGGCAGATGCGTGGCGTACTTGTCGAGCAGCCGGCGCGTGATGCTCGGCGCGAGCATCGCCTCGCCCCCGGCGACGACCCGGATGGCCTGCACCAGTTCGTTGGCGGGCGCGTCCTTGAGCAGGAACCCGCTGGCACCGGCGCGCAGCGCCTCCACCACGTACTCGTCGAGGTCGAAGGTGGTCAGCACCAGCACCTTCGCCGGGCCGTCCCGCCCGGGGCCGGTGATCTGCCGGGTCGCCTCCACACCGTCCATCCGCGGCATGCGGATGTCCATCAGAACCACATCGGGCTGTAGCGCACGCACCTGGTCGAGTGCCTGCAGTCCGTCACCGGCCTCCCCGACGACCGCGATGTCCTGCTCGGCCTCCAGAATCATCCGGAAGCCGGTACGGAGCAGCGGCTGGTCGTCGACCAGTAGGACGCGGATGGCCACGTAAGTCTCCTTCGCTAGTCCGGCCCCATTCTGCCCTGCGCGGGCCCACCGGACTCAGGCGCCCTCACCGGCGACGGGCTGCACCGGAAGCTCCGCCGCGCGCACCGGCAGCGGATACGGCGGGGGAGTGCCCCCGAACTCCGGGCAGTGCGCCTGGTGGTCGCACCAGCCGCACAACTTCGTCGGGCGCGGACGCCAGTCGCCCGTCTCGGTGGCGAGCCGGATCGCCTCCCACAACGCCAGCAGCTTGCGCTCCACCCGCTCCAGATCGGCGAGGACCGGATCGTACGTCAGCACCTGGCCGCTGCCGAGGTAGACCAGCTGCAGCCGCCGGGGGACCACGTTCTTCAGCCGCCACACCACCAGGGCGTAGAACTTCATCTGGAACAGGGCGCCCTCGGAGTACTCCGGCCGGGGCGCCTTGCCCGTCTTGTAGTCGACGATGCGGACCTCGCCCGTGGGCGCCACGTCGACCCGGTCGATGATGCCGCGCAGCCGCAGCCCCGACTCCAGCTCCGCCTCGACGAACAGCTCCCGCTCGGCCGGCTCCAGCCGGCTGGGATCCTCCAGGGTGAACCAGCGCTCGACGAGCTGCTCCGCCTCGGCCAGCCAACGCGCCAGCCGCTCGCCCTCGGGATCGTCGGCGAACAACTCCCCGACCTCCGGCCGCGTCTCGCGCAGCCGGTCCCACTGGCCGGGGATCAGCGACTTCGCCCGGGGCGCCGTGCGCTCGGCCGCCGGAGCGTCGAAGAGCCGCTCCAGGACGGCGTGCACCAGGGTGCCCCGGGTCGCGGCCTCGCTCGGCTTCTCCGGCAGCCGGTCGATCACCCGGAAGCGGTACAGCAGCGGGCACTGCATGAAGTCACTGGCACGCGAGGGGGACAGCGAGGCCGGCGGTATGGCGGTGGACCCGGTCACGAGGGCGCTCACAGCGGCGGTCTCGGCCGCTGCCTCCGCCACCGGCTGGGCCTCGGCCTCCGTCCCTACCTCCGCCGCCTCGGCGGGCCCCGCCGGGACCGGCGGATCCACCGCCGCGGCCGGACTGCTGTCGGGCTGCGCCGCGCCCTCGGTGCTCGTCTCCATGCCCCAGACCTTACGGCCCGCCACTGACAGTGACCCGGCCGTGTTCCGTGGGGGAAGCCGGGAGAGGAGGTCGACGTACGGGAAACACAGGGGTGCCGGGGCGAAACGCGCCACGACGGACGCATACCATCGACTCGAGACCCTCCCGTCCGGCAGGCGCGGGAGACGCTTCGATCGAGGGGACACCGGTGGACGAGAGCGGCGGGCGCGGGCGGCCGCGGTCCGGCAACGACGAGTCGGCCGAGCGCCACGCGGGGCGTCCGGACCGGGCCACCGACCCGATCCCCACCGACGAACACCCCAGGAACCCCCACCACCTGACTCCCGAGCAGCCCACCCCGGCACCGGAGCGGCCCGCTGAGGCCCTGAGGCCTGCCCCGGCGGCGTCGGACCAGCCCGCTGAGGCCCCGGCGCCGAGCCCCGGGGCAGCGAAGCAGCCCGCTGAGGCCCCGGCGACCAGCCCTGTGGCACCGGAGCGGCCCGCTGAGGCCCAGAGGCCTGCCCCGGCGGCGTCGGACCAGCCCGCTGAGGCCCCGGCGACCAGCCCTGTGG
>NZ_JBEZWO010000015.1:27855-176785 GCF_040637515.1 Streptomyces sp. NPDC029041 | reverse complement strand
TACGGCACCGGAGCAGCCCGCTGAGGCCCCGGCGACCAGCCCTGTGGCACCGGAGCAGCCCGCAGAGGCCCCGGCGACCAGCCCTGTGGCACCGGAGCAGCCCGCAGAGGCCCCGGCGACCAGCCCTGTGGCACCGGAGCGGCCCGCTGAGGCCCAGAGGCCTGCCCCTGCGGCGTCGGACCAGCCCGCTGAGGCCCCGGCGACCAGCCCCTCGGCAGCGGACCAGCCCGCTGGTGCCACGGGACGGGCCGCTGAGGCCCCGAAGCCGGCCTCCCCGGCGACGCCCGCCGGTACCTCTCCGGCCGACGCGCCGGCGACCCGGCCGATCGCGTCGGACGGCCCTGAGAACGACTCGTGGGAGGACGAGGCCCCCACCGTCGGCCCCGCACCGGACCCGCGGACCCCGGACGCCACCGCCCCCGCCCCCGCGGAACCCGACGCCGGCCGTCCGCACCAGGGCGGCGGCATCCACCCCGACCGCGCCTACGCGAGTGGTCCCCACTCGGCGCCTTCCGCCGGCCGGCCCGAGGCGGACCGGCGGGGCCGGGCCCCGGACGCGGGCGATCAGGACCGTCCGCAGACCGCGGGCCCCGCCCCCGCCCCCGGCCACTCGAGCCACCACGGCGACCGCCCCCTCGCGCACTCCGCCGACGGCAAGGGCCCCGCCCCCCAGCGGCCCGAGCCCCGGGGCGGGCTGCTCATGGGGCGGCCCTTCGGAGTGCCCGTCTACGTCGCGCCGAGCTGGTTCCTCGTCGCCGCGCTGATCACCTGGGTGTTCGGCGGCCAGCTGGAGCGCGTGCTGCCCGAACTCGGCGCCGCCCGCTACCTGGTCTCCCTCTTCTTCGCGGTCGCCTTCTACGCATCCGTACTGGTCCACGAACTGGCCCACACGGTCGCCGCCCTCCGCTTCAAGCTCCCGGTCCGCCGCATCCAGCTCCAGTTCTTCGGCGGCGTCTCCGAGATCGAGAAGGAGGCCGAGACCCCCGGCCGCGAGTTCGTGCTCGCCTTCGTCGGGCCCCTGCTCTCCCTGGCCCTCGCCGGGGTCTTCTACGCCGCCCTGCTGGCCGTGGAACCCGGCACGGTCCCCGGCGTCCTGCTCGCCGGCCTGATGATCTCCAACCTCATCGTGGCCGCGTTCAACCTCCTGCCCGGCCTGCCCCTCGACGGCGGCCGCATGCTCCGGGCCGTGGTCTGGAAGATCACCGGCAAGCCGATGACCGGCACCATCGCCGCCGCCTGGGTCGGCCGCGCCCTCGCCGTCTCCGTCCTGATCGGCCTCCCGCTGCTGACCCAGTCCGGCGCCCTCGGCACCGACGCCGTCGACAACGTCGGCATGGACACCGTCCTCGACGCCCTGCTCGCCGCCATCCTCGCCGCGATCATCTGGACCGGCGCCGGCAACAGCCTGCGCATGGCCCGCCTGCGCGAGCACCTCCCCGAACTGCGCGCCCGGGCCCTCACCCGCCGCGCGGTCCCCGTCGAGACCGACACCCCCCTCTCCGAGGCCCTGCGCCGCGCCAACGCCGCCGGCGCCCGCGCCCTGGTCGTCGTCGACGCCGACGGCAAGCCCCTCTCGCTCGTCCGCGAGGCCGCCATCGTCGGCGTACCCGAGCACCGCCGCCCCTGGGTCGCCGTCGGCGGCCTCGCCCAGGACCTCACCGACGGCATGCGCGTCTCCGCGGAACTGTCGGGCGAGGAACTCCTCGACGCGCTCCGGGCGACCCCCGCGACCGAGTACCTCGTCGTGGAGGAGACGGGCGAGATCTACGGCGTGCTGTCGGCGGCCGACGTGGAACGGGCCTTCGTGAAGGCGATGGCCAGGCCCAGCTGAGTGGTCGGAGCCCCCTCCCGGGACCGGTAGGCTGGTCACATGTCCGAACCGACCGGTGCCGCCCGCAGGCGCGGGCCCTTCAAGGTCGGGGACCAGGTTCAGCTGACCGACCCCAAGGGCCGCCACTACACGTTCACGCTCGAGGCCGGGAAGAACTTCCACACCCACAAGGGTTCCTTCCCGCACGACGAACTGATCGGCGCTCCCGAGGGCAGCGTTGTCCGCACCACGGGGAACGTCGCCTACCTCGCGCTGCGCCCCCTGCTCCCCGACTACGTCCTGTCCATGCCCCGCGGCGCCGCCGTGGTCTACCCCAAGGACGCGGGGCAGATCCTCGCCTTCGCCGACATCTTCCCCGGCGCGCGCGTCGTGGAAGCGGGCGTCGGCTCCGGCTCGCTCAGCAGCTTCCTGCTGCGGGCCATCGGCGACCAGGGCATGCTGCACAGCTACGAGCGCCGCGCCGACTTCGCCGAAATCGCCCAGGCGAACGTGGAGCGCTACTTCGGCGGCCCGCACCCCGCCTGGCAGCTCACCGTCGGCGACCTCCAGGACAACCTGTCCGACGCCGACGTCGACCGCGTCATCCTCGACATGCTCGCCCCCTGGGAGTGCCTGGAGGCCGTCTCCAAGGCGCTCGTCCCCGGCGGCATCCTGTGCTGCTACGTGGCGACCACCACCCAGCTCGCCCGGACCGTGGAGTCCATCCGCGAGATCGGCTGCTTCAACGAGCCGACCTCCTGGGAGACGATGATCCGCAACTGGCACATCGAGGGCCTGGCCGTCCGCCCGGACCACCGGATGATCGGCCACACCGGCTTCCTGCTCACCGCCCGCCGCCTCGCCGACGGCGTCGAGCCGCCCATGCGCCGCCGCCGCCCCGCCAAGGGCGCCTACGGCGAGGACTACGCGGGGCCCAACGCCGACGGCGGCACCGCCCGCTGAAACAGCCCGTCACCGCGTCCAACGCATCGGCGCCGTGGCGGAGTTCCCCGATCCATACCGGAACTCCGCCACGGCGCCCTTTCGTTGCCGCCCCGGGTGAATGCTCCTCCGACGCCGTTGACCTGCCGCAAGAGCCCTCACGGCCCCGGGCGCGCCACAGCGCGGGCGAGGCTGCCGCGGTCCGCTGACACGGCGGCAGGAACCGTAACCCTTCCGACTTCCCCGGCACAGGACACGCACACCCCGCCGTTCCCACGGACTGTGACGTGTGGCACCATGCTGGCCACCCCACCGGCACAGCCTCAGGAGACCCTCCTAGTGCAGTCTTCCGCCGTCCCGGAGCTCGCCCACACCCACACCCGCCCCATCCACTGGCTCGCCACCGCCACGGCCGTCGCCGGCGTCGTGGCCTTCTCGTCGGTCCTGCAGCCCGGCGCGGCGACGGCCGCCCAGCCAGCCGCCCCCGAGACCAAGAGCGCTCCGGCGCACCTGACTCCGCCCGACCCGGCCACGGTGGCGTTCCCGATCGAGTGCGGCCCGGTGAAGGCCGTCGTGAAGAAACGGGCCTCCGCAGACCTCGACGGCGACGGCCGCCCCGAGACGGTGGCCGTGGTGCACTGCGACTCCCCGATGGGCACCCCGCCGGACGGCGTGTACGTCCTGACGCGCGACGCCGACGGCGCCAAGCCGCGCGTCGTGGCCACCCTGCTCGACCCCGAGGACGGCACCACGGTCACCGACTTCGCCGTACGCGACGGCGCCGTCAGGGCCACGCTCCTCGGCTACTCGTCGGCCGACGTGCCGCGTTGCTGCCCCGACGTGAAGACCGACGCGAAATGGCGTTGGCAGAACGGCTCGTTCGTCCGCTCCACGCCGGCCGGAGCGCGCAGCGTGTGAAGCATGGGCGACGGCGTGTGTGAGATATCAGACAGCAGTCACGCAACGTGCAGAAGTAGTCACTGCGCGTCCGGTCCGTACACCTCGGCCCTGTCCGAAACCCGGCGCACATGGATGCACTCGCCCGGACACTCCTTCGCGGAGTCGATCACGTCCGTGAGAAGTGGCAGCGGAACGGGCGTTGTCGCTCCCTTGTCCTGGAGCAACTCGTCGCCGGCGCTCTTCACATAGGCCAGACCGTCGATGTCCAGCTCGAACACCTCGGGCGCGTACTGGGCGCAGATGCCGTCGCCGGTACACAGGTCCTGGTCGATCCAGACCTCCAGCTCCTCGCCTTCCGCCCCGGCCACCTGCTGCACGCTCATCTCTCCTGCCGTTTCTCCGCCGGGCCGGGTCGGGAATCCGGCCAGCTCCGGCGGGTGTTGAACAGTTCGACCCTACCCTCGCCTGGGTTCCAATCATGTTCGCTGGGTATTCCCCTGGCGTGAGGGAGAGCGCAAGGGTGAAGATCGGACACACCCCGACCGTCTTTGTGATCTAGGGGTTTCAATCGACACCCGCCCAGGTAGGGTCTGGAAGCGTCCAGCTCCCCTTGGAGGAGGTGAGGACCGTGGCAGCCCACGACGACGACATGAACCGCGGCATCCGCCCGGGACGCGGGTCCGACGACCCGGCCGGGCAGATTGCCTACCTTGAGCAGGAGATCGCCGTCCTGCGACGCAAGCTCGCCGACTCTCCGCGACACACGAGGATTCTCGAAGAGCGGATCGTCGAGCTGCAGACCAATCTGGCCGGCGTGTCCGCACAGAACGAACGACTCGCCAACACGCTCCGTGAGGCCCGTGACCAGATCGTGGCCCTCAAGGAGGAGGTCGACCGGCTCGCGCAGCCGCCGGCCGGCTTCGGGGTCTTCCTGACGGCGAACGAGGACGGCACCGCCGACATCTTCACCGGCGGCCGCAAGCTCAGGGTGAACGTCAGCCCCAGCGTCGAGCTCGACGAGCTCCGGCGCGGCCAGGAAGTAATGCTCAACGAAGCGCTCAACGTGGTCGAGGCCATGGAGTTCGAGCGCGTCGGTGACATCGTCACCCTCAAGGAGATCCTCGAGGACGGCGAGCGGGCCCTCGTGCTCGGACACACCGACGAGGAGCGGGTGGTACGGCTCGCCGAGCCGCTGCTGGACGTGAACATCCGGCCCGGCGACGCCCTGCTGCTCGAACCCCGCTCGGGCTACGTCTACGAGATCGTCCCGAAGAGCGAGGTCGAGGAACTCGTCCTCGAAGAAGTCCCCGACATCGGCTACGAACAGATCGGCGGCCTCGGCGGCCAGATCGAGGCCATCCGCGACGCGGTCGAGCTGCCGTACCTCTACCCCGACCTGTTCAAGGAGCACGAGCTGAGGCCGCCGAAGGGCGTCCTGCTGTACGGGCCCCCCGGATGCGGCAAGACGCTCATCGCCAAGGCCGTGGCCAACTCACTCGCCAAGAAGGTCGCCGAGGTGACCGGCCAGGCCGCCGGCAAGAGCTTCTTCCTCAACATCAAGGGCCCCGAGCTCCTGAACAAGTACGTCGGTGAGACGGAGCGGCAGATCCGCCTCGTCTTCCAGCGGGCCCGTGAGAAGGCCAGCGAGGGCACGCCCGTCATCGTCTTCTTCGACGAGATGGAGTCCCTCTTCCGCACCCGCGGCTCCGGTGTCAGCTCGGACGTGGAGAACACCATCGTCCCGCAGCTGCTCGCCGAGATCGACGGTGTGGAGGGCCTGCAGAACGTGGTCGTGATCGGCGCCTCCAACCGCGAGGACATGATCGACCCCGCCATCCTGCGGCCCGGTCGGCTCGACGTGAAGATCAAGATCGAGCGTCCGGACGCCGAGGCGGCCAAGGACATCTTCGGCAAGTACCTCACGGAGCGCCTCCCGCTGCACGGCGACGACCTCGGCGAGCACGCCGGCGACAAGGGCGCCACGGTCCAGAACATGATCCAGACGGCCGTGGAGCACATGTACGCCGAATCCGAGGAGAACCGCTTCCTGGAGGTCACCTACGCCAACGGTGACAAGGAAGTCCTCTATTTCAAGGACTTCAACTCCGGCGCCATGATCGAGAACATCGTCGGCCGCGCCAAGAAGATGGCGATCAAGGACTTCCTCGAGAAGAACCAGAAGGGCCTCCGCGTCTCCCACCTCCTCCAGGCCTGCGTGGACGAGTTCAAGGAGAACGAGGACCTGCCGAACACCACCAACCCGGACGACTGGGCCCGCATCTCCGGAAAGAAGGGCGAACGGATCGTGTACATCCGTACGCTCATCACCGGAAAGCAGGGCGCGGACACCGGACGCTCCATCGACACGGTGGCGAATACCGGTCAGTACCTGTAAAAGGCAGGGCGGCTGCGGGTGCCCTCGACGGGTACCCGCAGCCGACTGTTTTTCGGGCCACGGCTGGAGCAACGCAATGACGCAAATGATCTCCCCACCAGCGCAAAGGCGTTCTAGGCTCTTGCGTACCGCCGAGTCGCGCAGTGCGGGGACGGGCACCGCACACGCAACCGAGCGCCAGCGGTATCTGAGCGGCGCCCACGACCGAGGGTGCCGCCGGGCAAGGAGGGCCGCATGACCGTACGGCGAGTAATGGGCATCGAGACGGAGTACGGGATCTCCGTCCCCGGCCACCCCAACGCCAATGCCATGCTCACCTCGTCCCAGATCGTGAACGCCTACGCGGCTGCGATGCACCGGGCCCGCCGGGCTCGCTGGGACTTCGAGGAGGAGAACCCGCTGCGGGACGCGCGAGGCTTCGACCTCGCCCGCGAGGCCGCCGACTCCAGCCAGCTCACCGACGAGGACATCGGCCTGGCCAACGTGATCCTCACCAACGGTGCACGGCTCTACGTCGACCACGCGCACCCCGAGTACAGCTCCCCGGAGGTGACCAACCCCCGGGACGCCGTCCTCTGGGACAAGGCCGGCGAGCGGATCATGGCCGAGGCCGCCGAACGGGCCGCGCAGCTGCCCGGGGCCCAGCCGATCCACCTGTACAAGAACAACACCGACAACAAGGGCGCGTCCTACGGCACGCACGAGAACTACCTGATGAAGCGGGAGACCCCCTTCTCGGACATCGTGCGCCACCTGACGCCCTTCTTCGTCTCCCGCCAGGTCTTCGCCGGAGCAGGGCGCGTCGGCATCGGCCAGGACGGACACGAACACGGCTTCCAGCTCAGCCAGCGGGCCGACTACTTCGAGGTCGAGGTCGGCCTCGAGACGACGCTCAAGCGCCCGATCATCAACACCCGCGACGAGCCGCACGCGGACGCCGAGAAGTACCGGCGCCTGCACGTGATCATCGGCGACGCGAACCTGTCGGAGATCTCGACCTACCTCAAGCTGGGCACGACCGCGCTGGTCCTGTCGATGATCGAGGACGGTTTCATCGCCGTCGACCTGGCCGTCGACCAGCCCGTCCGCACCCTCCACCAGGTCTCGCACGACCCCTCGCTGAAGCGCCTGGTCACCCTCCGCAGCGGCCGCACGCTCACCGCGGTCCAGCTGCAGATGGAGTACTACGAACTGGCGCGCAAGTACGTGGAGGAGCGGTTCGGGGCCGACGCCGACGAACAGACCAAGGACGTCCTGTCCCGCTGGGAGGACACCCTCACCCGTCTGGAGCACGACCCGATGAGTCTGGCCGGAGAGCTCGACTGGGTCGCCAAGCGGGAGCTGATGGAGGGCTACCGGCGCCGGGACAGCCTCGACTGGGACGCGGCGCGCCTGCACCTGGTCGACCTCCAGTACGCCGACGTACGGCCCGAGAAGGGCCTGTACAACCGTCTGGTGGCCCGCGGGCGCATGAAGCGGCTGCTGGCCGACGCGGACGTGGAGCGGGCCCGCACGGTGCCGCCTGAGGACACCCGGGCCTACTTCCGCGGCCGCTGCCTGGAGCAGTACGCGGACGACGTCGCCGCGGCCTCCTGGGACTCGGTGATCTTCGACCTGCCGGGCCGGGACTCGCTGCAGCGCGTCCCAACCCTGGAACCGCTTCGCGGAACGCGTAATCACGTCAAGGAGCTCCTCGACCGCTGCCGCACCGCGGAAGACCTGGTCAGGGTCCTGTCGGGCGGGTGACCCCGATGAACGGGTACTCGTCCGTAACCAGCCGGACAGGGTGGAAAGTCCCTGGTCCGGGAATCATCGAGGTGGTCCCCGTACGTTGGAGCAACTGCGGGGCCATTGTCAGACCCGGCGAGTAGGGTCTGATCTTGACCGAGCAACTGTGTCGGGCGAACCGAGCGGGGTGAGGGATATGGCGACCAAGGACACCGGCGGCGGACAGCAGAAGGCCACCCGGTCCACGGAGGAGGTCGAGGAGCAGGCGCAGGACGCGCAGGCTTCGGAGGACCTCAAGGAGCGTCAGGAGAAGCTGAGCGACGACGTGGACTCGGTTCTGGACGAGATCGACGACGTACTCGAGGAGAACGCAGAGGACTTCGTTCGGAGTTTCGTTCAGAAAGGCGGCCAGTAGCCTTCGAATCGAAGGTTGCGGGGGATGTTCGGCTTGGTGAATGAAGAGGGCGTGAGACGCTGCTCGCGGTGCAAGGAGCAGAAGCCGCGAGCAGCGTTCGCCAAGAACAAGTCCATGCGTGACGGCTTGCAGGCTTACTGCCGGGAATGTGCGGCCGCTTACCACCAGCAGAGGCAGGTGGCCAAGGGGCGCAACATTCGACCCAGGGTGGAGGTGCCCGAAGGGCACAAGTACTGCCGCACCTGTAGTGAGATCAAGCCGCACAGTGAGTGGACGCGGAACAGTAGCGCTTCGGACGGCCTGGCGACCCTCTGTAAGGCCTGCAAGGCGGTGAAGGGTCGTGCAGGTCACCTGAAGCGCCATTACGGCCTCACCGAAGCCGAGCGGGACGAGATGGTCGCCTCCCAGATGGGGCTCTGCGTCATCTGCCTAAAGGCCCCAGCCGCCCATGTGGATCACTGCCACAAGACGGGTAGGGTCCGTGGCGTACTGTGCTTCAACTGCAATTCGGCCATCGGCAAGTTGGGAGACGACCCCGACGCCGTCCGCCGGGCCGCCGCTTACTTGGAAGGAATCGCGTGGAAGCCAACACTCGTAGCACCGGGCGTCTACCGGCTGCCTTCCTGACGCCAGGGTCTTCCTCCTTCATGGACTTCCTGTCGGAACACCAGCCGGAGATCCTGCCGGGCAACCGGCAACTGCCTCCCACCCAGGGCGTGATCGAGGCACCGCACGGGACCACGATCGTCGCCGTGACGTTCCCCGGCGGTGTGGTCCTCGCCGGTGACCGGCGGGCCACCATGGGCAATGTCATCGCGCAGCGGGACATCGAGAAGGTCTTCCCGGCCGACGAGTACTCGGCGGTGGGCATCGCCGGTACGGCGGGCCTGGCCGTGGAGATGGTGAAGCTGTTCCAGCTGGAGCTGGAGCACTTCGAGAAGGTCGAGGGTGCGCAGCTGTCCCTGGAGGGCAAGGCGAACCGGCTGTCGACGATGATCCGCTCCAACCTCGGCATGGCCATGCAGGGCCTGGCCGTGGTGCCGCTGTTCGCGGGGTACGACGTGGACCGTGACAGGGGCCGCATCTTCTCCTACGACGTCACCGGCGGCCGCTCCGAGGAGCACAACTACGCGGCCACCGGTTCCGGGTCGATCTTCGCGCGCGGCGCGATGAAGAAGCTCTTCCGGGACGACCTCAGCGAGGCCGAGGCCACGACGCTCGTGGTGCAGGCGCTCTACGACGCGGCAGACGACGACTCGGCGACCGGTGGTCCCGATGTCGCCCGCCGGATCTATCCCATCGTCACCGTGATCACCGATGACGGCTTCCGCCGGCTGACCGAGGACGAGGCGTCCGAGATCGCGCGCTCGGTCCTTGAGCGGCGGCTGGAGCAGCCCGACGGGCCGCGGGCCGCGCTGCTGTAGCGGCGATCGTCTTCGTGAGGGTGGTCCAGTGAACCGACGGAATCTTCCAGAGAGGGACGGATAACCGGTGTCGACGCCGTTCTATGTCTCACCCCAGCAGCAGATGGCCGACCGGGCGGAGTACGCCCGCAAGGGCATCGCTCGTGGTCGCAGCCTGGTCGTGCTGCAGTTCGCCGACGGCATCGTGTTCGTCGGGGAGAACCCGTCCCGTGCGCTGCACAAGTTCAGCGAGATCTACGACCGGATCGGCTTCGCGGCCGCCGGCAAGTACAACGAGTACGAGAACCTGCGGATCGGGGGCGTGCGGTACGCCGACCTGCGGGGTTACACCTACGACCGGGACGATGTGACGGCCCGGGGCCTGGCGAACGTGTACGCGCAGACGCTGGGCACGATCTTCTCGAGTGTCGGGGAGAAGCCGTACGAGGTGGAGCTGGTCGTGGCCGAGGTCGGGGAGACCACGGAGCAGGACCAGATCTACCGGCTGCCGCACGACGGCTCCATCGTGGACGAGCACGGCTCGGTCGCGGTGGGGGGCAACGCGGAGCAGATCAGCAGCTACCTGGACCAGCGTCACCGGGACGACATGACGTTGGCCGAGGCGCTGAAGCTGGCGGTGCAGTCCCTGTCCCGCGACACCAACGGCAGTGAGCGGGAGATCCCCGCGGAGCGGCTGGAAGTGGCCGTGCTGGACCGTACGCGCCCGCAGAAGCGCAAGTTCAAGCGGATCAGCGGGCGGCAGTTGTCGCGGCTGCTGGGTGCGGACGCGGGCGCGGACGCCGCGCAGGAGGCGACGTCGGAGGACGAGGCCGAGTAGTTCTGACGTGTGTGGCGCGCCCCGGCCGGAGTGATCGTGGCCGGGGCGCGTCGCCGTGCGCGGGTGCGTGGCCGGTTCGCCTTGCGTGGGGTGGTGGGTCGGGGCCGCGCCGGGGGGTGTCCGTCCTCGGAACGTCGCGATGGGGTTGCGTGCCGACTGACTGTGTGTTGACGCGACAACCGCTGCGGGCGGACACCCCCCGACACGGCCCCTTCTCGCCGTACGCGGGTGCGGGAGCGTCTCGGCTCAGCCTGCGGGCAGTCGTGCCGCTGGGGCGGCACGGGTGGGCGCAGGCGGCACCCCGCTCCGCCGGGTTGGGGTCCCACCCGGCTCCAGCCCCCACGACCGGCACGGCTAGCGAGGCGGTGCCGTAGAGCCCCGTACGACCAGCTGGACCGGGATGTCCCCGCTCTCGGGCTCGTGGCCCTCCAGCACGGCCAGGAGGGCCCGCATGCCCCGCTCTCCGAACAGCTCCGCGTCCAGGCGGACCGTCGTCAGCTCCGGGTCGATGGCTGTGGCCAGGGCGAGATCGTCCAGGCCCGTGACCGACAGGTCGTCGGGGATGCGCAGGCCCAGGCGGCGGGCCGCCTTGTAGGCCCCGGCGGCGAGTTTGTCGTCGTCACAGACGACGGCGGTGGGGCGGACGCCCGACTCCGAGAGGGCGGTCTGCGTGGCGGCCTGGGCGCCCTCGATGGAGATGGGGGCCCGGGCCGTGCGCATCGACGTGCCCGGTACCGCCGACAGGCGGGCCGTCAGCTCCCGGGCGCGTACCTCGAAGGTCCAGGAGGGGACGTCCGCCGCCAGGTGGAGGAAGTGGCGGTGGCCCAGGGACAGCAGGTGCTCCGTGGCCTGGCGGACGCCGTCGGCGATGTCCAGGTTCACCGTCGCCGCCCCCAGACTGCCGTGCGGGTCGCTGTCCAGCATCACCAGCGGCAGTGCCTCGCCGCGGATCGCGGTCAGGGCGTCCGCGGCCATGGACGAGGCGATCACGCCGTCCAGTGCGGTCTGCGCGGAGGCGAAGGGGTCGCGGGCCGGGCCGATGCCTTCGGGGGAGGGGTAGAGGACCACGCCGAAGCCGTGCTGGGCGGCGACGCGGGCGGCGCCCGTGTAGACGCCGGCGAAGAATTCCGTGGTGAGGGCGGGGACGACCAGGAGGACCGTGCGGGTGCGGCCCAGGCGCAGGTTGCGGGCGGCCAGGTTCGGGCGGTAGCCCAGGTCGCGGGCGGCCTCCCGGACGCGCTCCGCCGTGGCCTCGGAGACCCGGCCGCGCCATTTGTCGCCGAGGACCAGGGACACGGCCGCCTGGGAGACGCCGGCGGCCTGGGCGACGTCCCGGCTCGTGGGGCGTGTGCTGCCTCGTACCACCGTCGGCCTGCTCCTTCGTCTGGACCCGTGAACAGCGGCCATGGTACGTATGGAGTCCGACGTTATACGTAAAACCTAGGGGCGGGACATGGCCACGGGATACCTGGAAATCCTTCGGGCGCGACATGCCGCCCGGCTGCTCGTCGGCACGCTGGTGGGCAGGCTGCCCAACGCCACGGCCGCCATCGCGATCCTGCTGTTCGTCCGGGCGGAGGGCGGCACCTACAGCCTGGCGGGGGCGCTGGCGGCCGTGTACGGCGTCGCCAACGCCGTCGGGCAGCCCGTGCTGGGCCGGATCGTGGACCTGCGGGGGCAGCCGCGGGTGCAGCTGCCGGCCGCGGTCCTGTCCGGGCTGTCGATGGCCCTCTTCGCCTTCGCCGGTATCGGGTCGCTGCCGCTCGCGTACGCCGCCGTGGCCGGTGCCGGGCTCTTCACGCCGCCGCTGGAGGGCGGGCTGCGGGCGCTGTGGCCCTCCGTGCTGCGCAGGGAGGACCAGGTGCACACGGCGTACGCCATGGACGCCGTGGCCCAGGAGGTGATGTTCACCGTCGGGCCGCTGCTCGTGACGCTGTGCGTGTCCCTGTGGTCCACCCAGGCCGCGTTGCTCGTGATCAACGCCGTCGGCGTGCTCGGGGCGCTGTCCGTGGTGGTCTCGGAGCCCTCGCGCACCTGGCGGTCCGCGCCGCGCGAGGCGCACTGGCTGGGCGCGCTGCGCTCGCCCGGGCTGCTCGCGCTGCTGGCGGCCTTCCTGTTCATCGGGATGGCCCTCGGGTCCATCACGGTGGCCTCCGTGCCCTATGCGGACGAGCACGGCGGGGACGCCGTCTACGGCTGGCTGATGGCGGCCTTGGGCTTCGGCGCGCTGGTCGGCGGCACCGTGTACGGCGCCCGGCAGTGGGCCGGTGAGCCCGCGCGGCGACTGCGGGTGCTGGTGGCCCTTCTGGTGGTGTGTTATCTGCCGCTGATGCTGATGCCGGACGCGGTTCCCATGGTCGCGCTGACCGCGCTCGCCGGGGTCTTCCTCGCGCCCGCCATCGCCTGCGCGTTCGTCCTCGTCGACCGGCACGCCCCGCGCGGCACCGTCACCGAGGCGTTCTCCTGGCTGGTGACGACGTTCACCGTGGGCCACTCGGCCGGAACGGGCGTAGCGGGGCCCGTCGTCGAGCTGGGCGGTGCCCTGTGGGGCTTCGCCGTGCCGGCCGTCGCGGGCGGCGTGTCCCTGCTGGTTTTGGCCGCCACAGGACGGGTAGTCGCAGCTCCCGGCCGGGGAGCGGTTGTTGCGACCGGTTCGGAAAATGATCCGAACCGTGCCGTCGAACCCCGTTTCAGTTCGGGGGATCGGGCGTAATGTTCCCTCATGGACCGCCGCATTTTCGGGCTGGAGAACGAGTACGGCGTCACGTGCACGTTCAGGGGACAGCGCCGCCTGTCTCCTGACGAGGTGGCGCGGTACCTCTTCCGCCGTGTCGTGTCATGGGGCCGAAGCAGCAACGTCTTTCTGCGAAACGGCGCCCGCCTCTATCTCGACGTGGGATCGCATCCGGAATACGCGACACCGGAATGCGACAACGTGACCGAACTGGTCACCCACGACAAAGCGGGCGAGCGCATTCTCGAAGGACTCCTGGTGGACGCCGAACGACGCCTGCACGAGGAGGGAATCGCGGGCGACGTCTACCTCTTCAAGAACAACACCGACTCGGCGGGCAACTCCTACGGCTGCCACGAGAACTATCTGGTGGCGCGGCACGGGGAGTTCTCCCGACTCGCGGACATTCTCATTCCGTTCCTGGTCACCCGCCAGCTGCTGTGCGGTGCGGGCAAGGTGCTGCAGACACCGCGCGGCGCCGTGTACTGCGTCAGCCAGCGCGCCGAGCACATCTGGGAGGGCGTCTCCTCGGCGACGACCCGTTCCCGGCCCATCATCAACACGCGTGACGAGCCGCACGCGGACGCCGAGCGCTACCGTCGCCTGCACGTCATCGTGGGCGACTCCAACATGTCCGAGACGACCATGCTGCTCAAGGTCGGTGCCACCGACCTGGTGCTGCGCATGATCGAGGCGGGCACGGTGATGCGGGACCTGACCCTGGAGAACCCCATCCGGGCGATCCGCGAGGTCAGCCACGACATCACCGGCCGCCGCAAGGTGCGCCTGGCCAGCGGACGCGAGGCCTCCGCCCTGGAGGTGCAGCGCGAGTACTACGAGAAGGCCCTGGACTTCTGCGAGCGCCGGGGCATCCGCACCGGCACCGTCGAGCAGGTCCTGGAGCTGTGGGGCCGCACGCTGGACGCGATCGAGTCCGAGGACCTCGACCGCATCGGCACCGAGATCGACTGGGTCATGAAGTACAAGCTCATCGAGCGGTACCGCGCCAAGCACAACATGACCATGTCGCATCCGAGGGTCGCGCAGATAGACCTCGCCTACCACGACATCCACCGGCGTCGTGGCCTGTACTACCTGCTCGAGAAGAAGGGCCAGGCGGCGCGTATCTGCAACGACCTGAAGATCTTCGAGGGCAAGTCCGTCCCGCCGCAGACCACGCGCGCCCGGCTGCGCGGGGACTTCATCCGGCGGGCCCAGGAACAGCGCCGGGACTTCACGGTCGACTGGGTCCACCTGAAGCTCAACGACCAGGCTCAGCGGACCGTGCTGTGCAAGGACCCGTTCCGTTCGGTGGACGACCGGGTGGAAAAGCTGATCGCCGGAATGTGAGCCGGATCCGGCCCGTCCGGGAAGCCGATGCCCGAGGGTTTTCGTGCCTTCGGGCATCGGTGTTTTTCCGCCGTCTCCGCCTGTGCGGGAGCGGCCGTGGCGGCGTCGTGTCGCGTGATGTGGGGAGTGTGGAGCGGCTACGCCGTAGAGTGGCGGGCATTGCCCCCACCTCCGATCCCAGTTGGACTGATGAACTACAACACGAAACGACTCGTGGCCGCGCTGCTGGCCGTTCCCGCCCTGTTGTTCACCGCCGCGTGCGGATCGGACGACGGCAACAACGGTGATGCGGCGGGAGGCGTCGCCGAGGTCAAGGGGAAGGTCGGGGCGAAGCCCGAGATCTCCGTCCCCAAGGACGGCAAGCCGTCCGACAAGACCGTGGTCAAGACGCTCTCGGCGGGCACCGGAACGCCGATCAAGGGCTCGGACTTCGTCCGTCTGGACTGGACCGTCGAGAAGTGGGGCGGTGACCAGGAGCTCGGCGGCACCTGGGCCGCGGGGTCGACGGGTGACAAGGCGCCCCGGCGGCAGTCCATCGAGCAGGTCGGCAAGCAGAGCCAGCAGCTTCCCGCCAAGGTCCTCGACGCGGTGAAGGGCAAGAAGCCCGGCAGCCGTGTCCTGGTGCAGGGCACCGCGGGTGATCTGATCGGCCAGAGCCTGAACACGTCCTCCGGGATCTCCGCGAAGGACGTGCTGATCTGGGTGGTCGACCCGGTGGGTGCCGCGAGCGTCGACGCCAAGGCCGAGGCCAAGGGCGAGCAGGCGCCTTCAGAGCCGGGCATGCCCGAGGTGAAGTCGCCGTCGCAGAAGGCCGCGGTCATCACCGTCCCCAAGGGTGAGAAGGCTCCCAAGGACCTCAAGGAGCAGGTGCTGATCAAGGGCGACGGCAAGAAGGTCGAGGCCGGCCAGGGCCTCATCGCCCAGTACACCGGGGTCAAGTGGGAGGACGGCAAGAAGTTCGACTCCTCCTGGGACCACGGCGGCGCCACCGCCTTCCAGATCGGCAACGGGTCCGTGGTGGCAGGCTGGGACAAGGGCCTCGTCGGCAAGCACGTGGGCGACCGGGTGCTGCTGGTGATTCCGCCCTCGCTCGGCTACGGCGCCAGCCCGAGCAGCGAGCTGGCCAAGAACACTCTGGTCTTCACGGTGGACATCCTCGGCACGGTCTGACCCGGCCGGTCTGTGAGACTGTTCCCGACGCAGGTCACGTAACAAGGAGAGATGAAGTGAGCATCGACAAGCCCGAGATCGACTTCCCGGGCGGCGAGCCCCCGGCGGACCTCGAGATCAAGGACATCTGGGAGGGCGACGGCCCGGTCGCGCAGGCCGGCCAGACCGTCACCGTGCACTACGTGGGTGTCTCCTTCAGCACCGGCGAGGAGTTCGACGCCAGCTGGAACCGCGGCACCCCGTTCCGCTTCCCGCTGGGTGGCGGCCGGGTCATCAAGGGCTGGGACCAGGGCGTGCAGGGCATGAAGGTCGGCGGCCGCCGCCAGCTGACCATCCCCGCGCACCTCGCCTACGGCAACCAGAGCCCGACCCCGGCGATCAAGCCCGGCGAGACGCTGATCTTCGTGGTCGACCTGCTCGGAGTCTGAGCAGGCTTCGAACAGACTCGATCATGTGGGGCCCATGCCTGCTCGGGCATGGGCCCTCGGCTTTTGCCGTGCCACCGTGTGGCGGTACGGTCATCGCTCGTAAGCACCATAGGGAGGCGAAGCGCGTCGATGGCCATTGCCAAGGCAGAGCGGCTGATGAATCTGGCGCTGTGTCTGCTCGGGACGCGGCGCCCGCTCAGCAAGCGTGAGCTGCGTGACTCCATCGAGGCCTACGTCGAGGCCTTCGGGCCGGGCAGCGGCACGACCGGCTCCGATGATTCCTTCAACCGTATGTTCGAGCGCGACAAGGACGACCTGCGCGAGCTGGGGCTGGTCATCGAGACGGTCGAGAGCCTCGACGGCGAGATCGGCTACATGGCCCGCCGTGACAGCAACCGCCTGCCGCCCATCACCCTGGACGCCGAGGAGGCCGCCGCCCTCGGGCTGGCCGCCAAGGTGTGGCAGCAGGCCCGGCTCGCCGGCGCGGCCAGCGGGGCCCTGCAGAAACTGCGCGCGGCCGGGCTCCCCGAGGACGTCGACCCGTACGGGTCGCACGGCGCGCTGGAGCCGCGCATCCCGGTGCACGAGGCCGCGTTCGAGCCGCTGATGCTGGCCTGCCGGGACCGCAGGCCCGTCGTCTTCGACTACCGCAAGGCCACCGCCGCCCGCCCCGAGCAGCGGCACGTGGAGCCGTGGGCGCTGGAGTGCTGGCGGGGTCACTGGTACCTGGCGGGCTGGGACCGCGACCGGGGTGCCGAGCGGGTCTTCCGGCTGTCCCGGATCACCGGCAAGGTCCGCTCGCGCGGCGGCCGTTACACCGCCGAGGTGCCGGACGTCGTCACCGTCCGGGAGACCGTCGCGAGCTGGGCCGGGGAGGTCGCCGACCGTTCGGCGCGGATCCGGCTGCGTGCCGGGGCGGGGTACCCCCTTCGGGCGAGGGCCACCTCCGTCCGGGAACTCGGCGACGGCTGGGACGAGTTGGAGATTCCGTACGGTCACGGGCTGGACGCCTGGCTGGTGGAGTTCGGGCCGGACGTGGTCGTCCTGGAGCCCGCCGAGCTGCGGGCCGACGTGGTGGACCGGCTGCGGGCCGTGGCCAAGGGCTGAGGGGGAGCGGAAAGACAGTGGCAGGCAAACCGGTCAGGCCCGTGAACGCCATCGACCAGACGCGGCGGATGCTCTCGCTGGTGACGTATCTGAAGGAGCGTCCCGGAGCCCGGGTCGAGGACGTCGCGCGCGCCTTCGGCATCAGCGAGGACGAGCTGGTCTCCGACCTGGACGTGCTGCCCATGTGCGGCACCAGTTTCCGCGGCGGCGACCTGCTCGACATCGACACCGACGGCGAGCGCATCTGGTGGCACAACCCGGCAGCGCTCGCGGCGGAGGCCGCCGAGCCGCTCAGACTCGCCGCCGACGAGGCCACCGCCCTGCTCGTCGCCGCCCGGGCGGTGGCCACGCTGCCCGGACTGCGCGAGAGCGACCGGCAGGCGCTGCTGCGGGCGACGGCCAAGGTGGAGACCGCGGCCGGCGAGGCGGCGGGCGCCAGCTCGCGCCTGTCGGTGACCTTCGAGTCCGAGGGCGGCGTCTTCGCGGACGTCGACCGCGCGATCGCCGAGCGCCGCCGGTTGTGGATCCGCTACTACTCGCCCGCGCGCGACGAGGTCACCGAACGGGAGATCGATCCCATCCGCCTGGTCAGCGTCGGGCACACGTATGTCGAGGCCTGGTGCCGCCGCTCCGAGGCGCGCCGCACCTTCCGGCTCGACCGGGTCGCCGAGATCAAGATCCTGGACGAGCCGTCGGCGCCGCCCGAGATCGAGCTGCGCGACCTCTCGGAGGCGCTGGTGCAGCCGGCTGCCGAGGACCCCGAGGTCGTGATCGAGGTCGGGCCCGGTGGCCGCTGGGTCGCGGAGTACTACCCGCACGACAGTGCGGATGAGCTCCCGGACGGTGGGCTGCGTATCACTCTGCGGACCCCCGACCCGGCGTCGCTGCGGCGCCTGGCCCTGCGGCTCGGGCGGGACGGCCGGATCGTCTCGCCGCCGGAGCTCGCCGACAGCGCCCGGCAGGCGGCCCGGGGGGCGCTGGCGGCGTACGACGGGATCGAGGCGGCGGGGACGGCCGGCGTCCCGGAGGACCTGCGCGGGCGGCACGCGGTGGGGGCGGTTGTGGACGGGCCGGGCGACGGGCCGGAGTGAGTCACGGACGCCCTCCGGGGTCCACGGCCGGACCGCGACACCGGTCGTGCGCCGCGGAGGCGTACGACCCGAGGAAGAGGAGCGAGGGCTTGAGCGAGTCGGTGACGTCCGGTGGTGCCGGGGGCATGACGGTGGAGTCCGCGTTCGCGGGGATGAGAAGCGTGACCCCGGTCGTCTTCCGGGCGGGCTGCCCCGACTGCCGGGAGCACTGCGAGCTCGCCGCGGGCGCGCTGCGCCTGGCCATCGGCGCCACGAGCCGCACCACCTTCTACTCCTTCACCTGCCCGGAGTGCGGCGCGTCCGTCCGCAAGCCCGCGGGGGAGCGGATCGTGGAGCTGCTCACCGGTGGCGGCGTGCGGACCCTGCGCCTGCACTCCACCGTCTAGCGGGCCGGGCGTCGCGGCGGTTCGGGAAGGTCTAGGCTCGGCGTCATGTTCTGGCCGATGTTCGCGGTTGCGGTGGGTTTTGTTGGTCTCGTGGTGCTCGGGGTGCTCGCCGTGCGGGTTTTCGTGGAGACCCAGCGCCTGGGCAGGCAGGTCACGGACTCGGCGCGCCGTATCAGCCGCGCCGCCGAGGACCTGGAGCGGTCGGCGCAGAGCGCGGCCCGTTCCGTCGACGCTCTGTGAGGTGTCCGGTCGGCGGCTGTGAGTTGCGTTTCGGGACACTTCGCCCTGTCACGTCGGCGGTTCGTGCAGGTACGCTGCTGGTCGCGGCCCGGTTAACGAGGCACTGGTCGCGGACGGGAGTGCGCGCAAGGGATGCAGAGGGATTGCCTCACGTTTACCCCCGAGCGTTACGATCGCTGCCAGCACGATCGTTCGGACACATGTCCGACCGGTCGGACAGCACCCCCACCACAGCCGCCTCGGTGAGAAGGTAAAGACTTATGTTCGGAAGGCTCGGAGCCCCCGAGATCATTCTCATCCTCGTCGTCATCATCCTGCTGTTCGGCGCGAAGAAGCTTCCGGACATGGCTCGGTCGCTCGGCAAGTCGGCCCGCATCCTCAAGAGCGAGGCCAAGGCGATGAAGGACGAGAACAAGTCGTCCACGACCCCGGCCGGCCCGCCCAACAACGACGAGCCCTCGCAGCGCACCATCCAGGCAGCGCCCGGAGATGTGACCAGCTCGCGCCCGGTCAACGAGCCCACGGACACGACCAAGCGCTGACGCAGGGCCGGTGACCTCCGGCCCGCCGCACGAGATGGGAACGTGGGTTGCTGAAGTCTGCCCGCAAGCAGGAGAGGGATCCCGAGGGGCGCATGCCCCTCGCGGAGCACCTTCGCGAGCTCCGCAACCGGCTCGCCAAGGCGATGCTGGCGATCGTCCTCGTCACGGTCGTCGCCGCCTTCTTCTATTACGACATCATCAACTTCATCACTGAGCCGATCCTCAGCAAGGTCGGCTGCAACATGACCTTCGAGGAACTGTCGAAGTCCTCGAAGGAGCAGTGCGCGCAGATCACTGTGAACGGCCTGCTGATGCCGTTCACGCTGGCGCTGAAAGTGTCCCTGATGGCCGGCGTTGTGCTCGCCTCACCGGTCTGGCTCTACCAGCTGTGGGCTTTCGTCGCGCCCGGCCTGCACAAGCACGAGAAGAAGTACGCGTACGCCTTTGTCGGGATGGGTGCCCCGCTCTTCCTGGGCGGCGCCTTCTTCGCCTATAAGGTGCTGCCCACCACGGCGAAAGTGCTCCTCGACTTCACGCCGTCCGGTGTCTCCAACCTGTTGCCGCTGGATGACCTGCTCGATCTCGTCACGCGCATGGTCCTTGTGTTCGGCCTCTCCTTCGAACTGCCTCTGCTGCTCATCTTCCTCAATCTCACGGGAATGATCACCGGCAAGCGCATGCTCGGTTGGTGGCGCGCGATGATCATGGGTATCACTCTGTTCGCGGCCTTTGCGACGCCGAGCACGGATCCGCTGAGCATGCTGGCGCTTGCCGGGCCCATCTGGGTGCTGTACTTCGGTGCGGTCGTCTTCTCCCTGCTCAACGACCGTCGGCGCAGCCGCCGTGAGGCGCTGGGCCCCGCCGACGACGAGGCCTCCGAGCTGGATCTCACGCCGGAGGATATCGGCGGGATCGAGCCCGTGGCCGCCAACCGCGTCGCCCTGCCCGAGCAGGCGAGCTCGGACAGCTCGCGAGTGAACGGGTACGACGACTACACGTAACCGCCTCTGTGATCACACGTGCAAGGTGCCTCCCCTGGCCGCAGGGGAGGCACCTTGCACGTGTGCTCCTTGACCGACGGTGCGCGAGGTGATCACGACAAGGTAACGATGAGAAAAAAGCAAAGATCAGTTCACCTGCTTGAATGATAAAGTCGGATCTTGAAAGCTTCCGTCGGTTTTTCTTGAAGTTGGGGGAGAAATGTTGAGACGACCGATCTTGGGTGGGGCGCTGGCCGTGGCATCCGCGGCGGGGATGATCGTCGGATTCTCCGGGTCGGCCCAGGCGGCGACCTGCTACTGCTCGTACAACAGCAACAACACCGTCGTGGGCCAGGTCACGTTCAATGACGACGCTGACCGGTTCTACGTCTGGGACACTCACGCGGACGGCCACGGCGTGCGGGGCTACCTCCTGAACTCGAACTTCAAGGTTCTGGACACCGCATACGACGGTTCGGGTGCGGACTCGACCATCGCGAGCTTCCAGTACGACGTCAAGGAAGGCGTGACGTACTGGATCAAGGTCGGCACGGTCGACGGAGCCTCGGACACCACCACGTCGAACACCTACGAGTACAACTTCTACGAGTGATCGATCGCGCCGCCTCGGTGACCGGAGGCTGTGCCGTCCGGTCACCGAGGCGGTCGCGCCGGAGATGAAGAATAAAGATCGAGTCCACTGTCAGTGCGGCCCGGTACGCTCGAAAGCACGATGACAGAGGACCTCTCCCCGGCCGAGCGGTACGCGGCAGCCCGCAAGCGCGCTGCCGAGCAGGCCACCGCGCTCGCCTCCTTCCGCGAGATGTACGACTTCGGCCTCGACCCTTTCCAGATCGAGTCCTGCCAGGCGCTCGAGGCCGGCAAGGGCGTGCTCGTCGCCGCGCCCACCGGCTCCGGCAAGACGATCGTCGGCGAGTTCGCCGTCCACCTCGCCCTCCAGCAGGGCAAGAAGTGCTTCTACACGACACCCATCAAGGCCCTGTCGAACCAGAAGTACGCCGACCTGTGCCGCCGCTACGGCACGGACAAGGTGGGCCTGCTCACCGGCGACAACAGCGTCAATTCCGAAGCGCCGGTGGTGGTGATGACCACCGAGGTGCTGAGGAACATGCTGTACGCCGGTTCCCAGACCCTCCTCGGTCTCGGCTACGTGGTCATGGACGAGGTGCACTACCTCTCCGACCGGTTCCGCGGAGCCGTGTGGGAAGAGGTGATCATTCACCTCCCCGAGTCGGTCACGCTGGTCTCGCTCTCGGCGACCGTGTCCAACGCCGAGGAGTTCGGCGACTGGCTGGACACGGTCCGCGGCGACACCGAGGTGATCGTCTCCGAGCACCGGCCCGTCCCGCTGTTCCAGCACGTGCTGGCAGGGCGGCGGATGTACGACCTGTTCGAGGAGGGCGAGGGCCACCGGAAGGCCGTCAACCCCGACCTCACGCGCATGGCGCGCATGGAGGCGAGCCGGCCGTCGTACCAGGACCGCCGGCGTGGCCGGGCCATGCGCGAGGCCGACCGTGAGCGCGAGCGCCGTCAGCGGTCCCGGATCTGGACGCCGAGCCGGCCCGAGGTCATCGAGCGGCTCGACGCCGAGGGGCTGTTGCCCGCCATCACCTTCATCTTCAGCCGTGCCGCCTGTGAGGCCGCCGTCCAGCAGTGCCTGTACGCGGGGCTCAGGCTCAACGACGACGAGGCCCGGGAGCGGGTGCGCTCCCTGGTCGAGGAGCGCACGGCGTCGATCCCGACCGAGGACCTGCACGTCCTCGGTTACTACGAGTGGCTGGAGGGCCTGGAGCGCGGCATCGCGGCCCACCACGCGGGCATGCTGCCGACCTTCAAGGAGGTCGTCGAGGAACTCTTCGTACGCGGCCTGGTCAAGGCCGTGTTCGCGACCGAGACCCTCGCCCTCGGCATCAACATGCCCGCCCGCTCGGTGGTGCTGGAGAAGCTCGTCAAGTGGAACGGCGAACAGCACGCGGACATCACCGCGGGCGAGTTCACCCAGCTGACGGGCCGTGCCGGACGGCGCGGCATCGACGTCGAGGGCCACGCCGTGGTGCTCTGGCAGCGCGGCATGAGCCCCGAGCACCTCGCGGGCCTGGCCGGCACGCGCACCTACCCGCTGCGCTCCAGCTTCAAGCCGTCGTACAACATGGCGGTCAACCTGGTCGAGCAGTTCGGGCGGCACCGCTCGCGCGAACTGCTGGAGACGTCGTTCGCGCAGTTCCAGGCGGACAAGTCGGTGGTCGGCATCTCCCGGCAGGTGCAGCGCAACGAGGAGGGTCTCGAGGGCTACAAGGCCTCCATGACCTGTCACCTCGGCGACTTCGAGGAGTACGCACGGCTGCGCCGCGAACTGAAGGACCGGGAGAACGAGATCGCCCGGCAGGGCGTGGCGCAGCGGCGTGCGGAGGCCGCCGTCGCGCTGGAGAAGCTGAAGCCCGGTGACGTCATCCACGTCCCCACCGGCAAGTACGCGGGCCTGGCGCTGGTGCTGGACCCGGGCCTGCCGGCGGGCCGTTCGAACGGTCACCGCGGCTTCGACCACCACGACGGGCCGCGCCCGCTGGTGCTGACCGCCGAGCGGCAGGTGAAGCGGCTGGCGTCGATGGACTTCCCGGTGCCGGTCGAACCGCTGGAGCGGATGCGGATCCCGAAGTCCTTCAACCCCCGCTCCCCGCAGTCCCGTCGGGACCTCGCCTCCGCGCTGCGCACCAAGGCCGGGCACATCCCGGCCGAGCGGCACCGCAAGCGGCGCTCCCAGGCGGCCGACGACCGTGAGATCGCCCGGCTGCGGACCGCGCTGCGCGCGCACCCCTGCCACGGCTGCAACGACCGTGAGGACCATGCCCGCTGGGCCGAGCGGTACCACCGGCTGCTGCGCGACACCTCGCAGCTGGAGCGGCGGATCGAGGGCCGTACGAACACGATCGCCCGGACGTTCGACCGCATCGTCGCGCTGCTGACGGAGCTGGACTACCTGCGCGCCGACGAGGTCACCGAGCACGGCAAGCGGCTCGCGCGGCTGTACGGCGAGCTGGACCTGCTCGCCAGCGAGTGTCTGCGCGAGGGTGTCTGGGAGGGCCTGGGCCCTGCCGAACTGGCGGCGTGTGTCTCGGCGCTGGTGTTCGAGTCCCGGGTCGCGGACGACGCGATGGCGCCGAAGGTGCCGTCCGGCAAGGCCAAGGCCGCGCTGGGCGAGATGGTGCGGATCTGGGGGCGGCTCGACGCGCTGGAGGAGGAGTTCCGGATCACCCAGACCGAGGGGGTCGGGCAGCGCGAGCCCGATCTCGGCTTCGCCTGGGCCGCGTACGAGTGGGCTTCCGGGAAGGGGCTCGACGAGGTGCTGCGTGAGGCGGAGATGCCGGCGGGGGACTTCGTGCGGTGGTGCAAGCAGGTCATCGACGTGCTGGGGCAGATCGCGGCGGCCGCTCCGCAGGGTTCCACCGTGGTGAAGAACGCGCGTAAGGCCGTTGATCTGTTGCTGCGGGGAGTGGTCGCCTACTCGTCTGTGGGGTGATCGTCTGAGGCGCGGGTGCCGCTGGTTCCTGGTTGCTCGCGCCCACGCGGCGGAGCCGCACTTGGACACAGCCCCGCGCCCCTTAGGGGCACTGTTCCGAGGGTCCCTCACCCGTGAAGGTGGGGGACTTTCGTACGCCCGTACGCCGTCACGTTGTGCATTCGAACGATGTCGCAGCGTGTAAACGGGTGAGCGTACTATCCCTTCGCGTCCGGTTTCCGGTAGTCGCTGAATATGACACAGCGATGATCCGGTCGGACTAAGCTCGCCCGCAGCGCACCGGCTTGAGATGAATTCGTGCGCTTGTTCCCCAATGTGCGGAAGATCCCGACAGCTTCATGACATACCCCCCGGCAAGTCCCCCCGAACCTCAGTCGACTCCTGTCAGAAGGCCCACATGGTGAGTGTTCAGTCCCCGCCCGGTCGCCGTGAACTCCCCTACACGCGCGTGCTGTTGCTCCCGGCCATAGTCATGGCCGCGGCAACCGGAGCCGCCGTCGCGCTGGTGACGGAGCCGGCCCGGGGTGCCGTCGGCTGGTGCGGCGGCATCGCCACCGCGCTGGTGCTCGCCACGGCGGCCGAGGCGGTGCGCCGCGGCCGCGCGCTGCGCAACCAGCGTGCCGAGCACGCCCGGCACAGCGCGCATCTGGAACAGCGGATCGCCGCCCACGAGAACGAGATGGTCCGCTTCTCGAGGGAGATCATCCCCGCCGCGCTCGACCTGCTGCGGACCGGAGCATCCCCCAGAGAGGTGATCCGCAAGCTCGGCCTCGCCAGCCCGGAGTTCCGTGATCTCCCCGAGCCGCAGGCGGAGACCCTGCTGAGGGTGCTCAAGATCGTCGACTACGAAGTGACGATGCGCGACGCCGCCGCGCGCTCCTTCGTCAGCGTCGCCCGCCGTGTCCAGGCGATCATCCATCAGCAGGCCGAGGAACTCAGGGAGATGGAGGAGGACCACGGCCGCAACCCCGAGGTCTTCGACGACCTCCTGCGCATCGACCACGGCAACGCCCTGATCGGCCGCCTGGCCGACTCCGTCTCCGTCCTCGGCGGCGGCCGCCCCGGACGGCAGTGGCCCGCTCCGGTGTCCCTCTACAGCACCCTGCGCGGCGCCATGTCCCGCATCCTCGAGTACCGGCGCATCCAGCTGTCCTCCATCGCGAAGATCAGCGTCAAGGGCATCTACGTCGAGCCGGTCATCCACGCCGCCGCCGAACTCCTCGACAACGCCACGCGCTACTCGCCGCCGCAGACCAAGGTGCACGTCACCGCCACCGAGGTGCAGACCGGCGTCTGCATCGAGATCGAGGACGGCGGTGTCAACCTCAACGAGGAGGCACGTGCCCGGATCGAGGGCATGCTGGAGGCCGCCAAGGCGGGCGTCGACCTCCAGGACATCGGCGAACACCCGCGCCTCGGCCTGGCCGTCGTGGGCCGCCTGTGCACGGCGTACAACATGCAGGTCTCGCTGCGCGCCTCCGCGTACGGCGGCGTCCGCGCCATCCTCATCGTGCCGAGCGAGATGATCACCCACGAGCCCGGTGTCGGACTCGCCCACGGCATCGGCGCCACCGGCATCCCCATGACGGTCGGCATCCCCGAGGGCCCCAAGCGGGCGCCCAAGAGGCGACGCCCCACCAGCCCGAAGATCCCCGCCACGGTCTCCCTGGAGGACGACGACGTCCCCGAGGTCACCGAGTGGACCTCGAACGGCCTGCCGCAGCGCCGCAGCAAGGTGAAGATGCCGCTCGCCGAGCGCCTCGCCCAGCAGGCCGCCAACGAGAAGGCCGACCGGGAGGCAGCCGAGCGCGGCGAGTACAACCCCTGGGCGGCCGCGCAGGAGCCCGAGACCAAGCCCTTGCGCGACATGTCGGCGCCCGACGCCCCCGGCAAGGGCCTGGAGGCCTTCTGGGAGGGGCTCAAGCAGGGCATCGAACCCGGCACCCACCCGACCGACTTCATTCGCAACCCGCACAAGTACCTGCACCTGATCAACGATCCGGCTCCCACCGAGGCCGACGACGAGGGGGACCTCAAGTGATTCAGCAGCGAGGCAACTTCGACTGGATGCTCAAGCAGCTCGCCGACGGCGTGCCGGGCATCGAGATGATCGTGGTGCTCTCCGCCGACGGCCTGCGCATCGCCCGCTACGGCGGCGAGCCGGACGCGGCCGACCGGGTCGCCGCGGCCTGCGCCGGCCTGCAGTCCCTCGCGGGCAGCGTGTGTCAGGAACTCACCGTGGGCGACGGCGAGATGAAGCTCGTCATGATCGAGATCGACCAGGGCTACTTCTACCTCATGGACGCCGGTGCCAACGCCTTCCTCGCGGTGCTCTCCGACGTCCGGTGCGAACCCGGCCGGATGAGCGCCATGATGCGCGACCTGGTCGTCCGGATCGGCGGCCACCTCACCAGCCCGCCCCGGCGGAACGGGCAGATCGTATGACGCCTCCGCAACGCCAGAGGCGCGACCTGGTCCCGGAGCCGCCCACGCCGCCTCAGGGCGAGGACAAACCCGGGAACCCGGAGCGGATGTACGTGGTGGCCGGCCCGGACGGCGAACGGGCCGAGCTCGACCTGGTGACGTTAATCGTGGCGCGGGCCACGGACCCGCCGCCCTCCGCCTCCCCCGAGCAGGCGGCGCTGCTCCGGCTCTGCGCCGCCCCCCTGTCCGTGGCCGAACTGTCGGCCTACCTCCACCTGCCGTTCAGCGCGATGGGCGTGCTGCTCACCGAGTTGCTGACGGCGGACCTGGTGCAGGCGCGCGCCCCGATCGTCCGCAAGGCGCGCTCCGACCGTTCCCTCCTCGAAGCGGTGATGAATGGACTTCAACGGCTCTGACACCCTCCCCGGCCCCCGGGCCGAGGACCAGCTGCCCCACACGGCGCAGGCCGCGGCCAAGATCGTGATCGTGGGTGGCTTCGGCGTCGGCAAGACGACCATGGTCGGCTCCGTCAGCGAGATCACACCGCTGACCACCGAGGAGACCATGACGCAGGCCGGCATCGGTGTCGACGACAACTTCGGTTCCGCGTCCAAGACGGCCACCACCGTCGCCATGGACTTCGGCCGGATCAGCATCACCGACCAGCTCGTGCTGTACCTCTTCGGCACGCCCGGCCAGCAACGCTTCTGGTTCCTGTGGAACGGCCTGTTCGAGGGCGCGCTCGGCGCGGTGGTGCTGGTCGACACCCGGCGGCTGGAGGTCAGCTTCGACGTCATGGGACGTCTGGAGGAGCGCGGCGTGCCGTTCGTGGTCGCCGTCAACTCCTTCCCCGACGCCCCCCGTTACGCCATCGACGAACTGCGCACGGCCCTCGACCTCACGCCGGACATCCCGATCATGGAGTGCGACGCGCGGCGCCGGGCCTCCAGCCGCGACGTGCTGATGACCCTCATGCGCTTCCTGCACTCGCTCGCCATGACGGGCTCCCGCGTCTGACCCGTGCGACCCCTCCCCCCCCCGGCCCCCTGGAACCACCTCCGGAGCGATCACTGTGACGCCTGAATCCCACGCCCCGACGACCACGGACGACCTCCCGTCCGGCCCGCCCCCCGGCTGCCCCGCGCACGGGCTCGGGCCCGGGGGACTGCACCGGCTGCACGAGGCGGAGGACCTGGGAGCGCTGTACGAGCAACTGCGGGACCAGCACGGTCCCGTGGCGCCCGTGCTGCTCCACGACGACGTGCCGATGTGGATCGTCCTCGGCCACGCCGAGAACCTGCACATGGTGCGCTCACCCTCCCAGTTCTGCCGGGACAGCCGTATCTGGACCCCGCTCAGGGAGGGCCTCGTCAAGCCCGACCACCCGCTGATGCCGCACATCGCCTGGCAGCCCATCGCCTCGCACGCCGAGGGCGACGAGCACAAGCGGTTGCGCGGCGCGGTCATGGGCGCCATCTCCACCATCGACTTCCGCAGCCTGCGCCGCTACATCAACCGCAGCACGCAGACGATCGTCAACCGGTTCTGCGAGGCGGGCGAGGCGGACCTCGTCGGCCAGTTCACCGAGCACCTGCCGATGGCGGTGATGTGCGAGATCCTCGGCATGCCCGAGGAGTACAGCGACCGGCTCGTCGAGGCCGCCCGCGACGCCCTCAAGGGCACCGACACCTCGCTCGCCAGCCACTCCTACGTCATGGACGCCCTGAGCCGGCTCACCGCCACCCGCCGCGCCCGGCCGGAGGAGGACCTCGCCAGCTACCTGATCACGCACCCGGCGCGACTGAGCGACGACGAGGTCAGGGAGCACCTGCGCCTGGTGCTCTTCGCCGCCTACGAGGCCACCACCAACCTGCTGTCCAACGTGCTGCTGACGGTGCTGATCGACCCGCGCTTCCGGGCCCAGCTCAACGGGGGCCAGATGACGGTGCCGGAGGCGGTGGAGCAGTCCCTGTGGAACGAGCCGCCCTTCAGCACGGTCTTCGCCTACTTCGCCAAGCAGGAGACCGAGCTGGGCGGGCAGCGCATCCGCCGGGGTGACGGGCTGCTCTTCGCGCCGCTGCCGGCCAACGTCGACCCGCGGGTACGGCCGGACCTGAAGGCCAGCATGCAGGGCAACCGTTCCCACCTCGCCTTCGGCGGCGGCCCGCACGAGTGCCCCGGGCAGGACATCGGCCGCTCCATCGCCGACGTGGGCGTCGACGCGCTGCTGATGCGGCTGCCGGACGTGGAACTGGACTGCGATCAGGAGGAGTTGCGCTGGACGGCGTCCATCGCCTCCCGGCACCTGGTGGAGCTGCCGGTGCAGTTCGCGCCCAGGCCGCCGCAGGACGTGCAGGAGGTACCGAACCACAAGCCGGTCGCCGCGCAGCGCTCGGACTGGCAGATCGGCAGCGCGCAGCCCCCGGCCGCCGCTCCGGCCGTGGCGCAGTCGCCGCCGGTCGCCGCGCAGCCGCAGCCGGCCCAGGTGCAGCCCCAGCCCCAGCCGGTGCCGCCGCAGCCGGCCGTCGCAGAAGCGCCCCGTCGCAGGGGTGTGTGGCAGCGGTTCCTGAGCTGGTGGCGCGGTTACTGACCGTCTGACGGGTCGTCGTACGTCCCGTCGGCCCACCGGTCGTACGACGCCCAGGCCGTGAGGGTCCGGCCGCTGCGGAACCGGTGCTCCTCGCCCGTGACCGGGTCGGTGAACTCCAAGGACCGCGCCAGCAGTTGCAGCGGCCGGCGGAAGTCGCCGGCCGGTACGGGGGCGGTCACCTCCGGGTAGAGCGGGTCGCCGAGGATCGGTACCCCCAGCGCGGTCATGTGGACACGCAGCTGGTGCGTCTGCCCGGTGGCGGGCGCGAGCCGGTACCGGGCGAGCCCGCCGGGGCCGTCCTGCCCGCCGGGGCGGTCGCGGTGTTCGACGACCTCGATGCGGCTCACGGCGTTGGGCTCGCCCGCCACCTCCCGGGCGGTGAGCACTCCGCGATCCTTCACGATCCGGCTGCGAACCGTCCGGGGCAGGGCGAGGCCGGCGGCGAAGGGGGCGACGGCTTCGTACTCCTTGCGGACCCGGCGGTCGCGGAACAGCGTCTGGTAGGCGCCGCGCTCCTCGGGGCGCACCGTGAACAGCACGAGTCCCGCGGTGAGCCGGTCGAGCCGGTGTGCGGCGCTGAGCGTCGGAAGGTCCAGCTCGCGGCGGAGCCGGGCCAGCGCCGTCTCGGCGACATGGCCGCCGCGCGGGGTGGTGGCGAGGAAGTGGGGCTTGTCGGCGACGACGATGTGCTCGTCCCGGTGCACGACCTCCAGCGGGAAGGGCACCGGCACCTCGTCGGGCAGGTCCCGGTGGAACCACACGAACATCCCGGGCTCGAAGGGGGCGTCCGCCGCGACGGGCCGTCCGTCCGCCCCGACGATCCGGCCCGCGTCGAACATGCCCTCGACGACTCCGGCGCCGGCTCCGGAGAGCCGCTCCACCAGGTGTTCGCGCACCGTCCCCCAGGTGCCGGTGGCGGGCAGCCGCACCCGCGCCGGATCCACGCCCCGGCGCTGCGGCAGAGGAGAGGGCGGGATGCGGGTCTTGCGTCTCATCGCGGCCCAGCGTACGAGGCCGGTGCGGCGGGGCGGAAAACCACTGGGAGTGTCCTGAGGGCGCTTGCCAGGATGCGGGCATGCCGTTTCTCATCAGCCCTGTTCTGACCGCCGGGACCCTCGCGGGTCGTCCCCAGCCCACTCTCCCCGCCGACGGCGGACTCGTCCTGCGCCCGTGGCGGGAGGGGGACGCGCCCGCGGTGTACGAGGTCTTCCAGGATCCGGTGATGCACCAGTGGCACGCCCGGTCCGCCGATTCCGTCGCGGAGGCCGGTGACTGGATCCGCGCGTGGCACCAGGCGTGGGAGGGCGAGCGGGAGGCGCACTGGGCCGTGGCCGACGCGGATTCCGGTGCGCTGGTGGGCCGGGTGGCGCTGCGTGAGCTCCGGCTCGACGACGGGACGGCGGAGGTGGCGTACTGGACCGTCCCCGAGGCCCGGGGCCGGGGCGTGGCCGGCCGTGCCACGACCGCGCTCACCCGCTGGGCCCTCGACGAGACCGGCTTCCACCGCCTGGAGCTCCTGCACGCGGTGCGCAACGAGGCGTCCTGCCGCGTCGCCGCCAGGACCGGCTTCGGCCTGGAGGGCACCAAGCGCAGTGCGGTCATGCAGCCGGACGGATGGCACGACATGCATCTGCACGCCCGGGTGCGGGGGGACTGAGGCGGCGTCCGCGCCCTTGACCGCAGGTCGGTCGCTCAAGCCGCCGGCACGCTCTCCTGCTCCGCCTCGATCCGGGCGCTCCACTCGCGCTTCGACGCCTGCCAGCCGTCCTCGTTGTGGCCGCGGCGCCAGTAGCCGGAGATCGACAGGGCCTCGCGCGGGACGTGGCGTTCGACGCGGAGGAGATGGCGCAGCTGCTTGACGAAATGGGCCTCGCCGTGGACGAAGGCGTGCACGCGGCCCTCGGGGAACTCCAGGTTCCGCACGGCGTCGACCAGCGTCTCGCCGAGGGGCCGGGCCCCGCGGTGCAGCCAGACGACCTCCACGGCCGCATCGATCTTCAGCTCCTCCTCGGGGCCGGAGATCTCCACGAAGGCGTACGCCCGGGCGCCGCGCGGCAGCGCCTCCAGGGCGCAGGCGATCGCGGGCAGCGCGCTCTCGTCCCCCGCGAGCAGGTGCCAGTCGGCGGCAGGGTCGGGCGCGTACGCCCCACCGGGGCCCATGAAGCGCACGGTCTCGCCCGGCCGGACCCGCACGGCCCACGGGCCGGCGAGGCCCTCGTCGCCGTGGATGACGAAGTCCAGCGTCAGTTCGCGGTGCTCGGCGTCCCACTGACGGACGGTGTAGGTCCGGGTCACCGGCCACTGCTCACGCGGCAGCTCGGCCCGTACGCGTTCCAGGTCGAAGGGCTCGGGATAGGTGACGCCCACCGGCGGGAACAGCAGCTTCACGTAGTGGTCGGTGCAGGTGCCGGCCACGAAGTCGGCGAGGCCCTCGCCGCCGAGCACCACGCGCTGCATGTGCGGGGTCAGCCGCTCGGTGCGGACGACCTGCGCGGAGTGGACCCTGCGCGGCTGGCGTCCCGGTCGCTCTGCCATGAGGACCTCCCTGTCTCACATAGTTAGGGTTACCTAAGTTAGCACCTTGTTCTCACTTCACACCTCTCGTGCGGGAAGGTCCCGGCGTTGTCTTACCAACTCTTAAGGAAAGATCAGCCCGCGAGCGTCGTCAGCAGGCGCTCCAGGGAGCCGCCCAGTCCCCAGCGGGCCGCCAGAGCCTCCAGGGCCGCCGGGTCGCGAGGGGCGCGCGGCAGTGCCGTGGAGACGTCCGGCAGGGGTACGTCGTCCGCGACCCGGACCACCTTCGGAGCGACCGCGAGGTAAGGGCGCGCCTCGTCGAGCCGCCTGCGCTGCGTCGGCGTCAGCTTCGACCCCCGGTCCTCGATCGCCGCCATGATCCCGGCCAGATCCCCGAACTGGGCCAGCAGCTTGGCGGCCGTCTTCTCACCGATGCCCGGCACGCCCGGCAGGCCGTCGCTGGGGTCGCCGCGCAGCAGAGCCAGATCCGCGTACCCGCTGCCGTCGACCCCATACTTCTCCCGCAGCACCGCCTCATCGGTGTGCTGCAGGGTGCCCACGCCCTTCAGCGGGTACAGCACGCGCACCCCGCGTGCGTCGTCCACCAGCTGGTACAGGTCGCGGTCGCCCGTCACGATGTCCACCGGCCCCTTCGCCCGGGCGGTGAACGTGCCGATCACGTCGTCCGCCTCGTACCCGGCGACGCCCACGCGCGCGATGCCCACCGCGTCCAGCACCGCCTCGATCACCGGCACCTGCGGCGACAGCGTGTCGGGCACCTCCTCCTCGTCCGGGCCGACCGCGTGCTCCTCGGCGACGCGGTGGGCCTTGTAGGACGGGATCAGCTCCACCCGCCACTGCGGCCGCCAGTCGGCGTCCATGCACGCCACGAGGAGGTCCGGCCGGTGGTCCCTGACCAGACGGTCGATGAAGTCGAGCAGTCCGCGCACGGCGTTCACCGGCGTGCCGTCCGGGGCCCGGACCGAGTCCGGAACGCCGAAGTAGGCGCGGAAGTACAGGGAAGCGGTGTCGAGGAGCATCAGTCGTCCGGTCACGCCACGCATCATGCCGTACGCCACCGACAGGAACTCGCCTCGAATGTGACGCGCCACACCCGCGATCCCGGCCGGGCCGAAGCGCGCCTACGCCGGCACGGAGCCCGATGGCCGTCACCCCCCGGTCGTCGCCGCACCGGGCGTACAGCGAGAGCGAGATCAAGGACCGCGGCCCGGGGCATGAGGAGGAGGCCGTGGCCGACTGGCTCGAGCAGCACCCGGACATGGTGCGGAGGATGACTCCGCAGTAGGGTTCCGGGGTGGGACGCGCGACACGCCGCGTCCCGCCCCGGCCCCGGTCACACGAGCGGGATCCGGACAACCACAGAGTGCTACGCCACCCCCTGAACTCCCTCCCTCCGCCTGTTCCCGCAGTGGGCGGGCCGCCTGCCCCGTCCCCTTCGGCTGCGGATCGCCTGGCGCGAAGTGTGAGGTGTCGAGGTGTCCCGTATGACAGCGATGTGACGGCCGCCTGAAACGGTTTGCCGAACATGCGTAGGGTGCAGACAACTCAACAGAAGCAGTGCGCGCGGACACCGCCGCACGGGGAGCGGATCGACGGGCGAAGGAGGGAGCCGGAGCGATGGGCGACCACAAAGAGCAACCCCTTCGGGTGGGCGCGGCCGTGCGCCGGCGGCGCCGCGCCCTCGAGCTCACCCTCGCCGTCGTGTCCGCGCGCAGCGGCCTGTCGGTTCCGTTCCTGAGCCAGATCGAGAACGACCGGGCGCGGCCCAGCACCAGTTCCCTGGAGAAGGTCGCCGACGCCCTGCGCACCACGGCCGTGGAGCTCCTCGCCGCGGCCGACCCGGCGTGCAGCGTGGACGTCGTCCGCGCCGACGGCATCGAGCCGCAGCCCTTGCCCCGGGCCCGCTCCCTGGTCCGCGGCCACCACCAGATGCACGCCTCCGAGTTCACCGGCGACCATGACGCCGGCCGTGAATTCCAGTACCGGAACGACCAGTTGATGTACGTCGCCGACGGCGCCGTGGAGATCGAGGCGGAGGGCCGCGCCTACCGCCTGGGCCGTGGCGACACGCTGTACCTGACCGGCGGGGTCCGGCACCGCTGGCGGGCGGCGGAATCGGACACCCGTGTGATCGTCGTCGCCGTGGCGGAGCACATCGAGGCGGTCCGGGCCCGGCCACGCCGGTGAGGGTCGTCTCGCTGGTCCCCTCGCTGACCGAGGCCGTGGCCCGCTCCGCGCCCGGCATCCTGGCCGGCGCCACCGACTGGTGCACACACCCCCCGGACCTGGACGTCGTACGGGTCGGCGGCACCAAGAACCCGAAGACCGACCGGATCCGCTCCCTCGCGCCCGACCTGGTGATCGCCAACGAGGAGGAGAACCGCGCACCCGACCTGGCGGCTCTGCGCGCGGCGGGCGTCGAGGTCCTGGTGACGGAGATCCGCGACGTGCCGCAGGCCTTCCGGGAACTGGCCCGGGTGCTGGACGCCTGCCGGGTGGCGTCCCGTCCGCGCTGGCTGGACGAGGCGGAGGAGGCCTGGGCGGCCCTGCCGGAGCCCGCGACGCGGCTGACGGCCGTGGTACCGATCTGGCGCCGTCCGTGGATGGTCCTCGGCCGGGACACCTTCGCGGGAGACGTCCTCGCCCGTCTCGGCGTGGACCACGTGCACGCGACGCACCCCGAGCGCTACCCGCGCGTCCCGCTGGAGGAACTCCGCGCCGCGGCCCCCGGCGTCGTGGTGCTGCCGGACGAGCCGTACCGCTTCACCGCCGGCGACGGCCCCGAGGCCTTCCCCGGTCTGCCCTGCGCGCTCGTCAGCGGACGGCACCTGACGTGGTACGGACCGTCACTGGCCGAGGCACCGCGGGTGCTGGGGCGGGCGCTGCGAGCAGCTCGCCCCTGAGCAGTCCGCGCACGGTGCCCACGACGGCCGTGCCCCACGCCGGGACCAGCACCGCGTACAGCAGCACCGCCGGGCCCGCGAAGACGACGAGCCCGGTGTGCCGGCCCAGCGCCTCGGTGCCCGTGACACAGGTCCCGACCGGGAAGGTGAACGACCACCAGGTCATCGAGAACCGCATCCCGTGCCGCCGGGCGCGCAGCACATGGGCGGCGGCCAGGCAGGCCCACAGCAGCGCGAACCCCATCACCGGCACGCCGTAGAGCACGGCGAGGATCCCGAAGCCCTCGCTGTACGGCTCCGGGACGACGCCGGGCGCGACGTCCGCGAAGGCGCCGACGGCGGTGGTGGACTGCCCGAGGGGGCCGAGTACCAGGAACAGGGCGGGGGTCAGGGCGAGGGGCAGCGGTCCGCCGGTGAGCGTCCGGGCGAAGACCAGCGGCAGCATGACCAGGGTCGCGAGCAGGCTGAGCCCGAACAGCGCCAAGCAGGCGAGGAGAAGCGTCTCGCGGGCCTGACCGGGCGGCAGATGCGGCACCAGCTGCGGTCCGACGGCGGCCGACACCATGGGCGCGACGAGCGGCAGCAGCCAGACCGGCGTGGCCTGTCCCGGCTCGACCCGGTGGCGTACGGCCATCAGATACGGCACCGCGACGGCCGCTGCGAGGCCGATCAGCGTGCCCGCGGTGAACAGCACCGCGTCGAGCGTCACGGCCGCCCGCAGGCCGATCCAGTCCCGGCCGACGGTGAGGGCGCCGCCGCCCACCGCCAGCAGGGCCATGGCGAGGCAGCCGTAGAAGGGCGCCGTCGCCGGATCGAGGAGATGGGCGCGGGCCTGGTCCCGGTGCCGTGTCCAGTGCACGGCCCGCGCGCCGAGCAGGGTCACGAGCAGCGCGAGCGAGAGCGCCCACACGGCCGCGAGCACGCCGCGCAGCCCCGTGACGTGCGGTGCGAGGGCGGCCCCGGCGGTGGCGACGACGGCGGTGCCCATCACGGTGGCGTACCAGTTGGGTCCGAGATGACGGACGGAGAGCGGGTACACGAGGGGCTGGGCTGCGGTGACCATGACCCCACGATGGGTCCGGGCCGAGCGCACCACCAGGGACCATGCCTCTATGGCGGCATAAGCTGGGTTTATGAGCAACGCGGATGAGCAGGCCGGGCCGGAGGGCGGCGGGTCCCTGGCGCACCGGGTGCCGGATCTGGGCGCCCTGGAGCTGCTGCTGGCGGTGGCGCGGCTCGGCAGTCTCGGCGGGGCGGCGCGGGAACTCGGCATCACCCAGCCCGCGGCCAGCAGCCGCGTCCGGTCGATGGAGCGGCAGCTCGGCGTGGCGCTGGTCGACCGCTCACCCCGCGGGTCCCGGCTCACGGACGCCGGTGCCCTGGTGACGGACTGGGCGCGGCGGATCGTGGAGGCGGCGGAGGCGTTCGACGTGGGGGCGCAGGCGCTGCGCGTCCGCCGCGACTCCCGGCTGCGGGTGGCCGCGAGCATGACGATCGCGGAGTATCTGCTGCCCGGCTGGCTGCTCGCGCTGCGTGCGCAGCGGCCCGACACGGCGGTGTCGCTGCACGCGGGGAACTCGACGGTGGTGGCGGAGCGTCTGCTGTCGGACGAGGCGGATCTGGGGTTCGTGGAGGGGCTGTCGGTGCCGGCCGGACTCGACTCCGCGGTGATCGCCCATGACCGGCTGATCGTGGTGACCGCGCCGGGGCACGCGTGGGCCCGGCGACGGAAGGCGCTGGCAGCGGGGGAGCTGGCGTCGACGCCGTTGATCCTCCGCGAGAAGGGCTCGGGGACACGGCAGGTGCTGGACGCGGCGCTGGGCGGGCTGGCCCGGCCACTGATCGAGTTGTCGTCCACGACGGCGGTCAAAGCGGCGGCGGTGAGCGGTGCGGGCCCGGCGGTGCTGAGCGAACTGGCGGTGGGGGAGGAGCTCGCGATGCGGCGGCTGGTGCCGGTGCCGGTGGAGGGGGTCGCCCTGGCGCGGGACCTGAGGGCGGTGTGGCCGACGGGGCATCGCCCCACCGGTCCGGCGCGGGACCTGCTGTCGCTGACGCGGGGATAGTGGTGCGCCGTAACCAGGGGGCTCCGCCCCCTGGATCCCCGGCCTGTGCCCGCCCACCACCCGAATCGGTGGGCCAGGAGGCCCGGCTCGCGGGCCGTGGGCCGAAGCCCTCCGGAGGTCACCCGCCGGAAGCCGCCTCCACCAACGCCCCCATCACCCGCACGTCCTCTCCCATCTCCGGGTGCCACTGCACCCCCAGCACCCAGTCGGCCGACGGCAGTTCCACCGCCTCCACCGTGCCGTCCGCCGCGTACGCCGACGGGACGAGGCCCTCGCCCAGCCGGTCCACGGCCTGGTGGTGATAGGTCGGCACGAAGGTCTCCTCCGGCACCACACCGGCGTACAGACTGCCCGGCACCGGCTTCACCTCGTGCCCGCCGAAGACGCCCACGACCTCCGCGTGGCCGTCGATGTGCTGCAGGAGCGTCCCCCCGAGCGCCACGTTCAGCAGCTGCATGCCCCGGCAGATCCCCAGCAGCGGCAGCCCCGCCATCAGCGCGGCCTCGATCAGTGCCAGCTCCCACGCGTCCCGCTCGGGGGCCGGCGGGCCCGTCCGCGGCTCGCGCTCGGCCCCGTAGCGCACGGGCTCCACGTCCGGACCGCCCGCGATGACCAGCCCGTCCAGCCGGGCCACGGCAGCCGCGGCGTGCCGCGGGTCGTCCGGCGGCAGCATCGCGGCCAGGCCGCCCGCCCGCTGCACCAGCCGGGGGTAGCCGACCGGCAGCAGCGCGGCCTCCAGCTCCCACACGCCCCAGCGCGCACCGGATTCCAGGTAGGTGCTGACACCGATCAACGGCCTGGTCACGACGACTCCCTCACGCTCTCGGACGACTCAGTCCCTTGCCAACTCTGCCTCGGCGGCCGCCAGCGCCGCGAACTCCTCCTCCGGCGCCTTCGCCACCAGGTGCTTGCGGCTGTACAGGCCGAAGTAGGCGACGGCCACGGCGTACACCAGCAGGGCGATCAGCGCCGCCGTCACGTCCACCAGGAACGTCGCCACCAGCGCGGCGCACGCCAGCACCAGGGCGACCGACGACGTCACGACCCCGCCCGGCGTGCGGTACGGCCGCTCCAGCTCCGGCTCCCTGCGGCGCAGCACGATGTGCGACAGGGACATCAGCGCGTAGGAGATGGTCGCCCCGAAGACCGCGATGTTCAGCATCCGCGCGCCGTTGCCGGAGACCGCCGCCAGCAGGAAGCCGATCGTGCCGGGCACCAGCAGGCCCAGGTAGGGCGCCTTGCGGCGGCTGGTGAGCGACAGGAACCGGGGCAGGTAGCCCGCGCGGGACAGGGCGAACAGCTGGCGCGATCCCGCGTAGATCAGGGAGAAGAACGACGCCACCAGGCCGGCGAGGCCCGCGTAGTTCACGATCCGGCTCAGGGTCGTCGCCTCGCCGTTCGGCTGGAGCGCCTCCACCAGCGGGTTGCCCGCCTCCTGGACCGCTGCGGAGCCGCGCGCCCCGGCCGCCGCGAAGAACGTGACCACCGCCAGCACCACCAGGATGCCCATCGACCAGCGGATCGCCTTCGGCAGCGTACGCGCCGGGTCCCTGGTCTCCTCGGCGGCCAGCGGCACGCCCTCGACACCGAGGAAGAACCACATGCCGAAGGGGAACGCCGCCCAGACGCCCAGCAGACCGAACGGCAGCCAGGAGCTCGACCCCGCCGCGGAGGTGTCGACCGGGATGTCGTCCAGCGACGCGAAGGAGAAGTCGGGCAGCGCCGCCAGCGCGAACACGATCAGGGCCACCACGGCGATGCCGGTGACGACGAAGCTGAAGCGCAGCGCCTCTCCGACGCCCCACAGGTGGATGCCGAGGAAGATCACGAAGCAGACCAGGTACACCGGCCAGCCGGACTCCAGGCCGAACAGCCCCAGCGACTCGACGTAGTCGCCGATGAAGATGACGATGGCGGCGGGCGCGAGGACGTACTCGATCAGGATCGCCGTGCCGGTCAGGAAGCCGCCCCAGGGGCCGAGCGCCCGCCGGGCGAAGCCGTAGCCGCCGCCCGCCGTGGGCAGGATCGAGGACAGCTCGGCGAGGGCGAAGACCATGCACGCGTACATCGCGCCCATGAGCACCATGGCGATCGCCAGGCCCCCGAAGCCGCCCTCGGCCAGGCCGAAGTTCCAGCCGGAGTAGTCGCCGGAGACGACGTAGGCGACGCCGAGGCCGGTCAGCAGCACCCAGCCGGCGCTGCCGCGGCGCAGTGCTCTGCGCTCCAGATAGTCGTCGCCCTCCGGGGCGGCGGGTGTGACGGTGGGTTCCTGGGACATGGGCTGACTCCCGACAGGGCGGCGGCGGTCACGGGACCGAGCAGGCTCCGACTCAATGGAATGGAGCCATACCTTTGCGGGCCGACCGGGGGATGGCAATACCCGTGCGTTAATCGCCCGTAAATCCTCACCGGGCTACGACATCCCCGCCCGGCTCAGCCGAGGAAGCCCCGCAGCAGTGCCGCCGTGCCCCCGCAGTGCTCGCGCATGATCTCCCGCGCCTGATCGGCCTCGCCCTCGATCACCGCCTCCACCAGGGCGGTGTGCTGCCGCTGGGAATGCTCCAGGTTGCGCACCAGCAGCGGGATGCAGTCGAGCAGATCGTTCACCGTCGCGCGGACGGCCGCGTACTGGGCGGTGAGCGTCGGGGAACCGGACAGCTCGGCGAGCGTGAGGTGCAGCAGCGTGTCCAGGCGGCGGTACTCGGCGAGCGGCGCGTCGTGCGTGCGCGCCAGGGCCTCGCGCAGCCGGTCCGCCTGCTTCTCGTCCAGCCCGTGCGCCGCGCACAGCCCGGCCGCGCCCACCTCCAGCACCTCCCGGAACCGCAGCACGTCCTCGATGTCGACCTCGGCCACCCGGCGCCGCAGCTCGTCCTCGCCGACCGCGTCGGCGCGCGGCAGCACGAACGTTCCGCCGTACCGGCCGCGCCGCGACTCGACCAGGCCCTGGTCCTGGAGCACCTTCAGCACCTCGCGCAGCGTGACCCGGCTGATCCCCAGCCGCTCCGCGAGCTCCCGCTCGGCCGGCAGCCGCTCGCCCCCCGGCACCAGACCCAGCCGTACGACCTGCAGGATCTGTTCCAGCGCCTCCTCGAAGCCGTTGCCCGCGCGCACCGGCCGCAGCACCGGCGTCAGCCCGTCGCGCTCCACCTCGCCGCCCCCAGCTTCCTCCGGCATGTGGCCGTACCCCCTTCCCAAGCAATGGTTCTCGGCAATACCTTATGGCTCCCGGCGGATCCAAGGCAGCGGATCCAAGGAGCCTAGGAGGCCTTCCCGTGGCAGACCGCACACCCCCGCTGAGCGTCGAGGAACTGCACGCCCTCGTCGCCGGCGGTGAGATCGACACTGTCGTCCTGGCCTTCCCCGACATGCAAGGGCGACTCCAGGGCAAGCGGTTCGCCGCACGTTTCTTCCTCGACGAGGTCCTCCGGCACGGCACCGAGGGCTGCAACTACCTGCTCGCCGTCGACACCGAGATGAACACCGTCGACGGCTACGCGATGTCCTCCTGGGACCGCGGCTACGGCGACTTCGCCATGCATCCGGACCTGACCACCCTGCGCCGGGTCCCCTGGAACGAGGGCACGGCCATGCTCCACGCCGACCTCGCCTGGAACGACGGCTCCCCGGTCGTCGCGGCCCCCCGCCAGATCCTGCGCCGCCAGCTGGAACGCCTCGCCGAACTCGGCTACACCGCCCAGGTCGGCACCGAGCTGGAGTTCATCGTCTTCAAGGACACCTACGAACAGGCCTGGGACGCCGGCTACCAGGGCCTGACCCCGGCCAACCAGTACAACATCGACTACTCGGTCCTCGGCACCGGCCGCATCGAGCCTCTGCTGCGCCGCATCCGCAACGAGATGGCCGGCGCCGGCCTCACCGTGGAGTCCGCCAAGGGCGAGTGCAACCCCGGCCAGCACGAGATCGCCTTCCGCTACGACGAGGCCCTGGTCACCTGCGACCAGCACTCCGTCTACAAGACCGGCGCCAAGGAGATCGCCGCCCAGGAGGGCATGTCGATCACCTTCATGGCCAAGTACAACGAGCGCGAGGGCAACTCCTGCCACATCCACCTCTCGCTCGCCGACGCCGACGGCACCAACGCCATGGCCGGGGACGGCGAAGGCGGCATGTCGGACGTCATGCGGCACTTCCTCGCCGGCCAGCTCGCCGCCCTGCGCGACTTCTCCCTGCTCTACGCCCCCAACATCAACTCCTACAAGCGGTTCCAGCCCGGCTCCTTCGCCCCGACCGCCGTCGCCTGGGGCCAGGACAACCGCACGTGCGCGCTGCGCGTGGTCGGCCACGGCCGCTCCCTGCGCTTCGAGAACCGCCTGCCCGGCGGTGACGTCAACCCCTACCTCGCCGTCGCCGGACTTGTCGCGGCCGGACTGCACGGCATCGAACAGAAACTGGAACTGCCCGAACCCTGCCCCGGCAACGCCTACGCCGCCGACCTCGACCACGTCCCCACCACCCTGCGCGAGGCCGCCGAGCTCTGGGAGAACAGCCCCATCGCCCGGGCCGCCTTCGGCGACGAGGTCGTCGCGCACTACCGCAACATGGCGCGCGTCGAACTGGACGCCTACGACGCCGCGGTGACCGACTGGGAGCTGCGCCGCTCCTTCGAACGCATGTGAGGTCCTTCGTGTCTTCCGAGCACCTTCTGGAAGTACTGAACCCCGCGACCGAGGAGGTCGTCGCCGCCGTCGCCGGGGCGAGTCCGGCCGACGTCGACGCGGCCGTCACCCACGCCGCCAGGGCACAGCGGATCTGGGCCGCACTGCCCCCCGCGGACCGCGCCCGGCTGCTGCGCCGCTTCGCGGCCACCGTCGAGACACACCTGGAGGAACTGGCCCGCCTGGAGGTCCGCGAGGCAGGCCACCTCATCGGCAACGCCCGCTGGGAGGCCGGAAACGTCCGTGACCTGCTGGACTACGCGGCCGGGGGAGTGGAGCGGCTCACCGGCCGGCAGATCCCGGTGCCCGGCGGCCTGAACGTCACGATCCTCGAACCGCTCGGCGTCGTCGGCGTGATCGCCCCCTGGAACTTCCCCATGCCGATCGCCGCCTGGGGCACCGCCCCCGCCCTCGCGGCCGGCAACGCCGTCATCCTCAAGCCGGCCGAGACCACCCCGCTCACCGCGCTGCGCCTCGCCGAACTCGCCCTGGAGGCCGGGCTGCCGGAGCACCTCTTCCAGGTGCTTCCGGGACGCGGCGACATCACGGGCGACGCCCTGGTCCGCCACCCCGGAGTCGCCAAGATCGTCTTCACCGGCTCCACCCGGACCGGGACGCGCGTCGCCGCCCTCGGCGCCGAGCAGGTCAAGCCCGTCACCCTCGAACTCGGCGGGAAGAGCCCCAACATCGTCTTCGCCGACGCCGACCTCAAGACCGCCGTCGACCCCTTCTCCTTCCTCGACAACTCCGGCCAGGACTGCTGCGCCCGCACCCGCGTGCTGGTCCAGGAGAGCGTCTACGACGAGGTCCGCGAGCTGCTCGCCGAGGCGCTGGACGCCGTGGTGGTGGGCGACCCGGCCGACGAGAAGACCCAGATGGGCCCGCTGATCTCCCGGCAGCAGCTCGACCGGGTCCGCGGCTTCGTGCCCGACGACGCCCCGGCCCTGCGCGGCAGCGCGCCCGAGGGCCCCGGCTTCTGGTTCCCGCCGACCGTCCTCACCGGCGAGAGCCCCGATTCGCCCGCGGCCTGCGAAGAGATCTTCGGCCCCGTCGCCGTCCTCCTGCCCTTCACCGACGAGCAGGACGCGATCCGGCTGGCCAACGACACCCCCTACGGCCTCTCCGGCTCCATCTGGACCCGCGACGTCGGCCGCGCCCTGCGCGTCTCCCAGGGCGTCCGCGCCGGCAACCTGTCCGTCAACTCCCACGCCAGCGTCCGCTACTGGACCCCGTTCGGCGGCTACAAGCAGTCCGGCGTCGGGCGCGAGCTCGGCCCCGACGCCCTGGCCGCCTTCACCGAAACCAAGAACGTCTTCATCAGCACGGAGGGCCCCGCACAGTGACTGCCCAGGAAAACATCTGCCGCCGCCTGGTCGGCCGTACCGCCGTCGTCACCGGAGCAGGCAGCGGCATCGGCCTCGCCGCCGCCCGCCGCCTCGCGTCCGAGGGCGCCCACGTCGTCTGCGGCGACGTCGACGACACCCGCGGCAAGGCCGCCGCCGAGGAGACCGGCGGCACCTTCGTGAAGGTCGACGTCACCGACCCCGACGAGGTCGAGGCCCTCTTCAGGACCGCCTACGACACCTACGGCAGCGTCGACATCGCCTTCAACAACGCCGGCATCTCCCCGCCCGACGACGACTCCATCCTGGAGACCGGCCTGGAGGCCTGGAAGCGGGTCCAGGAGGTCAACCTCACCTCCGTCTACCTGTGCTGCAAGGCCGCCATCCCCTACATGCGGCGCCAGGGCCGGGGCTCGATCATCAACACGGCGTCCTTCGTCGCCCGGATGGGCGCGGCGACCTCCCAGATCTCCTACACGGCCTCCAAGGGCGGCGTCCTCGCCATGTCCCGGGAACTGGGCGTGCAGTTCGCCCGCGAGGGCATCCGCGTGAACGCCCTCTGCCCGGGACCGGTCAACACCCCGCTCCTGCAGGAACTGTTCGCCAAGGACCCCGAGCGCGCCGCACGCCGCCTGGTGCACATCCCGCTGGGCCGGTTCGCCGAGGCCGAGGAGATCGCCGCCGCGGTCGCCTTCCTGGCCAGCGACGACTCCTCCTTCGTGAACGCCACCGACTTCCTGGTCGACGGCGGGATCGCCGGGGCGTACGTCACACCCCTGTAAGCGACCGTCCTCGGGGCCGGGTCGCGCCCTGCGGTGCCGGACGGGCACGAGGCCGCCGCCCGGCCCGTGGGGCGCGGGCCTGTGCCGACGTCGGCCAGGACCGCGTCACCGAGGGCATCCGGTCCGTTCCTTCGGCGACGCGGACACGGGCGGCGGTGCGGGCAGCAGCATCGGCCCGGCCGGCTGACGCCTACAGGAACGTGTGGCCCTCGCCGCGATAGGTCGGCACCGTCGCGGTCACCGCGTCGCCCTCGATGAGGTGCAGCCGGTCGAACCGCTCGCACAGCTCACCGGCCTTGGCGTGCCGGAACCACACCTTGTCACCGATCAGCAGATCGTCGGCGGGCGAGCCGAGCAGCGGCGTCTGCACCTCACCGGCGCCCTCCTGCGGGTCGTAGCGCAGCCCCTCGGGCAGATACGGCACCGGCGACCGGTCGGCACCGGCCGCACCCGAGGCGGGATACCCACCGCCCAGGACCGTCACGACTCCCACGCCCGGCCGCCTCACGACCGGCTGGGCGAAGAGGGCCGACGGACGGCCGCTGAACGACGTGTAGTTGTCGAAGAGGCGCGGCACGTACAGACCCGACCCCGCGGCGATCTCGGTCACCGCCTCCTCGGCCGCGGTGTGCTGCACCGAGCCGGTACCGCCGCCGTTGACGAACTCCAGCCCCGGCACGACGGCCCGCACCGCACGCACCACCTCCGCACGCCGCTCGGCCAGTTCACGCTTGGCGGCGGCCTGCATCAGGCGGATCGCACGCGACCGCAGCGGACGTCCGGCCAGCGAGTCCCCGACCCCGGCGACATGCCCCTCGTAGGCCATGATCCCCACGACCTCGAAGCCGGGCCGCCGGGCCACCGCCCGCGCCATCTCGGCGACTTCGGCGGGGGAGTGCAGCGGCGAACGCCTGGCCCCGACCCGCACCCGCCCGCCCAGCAGCTTCAGGGAGGTGTCCAACTCCAGGCACACCCGCACCACTTCACGCCCGCCACCCCGGGAGGCGTCGATCAGATCCAGCTGGGCGACGTCGTCGACCATGACGGTCACGGCGGCGGCGAGCTTGGGATCACCGGCCAGTTCGGCGTACCCGGAACGGTCGGCGGACGGGTACGCGAGCAGTACGTCGTCGAACCCGGAGCGGGCCAGCCACAGCGACTCGGCCAGGGTGAACGACATGATCCCCGCGAAGCCTTCGCGGGCCAGGACACGCTCCAGCAGCGCCCGGCAGCGCACGGACTTGCTGGCCACCCGGACGGGCTTGCCCCCGGCGCGGCGCACCAGGTCGGCGGCATTGGCGTCGAAGGCTTCGAGGTCCACGATCGCGAGAGGAGCGTCGAGATGGGCGGTGGCCCGGTCGTAACGGGCCCGGTCGGAGGCGCGCGCAGTCATGAGCGCAGCCTGCCAGACCCGATTACCGCAGGGTAGGGGGACGTTCCGGGCAGATGCCCCGCCGTCGTGGACTGGTTCCCGTTCGCACAAGAACTAGCCGTAGAGTGACGCGCACGTACGGCGGATGACGCCGGCCGGGGATCCGCGCCGGGATGACGCTCCCTCCGTACGGGTAGGTGTGCCCGGGACGACTGTGTGCCGGGCTCGGGCAGGACGACACCGGCCCGCGCAGGACGAGCGGCCCGGGCATGCGGAAACGGGGGGTGCATGAGCACGGAAGCGCAACGCGCCTCTTTCCCCCCACGCCCCACCGCCCCGCCACGTCCGTCACACCCTCCGGTCGCGCCGGAGGGCTCGGCGAGGGACTCGCTGAAGGAATCACCGAAGGATGCGCCGGGAGGCGGGCGGAAGGCCCCGGCCACATCCTCCGACGCCCGCACAGGACCGGAAGCCGGGGCCGCGGCCGGGGCGGAACCGTCCGACGGCGGCCGCCCGCGCTTCCCGAGCCTCGGTGCCCCGGGCTCCGGCGCCACCGCACCCCGGCGCACCGGGCCCGCTCCGCTGCCTCCGCCCCGCGCCTCCTCGCGCTTCCCGGACGAGCCGCCCAGCGTCGGCCGCGAGACACGCACCGAATCCGGAGCACCTCGGCCCCCCTCACGGCCGCGCCACCTCCCCGCGCCGGACTCCTCCGGCCGGGCCACGACGTCGGGCACCCAGGACGGGATCCCGTCGCAGTCCTCCGGTCGGCCAGGGAGTTCGTCCGCCCAGGACGGCAGGCCCCTCGCACAGCCCTCCGGCCGGGCCACGACGTCGGGCACCCAGGACGGCGCCTCGTCGCAGTCCTCCGGCCGGCCCTTCCGTCTCTCCGAATCCGGCCGTCCGGACGCTGCGGCCGGGGCGGCGCCGGACACGGCCGCACGGCCGTTCCGTCTGCCCCCGCCCCGGCGTCCCGGCGACCACGCGTCCGAGACGACCGCGCGCCTGCGCCCCGTCCCCGCGGACCAGGCACCGGAGGAGCCCGCCGCCCTCTCCGGCCGCCCTGCCGCGCAGAGGCCGACGGCGGACCGCCCCCGATCCGCGCGCCCCACCACCCCGCCGCGCCCCGTCCACCAGCCGCAGGCACCGGCCGGTACCGGCACCGGTGCCGCCTCGGGGCGTGACCCGCGCGTGCCCCCGGCGCCCGCCCGACGGCCCGCCCCCGCCGTACCGGCGCCACGCAACCCCGCCCCCGTCTCTCCCGACCCCGCCCTCTCCTGGAGCGCCACACGCCCCGTGGTGTCCTTCGCCGAGCCCGAGGGATACGACGGCGACGCACAGCCCCGCCCCCTCGGCCGGCGCGGAGCGTCCCGGGCCGCCGCGGCCGCCGCCTGCCTCGTCCTCGGACTGGGCCTCATCTCGGGAGCGGCCACCGGCAGCTGGCTCGTCGGGGGCTCCGGCGACGAGGGCTCACCCGGCACCTACGCCACGGCCCGCAGCCTCTGGCACAGCGTCCCGGTCGACCAGCTGTTCCCGCCCACCGTGCAGGGCCGGGGCGCCGGCCCCGGCGGAGCGGACCGCACCTGGACCCGGATCGCCGTCGCCCCGGACAGCGGCTGCAAGGACGCCTTCGACCCGCTGCTGCGCAAGGCCCTCGCCCCCGTCGGCTGCGAGCGCCTCCTGCGCGCCACCTACACCGACGCCACCGAGAGCTACGTGACCACCGTCGGCCTGCTCTTCACCACGGCCGACGCCCCTGGCATGACCGCCCTCGCGAACCGTTTCCGCAAGGAACGCCTGGACCGCCGCACCGACCTGATGCCCGTGCCGTACGCCGCGCAGGGCACGCCCGCCGCCGGCTTCGGCGTCCGGCAGCGCGCCTCCTGGACCGTCTCCGTGCTCACCGAGGCCCCCGTCGTCGTCTACGCCGTCTCCGGCTGGGCCGACGGCCGCACCGTCGACGACCCGCAGCCGGCGGGGGACGCCATGGAGGCCGACGCCACCACCGCCGCCGCCCAGGCCGGCCTCGGCAACGAGGCGCAGGGCCTCGCCGACCGTGTCGAGCGAGATCTCCGCCGAGACGTCCGCTCGGCCGCGGAGCAGCCGTCATGACCGCCGCGCACACCCCGGCCGGGAGACACCCGCGCAGCCCGTCCCGCAGGGCCAGGACCGCCGCCCTCGGCGCCCTGCTCACCGCCGGTCTCGTCCTCCTGCCCGCCGCCACCGCCCACGCCGACGGCATCCGCGCCCAGCAGTGGGCCCTTGCGGCCATGCACACCGAAGAGGCCTGGCAGACCACGAAGGGCCGGGGCATCACCGTCGCCGTCCTGGACACCGGCGTCGAGGCCGACCACCCCGACCTGGTCGGCAACGTCCTGCCCGGCAAGGATCTGGTCCGCTTCGGCGCCGAGCCCGGTGACCGCGCCTGGGCCCGGCACGGCACCGCCATGGCCGGGATCATCGCCGGCCACGGGCACGGCCCGGGCAACGCCGACGGCGTCATCGGCATCGCCCCCGAGGCGAAGATCCTCCCCGTCCGCGTGATCCTGGAAGACGGTGACCCCTCCCGCGCCAAGGCCCGCAGCACCCGCGGCAACGCCCTCGCCGAGGGCATCCGCTGGGCCGCCGACCACGGCGCCGACGTCATCAACCTCTCCCTCGGCGACGACTCGGCCTCCGCGCACCCCGAACCCGCCGAGGACCAGGCCATCCAGTACGCCCTGCGCAAAGGCGTGGTCGTCGTCGCCTCCGCGGGCAACGGCGGCGAGAAGGGCGACCACATCTCCTACCCGGCCGCCTACCCGGGCGTCATCGCCGCCACCGCCGTCGACCGCGCCGGAACCCGCGCCTCGTTCTCCACCCGGCGCTGGTACGCCACGGTCAGCGCCCCGGGCGTCGACGTCGTCATCGCCGACCCCGACCACAAGTACTACGAGGGCTGGGGCACCAGCGCCGCCGCCGCGTTCGTCTCCGGCGCCGCCGCCCTGGTCAAGGCGGCCCACCCCGGCCTCACCCCGGCCCAGATCAAGTCGCTCCTGGAGGACACCGCCCGCAACGCCCCCACCGGCGGCCGGGACGACTCCCGGGGCTACGGCTTCGTCGACCCGGCGGCCGCCATCGAGGCGGCCGGCCGGCTCAGGCCCGAGGACCTGCAGTCCGCGTCCCACGGGACGAAGTACTTCGGCAGCGGACCGGACGACGACGCCTCCGGCGAGGGCACCGCCGCCTGGGCCGCACCCCTCGCGGGCGGCGCCGGCGGCGTCCTGCTGGTCGCGGCGGTCGTGCTGTGGCGCGGCAGCCGCAGGAGCCGCGAGAACTTCTGAGCCCCTGCCGGGAGCGCGCCGCCCGGCGGATAGGGTCGACGCGTGGCGAACAAGAACATCCCGGACTCCGGCTTCTCCGACGACGACGGCTCCGCCGACCCCCGGCTGAGCGCGGCACTCGCCGCCTGGGCCGAGGACCGGAGCGCGGTGGGTCCGGTCCTCGCCGCCCTCAAGGACGCCCGGCTGCTCGTGCCCGTCGTGGCGGTGCTCGGCGAGGTCGAGGAGGACGAGAGCGGGCTGCGCCGCGAGAAGACCAGCGACATGGCGGTTCCCACCCTCAAGGCCGGGAACCGCACCGCCCTGCCCGCCTTCACCTCCACGGACTCCCTCGCCCGCTGGGACCCGCAGGCCCGACCCGTCGCCGTACCGCTGCACCAGGCCCTGCAGGCCGCCGCGCACGAGAAGGCGGACACGGTCGTGCTCGACCTGGCCGGACCGGTGCCCTTCGAGCTGACAGGCCCCGCCCTGCTCGCCCTCGCCGAGGGCCGCGCGAGCACCGATCCGCTCGCCGACCCGGCCGTCGTCGGGGCCGTACGGGAGGCCGTCGCGGCCGAGCCCGCCGTCGTGCGCGCCCACCTCGGCCCCGGGCAGGCCGACGGCACGCTCGCCCTGGTCCTCGACCCGTCCGCGGTACCGGCCGAAGCCGCCCGGGCGGTCGCCCGGCGGCTCGCGGCCGACGAAACACTGAGGGCCCGCCTGGTGCGCGGTCTCGACCTGGCACTGCTGCCGGCCGAGGCGGCGCCGCCCGGCGAGCCCCTCTTCGTACGCTGAGGTCCCGGCTAGCCGTAGACCGGACCGGTGTACTTCTCGCCCGGCCCCTGGCCCGGCTCGTCGGGGACCAGCGAGGCCTCGCGGAACGCCAGCTGCAGCGACTTGAGGCCGTCGCGCAGGGGGGCCGCGTGGAAGGAGCTGATCTCGGTCGCCGTCGCGTCCAGCAGACCGGCCAGGGCGTGCACCAGCTTGCGGGCCTCGTCCAGGTCCTTGTGCTTCTCGCCCTCCTCGGTCAGACCGAGCTTCACGGCTGCGGCGCTCATCAGGTTGACGGCGACCGTGACGATCACCTCGACCGCCGGAACCTCGGCGATGTCACGGGCCATGGCGTCGAAGTCGGGGGACTCAGGAGGGGTCTCACTCATGTTCCACACGATAGGCGCAGTCAGCAGCCGGCCCGCACGTGACCCCGGTACGCGCCGATTGGCCGTTCCTGGCCACTGCTGGTAATCTCGTGTAACGACCGGTCGGACACGTGTGCCTCACAGCCCGCGAGACCGACCCACAAGTGGAGGCTTCCGAACTCCCACCCGATCACCCTCAGGGCGGCGGGTCACCGGTCAGGCGGTCCCGTCCCAGCGGCGGCGATCCGTCCGAAAGCGCGCCCCGCGGTCCCCCCGCGGCGGTGCTCCGGTAGTTCGAGGAGCCCCGCCTGGGATCGTCCGGGGCATTTTTCTTGCTTCGGCGCGGTTAGGTCTGTCGATACAAGACGTTACGCGGCCGTCCGCCAGACCGTCGCGTGGTGCTACCGAGGAGGATCCATCAGCGCCGAGCCCCGCATCAACGACCGGATTCGCGTTCCCGAGGTGCGACTTGTCGGTCCCAGTGGCGAGCAGGTGGGCATCGTCCCCCTGGCCAAGGCACTGGAGCTTGCGCAGGAGTACGACCTGGACCTGGTCGAGGTCGCGGCGAACGCCCGTCCGCCCGTGTGCAAGCTCATGGACTACGGGAAGTTCAAGTACGAGTCGGCCATGAAGGCCCGTGAGGCGCGCAAGAACCAGGCGCACACGGTCATCAAGGAGATGAAGCTCCGGCCGAAGATCGACCCGCACGACTATGACACCAAGAAGGGTCACGTCGTCCGGTTCCTCAAGCAGGGCGACAAGGTCAAGATCACGATCATGTTCCGTGGTCGCGAGCAGTCCCGTCCCGAGCTGGGCTACCGACTGCTGCAGCGTCTCGCGGAGGACGTCCAAGACCTCGGTTTCGTCGAGTCGAACCCGAAGCAGGACGGCCGGAACATGATCATGGTTCTCGGTCCGCACAAGAAGAAGACCGAGGCGATGGCCGAGGCTCGCCAGGCGCAGGAAGCCCGCAAGGCGGACGCGAAGGCCAACCCCGGCAAGTCGCAGAACGCCGCGGAGACCGAGGCGCCGGCTGAGGAGCCCGCCGAGGCGTGACTCCCCGGGACGCCAGTCCCAGGAAGCAACCGATACAAGACGACGCTCCACCGTGCCCGGTTTCGCGACCGGGCACCGGAGCGCCACCGACGAGGAGAGAACGGCGCTATGCCGAAGAACAAGTCGCACAGCGGTGCCAGCAAGCGCTTCAAGATCACCGGCTCCGGCAAGGTGCTGCGCGAGCGCGCCGGCAAGCGCCACCTGCTCGAGCACAAGTCGTCCCGCGTGACGCGTCGCCTCACCGGCAACGCCGAGATGGCCCCGGGCGACGCCGCGAAGATCAAGAAGCTTCTCGGCAAGTGACGTCCGGGCGCGTGAGCGCCGGACGTACGTCAGACCGGGACCCAATCGATTTCGGGTCGTGTGAGCACCCCCACGACCCCGCTACAAGGAGTTAACAAGTGGCACGCGTCAAGCGGGCAGTCAACGCCCACAAGAAGCGCCGGGCGATCCTCGAGCAGGCCTCCGGCTACCGCGGTCAGCGCTCGCGCCTGTACCGCAAGGCCAAGGAGCAGGTCACCCACTCGCTGGTCTACAACTACAACGACCGCAAGAAGCGCAAGGGCGACTTCCGTCAGCTGTGGATCCAGCGCATCAACGCCGCTGCCCGCGCCAACGGCATGACCTACAACCGCTTCATCCAGGGTCTGAAGGCCGCCAACGTCGAGGTCGACCGCAAGATCCTGGCCGAGCTGGCCGTCAACGACGCCGGTGCGTTCGCCGCCCTCGTCGAGGTCGCCCAGAAGGCGCTGCCGAGCGACGTGAACGCGCCCAAGGCTGCGTGACGCCGGCTCCGAGCCGATGTGACTGAAGGACCCGCAGGCCGGATGGTCTGCGGGTCCTGCTGTGCAGCTACCGAGAAAGCGAACCGGATGCCTCCCGCCACCCCCGAGCTCATCTCCCCCCGCTCTCCCCGCGTCCTGGCCGCGCGGCGGCTGGCCAAGCGGAACTTCCGGGGGAAGGACCGGCTGTTCCTCGCGGAGGGACCGCAGGCCGTGCGGGAAGCCGCCGGGCACCGGGCCGGGGACGCGGCCACGCTCGTGGAGCTGTTCGCCACGCTCGAGGCCGCCGAGCGCTACGCCGACATCGTGGGAGCGGCCCGGGACGCCGGAGCCCGGGTGCACCTCGCCGCCGAGCAGGTCATCGCCGACATCTCCACCACCGTCACCCCGCAGGGCCTCGTCGGCGTCTGCCGGTTCCTGGACACGCCCTTCGAGCAGGTTCTCGCGGCCCGCCCGCGGCTCGTCGCCCTCCTCGCCAACGTCCGCGACCCAGGCAACGCCGGGACCGTACTGCGCTGCGCCGACGCCGCCGGCGCCGAGGCCGTCGTCCTGACCGACGCCTCCGTGGACGTGTACAACCCCAAGGCCGTCCGCGCCTCCGTCGGCTCCCTGTTCCACCTGCCGGTCGCCGTCGGCGTGCCCGTGGAGCACGCCGTCGAAGCGCTGCGGGACGCCGGTGTCCGGGTCCTGGCCGCCGACGGGGCGGGCGACCGCGATCTGGACGACGAGCTCGACCAGGGCACCATGGGCGGGCCCACCGCCTGGGTCTTCGGCAACGAGGCCTGGGGCCTGCCCGAGGAGACCCGCGCCCTCACGGACGCCGTCGTGCGCGTTCCGATCCACGGGAAGGCCGAGAGCCTGAACCTCGCCACCGCCGCCGCCGTATGTCTCTATGCGTCGGCGCGTGCACAGCGCGCCTCCGGAGGGTGCCGCTCCGTCACCGGGAACTAGTAGGGTGACCAGCTCAGGGACCCCTCTGCGAGCCTTGGAGGTGGGGTACGGGGATGACCGTCGGCACGAGCAGCGCACCGGGAGCCCAGGACGCCGGGAGCCCGCCCGCCGAGTCCCGGCCACCCGGTGACCACGCCGGCCTCGGCATCGACCCCGACCAGCTGCCCGACGGGCTCGTCGTCGCCGACGAGCAGGGCAGCGTGATCTGCTTCAACGCCGCCGCCGAGCGCATCACCGCCGTCCGCGCCCGGGACGCCCTCGGGCAGCGCCTGGAGAAAGCCCTGCCGTTAGAGGACCTGGAGGGCCGGCGTTGGTGGCAGCTGACCGACCCCTACGGCGGCCTCGCCATCCGCGTCGGACAGCCCGAGCGCAACCTGCTCCTGCCCGGCGGCCGCGAGGTGCTGGTCTCCGCGCGCTACGTCCGCAGCCGGCCCACGGGGCCCGTCCGGCGTCTGGTCGTCACCCTGCGCGACACCGAGGCCCGGCGTCGCACCGAGCGCAGCCACGCCGAGCTGATCGCCACCGTCGCCCACGAGCTGCGCTCCCCGCTCACCTCGGTCAAGGGCTTCACCGCCACGCTGCTCGCCAAGTGGGAACGCTTCACCGACGATCAGAAGCGCCTGATGCTGGAGACCGTCGACGCCGACGCCGACCGGGTCACCCGGCTCATCGCCGAGCTGCTCGACATCTCCCGGATCGACTCCGGCCGCCTGGAGGTGCGCCGCCAGCCCGTCGACATCGGCGCCGCCGTCGGACGGCACATCCAGGCCTACGTCGCCGCCGGGCAGCCCGCCGACCGGTTCCTGCTGCGCGTCCAGCAGCCGCTGCCCGACCTGTGGGCCGACCCCGACAAGATCGACCAGGTGCTCAGCAACCTGCTCGAAAATGCCGTGCGGCACGGCGAGGGAACTGTCACGATCGACGTCACGGCCACGGCGTCCCCCCGCGAGGGTGAGGACACCGGTACGTCGGTCACCGTGAGCGACGAGGGGCCCGGCATCCCGGAGGAGTCCATGAACCGCGTCTTCACCCGCTTCTGGCGGGGCAGCAAGCGCGGCGGGACGGGCCTCGGGCTCTACATCGTCAAGGGCATCGTCGAAGCCCACGGCGGCACCATCACGGTCGGCCGCGCCCCCGGCGCCGGCGCCGAGTTCCGATTTACGTTGCCCGTGAGCGCTCCGGCCTATCTCGCCTGAGCCCCGCGGGCGCTTTCGCATACCTGAGGGCCCCTCCCGGACCGGGCGTCCGAGAGGGACCCTCCACCCCGTTAGACTCGGCCATTGGCACCTTTGTGTCCCTTCAGACAGCCGTCCGAGTCGGTGACGGGGACCTTCAGCCAGCCAATCGGAAGCACGGGAAGAGATGTCGGCACCGAATAAGTCGTACGACCCGGTCGAGGTCGAGACGTTGAAACCGGAAGAGATCGAGCGCATGCGGGACGAGGCGCTCGCCGCCTTCGCCGCCGCGGACTCCCTCGACGCGCTCCACGAGGCCAAGGTCGCCCAGACCGGCCCCACCTCCCCGCTGGCCCTCGCCAACCGCGAGATCGGCGCCCTGCCCCCGCACGCCAAGGCCGAGGCCGGCAAGCGCGTCGGCCAGGCCCGCGGTGCCGTGAACAAGGCCCTCGCCGCCCGCCAGGTGGAACTCGAGGCCGAGCGGGACGCGCGCGTGCTCGTCGAGGAGGCGGTGGACGTCACGCTGCCCTACGACCGCGTCCCGGCCGGCGCCCGGCACCCGCTCACCACCATGATGGAGCGGGTCGCGGACGTCTTCGTGGCCATGGGCTACGAGGTCGCAGAGGGCCCGGAGGCCGAGGCGGAGTGGTTCAACTTCGACGCCCTGAACTTTCTGCCCGACCACCCGGCCCGCCAGATGCAGGACACGTTCTTCGTGCAGGGCCCCAAGGGCACCGACGAGTCCGGGTCCGGTGTCGTGCTGCGCACCCACACCTCCCCGGTGCAGGCCCGCGCGCTGCTCGACCGTGAGCTGCCGGTCTACATCGTCTGCCCCGGCCGGGTGTTCCGCACCGACGAACTCGACGCCACGCACACGCCCGTCTTCCACCAGATCGAGCTGCTGGCGGTCGACGAGGGCCTGACGATGGCCGACCTCAAGGGCACCCTGGACCACATGGTCCAGGCCCTGTTCGGTGCGGACATGAAGACCCGGCTGCGGCCGAACTACTTCCCGTTCACCGAGCCCAGCGCCGAGATGGACATGCTCTGCTACGTCTGCAAGGGCGAGTCCATCGGCAACCCCGACCGCCCCTGCCGCACCTGCTCCTCCGAGGGCTGGATCGAGCTCGGCGGCTGCGGCATGGTCAACCCGCGGGTGCTCACCGCCTGCGGCGTCGACCCCGCGAAGTACAGCGGGTTCGCCTTCGGGTTCGGCATCGAGCGGATGCTGATGTTCCGCCACAACGTCGAAGACATGCGAGACATGGTCGAGGGTGACGTCCGGTTCACCCGGCCGTTCGGGATGGAGATCTGATGCGGGTCCCGCTTTCTTGGCTGCGGGAGTACGTCGACCTGCCGGAGACGGAGACCGGTCGTGACGTGCAGGCCAAGCTCATTTCGGCCGGTCTGGAGGTCGAGACCGTCGAGCAGCTCGGCGCCGACCTCAAGGGTCCGCTGGTCGTCGGCCAGGTGGCGACGATCGAGGAGCTGACGGACTTCAAGAAGCCCATCCGCTTCTGCACCGTCGACGTCGGCCAAGCCAACGGCACCGGCGAGCCCCAGGAGATCATCTGCGGCGCCCGCAACTTCGCCGTCGGCGACAAGGTCGTCGTGGCCCTGCCCGGCGCCGTCCTGCCCGGTGACTTCCAGATCGCCGAGCGCAAGACCTACGGCCGGATGTCGCGCGGCATGATCTGCTCCAGCGACGAGCTGAACATGGGCGACGACGGCACCAAGGGCATCATCGTCCTGCCCCCGGAGACCGAGATCGGCAAGGACGCCGTCGAGCTGCTGGAACTGGTCGACGAGGTCCTCGACATCGCCGTCACGCCCGACCGCGGCTACTGCCTGTCGCTGCGCGGCGTGGCGCGTGAGACCGCCATCGCCTACGGTCTGCCGCTGCGCGACCCGGCCCTGATCGACGTGCCCGCCCCGAACGCCTACGGCTACTCGGTGCAGATCTCCGACCCCACCGGATGCGACCGCTTCACCGCCCGCACGGTGACCGGTCTGAGCGCCGAGGCCCGCTCCCCGATCTGGCTCCAGCGCCGGCTGCAGAAGGTCGGCATGCGCCCGATCTCCCTCGCCGTCGACGTCACCAACTACGTGATGATGGAGCTCGGCCAGCCCCTGCACGCCTACGACCGCGGCCTGGTCCAGGGCACGATCGGCGTGCGCCGGGCCGAGGCGGGCGAGAAGCTCACCACCCTCGACGGTGTCGAGCGCACGCTGGACGCCGAGGACCTGGTCATCACCGACGACCGCGGCCCGATCGGACTCGCCGGCGTCATGGGCGGCGCCAACACGGAGATCGCCGACCACGACGACCTGGAGAACGCCACGGCGGACGTCGTCATCGAGGCCGCGCACTTCGACGCGGTGTCGATCGCTCGGACGGCCCGCCGGCACAAGCTGTCCTCCGAGGCGTCCCGGCGCTTCGAGCGGGGCGTGGACCCGCAGGCCGCCGCTGCCGCCGCGCAGCGCACCGTCGACCTGCTGGTGCTGCTCGCGGGCGGCACCGCCGAGGCCGGTGTCACCGAGGTCATCGCTCCCTCCGCGCCGCGCACCATCACCATCCCCGCGGACCACCCGGACAAGGTCGCGGGCGTGGCCTACGGCCGCGAGACCGTCGTACGCCGCCTCCAGGAGGTCGGCTGCGACGTGTACGGGCAGGACGAGCTGGTCGTCACGGTGCCGTCCTGGCGGCCCGACCTCACCGACCCGAACGACCTGGCCGAAGAGGTCATCCGGCTGGAGGGCTACGAGAACCTGCCCTCCACGCTGCCCAAGCCGCCGGCCGGCCTCGGCCTGACGGACCGGCAGCGGCTGCACCGCCGCGTCGGCCGGGCCCTGGCCGGTGCCGGATACGTCGAGGCGCTGAACTCCCCGTTCATCGGCGAGCAGGTCTTCGACCAGCTCGGCCTGGAGAAGGACGACCCGGCCCGCCGCGTCGTGAAGCTCAGCAACCCGCTGAGCGACGAGGAGCCCGCGCTGCGCACCTCGCTGCTGCCGGGTCTGCTCGCCGCCCTGCGCCGCAACGACGGCCGCGGCTCGCACGACCTCGCGCTGTTCGAGACCGGTCTGGTCTTCCGCCCGCGCGAGGAGCAGCGGATCGCGGCCGTGCTGCCCGTCGGCCGCCGCCCGACCGACGAGGAGCTCGCCGAGCTGAACGCGGCGCTGCCCGAGCAGCCGCGGCGCGTGGCCGTGGTCCTCGCCGGTGCCCGCGAGCAGGCCGGCTGGTGGGGCAAGGGCCGTCCGGCCGACTGGGCCGACGCGGTCGAGGCCGCCCGGTCCGTCGCGCGGGAGGCCGGAGCCCGGCTCGTCATCCGCAAGGGACAGTACGGCCCGTGGCACCCGGGGCGGTGCGCCGAACTGGCGGTCACCGTGGACGGTGCCGAGCGGATCGTGGGGCACGCGGGCGAGCTGCACCCGCGGGTCGTGAAGGCCCTCGGGCTGCCCGCGCGCACCTGCGCGATGGAGATCGACCTGGACGCGGTGGAGACTGCCGGTGACGCCACGGCCGCGGCGCCCCGGATCTCCACGTTCCCCGTCGCCACGCAGGACGTCGCGCTGGTCGTCGACGCGTTCGTGCCGGCCGCGGACGTCGAGGCGGCGCTGCGGGACGGTGCCGGAGAGCTGCTGGAGTCCATCCGGCTGTTCGACGTGTACGAGAACGCCGAGCAGCTGGGGGAGGGGCGCAAGTCGCTGGCGTACGCGCTGCGGTTCCGCGCCACCGACCGGACGCTGACCGTGGACGAGGCGTCCGCGGCCCGGGACGCGGCGGTGGCCCTCGCGGGCGAGCGCGTGGGGGCGGAGCTGCGGAGCTGAGCGCCCATGGGGCGGGGAGCTGCGGTGTGTTGGCGGTCGCGGGCTCGTCGTGGTCGTTCGCGCAGTTCCCCGCGCCCCCAGGACAGGGGCGGGTCACCTCACTCGTTTGAGTGGTAAAGGTGGGTGATCTCCCCCTTTCCCGGCGTCTGTCGACAGAATCGGACCGGCCTTCTCGGGCCGGTCCGATTCTGTGTGTCAGGGCCTATTGGGGGGCCATCGGCATGATCCGCATCAGGGGTCGGGTGCGCAGCCTCGGTCTGCCCACGGTGTAGGGCGCGGCGGCCGTCGGGTACAAGCTGGCCTGTCCGCTCGCTCAGGAGACCGATCTCCAGGCGCGGCTCGTGACCAGTGCCGTGTTCTTCTTCGTCGGGACCGCGCTGATCCTTCATGTGCGGCACTCGCTGATGCGGGAGCTGCGACAGGTGCGCCGGATCGCCGGCGCAGCGCAGCGCGCGCTGCTGCGGCCGTTGCCCGCGCGGGTCGACGGGCTGGACGTGGCGGCCGTCCAGGTGTCGGCGGAGCGTGGGGCGGCGGTCGGGGGCGACCTGTACGAGGTCGTGGCCACCGAGCACGGGGTCCGGGTCGTGATGGGCGACGTACGCGGGCACGGGATCGGCGCGTTCGGGACCGTCGCCGCCGTGCTCGGCTGTTTCCGCGAGGCGGCGCACGACGAGGAGGACCTCGGCGGGGTGCTGCGCCGGCTGGAACGGGCCCTGGACCGCCATCTGCGCCAGGAGCGTCCCGCGAGCGCGGCCGAGGAGTTCGTGACGCTGCTGCTCGTGGAGATCCGGCCCGACGGGGAGCTGTTCGCCCTGAACTGCGGCCATCCCTGGCCCTACCGGCTGAGCCGTGGCCGGGTGGAGCAGCTGGCCCCCGACGACCCGCACCCGCCACTGGGTCTGTTCCCGCTGCCTGCCGTCCTGCCGACCGTGGACCTCGGGTACCTGGCACCCGAAGACGCCCTGTTCCTCTACACGGACGGCGCCCAGGACGCCCGGGACGCCCGTGGCCGGTTCTTCCCGTTGGGAAGCGCGCTGACGAGCGTCGCGGGGGACGGCCCGCTCTCCTCGCAGGGTGTCGTCGGCAGGATCTCGGCAGCCCTCCTGCAGCACACACGCGGCGAACCGCCGGACGACATCGCGCTGCTCGTGCTCACGAACAGCGCGGGGACGCCGTCAGGGGCGCGGGGAACTGCGCGCACAACCACAACGCACCCGCAGACCACGACGGCACCTTAGACACCGCGGCGCACGATGCACCGCCGGCGATGCCGTCCGCCCCGCCACGGAGTGTCGGGCAGGCAGCCGGGCGGACGGCGGGAGCGGGCCGCCGCACTGTACGAGGGGGAGCCGGCGGCCCGGCCGGCCTCTTTCGAGGCAGTTCAGTCAACCGGCCCGCGACACAGAGCGACAGCGCGCACACCCTGCGGATTCGAGCACTCCGTTCACACCCCGTGTGAAGGCGGAACCACTACTCTGTCCGCACCGAGCCACCGGGGGGCCCACATGCAGCCCAACACTCTGCTCGACGCGATCCTGGACGAGGCCGGGATCTCGCACGCGGGGCTGGCCGCACACGTCAACCAGGCGGGACGGGCCCGTGGCCTGTCCCTGAGGTACGAACACACCGCCGTAGCCCGGTGGTTGAAGGGGCAGCGCCCCCGGGGCCAAGTGCCCGACCTGATCTGCGAAGTGCTCGCCGCCCGGCTGCAACGGCACGTCACCCTCGACGACATCGGCCTCGGCGTGCCCGGCGAGCCGTCCGCCCCGCACACCGGCACGCTGTCCGGGTTCGTCGAACGGGCCACCGCCCTGTGGCGCTCCGATCAGCAGCAGCGCCCGCACATCCTGGGCGCGCCCGCCCTCACCGGCACGCCCGCGGTGATGCCGGTGTGGGAGTGGGAGAACCCGCCCGAGGACGTGGACGTCTCACGGGGCGGCAGACACCGGGTCACCGCGGGCGACCTGGAGATGCTGCGGGCGGCCCGAACGCATTACGAGCAGATGTACCGCAAGGCCGGCGGCATCGCCACACGGGCCCGGATCGTCGGCTTCCTCAACGCCGAGGCCGCCCCGCTGCTGCGCGGCAGTTACACCGACGAGACCGGCCGCCAACTGCACCGGGCCACCGGCGGGCTGGTGGCGGTCGCCGGCATCTGCGCCTACGACTCCGACGCGCACGGGCTGGCCCAGCGCTACTTCCACCAGGCGCTGCGGCTGGCGAAGGCCAGCGGCGACCGGGGACTCGGGGCGTACGTCATCGCGCTGCTGGTCAACCAGTCGCTGTTCATGCGGGAGTACCGGCAGGCCGTCGCCTTCGCGGAGGCCGCGCTGCGGGCCGCCGGCAAGCACATCACGCCGGCGCTCTCCTCCGACCTGTACGCGATGCAGGCCAAGGCGTACGCGCATCTCGGCGACGGCACGAGCGCCCTGTCCCGCATCCGGCGGGCCGAGCAGGCGGCCGAGCGCATCCGGCGCGGCTACGAGCCGGACGAGACGGGCTATGTCCAGCCCGGTCTCGTGAACGTCCAGGTGGCGGAGGCGCTGCTGAGCCTGGGCGAGATCGCGGCCGCCGGGGAGCACGCCGCGGCCGCCGTGGACAACCCGGCGCACGACCGCGGCCGGGTGCACCGGCTGGCCATGCTCAGCACCATCGAACTGCGGCAGGGCAACGCCGACAGGGCGGTGGCCATCGCCGTGCAGATGGCCGAGCAGGCCCGGGGCATGGAGTCCCAGCGGCTGCGCGACCGGTTGCGCGCCGTGCGGGAGCACTTGGTGCGCAGTGGCTGCGCGGGCACCGCCGAGGCCGCCGAACTCATCGACGGAGCACTGCGCGTACCGTTGTAGATCCGGGCCAGGGTGCCCGTATCGCTCCGAGGTGCTTCCCGTGCGCCTGCTGCCCATCCGTCCCTGCTGCGATATTGCCACTTACTCGACGGAAGGTGGCAGAACCGTGCAGTGGACGAAACACAACGAGCAGAATGTGTACTCAAACCGCTGGTTCAGCGTCAATCTCGCGGATGTCGAACTGCCGGACGGCAGGCATCTGGACCACTTCCTCATACGGCTGCGGCCCGTTGCGGTGGCCACGGTCGTGAACGAGGCCAACGAGGTGCTGCTGCTCTGGCGGCACCGCTTCATCACCGACAGCTGGGGGTGGGAACTCGCGGCGGGAGTGGTCGAGGACGGTGAGGACGTCGCCCGCGCGGCCGCCAGGGAACTGGAGGAGGAGACCGGCTGGCGGCCGGGACCCCTGCGCCACCTCATGAGCGTGGAGCCGTCCAACGGGCTCACCGACGCCCGGCACCACGTGTACTGGGCCGACGAGGGCGAGTACGTCGGGCACCCCGTGGACGACTTCGAGTCGGACCGCCGGGAATGGGTCCCCCTCAAGCTCGTCCCCGACATGGTCGCCCGCGGCGAGGTCCCGGCCGCCAACATGGCCGCCGCGTTACTCCTGCTGCACCATCTCAGGCTCGGCCAGGACACGTTGCCCTGATCCTGCCCTAGCGGCCCAGCGCCTGCCAGATCGTCACGACGAGGGCACCCACGGCGGTGAGGGCGGCGACCGCGGGCAGCGGCCAGCGCGCGTGTTCCAGCGAGTTGATCCGGGTGTTGAGCTCGTCGAGTTCCTTGGCGGTCTCCTCGGTGCGATGGCTGAGCAGAGCCAGCCCGCCCTCGACGCGGGCGTAGGCCACATCGAGGCGGCGCCGTAACTCTGCGAGTTCTCCATGAACGACGGGATGCTCGGGCTCGGCGGTCACGAGTCCGCTCCTTTCCGTAGTCGTTTCACATCCCTTGCATGCGCATGAGGAGTCAACTCGCCTGGTGGGCGCCTGGGGAGAGTGTGCGTAGGGCATATGCGAGCCCGGCGCGCACACGGTGTGTGAATGCCGCGTGCCCGGCACCACATCCGGTGCCGGGCACGCTGCCTGGCCGAAATCTGACCGTCCGTAATCGGCCTTCCTGGGTATCCGGGACGTCATGACGAAGTGGCAGAAGAACGCGGCGTACACGCTGGCGCTCTACGGGCTGACCGTTGCCATGCTCCGGTTCTCCTCCGGGGAGGGGTGGGGCCGGGCCCTGCTGATCGCGCTCGTGATCACGCCGGTCGCCTTCTGGATGGGCTGGCTGCGCCGGCGTATGAACGAGCAGGCGGCGGAATGGGGACGCCGCCGGTTCCGGCCGTGGCCGGAGGAGCGGCGGCGTTGAGGTGGCTGCGCAGGCGGGGCGGTCAGGCGTACGTGTAGAAGCCCGAGCCCGTCTTGCGGCCCAGCCGGCCCGCGTCGACCATGCGCTGCAGGAGCGGGGGAGCGGCGTACAGGGGCTCCTTGAACTCCTCGTACATGGACTGCGCCACCGAGGCGACCGTGTCCAGGCCGATCAGGTCGGACAGCTTCAGGGGGCCCATCGGGTGGGCGCAGCCCATCTCCATGCCGTTGTCGATGTCCTCGCGGCTGGCGATGCCCGTCTCGAACATCCGGATCGCGGAGAGCAGGTACGGGATCAGCAGCGCGTTGACCACGAAGCCGGAGCGGTCCTGGGCGCGGATCGCGTGCTTGCCGAGCAGCTTCTCGGTGAAGAGCTGGGCGCGGCTGATCGTGCCCTCGGACGTGGTGAGCGCCGGGATCAGCTCCACGAGCTTCTGCACCGGGGCCGGGTTGAAGAAGTGGATGCCGATGACCTGGTCGGGGCGCGACGTCGCGACCGCCAGCTTCACCAGCGGGATCGAAGAGGTGTTGGACGCCAGGATCGCGTCCGGCCGGGTCACGACCTGGTCGAGCACCTGGAAGATCTCGGTCTTGACCTGCTCGTTCTCCACGACGGCCTCGATCACCAGGTCACGGTCGGCGAACTCGCCGAGATCCGTGGTGAAGCTCAGGCGGGCCAGCGTGGCCTCCTTCTCCTCCTCGGTGATCTTGCCGCGCTCGGCTGCCTTGGCCAGGGAGGTGAACAGCCGGGTGCGGCCGATCTCCAGGGCCTCGCCGGTGGTCTCGGCGACCATGACGTCCAGGCCGGCCCGGGCGCACACCTCGGCGATGCCCGCGCCCATCTGACCGCAGCCCACGACTCCGACGCGTGCAATGTCTCCCGCTGGGATGTCCGTCACATCGTCCCTTTCGCTGCTGATCTACGTCCGGGCAGACCGGCCGGGTCCCGGCGCCTGCTCCGTTCGTGCACGTTACTCCGAAGTATCGATGATCGATCGCGGGGGGCGGGTCCGCATCGGGCATGCTGGCCCCGGAGCGATCCGCGACCGTGCGGATCCGCGGCTTTTTGGAGCATGCGGATGGGACGAGTCTCACGCAGGGCGTTCGCGGTCGCGGCGCTGTCGGCTTTCACCATGATGCCTCAGGCGTCGGCCGCGAGCGGACGTGGGGGCGGGGCGCAGGGCTCCGAGATGCGAGGCGTCTGGATCGCGTCCGTGGCCAACCGCGACTGGCCGTCCAAGCCGGGGCTGACCGCCTCGCAGCAGCGCGCCGAACTGCTCACCCACCTCGACACGGCGGTCCGCAACCGGCTCAACACCGTGTTCTTCCAGGTCCGGCCCACGGCGGACGCCCTGTGGCCGTCACCGTACGAGCCGTGGTCGCAGTACCTCACCGGCACCCAGGGCAAGGAGCCCGGCTGGGATCCGCTGGGCACGGCCGTCCGGGAGGCGCATGCCCGCGGTCTTCGGCTGCACGCGTGGTTCAACCCGTACCGGATCGCCGTCCACGCCGACCCGGCCCGGCTCGCCGCCTCCCACCCGGCGCGCGAGAACCCCGACTGGGTGGTGACGTACGGCGGGAAGCTCTTCTACAACCCCGGGCTGCCCGAGGTCCGCGCCTTCGTGCAGGACGCGATGCTCGACGCGGTGGCGAAGTACCCCGTGGACGGCGTCCACTTCGACGACTACTTCTACCCCTACCCCGTGGCGGGGCAGACCTTCGACGACGACGACGCCTACGACGAGCACGGCGGCGCGTTCCCGGACCGGGCCGCCTGGCGGCGGGACAACATCGACCGGCTGGTGCGCGAGACCGCGGACCGGGTGAAGGAGGTCCGGCCGGGCGCCCGCTTCGGCATCAGCCCGTTCGGCGTGTGGCGCAACGCCTCGACGGACCCGGCCGGTTCGGACACCCGGGCCGGTGTGCAGACGTACGACGACCTGCACGCGGACACCAGGAAGTGGGTGCGCGAGGGCTGGATCGACTACGTCGTCCCGCAGTTGTACTGGAACATCGGCTTCCCCGCCGCCGACTACGCGAAGCTGGTGCCCTGGTGGGCGAAGGTCGCGCGGGACAGCCCGACGCAGCTGTACGTGGGGGAGGCGCTGTACAAGGCCGGTGACCCGGCACAGCCCGCGGCCTGGCAGGAGACGGCTGAACTGTCCCGGCATCTGACCCTGGCCCGGGAGTACCCGCAGGTGCGCGGACACGTCTACTTCGCCGCCCGGGACGTTGCGGCCGACCGGATCGGGGCGATGGCGCGGGTGGTCGCCGACCACTACGGGCAGCCCGCGCCGCCCCCGCGCTGAGCCGCCTGGCGCAGGTGCCGACGGCGGGGAAGGGCACGCTGCGCGGAGTCGCAGAGGCGGGGGCCCGCCCCGCGCCGGGGCGAGCCCGCTACGGACAGCCCGCGTCGGCCGTACGCCGGGTCACGGCCCGGTCGTGGTCTCCCTGTGCCTGATCTCCGTGTCCGGCCCCGGGGAGCAGACGCCCTCGTGTCCGTCCTCGAACCGGACGCGGTACGGGGGGTTGCCCTCCTGGCCGAGCACTTCGACGATCTCGCCGACCTTGTCGTGCTGACCGACCACCCTGCCGTGCTGGACAAGCTGGTCGCCCACGGTTGCGCGCATCTGGGGCCTCCTCACGATGTGCGGAGCAGCGGTCCGTGGCCTTGAGTCTACGGTGGGGTGCGCCCCTCGGCACTGGCCGTGCGCGCTCCCCGCTCAGCCGCGTGATCGCTGTGTGACGGCGATGCAGACCAGCACCGCCACGGCCGTCAGCGGGGCGGCGACCGTGAGGTGTTCGCCCAGCAGCAGCACCGACCACACCAGTGTGAGCAGCGGCTGGGCGAGCTGCAACTGGCTCGCCTTGGGGATGCCGATGGCGGCCATGCCGCGGTACCAGACGACCAGCCCGGCGAACTGCGAGCCCGCCGCGACCCACAGCAGGCCCGTGACGCTGTGCGCGGTCAGCGCCACGGATTCGTGTGCCAGGGCGACCGAGGCGACCGGCACGGTCAGGGGCAGGCACAGCGCCAGCGCCCAGCCGATCACCTGCCACCCGGGCATGACCCGGGCCAGCCGGCCGCCCTCGGTGTAGCCGGCCGCGCAGACCAGCAGCGCGGCGAACAGGTACAGGTCGGCGGTGGTCAGGGCGCCGCCGCTCTGCTGCGCGGTGAAGGCCAGCACCGCCGCCGCGCCCGTGAGGGCTGCGACCCAGAAGGTGCGCGAGGGCCGGGTGCCGACGCGCAGGGCCGAGAAGAGCGCCGTGGTCAGGGGGAGCAGGCCGACCACGACGGCGGCGTGCGCGGTGGTGGACGTCTCCAGCGCCAGCGTGGTCAGCAGCGGGAAGCCGAGGACGACGCCGGCCCCGACGACCGCCAGGCCCGGCCAGTGCCGCCGGGCGGGCAGCGGCACCCGCAGCGCCAGCAGAGCGATGCCCGCGATCACCGCGGCCAGGACGCTCCGCACGGCGACGAGCGACCAGGGACCGAAGCCCTCCAGTCCCCAGGCGGTCGCGGGGAACGTGAGGGAGAACGCCACGACTCCGAGGGCCGCCTGGAGGGTGCCGAAGCCGTGACCCTCCCGGACCGGGGTGGCGACTGCTATCGCGGGCGGCGCAGTAGCGCTACTGTCTGCTCTCATGCAAGAGCGTAGCAGCGTGGGTGAGCTGGCGGAACAGCTGCGTCGGGAGCTCCACCGCTACTCACCGGGTGAGAAGCTGCCGTCGAGCCGGGCCCTGGTCGAGCGGTTCCGGGTGAGCCCGGTGACGGTGTCGCGGGCCTTGGCTCAGCTCGCCGCCGAGGGCCTCGTGGTCACCCGGCCCGGCGCGGGCGCGTTCCTCGCACCGGCCCGGACGGCACCAGCCCCCACCGGTGACACCTCCTGGCAGGAGGTCGCGCTGAGCGCCGACGGCGCCGCCGACCTCGTGCCGCGCTCCGTGGACGCCTCCGGGGTGCTGGCGTCGCTGGCCGCGCCGCCGCCCGGCGTGATCGAGTTCAACGGCGGTTATCTGCACCCGTCCCTGCAGCCCGAACGTGCGATGGCCGCCGCCCTCTCGCGCGCCGGGCGCCGCCCCGGTGCCTGGGGGCGACCGCCCATGGAGGGGCTGCCGGAGCTGCGCGAGTGGTTCGCGCGGAGCATCGGCGGCCCGGTCACGGCCGCCGAGGTGCTGGTCACCGCCGGCGGGCAGTCCGCGCTCACCACCGCACTGCGCGCCCTCGCCCCGCCCGGGGCACCCGTCCTGGTCGAGTCGCCCACCTACCCCGGCATGCTCGCCATCGCCCGCGCCGCCGGCCTGCGCCCGGTGCCCGTCCCGGTGGACGCCGACGGCGTGCGTCCGGCGCTGCTGGCGGACGCCTTCCGGGTCACCGGCGCCCCGGCCTTCGTCTGCCAGCCGCTCTTCCAGAACCCCACGGGCGCGGTCCTCGCGCCCGAGCGGCGCGCCGAGGTCCTGCGCATCGCCCGGGAGGCGGGTGCGTTCGTCGTCGAGGACGACTTCGTGCGGCGGCTCGTCCACGAGGACGCGGGGCCGCTGCCGCGCCCGCTGGCCGCCGACGACCCCGACGGCGTCGTCGTCCACGTCTCCTCGCTCACCAAGGCGACCTCGCCGAGCTTCCGGGTCAGTGCCCTGGCCGCCCGCGGTCCGGTCCTGGAAAGGCTGCGCGCGATCCAGGTCGTCGACACGTTCTTCGTGCCGCGCCCCCTCCAGGAGGCCGCCCTCGAACTCGTCGGCTCGCCCGCCTGGCCCCGTCATCTGCGGGCCGTCTCCGCGGAGCTGAAGGCCCGCCGGGACGCGATGACCGGCGCCCTCGCCCTCCACCTGCCGGAGCTCGCCCTGCCGCACGTCCCCTCCGGCGGCTACCACCTGTGGCCACGCCTGCCCGACGGCACGGACGAGACGGCCCTGACCTCCGCGGCCCTGCGCGCCGGCGTCGCCCTCGCGCCAGGCCGCCCCTACTTCAGCGCCGAACCCCCGGCCGCGCACGTCCGGCTGAGCTTCGCGGCGGTCGCCGGGACCGGGGAGATCGCGGAGGGCGTACGGAGGCTGCGCAAAGCCTGTGACGAGGTGCTGGGATAACCGCTCGACGCACCGTCGGCCTCCTGCGAGCATCGCGGACATGACCGACACCCCGAGCCTGCCCGAGGGCTACGAGATATCCACCGACCCCGCCCGTGTCGACCGCGAGCGCGTGCACCGGTGGCTTTCCACCGACGCCTACTGGGCCCTGGGACGCAGCCGGGAGAAGCAGGACCGGGCGATCGAGGAGTCGCTCAACTTCGGGGCGTTCGACACGGTGTCGGGCGAGCAGGTCGCCTACGCCCGGGTGATCACCGACCGGGCGACGTTCGGTTGGCTGTGCGACGTGTACGTCGATCCCTCCGTGCGCGGCAAGGGCGTCGGGAGCGCGCTCGTGGCCGCCGTGCGGGAAGAGCTCCGCTCGTTCGGGGTGCGGCGGGTACTGCTCGCCACGCAGGACGCGCACGGGGTGTACGAGAAGCTCGGGTTCGCCCCGCTGGAACGGCCTGAGCAGTGGATGGCGCTCATCTTCGCCCCGTGAGGACCGGGACACCCCGGGTAACTCGTAGGTAACAGCTCTTGACCTGCGCACTTGCTGCGCCGACGATCGCCGCATGCCACTTCGGGTCACCTTCGTCGCCGCCGCGCGCAGCTCCCCGCTGCTCGCCGAGCGTTTCGAGGACGAGCGGCCGCTGGACCAGGCCGGCTGGGGCGAGGTGGAGCGCGCCGCCCGGGATCTGCTGCCGCTCGCCGCGGCCGACCTGCGCTACTGCTCGCCGACTCCGCGCAGCCGGGCGACGGGGGAGGGACTCGGGTACGCGCCGCTCGTGCAGCTCGGCCTGCGCGACTGCGACATGGGCCGCTGGCGCGGGCTGACCCTGGGCGAGGCGATGGCCAGGGAGCCGGATGCCGTGGACGCCTGGCTCGCCGACCCCCGCGCCACACCGCACGGGGGTGAGTCACTGGTCGACTTCATCACCCGCGTCGGCGGCTGGCTCGACACCCGGCCCGTCGAGGACGGCTGCCGGGTCGTGGCGGTGGCCGAGCCCTCCGTGATCCGGGCGGCCCTGGTGTACGCCCTGAAGGCACCGCCGTCGACGTACTGGAACATCGACGTCCGCCCGCTGTCGACGACCGCCGTGACGGGCCGGGCGGGCCGCTGGAACCTGCGCTTGGACGGCGGGGCGCCGGCTCAGCCCTCGCGCGCGTAGTCGGTCGTCAGGACCAGGTCCTTGGCGGGGCCGCGGACGCGCCACACCGTCCGCCAGCGGTCGCTGTCCCGGACGGAGAACTCGCCTCGGTAGAGGTCCGCCGCGCAGGGATGGTCGGCGACATGCCGGCCGGACGTCAGGTCCAGGTCGTGGAACGGCCGCCCGTCGGCGAACCGCACGTCCGCCGTGCCGCCCGGGCCGGGCAGGAACCGCAGGGTCCGCTCGGCGGGCCGGGCGACGCCCTGCCAGACGAAGGTGCCGGACTCGTGGTGCAGGAGGCCGCCGGGCCGCTCCCCGTCCGCACGGAACTCGGTGGTTCCGGTGAACTCCCCTTCCTCGCCGCTCGCGAGATCCCGCACCGACCGCGACACCTTCCAGCGCCCGGCCAGAAACGCCAGTACGTCCGGCACTGGCCAGAACTCGCCCATCCTGCTCCGCTCTTCGTCCCGGCACTGTCGTATGCCCCATTGACGCGCATCCGCCCCCTCCCTATCTTGCCGTTCGAAGTGCTGATCATTGTCTGATATTTCGAACACCTCTACCTCTAGCAGAGAGCCGCGGAGTATCCATGCCACGCACCGACGCCCGCACCCGAAGGAGAATCGGTCTCACGACCACCGCCCTCCTGACGGCAGCAGCCCTCCTACCGGCCCCCGCGCACGCCGAGGACGTGACCGACTACGCGATCACCGTCGACCCGTCCGCCCAGGGCGCGAAGATCGACGACACGATGTACGGCGTCTTCTTCGAGGACATCAACCGCGCCGCCGACGGCGGCCTGTACGCAGAGCTCGTGCAGAACCGGTCGTTCGAGTACTCGACCGCCGACAACGGCTCCTACACGCCCCTGACCTCGTGGACGGCCGGGGGCACGGCCGAGGTCGTGAACGACTCGGGCCGCCTCAACGAGCGCAACCGCAACTACCTCTCCCTGGGCTCCGGTTCGTCCGTCACGAACGCCGGCTACAACACCGGCATCCGCGTCGAGCAGGGCAAGCGGTACGACTTCTCCGTGTGGGCCCGCGCCGAGCACGGCAGTACACTCACCGTCTCCCTGAAGGACGCCGCGGGCAGCCTGGCCGCCGCCCGCCAGGTCGCCGTGCAGGGCGGCTGGGCCAAGTACAAGGCCACGTTCACCGCGACCCGCACCAGCAACCGCGGCCGGCTCGCCGTCGCCGCGACGCACGCCGCCGCGCTCGACGAGATCTCGCTGTTCCCGCGCGAGACGTACAAGAACCAGCCCAATGGTCTCCGCAAGGACCTCGCCGAGAAGATCGCCGCCCTGAAGCCGGGCTTCGTGCGCTTCCCGGGCGGCTGCCTGGTCAACACCGGCTCCATGGAGGACTACAGCGCGGCCTCGAACTGGCAGCGCAAGCGCAGCTACCAGTGGAAGGACACCATCGGACCCGTAGAGCAGCGCGCCACCAACGCCAACTTCTGGGGCTACAACCAGAGCTACGGCCTCGGCTACTACGAGTACTTCCGCTTCTCCGAGGACATCGGCGCCATGCCGCTGCCCGTCGTCCCCGCCCTGGTGACCGGCTGCGGCCAGAACAAGGCCACCGACGACGAGGCGCTGCTCGAGCGGCACATCCAGGACACCCTCGACCTCATCGAGTTCGCCAACGGCCCGGCGGCCTCCAAGTGGGGCAAGGTACGCGCGCAGATGGGCCACCCCGAGCCCTTCCACCTCACCCACCTCGGGGTCGGCAACGAGGAGAACCTCCCGAAGGAGTTCTTCGCCCGCTTCGAGCGGTTCCGGACGGCCATCAAGGCGAAGTACCCGGACATCACCGTCATCTCCAACTCGGGCCCCGACGACGCCGGCACGACCTTCGACACCGCCTGGCAGCTCAACCGCGAGGGCAAGGTCGACATGGTCGACGAGCACTACTACAACAGCCCGAACTGGTTCCTGCAGAACAACGACCGCTACGACTCCTACGACCGCGGCGGCCCCAAGGTCTTCCTCGGCGAGTACGCCTCCCAGGGCAACGCCTGGAGAAACGGCCTGGCCGAAGCCGCGTACATGACGGGCCTGGAGCGCAACGCGGACGTCGTCAAACTCGCCTCGTACGCCCCGCTGCTCGCCAACGAGGACTACGTGCAGTGGCGCCCGGACATGATCTGGTTCAACAACCGGGCCTCCTGGAACTCGGCCAACTACGAGGTCCAGAAGCTGTTCATGAACAACGTCGGGGACCGTGTCGTGCCGTCCAGGGCCACCACCACGCCGACCGTCAGCGGCCCCATCACCGGTGCCGTGGGCCTGTCGACGTGGGCGACCAGCGCCGCCTACGACGACGTGAAGGTCACCTCCGCGGACGGCTCGACCCTGCTCAGTGACGACTTCTCCGGCGGCGCCTCGAAGTGGACCTCCAGCGGCCGGGGCAGCTGGAGCATCCAGGGCGGGGCCTACGTCCAGACCGACACCGCCGCCGAGAACACCATGGTCACGGCCGGCGACCCGGCCTGGAAGGACTACGACCTGCATGTGAAGGCGACCAAGAAGTCCGGCAAGGAGGGCTTCCTCGTCGCCTTCGGCGTCAAGGACACCGGGAACTACTACTGGTGGAACCTGGGCGGCTGGAACAACACCCAATCGGCCATCGAGCAGGCCGTGGACGGCGGCAAGAGCACCCTGCTGAGCAAGCCGGGATCGGTAGAGACCGGCCGTGCCTACGACATCGACATCAAGGTCCGCGGCCGCCAGGTCACCCTCTTCCTCGACGGCAAGGAGTGGGGCAGCTTCGAGGACGACAAGCCGGCCGAGCCGTTCCGCCAGGTCGTCACCAGGGACGCGAAGACCGGTGACCTGATCGTCAAGGTCGTCAACGCCCAGCCGGACGAGGCCCGTACGGCCGTCGACCTCGGTGACGCCAGGGTCGCCTCCACGGCCCGGGTCACCACGCTGGCCGCCGACGAGGACGCCGTGAACACGGAGACGGACACCCCGGTGACGCCGGTGACGTCCACGTTCCGGGGTGTGGCGAAGCAGTTCACCTACACCTTCCCCGCGAACTCCGTGACGTTCCTGAGGATCAAGCAGAGGTGACATCCCGCTGTGCGGCCGCCGTCCCCGGGGCGGCGGCCGCACAGCGCCGTCACCGCGTGAGATTCACGCGCCGGACTTCCATCCGGGGACCGTCGGCAACACCTTCTCGGCGACGCGCAGCAGCACAGCGTCGTCCGGTACCACTCCGTCCGCCCGCCACAGGGTGACGTCGAGGGAGCCGCCGCGGTCCTTGGTGTCCTGGGCCACGGTCAGGGCCCGGGCCGGAACGCCGGGCCCGCTGTCGGCGTCCCCGCCGTCGAGCCGGAAGCTGATGCTGATGGTGCGGGTCGAGTAGAGGACACCCGGGCGGCCCAGTGTCTTCCGCGGGCGGGCGTCGGGTCCGAGGAGAGCCTCCGACCCGGCCACCGGCAGGCCGTCGTAGGTCGCCGAGAGCGTCACGGTGTACGTCTCGAACTCCACCTGCGCCTGCGGGGTGGCGATCTTCCCGATGGAACTGTCGCTGCCGGAGGCGCTCTTCGCGATCTCCGTCGGCGTGCCCAGCAGCCCGGCCAGGTCGGACCGGTTCAGCGCCTGGCACAACCGCGCCCCGGAGAGGTGCTTGCCCTTGGCGGCCGGGGTCTCCCCGTCGGAGCAGGTGGCCGGCTTCGGCTCGCTCTCAGCGGCCGACGTGTTGGCGAGCCCCCAGAAACCGGCGCCGAGCGCCCCCACCAGCACCACCGCGGCGAGCGCCTGCCCCCACGCGTTCACGCTCTTCTCGGGCGCGTCGATGTCCTCGGCCATGTTCCCCCGTCTGCCGTGATCCCCTGAGATGTGCCCGCGGACCTTAACCTGTCGTCATGGTCAGGACAAAACCGGTTTCGGGAGGCATCGTCACGGCGACCGTGCGGCCCGTGCATGGGATTGCATAAACGTGCAGAGAAACGTATAGTCATGCCCTCTAGGAGGAGGTTCCATGGCGGTACGTGCGGCAGTGGCCGGAGCGAGTGGGTACGCGGGCGGAGAACTGCTGCGTCTGCTCCTGGCACACCCCGAGGTCGAGATCGGCGCTCTGACCGGCAACTCCAACGCGGGGCAGAAGCTCGGTGCGCTCCAGCCGCACCTGCTGCCCCTGGCCGGCCGAGTGCTCCAGGAGACCACGCCGGAGGTCCTCGCCGGCCACGACGTCGTCTTCCTCGCGTTGCCGCACGGCCAGTCCGCCGCCGTCGCCGAGCGGCTCGGCCCGGACGTGCTCGTCGTCGACATGGGCGCCGACTTCCGACTGACGGACGCCGCCGCCTGGGAGCAGTTCTACGGCTCGCCCCACGCCGGAACCTGGCCCTACGGCCTTCCCGAACTGCCGGGCGCCCGCGCTGCGCTGGAGGGGTCCAAGCGCATCGCGGTGCCCGGTTGCTACCCCACCGCCGTCACCCTGGCCCTGTTCCCGGCGTACACGGCCGGTCTGGCGGAGCCCGAGGCCGTGATCGTCGCCGCGTCCGGCACGTCCGGTGCGGGCAAGGCGCCCAAGCCGCACCTGCTCGGCAGCGAGGTCATGGGGTCGATGTCCCCGTACGGCGTCGGCGGCGGGCACCGGCACACCCCCGAGATCACCCAGAACCTCAGCGCGGCCGCCGGCGCGCCGGTCTCCGTGTCCTTCACCCCGACCCTCGCGCCGATGCCCCGCGGCATTCTCGCCACGTGCAGCGCCAAGGCCGCCGACGGCGTCACGGGCGAGTCCCTGCGCGCCGCCTACGAGAAGGCCTTCGCCGACGAGCCGTTCGTGCACCTGCTGCCCGAGGGCCAGTGGCCCGCCACGGCGTCCGTCCACGGTTCGAACGCCGTTCAGGTACAGGTCGCGTACGACGCGGCCGCCGGACGGATCATCGTGATCAGCGCCATCGACAACCTCACCAAGGGCACCGCGGGCGGTGCCGTCCAGAGCATGAACATCGCCCTGGGTCTCGACGAGACCACCGGGCTGACGACGATCGGAGTTGCGCCGTGAGTGTGACGGCAGCAAAGGGATTCACGGCGGCGGGCATCGCTGCGGGGATCAAGGAGAACGGCAACCCCGACCTGGCCCTCGTGGTCAACACCGGCCCCCGCCGCGCCGCCGCCGGCGTCTTCACCTCCAACCGTGTGAAGGCCGCGCCGGTCCTGTGGTCCGAGCAGGTGCTCAAGAGCGGCCAGGTGTCCGCCGTCGTCCTCAACTCCGGTGGCGCCAACGCCTGCACGGGCCCCAAGGGCTTCCAGGACACCCACGCGACGGCCGAGAAGGCCGCGGAGGTCCTCGGCCGGGGCGCCATCGAGGTGGCCGTCTGCTCCACCGGCCTCATCGGCGTGCTGCTGCCGATGGACAAGCTGCTGCCGGGCGTCGAGACGGCCGCCGCCCAGCTCTCCGAGCACGGTGGTGAGAAGGCCGCCATCGCCATCAAGACCACCGACACCGTCCACAAGACGGCCGTCGTCACCAAGGACGGCTGGACCGTCGGCGGCATGGCCAAGGGCGCGGGCATGCTCGCCCCCGGCCTCGCCACCATGCTCGTCGTCCTCACCACCGACGCCGCCCTCGACGACGAGGTCCTGGACAAGGCGCTGCGGGCCGCCACCCGCACGACCTTCGACCGGGTCGACTCCGACGGCTGCATGTCCACCAACGACACCGTCCTGCTGCTCGCCTCCGGCTCCGCCGAAGTCACCCCGGAGTACGAGGAGTTCGCCGAGGCCGTACGGCAGGTCTGCGACGACCTCGGGCAGCAGCTCATCCGCGACGCCGAGGGCGCCAGCAAGGACATCAAGGTCGAGGTGGTGGGCGCCGCGACCGAGGACGACGCCGTCGAGGTGGGCCGCTCCATCGCCCGTAACAACCTCCTGAAGTGCGCCCTGCACGGCGAGGACCCCAACTGGGGCCGGGTGCTCTCCGCCATCGGCACCACGCAGGCCGCCTTCGAGCCCGACCGGCTGAACGTCGCCATCAACGGCGTCTGGGTCTGCAAGAACGGCGGGGTCGGCGAGGACCGCGACAAGGTCGACATGCGCTACCGCGAGGTGCACATCGTCGCCGACCTCGCCGCCGGGTCGGAGACCGCCACGATCTGGACCAACGACCTCACCGCCGACTACGTCCACGAGAACAGCGCGTACTCCTCATGAGCAGTCCCACGCGGAAACACACCGCTCTTCCCAAGGCCGAGATCCTCATCGAGGCGCTGCCCTGGCTGGTCCGGCACAACGGCAAGACGGTCGTCATCAAGTTCGGCGGCAACGCCATGATCGACGAGGACCTCAAGGCCGCCTTCGCCCAGGACGTGGTGTTCCTGCACCACGCCGGCCTCAAGCCCGTCGTCGTGCACGGCGGCGGCCCGCAGATCAGTCGGGCGCTCGATCAGCACGGCATCGTCAGCGAGTTCAAGGCCGGCCTCAGGGTCACCACCGAGGACGCCATGGACGTCGTCCGCATGGTGCTGGCCGGGCAGGTCCAGCGCGAACTGGTCGGGCTCCTCAACCAGCACGGGCCACTCGCCGTCGGTCTGACCGGCGAGGACGCCCACACCATCACCGCCACCAAGCACCAGCCCGAGATCGACGGCGAGCTGGTCGACATCGGGCGGGTCGGCGAGATCACCGCGATCGACACGGGCGCGATCGAGGCCCTGCTCGCCGACGGCCGCATCCCGGTCGTCTCCTCGATCGCCCGCTCCCAGGACGACGGACATGTCTACAACGTCAATGCTGATACGGCGGCTGCGGCACTCGCTGCTGCACTGGACGCCGAAACCCTCATGGTCCTCACCGACGTCGAGGGCCTCTACGAGGACTGGCCGCACAGCGACGAGGTGATCAGCCGCCTCACCGCGACCGAGCTGGAGCGGCTGCTGCCGGACCTGTCGTCCGGCATGGTGCCGAAGATGGAGGGCTGCCTGCACGCCGTGCGCAACGGTGTCACCACCGCCCGCGTCATCGACGGCCGGGTCCAGCACTCGATCCTGCTGGAGATCTTCACCGACGAGGGCATCGGCACGATGGTCGTGCCCGACGAGCACGAGGGGGACGCCGCATGACCGCGCAGCAGGAGTACGCCGGGCGGTGGCAGGGCGCGCTCATGAACAACTACGGCACCCCGCTGCTGCCCCTGGAGCGCGGCGCGGGCACCAAGGTGTGGGACGCCGACGGCCACGCGTACCTCGACTTCGTCGGCGGCATCGCCACCAACGCCCTCGGCCACGCCCACCCGGCGGTCGTCGAGGCCGTCAGCCGGCAGATCGGCTCCCTCGGCCACATCTCCAACTTCTTCATGGCCGAGCCGACCGTCGCCCTCGCCGAGCGGCTGCTGCGCCTCTTCGGCCGGGACGGCAAGGTCTTCTTCTGCAACTCCGGCGCCGAGGCGAACGAGGCCGCGTTCAAGATCGGCCGGCTGACCGGGCGGACCCACATCGTGGCCACCGAGGGCGCCTTCCACGGGCGGACCATGGGCGCCCTGGCACTGACCGGCCAACAGGGCAAGCGCGAGCCGTTCCTGCCGCTGCCGGGCGATGTCACGCACGTGCCGTTCGGTGACGCGCAGGCCCTGGCCGCCGCCGTCACCGAGGAGACCGCGCTCGTCATCCTCGAACCGATCCAGGGCGAGCTCGGCGTCGTCGTGCCGCCCGCCGGCTACCTCAAGGCGGCCCGGGCCATCACGGCCGCGACCGGGGCCCTGCTCGTCCTCGACGAGGTGCAGACCGGCATCGGCCGGACCGGGCACTGGTTCGAGTACCAGGCCCACGAGGGCGTCCTGCCCGACGTCGTCACCCTCGCCAAGCAGCTGGGCGGCGGCCTGCCGCTCGGCGCGACCGTCGCCTTCGGGCGCGCGGCCGACCTGCTCCAGCCCGGCCAGCACGGTACGACCTTCGGTGGCAACCCGGTCGCCTGCGCCGCGGGGCTCGCGGTCCTCGACACGATCGAGAACGAGGGGTTGCTGGAGAACGTCAAGCGGCAGAGCGAGAGGCTGCGGGACGGAATCGAGGGCCTCGGCCACCAGTTGATCGATTTCGTCCGGGGTACGGGACTCCTCCTGGGTATCGTGCTCACCGAGCCGCTCGCGCCCCAGGTGCGTCAGGCGGCTCAGGAGGCCGGATTCCTGGTGAACGCGCCCGCCCCCGACGTCGTCCGGCTGATGCCGCCGCTGAACCTCGGCGACGACGAGGTGGACGCGTTCCTCGGGGCGCTGCCCGGCATCCTCCAGGCAGTCAGCGGGGACGGACGATCCGGGGAATGAGACGACGATGAGCCAGGCGCAGGACCACGAGCAGCCGGGGGCGAACGGGCCCGCCGTGCCGCAGACCCGCACCGCCCGCCACCGCCGGATCGTGGACATCCTCAACCGGCAGCCGGTCCGGTCGCAGAGCCAGCTGGCGAAGCTGCTCGCCGACGACGGGCTGAGCGTCACGCAGGCCACGCTCAGCCGGGACCTGGACGAACTGAACGCGGTGAAGATCCGCAACGCCGACGGTGACCTGATCTACGCGGTGCCCAGCGAGGGCGGGTTCCGCACGCCCAGGGCGCCGCTGGGCGGGTCGGCGAAGGAGGAGCGGATGCGGCGGCTCTCGCAGGAGCTGCTGATCTCCGCGGAGGCTTCGGCGAACCTCGTGGTCCTGCGGACCCCTCCGGGGGCCGCGCAGTTCCTGGCCTCGGCCATCGACCAGGCCGAACTGCACGACATCCTGGGGACGATCGCCGGTGACGACACGTTGCTGCTGATCAGCCGGGAGCCGGCGGGTGGGCAGGCGCTGGCCGACCATCTGCTGAGGCTGGCCCAGAACGGGCACTGAGCGCCGTAGGGGTGCCGGTGGTGGGTGCGTGCGGGTGCGCTGCGGCTGGTCGCGCAGTTCCCCGCGCCCCTGGGTCGGCCTGGTTGCGGGCATGCGTGCCGCCGGGGGAGGCACCCCGCTGCGCCGGGCTGCGGAACCCCCCGCCCCAGCCCCGGCTCACCCCAGCCTCGCCGCCAACCCCCCGGTGCACCGCACCTCGTCCCCGGCCGTGATCAGCAGCGCTTCCACCCCCGGCAGCGACTCCAGCCACGCGAGGCCCTCCCGCGACCCCATCGCGAACGCCGCCGTCGCCCAGCAGTCCACCCACGTCAGCCGCGGGCCCACCACCGTCACGGCGACCAGGTCGGTCACCGCGGAGCGCCCCGTCCGGGGGTCGACGATGTGGTCCCCCCGCTCCGCCGTCCCGGACGTGGCCACGGACAACTCGTCCACCCCGGCCGCGGAGACGACCGCCGCGAGACCCCCCGGACGCAACGGGTCGGCCACGCCCACGCGCCACGGCCGCTGCCCACCCGGCGTCCCGAGCAACTGCACATCGCCGCCGCCGTTCAGGTTCACCCCGCACACCCCGGGCACGTCCGCCAGCAGGCGCGCCGCCCGCTCGACGGCCCAGCCCTTCACGATGCCCGTCGGATCGAGGCGGCCCTGGTACGACGTGCTGAACCAGCCGTCGCTCAGCCGCTCCGCCTCGGCGGCCAGTCCCAGCACCTCGGCGACCTCGGGATCGCACTCCGCGACGGTCACCTCACCGCGCTGCAACCGCGAGACCTGGCTGTCCTCGCGGTACGTGCTGAACACCTCGTCGACCCGGTGCAACCAGGCCACGGCCTCGTCCAGGGCCGCGCGCACGGCGGCCGGTTCCCCGCCGCGGACGTCGAAGGAGAAGACGGTCCCCATCGTCTCCTCGGCATGACGTACCGCGGCGGGAGCCTGTGCGGAGTCGGCCACCGTGTCAGCCACCGGCCTGGTCCAGCGCGGACTGCAGGGACTGCTTGTAGCCGGCGCTGGTGTACGTGGCGCCCGACACCGCGTCGATCTGCGCGGTACCGGCCGCCACGGCCGCCTGGTTGAGACGGGGGACGGACGAGGAGGTGATCTGGTCGCTGCGGCCGCCCTTGGGGGCCTGGACCGCCTCGGCCTTGGTGATCTTCCCGCCGGCCACCGTCACCCGGACCTGCACCGGCCCGTACTGCGTCTGCGCCGCCTTGCCGGTGAGAGTCCGAGTCGTGGCCTGGCCGCCTCCCGAGCCCGCGGCCTGCGAGGAACCGCTCTGAGCCGGCGCCTTGTCGAGTGCCGACTGGAGGGACTTCTTGTAGCCGGCGCTGGTGTACGTGGCACCCGACACCGCGTCGATGTCCGCGGTACCGGCCGCCACGGCCGCCTGGTTGAGGCGGGGGACCGAGCTGGCGGTGATCTGGTCGCTGCGGCCGCCCTTGGGGGCCTGGACCGCCTCGGCCTTGGTGACCTTCCCGCCGGCCACCGTCACCCGCACCTGCACCGGCCCGTACTGCGTCTGCGCGACATCGCCGGTCAGCGTCTGCGCCCCGCCCGAGCCCTGCTGGGCCCCGGCCGACGCCTTCGCCTTGTCCAGGGCCGACTGGAGGGACTTCTTGTAGCCGGCGCTGGTGTACGTGGCGCCCGACACCGCGTCGATCTCCGCGCTCTGCGCTGCGACAGCCGCCTGGTTGAGGCGGGGGACCGAGCCTGCGGTGATCTGGTCGCTGCGGCCGCCCTTGGGAGCCTGGACCGCCTCCGCCTGGGTGATCTTGCCGTTGCTCATGGTCAGGCGGACCTGCACCGCGCCGTACTGCGTCTGCGCCGCGTCACCGGTGACAGCGCCGTTCACGCCGCCCTGCGGGGCCTGCCCGGCAGCCGCGGGCGGGGCCTGTCCCGCCGCCTGGGCGGAGCCCGGGTCGGAGGCAGGCTTCAGGGACAGCAGCAGCACGATCCCGGAGACGGTGGCTGCGCCGGCGAGCACGGCACGCCGGACGGGGTGAGACTTCCTCATCGTTTCCCAAACTCCTGAAAAAGGGCCGTTGGTGTCCCGTCGCTCACATCTCGAACGACTCGTGATGGATGCGGCGGGCGGGTACTCCCGCTCCGCGCAGTGCCTCGTAGACCGACTGCGCGAAACCGGGCGGCCCGCACATGAAGACGTCGTGGTCGCCGATGTCCGGGATCTTCCGCTGGAGGGACTCCGCGGAGATGTCCGGGCGTTCCCCTTCCGGGCTGTTGACCGCGTACATCAGCCGGGCGCCGCGCTCGTCGGCGATCTTGGCGAGTTCGCCCCACAGCGCCAGGTCCTGGGTGGTGTTGGCCCGGTAGAGAAGGGTGATGTCACCGGACGCGCCGGGCAGCGTCTCGAACAGCGCCCGCATCGGCGTGATGCCGACCCCGCCCGCGACCAGCAGGACCTTGCCGCGGCTGCGGCGCTGCGCGGTCATCGCCCCGTACGGGCCCTCGGCCCAGACCTTGGTGCCGGGTTCGAGGTCCCGCAGCCGGGAGGTGTGGTCACCGATCGCCTTGACCGTGATGCGCAGCATGTCCGGGCGGGGGGCCGCCGACAGCGAGTACGGGTGCGAACTGAAGCGCATGCCCGGCGCCTTGAACCGCCAGCGGAAGAAGTGCCCGGCCTCCGCCCCCATCCGGTGCAGCTTGCGCCCGCTGATCAGCACGGACACGATCCCCGGGGTCTCCTCGATGACCGCCGCGACGCGCATGCGGTGCCGCAGGTTCAGCCGGATGGGGGTGAGGATCCGGTACCAGACGACCAGCGCGGTCACCACGCCGTACAGCCCGTACCAGAAGGTCTTCGCGGCCGGCTCGACGGCGAACTCGTTGCCGGTCGTGATCTGGTGCCAGAACGTCATGTACACCGAGGCGTACGTGAGCAGGTGCACGTGGTACCAGGTGTCGTAGCCGATCAGCCGGCGCACCCCGCCGATCGACAGGATCCCGATGAGGAACAGCAGGCCCGTGCCGATGGCGGCCTTGCCCATGTCCGGCAGCTGGTTGACGGAGTCCACCGTCTGCTGGACGACGTCACCGAGCCCCTTGCCCGCCTGGAGCGCGTAGCCCCACATGGTGAGGAAGACGTGGGCCAGCACCAGACAGAGCGTGTAACGGCCGGTCATGGCGTGCCAGCGCGCCACCCGGTCGGTGCCCACCCGGCGCTCCAGCGCGGGCACCCGGGCCATCTGGAGCACCACCAGCGCCATGAGGTAGCCGGCGAGCAGACCGGTGATCCGGCCCGCAGCAAGGATCTTGCTCGCGTTGTCGGCGAGGGACGGTGTGTTGTCCCACCACAGCCACAGCACGGCCGCCGCACCGGCCCACAGGGCGATCAGCAGCGGAACGGCCGGGGAGCGGCGCGGGCGGATGCGGCGCATCGTCTGGCGGCGGGCGGCACGTCCGCCTGCGAGCGTGGTGGTCACGGTTCCTCCGTGGGGACTTGACCCTTGGCCCACAGATACGGACCGCGACACGGGAGTGTTCAGTCGTGCACCGAGTCGCGTCCGGGCAGGAGTGAGCGCTGGTCACGCTCACGCGGCTTTCCCCGTCACAGGCGGGTGACGGCCGTGCTCCCGCTCCGGGTGCCCACGGCGATGTGCGGCCGCCGCGCGGGGTCGGCCCACATGAGGATCCGCCGCATCGCCTTCCCGGGCACGGAGACGCAACCGGCCGTCGCCCCCCGCCCGTGGACGTGGAGGAAGATGCCCGCACCGCGCCCCCGCACGGGCCGCTCGTAGTTGAAGCCGATGACGAGCGCGTGCGCGTACTGCGCTGAGTAGGTGATCAGGTGCTCGGACTCGGCGGCCCGGCAGTCGGCCGCACGCGGCTCGCTCCAGCGGTTGTAGGACCGGGAGTCGTTGTCCTGGCACCACCAGGAATCCTGGCGCACCCGGCGGTAGGTGTACGCCGTCCCGCGCGGCGCGGCCTTGATGCCGAAGGCGTACGGCAGGCCGTAGAGGCCGGTGGGCGTGGTGTTCGTGCCCTGCTTGCGGGTGGCGCCCGCGGCGAGTCCGTTCGCTCCGAAACGGGCGGGGGCGGAGCCCCTCTTCACCCAGCGCCCGTCCTCGCGGTCCCACCAGGTGACCGTGCCCGTCGTCGAGGCCCGCTTCGGGGCCACCGCGGTGATCAGCTGCGTGCCGCCGCCGGTGTCCGCCATCCGGGCCGGCAGCGGCGGCGCGGGGGCGGCCGGCCCGGTGCCGGGCACGAGCAGGGAGGAGACGACGAGGGCGACGGCACCGGGACGCATGCCTCAGACGGTAGAGGGGGGCAGCGGCAACGGCAGCCCGGGTAGTCCGTCCAGGCTGGTGGCGATGTGTTCCTTCTTGCCGAAGTACGCGTTGAGCGAGGCGTCGTCCTCCCGGGCGAACCGCTTGCCGTGCAGGTCCCGGTCCTCCTCGTACGCCATGAAGGGCACGCCGTAGCCGCAGGTGTCGCGGACGAGTTCGGCGGTGACCACGATGATCGCGCGCAGGCCGTGCTGCGCCGGGTCGATGTCCGGGAAGTGCGCGAGCAGTTCCCGGAAGCGGGGGTCGTCACGGAAGACCGGTTCGCCCCTGCCGTGCACGCGGACGATGTTCGGCGGGCCCTGGAAGGCGCACCACATCAGCGTGATCCGCCCGTTCTCCCGCAGATGGGCGATGGTCTCGGCGTTGGAACCGGCGAAGTCGAGGTAGGCCACCGTGAGCTCGTCGAGCACCGCGAAGGAGCCCGTGAGGCCCTTGGGGGAGAGGTTGACGGTGCCGTCGGCGGCCAGGGGCGCGGTGGCGGTGAAGAAGACCGGCTGTGCCTCGATGAAGGTGCGGAGCCGGCCGTCTATGCGCTCGTAGGTCTTTCCCATGTCGAACGATTATGGCCGCATATCTTTCGACCGTCTAAGGAATTGCGGGGTCCGGTCACCTCTGCCGGACCCCGCGGCGGACGTCTGCCGCGGCCGCCCCGGCCGGCGCTCCCACGGGGCGGCCACAGCGCCTGTCACCTCACTTGTTGAGGGTGCAGGCGGCCAGGGAGTCCAGACCCTGGGGCTTGGCGGCGGTCCGGCCGATGGCGGTGGCGATGCGGTTGACGGTCGCGACGCGCTTGTCCTTGAGGGGGCCGAGGATGGCGTTCTGGACGAAGTTGGGGCCGCCCTGGCCGACGGTGTTCACCAGACGGGTGTTGGCTTCCCGGATCTGCGTGTTGAGCAGGTCGAGGTTGCGGTCGACCTCGGCCTTGGCGGAGGCGGGGACCGCCGGGAGCTTGGAGCGGACGTCCGGGCAGGTGATGGTGCCGGCGGCGCCGTTGCCGGCATTGCCCGCGTTCCCGGCGTTGCCCGCATTGCCGGCGTTACCCGCGTTGCCCTTGTTGCCGCCGGCCTGCGGCTTGCCGGCCGCGCCGCCGCCCGCGTTGGTGCCCGCGCCGTTCAGCGTGCAGGTGGCCAGGGAGTCCAGACCCTGGGGCTTGGCGGCGGTCCGGCCGATGGCGGTGGCGATGCGGTTGACGGTCGCGACGCGCTTGTCCTTGAGGGGGCCGAGGATGGCGTTCTGGACGAAGTTGGGGCCGCCCTGGCCGACGGTGTCGACCAGGCGCTTGTTGGCCTCCTGGATCTGCGTGTTGAGCAGGGCGAGGTTGCGGTCGACCTCGGCCTTGGCGGAGGCGGGGACCGCCGGGAGCTTGGAGCGGACGTCCGGGCACGTGATGGTGCCGGGGCCCGCCAGCGTCCGGGCGTTCTTGGCGCCGCTGTCGGGCGACTCCCCGGCGAGGGCGAAGCCGGCGATGACCGTGCCGGACAGAGCCACCGCGGCGGCGCCGCCGATGAACGTGACGCGACGCTTGTTGTACTTCGGAAGAGCCCTGGACATGCGGATGCCTCACTAGGGAGTCGGAGTGTCGTCGGTGTCGTAACGCGGCGCCTGCGTTCGGCGAGAGGTACGGGTAAGCGGTTTCCCGCGTTCAATGGATCTTCAAATTCCTCTCACGTGACCGGAAACCGACCCCCGGCCCCACCGAATTGACGAATCATGCAGCGGTCTGCATACTCATGCATGACGGTGAGGCACATCCACACCCCCTTGAGGAGCGCGCAGGTGAGCAGCAACAGCGGTGACGTCCGGCTCTGGGGCGGCCGTTTCGCCGACGGTCCCGCCGAGGCGCTGGCGAAGCTGTCCGCGTCCGTCCACTTCGACTGGCGGCTCGCGCCGTACGACATCGCCGGTTCGCGTGCCCACGCGCGCGTGCTGCACAAGGCGGGTCTGCTCACCGAGGACGAGCTGACCCGCATGATCGCCGGCCTCGACCAGCTCGAGGCGGACGTCGCCGACGGCACCTTCGTGGGCACGATCGCCGACGAGGACGTCCACACCGCCTTGGAGCGCGGCCTCCTGGAGCGCCTCGGCCCCGACCTCGGCGGCAAGCTGCGCGCGGGCCGCTCCCGCAACGACCAGGTCGCGACCCTCTTCCGCATGTACCTGCGGGACCACGCCCGGATCGTCGGCGGTCTGATCGCCGAGCTCCAGGACGCGCTGATCGGCCTCGCCGAGGCCCACCCCGACGTGGCGATGCCCGGCCGCACGCACCTCCAGCACGCCCAGCCCGTCCTGTTCGCCCATCATGTGCTGGCCCACGTCCAGTCCCTTTCCCGGGACGCGGAGCGGCTGCGCCAGTGGGACGCCCGCACGGCGGTCTCCCCCTACGGCTCGGGCGCCCTGGCCGGCTCCTCCCTCGGGCTGGACCCGGAGGCGGTGGCGAAGGATCTCGGCTTCGAGCACGGCTCGGCCGGCAACTCCATCGACGGCACGGCCTCCCGGGACTTCGTCGCCGAGTTCGCCTTCATCACGGCGATGATCGGCGTCAACCTCTCCCGGATCGCCGAGGAGGTCATCATCTGGAACACGAAGGAGTTCTCCTTCGTGACCCTGCACGACGCGTTCTCGACGGGCTCGTCGATCATGCCCCAGAAGAAGAACCCGGACATCGCCGAGCTGGCCCGTGGCAAGTCGGGCCGCCTCATCGGCAACCTCACGGGCCTGATGGCCACGCTCAAGGCTCTCCCGCTCGCGTACAACCGCGATCTCCAGGAGGACAAGGAGCCGGTCTTCGACTCCATCGACCAGCTGGAGGTCCTGCTCCCGGCCTTCACCGGCATGATGGCCACCCTCACGGTCCACCGCGAGCGCATGGAGGAACTGGCGCCGGCCGGCTTCTCCCTCGCCACGGACATCGCCGAGTGGCTGGTGAAGCAGGGCGTGCCGTTCCGCGTGGCCCACGAGGTGGCGGGCGAGTGCGTGAAGGCCGCCGAGTCCGAGGGCAAGGAACTGGACGCCCTGACGGACGAACAGTTCGCCAAGATCTCCGCCCACCTCACCCCCGAGGTGCGCACGGTCCTGAACGTCCCCGGCGCCCTGGCCTCCCGCAACGGCAGGGGCGGCACGGCGCCGAGCGCGGTGGCCGTCCAGCTGGCCGAGGTGAAGGCGGATGTGGCGATCCAGCACGAGTGGGCGGTGGAGAAGGGAAGCGCCCTCTAGGGGCGCGGGGAACTGCGCGACAAGCCACGACCAACCCGCACTCGCCGAACCACCGCTCGAACCGAGCTCTGATCGCGAGCGCCGAAGGTCATCGCGGGTACGTTGGTCGGAAGCCGTACCGGACCCGACCGAACGGAGCCCGCGATGCCCTTCGCTCGACTGGCAACCGCAACGACCCCCACCTGCCACATCGGACTGGGCCTCGCCGCCGTAGGACGCCCCGGCTACATCAACCTGGGCCGGGACGAAGATCTCGGAGAGGACCGCAGCGTCGAAACGCTGCGGGGCCGCACCCATGAGCTCCTCGACGCCGCCTACGCCCAGGGCGTCCGCTACTTCGACGCGGCCCGCTCCTACGGCCGCTCCGAGGAGTTCCTCGCCGGCTGGCTGAAGGACAGGCCCGGCCTCGACGACATCGTCGTGGGCAGCAAGTGGGGCTACACCTACACCGCCGACTGGTCCACCGACGCCGAGAAGCACGAGGTCAAGGACCACACCCTCGCCACCTACGAACGGCAGCGCGCGGAGAGCGACGCCCTGCTCGGCGACCGGCTCGACCTCTACCAGGTCCACTCGGTGACCCCGGACAGCCCGGCCCTGACCGACAAGGAACTGCACGCACGGCTCGCGGAAGCCGCCGCACAGGGCCTCACCGTCGGGTTCTCCACCAGTGGCCCCGCCCAGGCGGACGCGATCCGCGCCGCTCTCGCCGTGATGGTCGACGGCGAACCCCTCTTCCGTACCGTGCAGTCCACGTACAACGTGCTGGAGACCTCCGCCGCGCCCGCCCTCGCCGAGGCCCACGACGCCGGACTGACCGTGATCGTGAAGGAGGGCATGGCCAACGGCCGGCTCGCCGGGCCGCACGCCCCGGACCTCGTACGGGAGATCGCCGAGCGGTCGGGGCTCGGCTGCGACGCCGTCGCCCTGGCCGTCATCCTGCGACAGCCCTGGGCCGGTGTCGTCCTGTCCGGCGCGGCCACCACCAACCAGCTCGCCTCGAACCTGCACGCGGCGGTCGTCGACCTCGACGACGAGCAGCTGAACCGCCTCGCCACGCTGGTGGAGGAGCCGCACGCGTACTGGCAGCGGCGCGCGCAACTGCCCTGGCACTGATCACTCCATCACCCGCAGAGTACGGCCACCGTGAGTCGCGCATGCACCGGATGAGACATTCATGTCTCATCCGGGTTATGGTTGTCTCATGGCTGTCGACCCCGAGCACGTGCTGCGCGCCGCCGCTGCCCTGCTGACCCGCAAATCCACCGCGACCATGGACGAGGTCGCCAAGGCCGCCGGAATCAGCCGGGCCACACTGCACCGGCACTTCGCGGGACGTGACGCCCTCGTCCGGGCGCTGGAGGCGCTCGGCATCGCGGAGTGCGAGGCCGCCCTGGACGCGGCCCGCCTCGACGAGGGCTCGGCGAGTGACGCCGTGCGCCGACTGGTCGGGGCCATGGAGCCCGCCGCGGGACTGCTCGCGTTCCTCTACACCGAGAACCAGCTGTTCGAGGGCGAGGAGCAGAACGCCGGCTGGGCCACGATCGACGACCGGATCTCCGCTTTGTTCCGGCGCGGCCAGCTCGGCGGTGAATTCCGCATCGACCTCACGCCCGCCTGGCTCACCGAGGCGCTGTACGGCCTGATGGCCTCCGGCGCCTGGATGGTGCACAGCGGCAAGGGCGCCCCCAAGGACTTCCAGCACATGATCGTCGAGCTGTTGCTCGGCGGCGCAGTCAGAAGAGAGGAATCATGACCAGCACCCTGCGGCCGGCGAAGACCACCGAGGCGGTGGAGCGCCCGGGCCGCTGGCTCGCGCTCGGTGTCCTCGTGCTCGCCGTGCTGCTGGTGGCCGTCGACGCGACCGTCCTCGGTCTCGCGACCCCCTACATCAGTGAGGACCTGGAGCCCTCCGGCACCCAGCTGCTGTGGATCGGCGATGTCTACTCGTTCGTCATCGCCGGTCTGCTAGTCTCCATGGGCAGCCTCGGCGACCGGATCGGCCGCAAGCGGATCCTGCTGATCGGAGCCACGGCGTTCGGCGCGATATCCGTCGTCAACGCCTACGCCACCACGCCCGAGATGATGATCCTCGCGCGGGCGCTGCTCGGCGTCGCCGGAGCGACTCTGATGCCGGCCACCCTCGCCCTGATCCGCAATCTCTTCCACGACCCGCGCGAACGCAGTCTCGCCGTCGGCATCTGGGGCGCCACCGCTTCCGCCGGCACGGCGGTCGGCCCGATCGCCGGAGGGTTCCTGCTGGAGCACTTCTGGTGGGGCTCCGTCTTCCTGATCAATCTGCCCGTGATGGCCGTCCTGGTCCTCGTCGGGATCAAGCTGCTGCCCGAGTCGCGCACCGCGAACCCCGGGCCCTGGGACCTGGTCAGTGTCGTGCTGTCGCTGGTCGGCATGATCGGCGTGGTGTACGCGGTCAAGGAGGTTGCCACCCACGGCCTCGGGTGGAGCACCCTGGCCGCGGGGCTGCTGGGCGCGGCCGCCCTGTACGGTTTCGTCCACCGTCAGCTCAGGCTGCCGACGCCGCTGCTGGACATGCGGCTGTTCCGCCACCGGGGCTTCAGCGGGGCGGTGCTGGCCGATCTGCTGACCATCCTCGGCCTGTCCGGACTGGTGTTCTTCCTGTCCCAGTATCTGCAACTCGTCCAGGGCAGGCGCCCGTTGGAGGCCGGGCTGGCCGAGCTGCCCGCGGCCGTCGGCGCGGTGGCGGCCGGACTGGTCGCGGGGCGTGCGGCACGGCGTTTCTCGGTGCGGGCCGTGGTCTCCGGGGGCCTCGCGGCGATCGGCCTCGCGCTGGCCGTGCTCACGGTGCTCGACCGTTCCACCGGCTACCCGCTGCTCGGGACCGCTCTGCTGGTGGTCGGCGTCGGCGCCGGCCTGTCGTTCACGGTGACCGCCGACGTGATCCTCTCCAGCGTGCCCAAGGAGCACGCGGGCTCCGCGTCCGCCGTGTCCGAGACGGCGTACGAACTCGGTGCCGCGCTCGGTATCGCCGCGCTGGGCTCCATCGTGACCGGCGTCTACCGCGACTTCACCGGGCCAGCGGGCACACCGGCCGCGGCCCACGAGTCGCTGGGCGGCGCCGTCGAGGCGGCGGCGCACATGCCCGCCCGCACCGCCGCCCCGATGCTGGACGCGGCCCGCACGTCGTTCGTGGACGGCCTGGCCCTGGCAGCGGGCGCGGGCGCGGCGGTCCTGCTGGCAGCGGCGGTGGCGGCGTGGTTCCTGCTACGGAGCCAGCAACTGGAAACCTCCCCGGACCACGCGTAACCCGCCCGGACGGCACAACGCCCCTGAGGACATACCCTCAGGGGCGCGGGGAACTGCGCGAAATGGACACGGGACGGCACGTAGCCACGCCCTGTAGGTCATGCCCTCAGGGGCGCGGGGAACTGCGCGAAATGGACACGGGACGGCACGTAGCCACGCCCCGGAGTTCACGCCCTAAGGGGCGCGGGGAACTGCGCGAAAACGGGCACGGGGCGGCACGTAACCACGCCCTGTAGGTCATGCCCTCAGGGGCGCGGGGAACTGCGCGACCAACCCCCACAACCCGCAGCCGCCCACGGCCCCCGGCAGCCCGAGCCCACCCACGCCCGAGCCCGCTCACATCCGAGCCCGCTCACGCCCGCACAGGAACTACGCCGCTTCCTTCGCCTTGCTCGCGTACATGTCCACGTACTCCTGCCCGGACAGCCGCATGACCTCGGCCATCACCGAGTCGGTCACGGCCCGCAGCACATAGCGGTCCCGGTCCATCCCCTCGTACCGGGAGAACTCCATCGCCTCACCGAACCGCACCGTGACCTTGCCCGGCCGCGGCAGCCCGGCCCCGCCCGGCTGCAACTTGTCCGTGCCGATCATGGCGAAGGGAACCACGGGCGCACCCGTCATCAGGGTCAGCCGGGCGATCCCCGTCCGCCCCCTGTACAGCCGCCCGTCGGGAGACCGCGTCCCCTCCGGGTAGATACCGAAGACCCGGCCCTCCTCCAGCACGCGACGCCCCGTCATCAGCGCGGCGACACCGCCCCGGCCGCCGTCGCGGTCGACGGGGATCATGCCGACGCCGGTGAAGAACCAGGCCATCAGCCGGCCCTTGAGTCCCTTGCCGGTCACGTACTCGTCCTTGCCGATGAAGAAGACCTGCCGGTCGCAGACCAGCGGCAGGATCATCGAGTCGATGAACGTCAGGTGGTTGCCGGCCAGGATGACCGGGCCATCACCCGGAATGCGCTCCGCACCCTCCACCTGTAGGCGGAACATCAGGCGCATGATCGGGCCGAGCACTGCCTTGATGAGCACGAAGCGGGACAACGGACCCTCCGGTGTCAAGGGGTTCTGTATGAGTCTGTGCAGGTGAGGACGATACTCGTGGCCCCGGCCATCGCGCACATCGGGCACGGCGACTTCACCGAGGCCTTACGCACTGTTGACGCACGTTTACCTGCGGTGGCGCACCGCCGACGACACGAAACGTCACCGACATGCTGTGACGCACATCGCCCCGGTGGCCCCCCGCACGCGTTCCCAGAACGGCCGAGCCGAATCGAACAGACCCGACGAGCCGTCACATCATCCTCCCCACCAGCCACTACGACATCCGACATCACCCGCGTGTTCCGCCCGGGGTCTCCCACTCGTCATGTACGCGCCCCTACGATCGGCGCGCACGGACGAGCCGAACCGGCGGAGAGGGCGCTCATGGGAACGCGGGAGTCGAACGAAGAAACGAGTGGTACCGGACGGCGGGCCCTGCTCGGCGCGGCGGTGCTCGGCGCGGGCGGAGCCGTCCTCGGCATGGCCGGCACGGCGCGCGCCGACGGCGCCCGGCACGGTGGCGGAGGCGGCGGCGGCGTCAACAGCCTGCCCAGGCCGACCATCATCGGCCACCGGGGCGCCAGCGGATACCGCCCCGAGCACACCTTCGGTTCGTACCAGCTGGCCCTCGACCTCGGTGCCGACGTCGTCGAGGCGGGCGACCTGGTCCCGACCAGGGACGGGCATCTGGTCTGCCGTCACGAGCCGGAGATCGGCGGCACCACGGACGTCGCCGACCACCCCGAGTTCGCCGGCCGCAAGAAGACCAAGCTGCTCGACGGCGTCTCCACCACCGGCTGGTTCACCGAGGACTTCACGCTCGCCGAGCTGAAGACGCTGCGCGCGGTCGAGCGCATCCCGGCCAACCGCCCGCACAACACGCTCTACGACGGCCGCTGGGAGATCCCCACCTTCGAAGAGGTCCTCAGGTGGCAGGACGAGCAGACCCGCAGGCGCGGCAAGCAGGTGTGGATCTATCCCGAGCTCAAGCACCCCACCTATTTCCGCAAGCAGGGTCTGCCCCTGGAGGAGCGGGTCGCCAAGCTGCTGGGCAAGTACCGCAAGGACCGGCGCACCTCCCCGGTCATCCTCCAGTCCTTCGAGCCGACCAGCGTCCAGCGCCTGCACAAGCTCGTCGACAACCCGCTGGTCGTCCTGCTGTCCTCGGCGGGCTCCCGGCCCTGGGACTTCGTCGAGACCGGCGACCCGCGCACGGTCGCCGACCTGGTCAAGCCGGCCGGCCTCAGGGAGATCGCGTCCTACGCGCAGGGCATCGGCCCGACCCTGGACCTGGTGATCCCGCGCGATGCCCAGGGCAGGCTCACCGAGCCGACGACGCTCGTCTCCGACGCGCACAGGGTGGGCCTGATCCTGCACCCGTACACCATGCGCAACGAAAACCCCTTCCTGCCCGCCGACTTCCGCAAGGGCACGGACCCGGACGCCTACGGTGACGTCTTCGGTGCCTACGAGGCGTACTTCGCGACGGGTATCGACGGCGTCTTCACCGACCAGCCCGACACGGGTCGGCTGGCCCGCGAGGACTTCACCGGCTGAGCCGGGTCAACGTCCGGGCCCGCACCCCCCGGTCGAGTGAGCTTCGGCCGCCCGGGCAACCCGCCACCCGGGCGGCCGCGTCGCTCCGCATATGACGCACGACCTGGTCGCCGCCCTGGGCCCGCTGCTCACCGCCGAGGCCTCCGCCGAGGCATATTCCACCGGGACCGAGCCCGGTGACCTGGAACAGGCGGTCTGGCTCCGTCTGCTGGAGCGGCTCGACGCCGAAGGGCCGCCGCTCGACCCCGCGCAGTGGCTCCGCCGAGCCGTCCGCTCCGAGGTGCGCCGCGCCCGCCGGACCAGCCGCCTCGAACGGCCGTACTCGGGTGAACCGGTCGACGACGGGGGCCGCGACCCCGAACAGCTCGCCCTCACCGCGGCCCGCGGCCGGGCCCTGCGCGAGGCCGTGCGCCGTCTCCCGGGCCGCTGCCCCCGGCTGATGGAGGCACTGCTCTCGCCTGAGGACCTGACATACCGGGAAATCGCAGGGGAGTTGGGTATCTCACAGGGGAGTCTTGGACCGGAACGTTCCAGATGCCTGGGATGTCTCAGGAGATTACTGACGCCGGAGGTTGCGGCCCGCTGAGGACGGGGATAGGAGTGGGGACACCAGGTGATCAGATGAGCGGGAGGCGTGCGCACATGGGCATGAGCGTGACCATCTCTGCGGCGACCGAGCAGGACGCGGAGCAGATCTTCAGACTGCAGTACCTGTGCTTCCAGTCGGAGGCGGCCCTGTACGGGAACTACCGCATCGACCCGCTCGTCCAAACCCTCGACTCGGTCCGCGAGGAGGTCACCCGCGACTGCGTCTTCGTGGCCCGGCTCGGCGACGAGGTCGTCGGCTCGGTCCGGGGTTCGGTCACCGAGGACGGCGCCGCCGCGATCGGCAAGCTCTGCGTCCACCCCCGCCTCCAGGGCCACGGCATCGGCGCCCGTCTTCTCAGGGCGGCCGAAGCGGCCCTCGCCGGCGACCACGGCGCCACCCGCTTCCGCCTCCACACAGGCCACCGCAGCGAGGGAAACCTCCGCCTCTACCGCAAGGTCGGCTACGAAACGGTTGGCACGTCCCAGGGCACGGACGGTGTCCCGATGATCGTCCTGGAGAAGCCGGCGAGTACGTACGCGGCGACGGCGTGATGATCGCCCTTCGTTCTTGAGGGCGCGGGGAACTGCGCGACAGGCCCCACACGGCGCGCGGCCGCCTGACGAACCTCAGGCGGCATCCTCGTCCCGCGAACGCGAAGCCCGCAGCCAGTAGATGGCGGACACCGGCAGGATCACGGGAATGAAGAGATACCCCATCCCGAAGTCCGACCACACGGTCGCGTCCGGGAAGGCGGACGGCTCGACGAGGGTCCAGGTGCCCACCGTCAGCACACCCACCAACTCGGCGACACAGCACGCCAGCGCGGCTTTCCGCGCCGTCTCCCCACCCCGCACCAGTGAGTACGTGATGAACCCGTACACGACACCGGCCACGGCCGAGAGCGAGTAGGCCAGCGGCGCCCGGTCGAACTCCGTCGCGATCTGGAACGCGGAGCGCGACACCGCCCCCACGACCATCACGCCGTACAACCACACCAGCAGCGTGCCCGGTCCGCTGACCAGCCGGCGCCGGCTCACCTCAGCCTCCCCAGATGTCATAGAGACGCACCTCCAGCACCGCCAGCACCACACCGCCGGCGGCCACCGTCACCGAACCCCACCGGGTCCGCTCGGCCAGCGACATGAACCCCGCCGCCGGGACACACGCGAATGCCCCCAGCAGATACGCCACGAAGATCGTCGTACCCTGCTCCGGCTTCTCGCCCTGCGCGAGCAGCACGATCCCCACGATCAGCTGGACCAGCGACAGCAGCGTGACCACGGCCATCCCGATGAAGTGCCAGTCCTTCGTCGGCTGGTCGCGGTAGGCCGCCCAGCCGCACCAGGCGGCGAGCAGCAGCGCGGCGACGCCGGTCACCAGCGTCAGGGCATTCAGCATGCAGCGACCTTATTACGGCCGAAAAGGCCCCCTGCTTCCGGCCCTGGCCTGCACCGTAGGGTCGAGGGCATGACGATCCACGCGCAGGCCCTGCTGTTCGACAACGACGGAACCCTCGTCTCCTCCCTCGCCTCGGTGGACCGCTGCTGGACGCGGTGGGCCGCGGAGTACGGGATCACGGCCGAGGAGTTCGCCCGCGTCGAACTGCACGGCCGGCCGGCCGCCGAGATAGCAGCCGACCTGCTGCCCGCCGAGATCGTGCCGGCCGCCGTCGCGCGGATCGAGGACCTGGAGGTGGAGGACGTGCCCAACGGCGGGGTGCACCTGCTGCCGGGCACCCGGGCCGTCCTCGACGTGCTGCCCGCCGAACGCTGGGCCGTCGTCACCTCGGCCACCCGGCGCCTGGCCGAGGCCCGGCTCGACGCCGTCGGCATCCTGCCCAAGACCCTCGTGGCGGCCGACGACATCACCCGCGGCAAGCCCGACCCCGAGCCCTACCTGCTCGCCGCCCGCGCGCTCGGCATCGACCCGGAGCACTGCGTCGTCTTCGAGGACGCCCCGGCCGGCCTGACGGCCGGCCGCGCCGCGGGCATGACGACCGTGGCGTTGACCACAACCCATCAGGCCCACGAACTCCACGCCGATCTCGTCGTCGAGAATCTGTCGGCCCTGTCCGCGCTGGTCACCGAGCGGGGTGTGGAGATCTCCGTGCGCGGCTGACGCCCAGGGGACTACGTCCACCACTGTCCAGCATGCGGACACCGGTGGGCCGGTCAGGACCGTACGCGTGTTTTACTGACGACATGACCACGACGAGCGACCGCATCCCCGCGACCGAGGCGACCATGACGCCCGGTGCTCGTTGTATGTGTCGAATGTGCGCCTTCTAGAGGGCCCCTGCACCACCCCTGAGCTCGCGCCCCGAAGCGAGACGCGGCCTGTCCGCACGCCCTGAGCGTCGCGTGAACCGAAGCCGCCCCGCGCACATGTTCTCCCCGGTTCCACTCCTCAGCGAGAACCGTGTCGCGTCCCTGACCGAATGCACCTGTGCCCGGGCACACCCACGCCCGCGCACTCGACAGTGACGGAATCCCAGTGATCACCACCTCGGGCCTGACCAAGGTCTACCGTGCACGCGGCCGTGAGGTCACCGCCCTGGACGGCGTCGACCTGCACGTCCGCGAGGGCGAGGTGTACGGCGTCATCGGCCAGTCCGGCGCCGGCAAGTCCTCGCTCATCCGCTGCGTCAACATGCTGGAACGCCCCACCGCCGGCACCGTGACCGTCGCCGGGCAGGACCTGACCGCCCTGGCCGGCCGCGGCCCGCGTGCCGGGAGGGAGCTGCGTCAGGCGCGCAGCCGTATCGGCATGGTCTTCCAGCACTTCAACCTGCTGTCCTCCCGGACCGTCCAGGACAACGTCGAGCTGCCGCTGGAGATCCTCGGGAAGTCCGGGCGGGAACGCTCCCGCAAGGCGCTGGAGCTGCTCGACCTGGTCGGTCTCGCCGACAAGGCCAAGTCCTACCCGGCGCAGCTCTCCGGCGGCCAGAAGCAGCGCGTCGGCATCGCCCGGGCCCTCGCCGGCGACCCGAAGGTCCTGCTGTCCGACGAGGCCACCAGCGCCCTCGACCCGGAGACCACCCGCTCGGTCCTGGCGCTGCTGCGCGACCTCAACCGCCAGCTCGGCCTGACCGTCCTGCTCATCACCCACGAGATGGACGTCGTGAAGTCGGTCTGCGACTCGGCCGCCCTCATGGAGAACGGGCGCATCGTCGAGTCCGGCACCGTCAGCGAACTCCTCGCGACCCCCGGCTCGGAACTCGCCTCGGCGCTGTTCCCGCTCGGCGGCGAGGCCTCCGGCGAGGACCGCACCGTCGTCGACGTCACCTTCCAGGGCGAGAGCGCGACCCAGCCGGTCATCTCGCAGCTCGCCCGGACCTACAACATCGACATATCGATCCTCGGCGCCGCCATCGACACCGTCGGCGGCCTCCAGGTCGGCCGCATGCGCATCGAACTGCCCGGCCGTTACCAGGACAACGTCGTGCCCATCGGCTTCCTGCGCGAAAAGGGCCTCCAGATCGAACTCCTGGGCCACGACTCCGAACCGGTGAAGGAAGGTGCCAAGTGACCTGGTCCGAGATGCAGCCCCTGCTGGAGCAGGCGTGTTGGGACACCCTCTACATGGTCGGCTGGTCGACGCTCATCGCCGTCGCCGGCGGACTGCCGCTCGGCATCCTGCTCGTCCTCACCGACCGTGGCGGGCTCCTGCAGAACCTCGCCGCCAACAAGGTCATCGGGCAGGTCGTGAACATCGCCCGCTCCCTGCCGTTCATCATCCTGATGGTCGCGCTGATGGGCTTCACCCGCTCGATCACCGGTACGACCATCGGCGTCGAGGCCGCCATCGTGCCGCTCGCCGTCGGCGCCATCCCGTTCTTCGCGCGCCTGGTCGAGACGGCCGTCCGCGAGGTGGACCACGGGCTCGTCGAGGCGGTGCAGTCCATGGGCGGCAACACCTGGACCATCGTCCGCAAGGTCCTCGTCCCCGAGTCCCTGCCGTCGCTGATCTCCAGCACCACCACCACGATCGTCGCCCTCATCGGCTACTCGGCCATGGCGGGCACCGTCGGCGCCGGCGGTCTCGGCGACATCGCCATCCGCTACGGCTACCAGCGCTTCGAGACCCAGCTGATGTGGATCACCGTCGCGATCCTCGCCGTCGTCATCTCGGTCATCCAGTTCGCCGGCGACTACGCGGCCCGCTCCCTGCACCGCCGCGGCGCCCACTCCGGCCCCGCCCCCAAACTGCGGCTGCTCAAAGCCGCCTCCTGAACCCCCCGTACACCCACCACGGGGTCGCGCCACCCGCAAGGCCATAAGGAAAGGCACTTTTCGTGCGTAACACCGCCAAGATCACCACCGCCGTCCTCGCCACCGGAGCCCTCACCCTCGGGCTCAGCGCCTGCGGCGCGGACAGCTCGGACGCCGACGGACCCCTGATCGTCGCCGCCAGCCCCGTCCCGCACGCCGAGATCCTGAACTACGTCAAGGACAACCTCGCCAAGAAGGAAGGCCTCGACCTCCAGGTCAAGGAGTTCACCGACTACGTCACGCCGAACACGGCGACGCAGGACGGCTCCGTCGGCGCCAACTACTTCCAGAACAAGCCGTACCTCGACGACTTCAACAAGAAGAACGGCACCGACATCGTGCCGGTCGTCACGGTCCACCTGGAACCGCTCGGCCTCTACTCGCACAAGGTCAAGAAGGCCGACGACCTGAAGAGCGGTGCGACGGTCGCCATCCCCAACGACACGGTCAACGAGGCCCGCGCCCTCAAGCTCCTCGCCGCCAACGGGCTCATCACCCTCAAGTCCGGCGTCGGCAACGAGGCGACCCCCGCCGACATCACCAAGAACCCCAGGAACCTCAAGTTCAAGGAACTGGAGGCGGCCCAGACCCCGCGCTCCCTCGACGACGTGGACGCCGCCGTCGTCAACGGTAACTACGCCATCGAGTCCGACCTCAAGCCGTCCGAGGACGCCCTCGTCCTGGAGTCCCCGAAGAACAACCCCTACGGCAACTTCCTCGCCGTCAAGAAGGGCGACGAGGACGACCCGCGCGTGAAGAAGCTCGCCAAGCTCCTCACCTCTCCCGAGGTCAAGAAGTTCATCCAGGACAAGTACGCAGGCTCCGTGCTCGCCTCCTTCTGAGCCCCCCGCCCGGCACTCGCGCTCAGGGCCCTCACCCCACCCGGCGGGGTGAGGGCCCGTGATGCGGACGAGTGCTTTCATGCTGCATGCTGGGCAGTTCAGCATGCCCTGAAGGTTCACCGAAGGTTACGGAGCGGCGCATGACGAGCACCTTCCCCAACATCTCCATCAGCACGGAGCGGTTGGTGCTGCGTCCCCTCGACGAAGACGACGTCGCCTCCCTGGCCGCGATGATGAACGACGAACAGGTGGCGGCCTGGACCTCCGTCCCCCAGCCCTTCACGGAGGACGGCGCACGCACCTGGATCACCGAGTACGCCCCCACGCAGCGCACCGAGGGACACGGCATCGACTTCGCCGTCACCGAGTTCCTCACCCAGCGCCTGGTCGGCGTCATCCAGCTCACCAAGACCAACTGGCATGTCCGCTCCACCGAGCTGTCGTACATCATCGCCCCCTGGGCGCGCGGTGAGGGCTACGCCTCCGAATCCGCCCTGGTCACCGCCCGGTGGCTCTTCACGGACCAGAAGTTCGAGCGCATCGAACTGCGCACGGCGGCCGACAACACCGCCTCCCAGCAGGTCGCGCAGAAGATCGGCTGTATCAGCGAGGGCGTGCTGCGCAACGCCTGCATAGCCCGGGCCCGTGCCGAGGACGGCACGTGGACCGAGGTGCGGACCGACTTCATCGTCTGGAGCCTGCTTCCGGAGGACCTCGAGGGCGTCGGGGAGCAGCTCCGCGACGGCTTCACGTCCTTCGGCGACTGGAACTGACCGGAACCACCCGGAGGACCTCGGCGCCTGGGGCACCGGTACTCCGCCTTTCACCTCCACCGGGTACCCTCACGGAGCCCGCCCCCGGGCTGCTCCCCACCCCGCCACGCAGACGACCTGCGAAAACCCCTGGAGACTGACGACGATGGCCGACCGCGTCACGGTGATCGGCTGGGACGGTTCGCCGCTGACCGCCGCGGCGAGCGCCGCCCTGGGCGCCGCCACGCTGGTGGCCGGCGCCGCCCACCACCTGGCGCTCCCGGAGGTGCCCGCCGGCGCCGAGCGCATCCGCCTCGGCAGTGTCGCCCTCGCCGCCCGCCGTATCGCCGCCCACCGCGGCACGGCCGTGGTCCTCGCCGACGGCGACCCGGGCTTCTTCGGCGTCGTACGCACCCTGCGGGCCCCCGAGTTCGGCCTCGAGGTGGAGGTCGTCCCCGCCGTCTCCTCCGTCGCAGCGGCCTTCGCCCGCGCCGGGATGCCCTGGGACGACGCACAGGTGGTCGTGGCACACCCCCGCACCCTGCGACGCGCGGTCAACGTATGCCGAGCCCACACCAAGGTGGCGGTCCTCACCTCACCCGGCGCCGGCCCCGCCGAACTCGGCCTGCTCCTCGAAGGAGTCCACCGCTCCTTCGTCATCTGCGAGGAACTCGGCACCGCCCGCGAACGCGTCACCGTCGTCACCTCCGACAAGGCCGCCGACCACACCTGGCGCGACCCCAACGTCGTCATCGTCCTCGGCGGCCCGGCACGGCCTGACACGGCGGGGGAGAGCGGCGGCTGGATCTCCGGCCGCGATCCGTCCACCGGACCGCGCGGCTGGACCCTGCCCGCAGACGCCTACGGCACGCACCTCGGCGAGGGCGAGACCCAGCTGCTGCGCGCCTCCCAACTCGCCCGTCTCGGGCCCCGGGTCGGCGACCTCGTGTGGGACATCGGCTGCGGCAGCGGCGCCTTCGCGGTCGAGGCCGCCCGGGCCGGCGCCGCCGTCCTCGCCGTCGACGGCGACCGGACCGCCTGCGCCCGCACCGACGCGACGGCCCGCCGCCTCGGCGTCCAGCTCCAGATCGTGCACGGCACCGCCCCGCACGTTCTGGAGAACCTCCCCGAACCGGACGTCGTCCGTGTCGGCGGCGGGGGAGCGGCTGTGGTGTCGGCTGTCGCCGACCGCCGCCCGCAGCGCATCGTCACGCACGCCGCCACCCGCGACGCCGCCGAACTGATCGGACGCGACCTGACCGAGCACGGCTACAACGTCGAGTGCGCCCTCCTCCAGTCCGTCGAACTCGACACCAGGGCCTGGACGGAGAAGGAACGGAGCGTCGTGTTCCTGCTCAGCGGCGTCCTGCCGAAGCGCGGCGCCTGACGCTGCGTCCGTTCCCGCGACCGTCCCCGTGATCGGTTTGTCGTACTGCGCGCGGTAGGCTGGCCGATCGCTGCACCGCACAAGGACGCCCGGCGCTTCGTCGGTCAATGTCCGGAAAACCCGCCCGTTTTGGGGTGTGTGTGGTACGGCGGATGCGGAGGACGCGCAACGTGGCGCAGTCCACAGCGGAACCGTGGCGGATCAAGCTGCCGTGGGGGTGGTTCGACCGCGACAATGCCAGTGAATGGCTTTGTCGCCTTTTTCGGCGGACCGTTCGTGCCGCTGGGGACGCACGCTCGTTCTTCACTGCGGGGCGGTCGGTGCGCCGTTCCGGGCGAGCTGGTCGTAGGAGCACTAACCGATGGGCGAGGGGTACGCATGACCGACACCGGCCAGGTCCCGGGCGAGGGACTGCCGGAGAGCGCAGGCATGGTGGAGCAGCCGGACGCCCCCGCGCCCGGTGCGTACCCCTACCTCTCCGAGACCACCGCCGAGGACGAAGACCTGCTGCTGTTGCCGGGCGCCCAGGGCGCCTGGGGCAACGAGGTCCCGCCGCCCGCGCCGGAGCCGGTCCAGGAGGCCGTGCACCAGCCCGGTCCGCACGAGATCTCCGGCCGCGACAGCGGTTCGGTGGACCTCGGCGGCGTCCGCCTGCCCGACCCGCCGCCGATCCCGCCCATCACCCCGCGCCGGCCCCTGCACCTCGGTCCGCCGCTGCCGGACAGCTCGGCGAGTCCCGTGCGCTCCCTCGCCGACCGCGGCCCCGCCGACGCGCCGGTACGCCAGCCGTCACCGTCCCCGGCGGGTCCCGAGTACCTCGACGGCCCCCGTGCCGCAGAGCCGCCGGCGCAGCCCGCCGCGCCCTGGGGCGTGCCGGCGCCGCACCCGGCCCAGGTGAGCGCCGGGGCGGCGCCTGCGGAAACGGTTGTTCCGGCAGCGGAACCGATGGGCACGGCCCAGGCGGTCGCGACCCGGATGCCGACGGAGACGAACCACACGACACCGCCGGCTCCGGCCGCCCCCGAGCAGCCTGCAGCGGCACAGCCCGTTCACGCCGAGCAGCCCGCGAGCGCGCCTCCGGAGACCGCCGAGCCCGAGCCGGTCATCCGCGAGGCGGAAGCGGCTGCCCAAGGCGACCCCGGGGTTCCGGGCGCGGACCCGGCGGAGGGTCAGCGGGCCGAGGCCGGACAGGCTCCTGTGGGTGTTCCCGTCGGTGCGGCTGTCCCCGCCGGCGCGGGTGCCGGTCCGGACGGGGCCCACGTCGTCGCCCAGCAGCAGGTCATGGCCGCGGCGCAGGGGACAGATCCCGCGGTCCTCGCCGTGGACGCGGCAGTGGGCCGAGTGACGGCTGCCCAGGCCGGCCTGGTCGCTGCCGACGGTTCCGCCGGTGAGGCCGAGGCTCAGGTGGCCGGGGCCGGGTACGCCACTGCCGAGCAGGCCGCGGCCGCCGCGGGCGACCCCGCCGGAGCCGGGACCGGTCCCGACGCGGGCCAGGTGGCCGCAGCCGACGCGGGGGCCGTGGCTGCTCCGGAAGCGGTCGTGCCGCCGGTGTCGCAGCCGGGACCGGTCCTGAACGACCCCGCGTACAACGGTGAAACCGCCGGTGAGTCTCCTGCGGCCCCCGGTTCGGACGCCACCGTCGAACAGACCCCGGTGGCGGCCGCCGAGCAGGCCGAGGCACCGGCTCCTGCCCCGCAGACCGCCCCGGCTGCGCAGGCCGACCCGGTCCCGCAGGCCGAACCGGCCCCGGAAGGTGCCCCGGCTGCGCAGACCGCCCCGGCCCCTCAGGCCGGGCAGGTCCCTGAGGCGGTGCCGTTCCCGGATGCCGCCGCTGCCCCGGAGCACGCGGCCGTCACCCCGTCCGAGCCCACCGGCGGAGAACTCCCCGCCCAGGTACCGGACGAGGTCACCCCCGAGGCCTCCGCTCCCGCGCCCGACGGGGCGGCGGCCCCGGCTCCGGAGACCGTCGCGCCGATGCCGACTCCGGGCCTCGCCCCCGAGACCGAAGTAACGGGCCCGGACGAAGCCGCCGCGCCGGTTGCGGACGCCGCCGGCCCCGAGACCGCGGTGCCGGAGCCGGAGGCGGAGGCCACCGCCGAAGACACCGGGCCGCAGCCGCAGCCGGTCATGGACACCGCGCCGGCCGCGCAGGAACCCGAGGCGGCTGTGACGCCGCAACCCACCCCTCCCGACGCTGACCCCGAGGCACCCGGCCAGGCCGACGCTGCCCGGGCCACCGAACCGGTGGGCCCGGAAGATACCGCTCCGCCCGCCGGGGCCGCCGCCCCTGCCTCGGCCCCGGTCGCCGAAGGTGCCGCTGCCCCGGCAGCCGAAGGTGTCGTCCCCCCGGCCCCGGCCCCGGAACCGGGAGCCGAAGCCCCGGTGCCCGTCGACGCATCCGCCCCCGCGCCGGACGCCACCCCGAGCGCGACCGCCCCGGCCCAGCCTCTCCCCGCGGCGGCACCCGCCGAGGTCCCCGTCCCCCCTCAGGCATCCGAGGCGACCGAGGCACCCGTCGCTGCCCCCACCGCCGACGCGGCGGACCCTGCGGCCGGCGCCCCGGAGCCGGTCACGGGCGCCCCCACCGCCGGAACCGTCGAGCCGGACCCGGCCGCCGACGCCCCCGCCTCCGCCGAGGACGTCACCGTCGTACTCCCCGCCCCCGCCGCGGACGAACAGCCCGGACAGCCGGTACAGGGCCCGCAGCAGTCGCGGCCGGCGGCGTCCGGGACGCCGGAGCCCCCCGCACCCGCCGTCATCGTCCCGGCGCCCCGCGACGGCGACGCCGAACTCGTACAGAACGCCGACGACCTGGACACCCGGGCCGCCGAACAGGAAGACCTGGCCGACCAGGAACGCCGAGAAGAGAGCGCGGCCGCTGTGGCAGAAGCCCGTCAGTCCACCGGCCCCGCGGCCCCCGGCTACGACCCCGCCGAGCGCGAGGCCGTCCTGAAGGTCATGCGGGAACGCCGTGACATCCGCAACGGCTTCCGCGGCGACCCGATCCCGCACGAGGTGCTGTTGCGCGTCCTGGAGGCGGCTCACCACGCGCCCTCCGTCGGCCACTCGCAGCCCTGGGACTTCGTCGTCATCCGCTCCGCCGACACCCGGCGCGCGATGCACGAACTGGCCATGCGCCAGCGCGACGCCTACGCGAAGTCCCTCCCCAAGGGCCGGGCTAAGCAGTTCAAGGAACTGAAGATCGAGGCCATCCTCGACACGCCGGTGAACATCGTGGTCACCGCCGACCCGACCCGTGGCGGCCGCCATACCCTCGGCCGCCACACCCAGCCCCAGATGGCGCCGTACTCGGCCGCCCTGGCCGTGGAGAACCTCTGGCTCGCCGCGCGCGCCGAAGGCCTCGGCGTCGGCTGGGTCAGCTTCTTCGACGAGCGCGAGATGGTCCGCGCCCTCGGCCTGCCCGAGCACCTGGAGATCATCGCCTACCTGTGCGTCGGCTACGTCGACGAGTTCCCGGACGAGCCCGAGCTGTTGCAGGCCGGCTGGTCCAAGCGCCGCCCGCTGTCGTGGGTCGTGCACGAAGAGACATACGGCCGCCGTGCCCTGCCCGGAGAGGAACCCCACGACCTGCTCGCCGAGACCGTCGCGCAGATCCGCCCGCTGGACGCCAAGGCGCTCGGCGAGGCGTGGGAGCGCCAGAAGCGAATGACCAAACCGGCCGGAGCGCTGGGCATGCTGGAGATCATCTCCGCGCAGCTGTCCGGCCTGTCCCGCCAGTGCCCGCCGCCCATCCCGGAGCCCGCGGCCGTAGCGATCTTCGCGGGCGACCACGGTGTGCACGCCCAGGGCGTCACCCCCTGGCCGCAGGAGGTCACGGCCCAGATGGTGGCCAACTTCCTGGGCGGCGGCGCCGTGTGCAACGCCTTCGCCACCCAGGTCGGTGCCGAGGTCTGCATCGTCGACGTGGGCGTCGCCGCGGACCTCCCGGCCACCCCGGGCCTGCTGCCCCGCAAGATCCGTGCCGGTACGTCCGATCTGACGGCCGGTCCCGCCATGACCCGCGAGGAGGCCAAGCAGGCCATCGAGGTCGGCATCGAGACCGCCCGGGATCTGGTCGCCGCCGGCAACAAGGCCCTGCTGACCGGTGAGATGGGCATCGCGAACACCACCGCGTCCGCCGCCCTGATCTCCGTCTTCACGGGCGCGGACCCGGCCGAGGTCACGGGCCGGGGCACCGGGATCAACGACGAGACCCTCGCCCGCAAGACCGAGGTCGTCCGCCGGGCCCTGGAACTCCATCAGCCGGATCCGGCCGACCCGATCGGCGTGCTCGCCGCGATCGGCGGCTTCGAGCACGCCGCCCTGGTCGGCCTGCTCCTCGGTGGCGCCTCCCTGCGTACGCCGGTGATCCTGGACGGCGTCAGCGCCGGAGCCGCCGCCCTGGTCGCCCGCGCGATCGCCCCGGAGGTACTGGCCGCGTGCATCGCGGGCCACCGCAGCGCCGAGCCGGGCCACGTCGCCGCCCTCAACAAGCTGGGTCTGCGCCCCCTGGTCGACCTCGACCTCCGGCTCGGCGAGGGCACCGGCGCCCTGCTCGCCCTGCCTCTGGTCCAGAGCACGGCCCGGGCGATGCACGAGGTGGCGACGTTCGACTCGGCGGGAGTGACGGAGAAGTAGGGCTCCACGCCGCCGTCGCCGTGGGCCCGTGGGCGGAGTTCCGCAAGGCGGACCGCCCAACGGACCGCCCCGGACCGCCCACGGGCGGCACCCTCGGGTGCCCAGCCACTGGACCACCTGGGCCGCCTTCCCTCCCGCCCACTAAAATCCGCACGTCAGGGCACTGAACACCGCCGCAACAGGAGCCGCACCTCATGGCCGAACATCCCGCCTACCCCGTAGGTCTCCGCCTCACCGGCCGTCGTGTGGTCGTCCTCGGTGGCGGCCAGGTCGCCCAGCGCCGCCTCCCGGCACTGATCGCGGCGGGCGCGGACATCTTCCTCGTGTCCCCCGAGGCGACCCCCTCGGTCGAGGCCATGGCGGACGCCGGTGAGATCACCTGGCACAGGCGCCCGTACCAGGAGGGCGACCTCGCGGACGCCTGGTACGCCCTGATCGCCACCAGCGACACGGAGGCGAACGGCAGGGCCTCGGCCGAGGCGGAACGCCACCGCGTCTGGTGCGTCCGGTCCGACGACGCCGACAAGGCCACGGCCTGGACCCCGGCCACCGGCCACAGCGAGGGCGTCACGGTCGCCGTCCTGACCACCGACGCCAAGGGCCGCGACCCCCGCCACACCGCCGCCGTCCGCGACGCGGTCGTCGAGGGCCTGCGCGACGGCACGCTCGTGGCCCCGCACCACCGCACCCGCACCCCCGGAGTCGCCCTGGTCGGCGGCGGCCCCGGCGACCCGGACCTGATCACCGTGCGGGGCCGCCGCCTGCTCGCCGAGGCGGACGTCGTGATCGCGGACCGCCTCGGCCCGCGCGACCTGCTCGCCGAACTCCCGTCCCACGTCGAGGTGATCGACGCGGCGAAGATCCCCTACGGCCGTTTCATGGCCCAGGAGGCCATCAACAACGCGCTGATCGAGCACGCGAAGCAGGGCAGGTCGGTCGTCCGCCTGAAGGGCGGCGACCCGTACGTCTTCGGCCGCGGCATGGAGGAGCTCCAGGCCCTCGCCGAGGCCGGCATCCCCTGCACGGTCGTCCCCGGTATCTCCAGCTCGATCTCGGTCCCCGGCGCAGCCGGCATCCCGGTCACGCATCGCGGCGTCGCCCACGAGTTCACCGTGGTCAGTGGCCATGTCGCGCCCGACGACGAGCGCTCCCTGGTCGACTGGCCTGCCCTGGCCCGGCTGACCGGCACGCTGGTGATCCTCATGGGTGTCGACAAGATCGGAAAGATCGCCGAGACGCTCGTCGCCCACGGGAAGCCGGCCGACACCCCCGTCGCCCTCGTGCAGGAGGGCACGACCGCCGCCCAGCGCCGCGTCGACGCCACCCTCGCGACGGTCGCTGAGACCGTGCGCACCGAGGACGTGAAGCCCCCGGCGGTCATCGTCATCGGCGAGGTCGTGAAGGTCGGCTCCCCGGCACCGGCGACGAAAGAGTAACCCCGGGTAACCCAACCCGTCCCGAGCCGTTGGCACCGCACCCAGGACAAGGCAGTATCACCCTGTGGCCGATCTCATCACCGTCGAGGATCCCGACGACCCGCGTCTGCGCGACTACACCGGCCTGACCGACGTGGAGCTGCGCCGCAAGCGCGAACCCGCCGAGGGCCTGTTCATCGCCGAGGGCGAGAAGGTCATCAGAAGGGCCAAGGAAGCGGGCTACGAGATGCGGTCCATGCTGCTCTCGGCCAAGTGGGTCGACGTCATGCGCGACGTCATCGACGAACTCCCCGCCCCGGTCTACGCCGTCAGCCCGGAGCTCGCCGAGCAGGTCACCGGTTACCACGTGCACCGCGGCGCGCTCGCCTCGATGCAGCGCAAGCCCCTGCCCACGGCCGCCGACCTCCTCCGTACCGCCCGCCGCGTCGTCATCATGGAGTCGGTCAACGACCACACCAACATCGGCGCCATCTTCCGGTCGGCCGCCGCCCTCGGCATGGACGCCGTCCTGCTCTCGCCCGACTGCGCCGACCCCCTCTACCGCCGCAGCGTGAAGGTCTCCATGGGCGCGGTCTTCTCCGTCCCCTACGCCCGCCTCGACACCTGGCCCAAGGGCCTTGAGTCGGTCCGCGAGGCGGGCTTCACCCTCCTTGCCCTCACCCCCGACGAGAAGGCCCGGTCCCTCGACGAGGCCGCCCCGCACACCATGGACCGCGTGGCCCTCATGCTCGGTGCCGAGGGCGACGGCCTGTCCACCCAGGCCCTGGTCGCCGCCGACGAGTGGGTCCGCATCCCCATGTCCCACGGCGTCGACTCGCTCAACGTGGGCGCGGCCGCCGCCGTGGCCTTCTACGCCGTGGCCACCGGCCGGCCCACCGCCTAGGCCGTGGAGCGACGCGAGGCGATCGTCGCCGTGCTGCTGCGCGGCGAGCGCCTCCTGGCGATCCGGCGCGGCCCGGCCGTCGCGCGCCCCGGCTACTGGCAGCCCCTCAGCGGCAAGGTCGAGCCGGGCGAGACCCAGGAGCAGGCGGTCGTCCGGGAGGTCCGCGAGGAGGTCGGCCTCACCGTCGTACCGGAGGCCAAGGTCTGGGAGTCGGAGACCGACGACCACCGCTTCCGTCTGCACTGGTGGACAGCCCGGGCCGACACCGGCGAGGTGGTCCCCGACCCGCGCGAGGTCGCCGAGACCCGCTGGGTCACCCCCCGGGAGTTCCTCGCCCTGGACCCGGTCTTCGACGGCGACCGCGAGTTCTTCGAACGGATCCTGCCGCGGCTGTGACACCCCGCTGAGTCCGTGCGTCGTTCCACGGCCGGGGTCGCGCGACCATGCTCCTACGGCACGAAGCTGCGCGGGGGGTCCTTCTGCTGAACGTGCTCATGCCGCACGCCGCCCCCGTCGCCGCCGAGTCCGCGGGCCGGCCCCTGGCAGCCCTGCACGAGGGCGATACCGACCGCCACCAGCAGCGTCACCACGACGAACACGAACAGCCGCTGCCGCAGCAGCCGCGGATTGGCGGGCCGCAGTCTGGTGCCCGTGTTCCTGGACGCCGGACGCCCGGCGCCGCTGTGCGGAGCGGGGCGCCCGCCGCTGCCCGACCGGATCCCGTCGCGCCCGGTGGGCGTCGGCCGCGATCCCGATCGCGAGGGGGCGCCGCCACGCGAGGGACCCGGCCCGCGCATCGGGGTCCTGCCGCGGCTTCCGCCCCCCGTCGACCGGTTTCCGCCCCCGGCCGCCCGGGATCCGCCCCGCGCACCCGTCCCGCTCTGCGAGGCCGTTCCGTCCGGCGAGGCATGGCCGTCCCGGGAGGGAGCGGAACCCCGGGGCGGGGGAGTGCTCCGCCCACGCTGTGCCCCGGAACCCTGCTGCGCCTGCGGGTGCCGGACCCGCTCGGGGTAGGTGTCGACGGGCCGGTCGCCGTCCGCACCGCGCGGCGCGGGCGGCCGGACACCGGTCAGGTCCTGCGACTCCCGGGCCGCGATCTCCTTGAGCCGCAGCGACAGTTGGAGCGTGCTGGGCCGCTCCTCGGGGTCCTTCGCCAGACAGGCCCGGACGAGCGGAGCCAGCGCGTCGGGCACACCGTGCAGCTGCGGCTCCTCGTGCACCACGCGGTACAGCATCACCTCGGAACTGCCGTGCCCGAAGGGCGAGTCGCCCATGCAGGAGTACGCGAGAGTGGCACCGAGCGAGAACACGTCCGTGGCCGGTGTGACGGCGGCCCCGCGCACCTGCTCCGGCGCGAGGAAGCCGGGCGAGCCGACCGCCGTACCGACGTGGGTGAGCGTCGAGGCGCCGGTGGCCCAGGCGATGCCGAAGTCGATGATCCGCGGCCCCTTGGGGGACAGCAGGATGTTGGACGGCTTCAGGTCCCGGTGCACCACCCCGGCCTCGTGCACCGCGACCAGGCCCTCCGAGAGGGCGGCGCCGACGGCCGCGACATCGGCCGCGCAGAGCGGCCCCTCGGCCGCCACCTTGTCGTGCAGTGAGGGGCCGGGTACGTACTGCGTGGCGAACCACGGGCGGTCCGCGTCGAGGTCGGCGGCCACCAGCCGGGCCGTGCAGCCGCCACGGATCCGCCGGGCCGCCGAGACCTCACGGGCGAACCGGGAGCGGAACTCCTGGTCCTCCGCCAGGTCGGGCCGGATGACCTTGAGCGCGACCCGCTGCCCCTTCTTGTCGGAGCCCAGGTAGACCACGCCCATCCCGCCCGCGCCGAGCCGTCTGTGAAGCTTGAACGAGCCGACGACGCGCGGGTCCTCGCGCCTCAGGCGCATCATCGCCATGTTCATCCCCGCTGCCCGGTCCTGTGACGAGCCACAGCTTACGTTTCCGCGGCCGCCCGCGCGCAGAGGCCGCGCCCTCTCGGAGTGATGGATTGTCAGTGGTGGGTGGGAGACTTGAAGGGTGGTCAGGGAGGGCGCGCAGAGGCGGACTTCGCGCGCGATGTGATCCCAACCACCCGTCGCAGAAGGGGGATTGGTCCTGTGAAGGGTGATCGTGTGGAGATAGTCGTGGACGCGGGGGACACGACGCGCACCTACGAGGTCGTGGCGAGCAGAGCGGGCCGCAGGGTGGAGACGGCGGTGCGCCGAGGTGTGGTGGAAGTGAGCGAAGTCACCCGAAGCGGTACGGTCGTCCGTACCGCCCGCTTCATGGCGAATCGGGTGCTGGCCCTGGTGGAACAGCCCGTTCCGCGGGAGGAGAGCTCGGACAAAGAGGGATGATTCCGGCGTCCCGTCGGGGAAGACCCTGAGACCGGCGTCCCCGTCTCCACCCAGGGGAGTACACCGCAGGTGGCGGCTCATCCTCGGGGAGGCCCGGCAATCGGTACGAGGGCATGACGCCGAGGAGGGGCCGGACGCCTAGATTTGAGGTCAAGCGGCGGGTGGCAGCACTCGTCCCCCGAGGTCAGACGCCCGCCGCTGCCCACCACAACCGAGAACGGTCAGGAGAGGGACCATGGCCCAGACGGCACCGCGGACACTGTTCCGCGCTGAGGGACGCAAGGCGTACGCCGCCGCGTTCCGCCCCCGCCGCCAGGGCCGTCGCCACCCGCTGGTGGCGACGCTGATGGCCCTTCCCCTGGCGGTCCTGCTCCTCCTCGTCTTCGACGGGTGGGAGACAGTGGCCACACAGGCGTCGTCCGTGGGAGAGATGCTGGGGCGCTGAGCGGCGACCCCAGGCCCGGAAGAGCGGTCCGGGCGGGGACATCACACCCATGAAACCCCGTGGGGACGGGGGTGCGGCGGACGGCACAGATGCCGGCGCAGCTGGGGAGCTGCGCCGGCATTGCTTTTCCCTCAGTCGGTGCCGCCCCTTCCTGACGCAGCGCACCCCACCGCACGTACCCTCACCCCGTGACCCCCGCCTCCCTCCTGCGCGCGCTCGCCGCCAGGGCCCGAGTCGCCGCACATAGGCGGTCGTCGGCCTGCCCCTGCGGCGCGGCCACGCTCGCGGACCGCCCTGACGGCGTCGTCGTACGCCATGCGGACACCGTCGCGAAGGCCCACCCGCCGGACAGCGACCCGGCCGAACTCGCCGGCCGCCTCACCCTGGCGACCCGACTCCCCGGCATCCTCCTGCCCCCACTCGACCCCACTCCGCTCGCGCTGCACGGACGCCTCGTGACGTTCTGGCCGTACGGCGCCCCGGTGGATCCCGACGACCCGGACGCCGCTCCTTGGGAAGCCGCCGCCACTCTCCTCGCCCGCCTCCACCGCACCCCGGCCCCGCCGGGCCTGCCGCCCATGCGCGGCCCTGTCAAGGCGGCCCGGGCCGTGGCCCGGCTCCGCGAGGCCGGACCGCACCCCGCGGCCACCCCCGTCCTGCGCGCCTGGGCCACCCTCCCGCCCTGGGCCCGGGCCGAGGCCCCGATGCCGCACACCGGCACCCTCTGCCACGGCGACCTCCACCTCGGCCAGCTCGTACGCGGCCCCGCCCCCGACGGCCCCTGGCTGCTGATAGACGTGGACGACCTCGGCACGGGTGTCCCCGCCTGGGACCTGGCCCGCCCCGCCGCCTGGTACGCCTGCGGCCTGCTCCCGCCCGGGGACTGGACCCGGTTCCTCACCGCCTACCGCGACGCCGGCGGCCCCGCCGTCCCCGCCGAGGGCGACCCATGGCCCGCTCTCGACGTCGCCGCCCGCGCTCTCACCGCACAGACCGCGGCCCGGGCCGTGGCCAAGGCGGTGGCGGCCGGGCGCCCGCTGGACGAGGTGGAGCAGTCGGTCGTGGACGCCTGTGACCGAATGGCTACCGTTCCGGCACAGTTGGCGCAGGAGCACGCGAAGTAGGGTGCAACCGACTGCAGCGGGACAGAGTCTGTCCTGGCGAGATGTGAAGCAGGACCGACCGGCGAGGAGTTGAACGACCATGCAGTGTCCGAAGTGCCGTGCGCCGATGCACACGTACAACCGCAACGGTGTCCAGATCGAGCAGTGCAGCGGCTGCCGCGGGATCTTCCTCGACTACGGCGAGCTGGAGTCGCTGACCCGGCTCGAGGCCCAGTGGTCCCAGCCCGCCCCGCCACCCCCGCCTGGCCCGCAGGCCTACCCCGCCCCGCCGGCCCCCGCCTGGGGCGCCCCGCACGGTGGCCACGGGCATCACGGTCATCACGGCCACCACCGCAGCAAGGGCTTCGGCCGCATGCTGTTCTCGTCCTGACGCCTCGCGCCGGACGACGACGCGAAACGCAAGAAGCCCCCGGTCGCGCATGACCGGGGGCTCCTGTGTGATGTGGACGATACTGGGATTGAACCAGTGACCTCTTCCGTGTCAGGGAAGCGCTCTCCCGCTGAGCTAATCGTCCTCGGGACCATGTATACGGACTGCATCCGTTCATGGGCACTGCGTGCGCGATACTGGGATTGAACCAGTGACCTCTTCCGTGTCAGGGAAGCGCTCTCCCGCTGAGCTAATCGCGCGGGTGGGATCTTGAGGGATCCAGTGGACGATACTGGGATTGAACCAGTGACCTCTTCCGTGTCAGGGAAGCGCTCTCCCGCTGAGCTAATCGTCCTTGGAGGTGGAGACGGGATTTGAACCCGTGTAGACGGCTTTGCAGGCCGTTGCCTCGCCTCTCGGCCACTCCACCAGGAGTGTAGGGGACCGGGAGTCCCCTTCTTCCTTCGAGCGGACGACGAGGTTCGAACTCGCGACCTCAACCTTGGCAAGGTTGCGCTCTACCAACTGAGCTACGTCCGCCTGTCGTTTCGGTCCGCTCCCGCGGCCCGGCGACGTGTTGAACTCTAGCGGATTCCGGGGCCAGTACAAAAACGCGTTTGTGCAGCGTGCTGCGCATCCCCTGCTCAGGGACGGAACGGGGCCGCCCCACGGGACATCCCCCGGCCACCCGCGAGACACCCGCCATAGACTCGACCACGTGCTCGACCTCCCTCCTCTCGCCCGCTTCGGTGACCGTGTCGCCACCGGGCTCCTCGACGTCACCGATGACCCCGAAGCCCTGGAGTCCAGCGGTTTCTGGGCCGTCTGTGCCGACTTCGAGGGCGGCCTGACCTGCGCCCGCTTCGCGCAGGTCCGGACCGCCGCGGTGCCCGCCCCCGTTCCCGGCGCGTGGCACGGGCCGGCGGCCGGTGACTGGACGTCCTCGCTCGACCGCCCCGCGTACACCGCGGCCGTGCGGCGGATCCGCGACCACATCGCGGCCGGCGAGGTCTACCAGGCCAACCTGTGCCGGGTGCTCTCGGCGCCCGTCCCGCCCGGCGCCGACGTGGACGCCCTCACCGCACTGCTCGCCCGCGGCAACCCGGCCCCGTATGCGGGAACGATTCGCCTGCCCGGGCACGGCGTGGAGATCGCCACCGCCTCGCCCGAACTGTTCCTGCGGCGCGACGGCCGGGTCGTCGAGTCCGGGCCGATCAAGGGCACCGGAAGGACGGAGGCGGACCTGCTGGAGAAGGACTACGCCGAGAACGTGATGATCGTGGACCTCGTCCGCAACGACATCGGGCGGGTGTGCGCCACGGGCAGTGTCACGGTGCCCGACCTGTGCGCCGTGGAGAAGCACCCGGGGCTGGTCCACCTCGTCTCGACGGTCCGCGGTGAGCTGGAGCACGGGGCCGGCTGGGCCGAGCTGATCGGTGCCGCCTTCCCTCCCGGCTCGGTCACCGGCGCACCCAAGTCCAGCGCGCTGCGGATCATCGACGCGCTGGAGACGGCGCCCCGGGGGCCGTACTGCGGCGGGATCGGATGGGTCGACGCCGACCGGGGGGCCGGAGAGCTGGCCGTCGGCATCCGTACCTTCTGGATCGACCGGACCGAGGGCGTACTGCGCTTCGGCACCGGCGCCGGCATCACCTGGGGCTCCGACCCCGAGGGGGAGTGGCGGGAGACCGAGCTGAAGGCGTCCCGGCTGCTCGCGATAGCGTCGGGAACGTACGAGGTGAGTGCGGCGGAAGTGCAGGAGGACCTGACGTGAAGATCTGGCTCGACGGCGCACTGCAGGACATCGAGTCCGCCCGCGTCTCCGTCCTCGACCACGGTCTGACCGTGGGCGACGGCATCTTCGAGACGGTGAAGGCCGTGCACGGCCGGCCGTTCGCCCTCACCCGGCACCTCGACCGGCTGACCCGCTCCGCGCGCGGCCTCGGGCTGCCGGACCCGGACCACGACGAGGTGCGCCGCGCCTGCGCCGCGGTCCTCGATGCCGACCCCGTGCCGCTCGGCCGTCTCCGCATCACCTACACCGGTGGCCACGGCCCGCTCGGCTCCGACCGCGGCGACCACGGCCCGACCCTCGTCGTCGCCGTCGGCGAGACGACCCGCCGCCCCGACTCCACCGCGGTGATCACCGTGCCCTGGACCCGCAACGAACGCGGCGTGCTCACCGGCCTGAAGACCACCTCGTACGCCGAGAACGTCGTCGCTCTCGCCCGGGCCCGTGAACAGGGCGCCTCCGAGGCCCTGTTCGCCAACACGATGGGACAGCTGTGCGAGGGCACCGGGTCGAACGTCTTCGTCGTCCTCGACGGCGAGATCCACACCCCGCCGGTCGCCTCGGGCTGCCTCGCGGGCATCACCCGCGCGCTGGCGGCGGAATGGACCGGCGCGAAGGAGACCGACCTGCCACTGGACGTCCTGGAACGGGCGGAGGAGGTCTTCCTGACGTCCACCCTGCGGGACGTGCAGGCCGTGCACCGCGTCGACGGCCGTGAGCTGCCCGACGCGCCCGGCCCGGTGACCGCCAAGGCCATGCGGATCTTCCAGGAACGGGCCGCGAACGACCTCGACCCCTGACAGCACCCGGAAATCGGGCTGAACGGGCCCGGGGTTGCGGGTAGAACACCCCTGATGACCACGACCCTGCGGCCGACCGAGCCGCTTCAGCAGAACGCCGACGGGACGCGCTCACGCCGCTACCAGGTGTGCGTGAACAGCCGTCCCGTGGGGGCGATACACCTCGGCACGCATCCCGTGTTCGGCCGGGCGGTGGCCCGGATCATGAAGCTCCACATCGACGAACCGGACCGCAGGCGGGGCCGGGGCACGGTCGCCGCGCTCGCCGCGGAGGAGGTGGCGCGCGGCTGGGGGTGCCGCCGCATCGAGGCATCGGTGCCCGCCACGTCCGAGGCGGGCCTGCGGCTCGCCACGGCGCTCGGCTACGTCGTCCGCAACCGTGGCATGGAGAAGAGGCTCGGCGACACACCGCCGGTGCTGCCCGAGGGCAGCCGCGCCCGGCCCATGACCGAGGCGGAGTTCGGCCCCTGGCTGGAGAAGGGCAAGGAGGACTACGCACACAGCTGGATCGAGCGGGGCGTCCCGGAGGCCGAGGCCCGGGCCAAGTCGGAGCGCGACCACGCCACTCTGCTGCCCGACGGCCTCGCCACCCCCGGCATGCTGATCAGCGTCGTCGAGCACCTGGGGACACCGGTGGGCACGCTGTGGCTGGCGGTGCGTGCGGACAGCGCGTTCGTCTTCGACGTGGAGACCGACGCCGCCCACCGCGGAAAGGGCCACGGCCGCACCCTGATGCTGCTGGCCGAGGCCCAGACGATCACGGAGGGCAGGCGGACCCTCGGTCTCAACGTCTTCGCCGGCAACACCCCGGCCGAGCGGCTGTACGCGTCACTCGGCTACGAGACCGAGCAGTACGCCATGTACAAACCGCTGCTCTAGGGGTCAGGGATCCGCTAGGGGAGCGGGGCGTCAGTGTTCTCGCCCGGCCAGCAGACGGTCGGCGATCTCCTCGATCCGCTCGCGCAGCCCCTCCTGGCTCTTGCCGCCGTCGAGCCGCTCACCGCCGATGACGTACGTCGGGGTGCCGGTCACGCCGATCGCCTTGCCCTCGGCCTGGTCGGCGTCCACGATCAGGATGTGCCGGCCGTCGACCAGCGCGGTGTCGAACTCCTCGGCGTCCAGGCCCAGTTCACGGGCCAGCTCGACCAGGACGGGCTCCCCCTCACGGGCCAGCTCCTCGACCCGCCCCAGCAGGGCCTCCGCGTACGGCCATCCCCGGCCCTGCTCCCACGCCTCCTCGGCCGCCTGGGCCGCGGCGAAGGCGTGCTTGTTCTTCTCCAGCGGGAAGTGCCGCAGCCGCAGCTCCAGACGGTCGCCGTAGCGGGCGCGCAGGGCCTGGAGGTCGTCCAGCGCGGTACGGCAGTCCGGGCACTGGAGGTCGCACCAGACGTCGAGAACGGGGGTGGCGGAACGGTCGGAGGAGAAGTCGCTCATACCGACAGTCTTCCAGCAGGTACGGCCGGGAGCGCAGCCCGCATCGGCACCTGCGGAGGACGCGACCCGGAGATGTCCCCGATCTCGGGCCCGGAGCATGGCCCGCCGGGGTGCGGCGGGTGCAGGATGGAAGGGACGAAAGTGTTCCGACCCGCACCCCGCCACGCCTGGAGGACCGGATGATTGCCGAGACCGTCTGCTCCGCCGTGTCCGCGGCAGGCCTGGGCATCGCGGTCGTCACGGCGTACCGCAAGCGCTACCTCACCGCGGTGCGCATCGCGGCCTACTCCCTCATCCCGATCGGCCTGGTGATGACGGGGATCGTCGAATGGCTGGCCGACACCGCGTTCAGCCCGACGGCCTGGGCCGGTTTCGGGGTGCTCGGCCTCGCCTGGGTGCTCTTCATGACCACCCGAGCCGTGGAGCGCCGCCGCGGCGGCACCCGCAAGGAGCGCAGGGCCGCGGCCCGAGCGGGCGAACGGCCCGATGCGGTGGCCCCCGCCTCTGCACCCTCCCTGGGCCAGAGTTCCCGCCCGGCGAACCGGCCCGCGCCGGCGTCACGCGGCGAGGACGACTTCAGCGACATCGAGGCCATCCTCAAGAAGCACGGCATATGACGGCCGCGCGACCATCCGTGACTGAATCGTCACAGTGGGTCCGCTGACGCGCGGAAGTGATCACAACCCGAACCGGACCTCGCGGAATCGGCGCACTCCCGCACGGAACGAGCGCACTGATCGCGTTCGGCCGGGCGACTGCGTCATCATCGCCGCGAGATGCTGGACACGACGAAACAGAGCGACCCCGCACCGCCGCAGGACGAGCCAGGTCCTCCGCGGGACGAGCCCTTTCTCCCTCCGGACGAGCCACGTCCCCGGCAGGACGAGCCGCGCGGTTGTCTCTTCGCCCTCTCCCAGCCACCGCTGATGATCTTCCTGGCGGTGATCGGGAGCCTGCTGCTCATGGCCTCGTTGCACGATCTGCTGCTGCTGTGAGCCCGACCCGCGGTACCCGGCGCCACCCGCCGGGGCCGCGCCGGCATCGGCAACCTCGGCACGGGCCGTCCGGAAACGACGCTCAGCGGCCCCGCGCCCCGGCGACCGCTGTCAGCCCGCCGCTTCCTTGCGGCGCGCGCGGTACGCGGCCACGTGCAGGCGGTTTCCGCAGGTGCGGCTGTCGCAGTAGCGCCGCGAGCGGTTGCGGGACAGGTCGACGAAGGCGCGCCGGCAGTCGGGCGCCTCACAGCGCCGCAGCCGCTCCTGTTCCCCGGCGACCACGAAGAACGCCAGCGCCATTCCGCAGTCGGCGGCCAGGTGATCGGCTACGGAGGCACCGGGGGCGAAGTAGTGCACATGCCAGTCGTAGCCGTCGTGGTCGGTGAGCCGCGGTGTGGTGCCGGCGGCGGCGACCAGGTCGTTGATCTGCCCGGCGGCACTCCGGGCGTCGGGGGCGGCGAAGACGGCCGCGAAGCGTCCGCGGATCTTGCGTACCGCGGACAGGTCGAACTCCGAGAGCACCCCGACATCGCTGATCTCGTGGTTCCGCACGAAGTCCGTGAGGGCCGCCACGTCCGGCAGCCCGTCCGTCGCCGTGTCGTCCTCCGGTGCGGTGTTCACCAGGTCGACCACGGTGTCGAGGGCGCACCGGGTGTCGTGGGTGATCAGCACGATTCGCTCCCTGGCCTGAGGGTCGGGCGGGCGCCCGCCGATGCTGGCCGATGGTAACGGCTCCGCCACCGCCGGACCCTCCACATGCCCGCACATGGCTTCGAATACAACGCCGCAGGGCCCGCGAGGGTTCCCGAGTGGCCGCCGGCCGCCGACGGGCGCGGCGAGTGGGGGAGGGGCGCGCACGTGAACCGGCGCCATACCGCGTGAGCAGCGGTCATGGCGCCGGTGTCATCCCGTATGCGGTTGTCCTGGCCCGCGCCGTCTCCCCGAGTGGACGGCGCCGGGCGGCTTTGCGGGGGCCTCGCCCTAGCTTTCCGCCAGGATGTGCGAGAGCTCCTGGTCGAGGTCGAAGTGCCGGTGTTCCGTGCCGGGCGGCACGGCGGCGTCGGTCCGCTTCAGGAAGGACTCCAGGGCCCGTGCCGGGGCCTCCAGCAGGGCCTCGCCCTCCGGCGAGCTCAGGGCGATGCACACGACGCCCTGGCCGTGACTGCGCGACGGCCAGACGCGGACGTCGCCGGTGCCCGTAGGGCGGTGAAGTCCCTCGGCGAGGAGGTCGCGGGCGAACACCCACTCGACGGTCTCCTCGGCTCCGGTGTGGAAGGTGGCGTGCACGGCGTAGGGGTCGGCCGTGTCGTACCGCAGGCCTGCGGGGACAGGCAGGGAGGACTCGCTCGACACAACGAGGCGCAGGTGCAGCTCGCAGCTGACCGTGGTGTTCATAAGCGCCAGGGCCTTTCGCTCAGTGTGCGCTCGGGGATTCGCACGTCGGCGAAATCGACATGCCACCTACGGTGCCGTTGTAAACCCCTCTGAGTGTTTTGCGTGCCTTTACGTAACTCTTCCGGCCGAGAGGTCGTTCGCGTCGTGCGTCCATTCCGGTGACTGGTTTCGCTCGGGTAGTGTTCGGCCGTATGAATACGGGGAGTAACGAGCCGGGCGAGGTGGCCGTGGCATCGGACGGGACGGGGCCGGGCGAGGCGCACGGCGAGCAGGACCGGGGGCTCGGCTCGCGGGCGCCCGAATTCGTCAAGGCGCGCCGGGCGCTGCACGTGAGCTGGCAGGTCGGCGTTTTCATCATCGGCCTCGCGGTCGTCGTGGCCGGCATCATCATGCTGCCGCTCCCGGGGCCGGGCTGGGTCGTGATCTTCGGTGGCATGGCGATCTGGGCGACGGAGTTCGTCTGGGCCCAGCTGGTGCTCCGCTGGACCAAGCGGAAGGTCACCGAGGCGGCCCAGCGGGCGCTCGATCCCAGGGTGCGTCGCCGCAACATCATCCTGACGTCGATCGGGCTGGTGATCGTGGGCGTCCTGGTCGGTGTCTACCTGTGGAAGTTCGGCATCGTCATGCCGTGGAAGATCAAGGACCAGTGAGCGTCACAGGCACCCGCTGACATGGGGTAATGTTCTTCCTGCGCCCGGGCGATTAGCTCAGTGGGAGAGCGCTTCGTTCACACCGAAGAGGTCACTGGTTCGAACCCAGTATCGCCCACCCGGACCGGCAGCCCACCTGCGATGAAGCAGGTGGGCTGCCGTCGTTGTACCGCCTGGAGCCTCCTCGGGTCTCCGGCCGGGGGCGCGGTCGCGCGGTATGGCTGACGGAAGGCTGGCCCGCGGCGGCCGGTGCCGTCCGGCGGCGTGGCCGGAACACCGCCCCTCGATCCGCCGGGCGGATGCCGCTTGGGCCCCCGCGATTCCGCTGACGTCGAGTCCCGCGAGGTCAGGGCTGTCGCCTCCTCCGTCGGGCGGAGTGACGACGAGCCGCGGGGAGCACCCGCGTCCTGGGCGTCGGTCCACGCGCCCGCCGTCGCCCTCGGCCCCTTTGCCGTTCCGGGTCGGGGCGGCTGACCGGTCGCCGTCACCCGGCGGGCACCGCACCGCAACGAACCGGGGAGCGGCCTGGCCGGAAAGGGCCCCCACGCCCGCACGCTCCGTCCGCCGGACCGCCGTCGCTTTTCGGTCGCACCCATCGCGGCTCCGCTCACCCCTCTGCGTCCGGCGTCCCGGTCACGCCCTCGCCACCAGCGACGTCGCCCGAGCCGGTCGCCGGCCCCGCCCCCGCGGTCCGCTCCGTCGCCCACCTTCCCCGGTAAGAAATTCTTGCCCGAATCATTGACGCACTCTCAGCCCCTCCGTACCTTGTGCCAGCAAGCGCTTACTTGAAACGATTCATGCGAGCGGGACGACGTGCGGGGAGGTCCAACCGTGGTGAACGGCAGGAATGTTGAGAGACGTACGATCCTGAAGGCGGCCGGAGCCACGGCAGCCACCCTGGGGCTGGCCGCGACGACCGGCTGCGGTGGCGACGGAGGGACCTCCGCGGACGGGACGGTGACGATCCGTTACGCGTGGTGGGGTGCGGAGGACCGCGCCGAGAGAATCAACAAGACGATCGCCCTCTTCGAGAAGAAGTACCCGAAGATCAAGGTGAAAACGGACTTCCAGCCTTATCCCGACTTCTGGAAGAAGTTCAACACCCAGGCCTCCGGCGGGAATCCACCGGACGTGTTCCAGAATGCCATCGGCTTCCTCCGGAAATACGACGCGAAGAACGTGCTGCTCGATCTCAGCGAGCAGGCGAAGGCCGGCAACCTCCGGATGGACGGGTTCCGCGCCGGCCTCGAGAAGTTCGGCGAGATCGACGGCAAGCTCCTCGGCGTGCCGGTCGGTTCGAACTCCATGGCCCTGGTCATCGACAAGCCCGTCTACACGCGGGCCGGCGTGAAGCCGGAGCAGGGCTGGACTTGGGACGACTACCACGCGGCGATGAAGAAGATCCGCCAGAAGACGGGGCGTGCCGGTGACACCGGCCCGTACAACGTCATGTACCTCTACGACCTCTACCTGCGCCAGAACGGCAAGGCGTTCTTCACCGAGGACGCGCTCGGCTTCAGCGAGGCGGATCTGACGGACTGGTGGACGAAGGCCAAGGAGGGCGTCGAGGACGGCAGCTACGCCAACCAGAAGAAGGTCGCCCAGATCAAGCCCAAGTCGGCGGTCGCGGGGGAGATCTCCGGCGGTGAGTTCACCTGGGACAACTTCACCGTCCGCTACACCTCCGAGGGCAAGAGCGAGTACGGCCTGGCCCCCATCCCCACGACGGACGGCAAGAAGACCGGCCAGTACCTCGGCTCCCTCATGCTGAGCGCCTCCAAGCGCACCCAGCACCCCAAGGAGGTCGCCCAGTTCATCGACTTCATGGTGCACGACCCCGAGGTCGCCAAGATCATGGGCTACGACCGGGGCGTGCCCGCGACGCAGGCGCAGTACGACGCGTACAAGCCGGCCGACGAGGTCAACAAGGCGATCGCCGCCTACGAGGAGTCCCTTGTCGAGGCGGGCGTCCTGGAGCCCATCACCCCGCACCCGAACGGCGCGGACGTCTGCGAGGCCGCCTTCCTGCGCATCGGCGAGGAACTCGGTCTGGGCAAGCGTTCGGTGGACGAGGCCGTCAAGCAGTTCTTCACCGAGTCGAAGACGGCTCTCGGCACCTGATGGGAACCACCGTGACACACGCCCCTGCGACGGAGGGCCTGTCCCGGGACTCCGAGCCGCGGCACGGTCCGGTGAAGCCCGAGCGCCCCGCCGCCCTCAAGCGGCGGCGGCGCCGGGAGAACCTGGCCGGCTATCTCTTCATGTCCCCCTGGATCGCCGGGTTCCTGCTGCTCACCGCGGGCCCGATGATCGCCTCGCTCTACTACGCCTTCACCGACTACAACCTCTTCGACGCCCCCAAGTGGATCGGCCTCGGCAACTTCTCCGAGATGTTCGGCGATCCGCGCTGGCGCCACTCGGTGCAGGTGACGCTCTGGTACGTCGCCGTCGGCACACCGCTCAAGCTGATCGCAGCTCTCGGCGTGGCCCTGCTGCTCGCCCAGAGCCGGCGCGGTCAGGCCTTCTACCGGGCCGCCTTCTACGCGCCGTCGCTCATCGGTGCGAGCGTCTCCGTCGCGATCGTCTGGAAGGCGATCTTCTCGGACGACGCGATCGTCGACCGCACCCAGAAGATCTTCGGCATCGACGCCGGCGGCTGGACCGGTGACCCGGACCTGATCATCTACAGCCTGGTGGCGCTCACGGTCTGGCAGTTCGGCGCCCCGATGGTCATCTTCCTGGCCGGGCTCAAGCAGGTCCCGCGCGAGCTGTACGAGGCGGCCGAGGTCGACGGGGCGGGCAAGCTGCGGCGGTTCTGGAACATCACGCTGCCGATGATCTCCCCGGTCCTCTTCTTCAACGTGCTGCTGGAGACGATCCACTCCTTCCAGATCTTCAGCTCGGCGTACATCGTCGGCGGTGGTGCCGGAGGCAACGCCTGCGGTCCGGCCGACGGGTCGATGGTCTATACCTGCTACCTCTACGTCCAGGGCTTCGAGAACAGCCGCATGGGTCTGGCCTCCGCGATGGCCTGGCTCCTGCTGATCGCGGTGGCCCTGGTGACGGCGGTGCTGTTCTGGTCCCAGAAGCGCTGGGTGCACTACGAGGAGGGCGCCCGATGAGCGCGCAGGCCACCGAGATCAAGCCCGCCGGCAGGCTCCGGCACAAGCTGCCCGGGTCCCTCGCCTGGCACATCGGCTCACTGCTGATCCTCGCGGTGATCCTCTACCCGGTGATCTGGGTCGTCGGCGGGTCCTTCAAGAAGAGCGAGGACATCGTCGGCAGCCTGGACCTCTTCCCGGGCGACCCGGTCATCGCCAACTACACGAGCCTCGCCGACGGCATCGCCGACATCCCGGTCTCCACGTTCTTCTTCAACTCCCTCTTCCTCGCCGTCGGTTCGGTCGTCGGCATCCTGGTGTCCTGCTCGCTGACGGCCTATGCCTTCGCGAGGATCCGGTTCGCGGGCCGCAATCTGCTGTTCACCCTGATGATCGGCACGCTCCTGCTGCCCTACCACGTGCTGCTGATCCCGCAGTACGTGCTGTTCCGCAACCTGGAGCTGATCAACACCTACACACCGCTGCTGCTCGGGAAGTACCTGGCCACCGAGGCGTTCTTCGTCTTCCTGATGGTGCAGTTCATGCGCAACATGCCGAAGGAGCTGGACGAGGCGGCCCGCCTCGACGGCTGCGGACACCTGCGGATCTACTGGTCGATCGTGCTGCCGCTGGCCCGGCCGGCCCTCATCACCAGTGCGATCTTCACCTTCATCAACTCCTGGAACGACTTCATGGGCCCGCTGATCTACCTCAACGAGCCCGACAAGTACACGGTCTCGCTCGGCCTGAAGATGTTCGTCGACCAGGAAGGACTGGCCAACTACGGCGGCATGATCGCCATGTCCCTGGTCGCGCTGCTTCCGGTGCTCGCCTTCTTCCTCGCCTTCCAGCGGTATCTGATCGACGGCATGGCCACGTCGGGTCTGAAGGGCTGAGGGCGGCATGGCCGGGACGCGGGTGAAGGCACGCGGGGAGTCGGTGTTCGCCGAGCGTTTTGCGGTGTTCGCCGAGTGCCTGCTGACGGGTGTGTGGATCGCGGTGGCCTCCCTGGGGGTGGTCACCTATCCCGCCGCGTTCGCCGCCGGGGCGCGGCACCTGCGGCGCCGTACCGCCCATGAGGGCGGTGGCCGGCGGGAGTTCGCCGCCGACTTCCGTACGGCCCTGCGCGGCGGGTGGCTCGCCGGGCTCGCCGGGTGGGCGGCGGCCGGGGCGGTCTGGGTGGACGTGCAGGCGGCCCGGGCGGGGATTCCGGGCGGACCGCTCGTCGGGACCGTCGGAGTCCTCGCGCTGATCGGGCTCCTCGTGACCGGCCTGCGGGCGGCGGCGGTCTGGGAACCGGGAGCGCGCTGGCGGACGCTGCTGGCCCGGGCCGGGCGGCGCACGGTGCTCGATCCGGCCGGGTCCTTCCTGATCGTCGGCGGGCTGGCCGTGGTGGCCGTGTCCGCCTGGTTCGCCGCGCCGCTGGCGGTCGCCGTCCTCGGAACCGTGGCGGCGGCGGCCGTCGCCGTGGAGGAGCGCTACCGGCACCGCTGAACGGTCAGCCCTCCCTTCCCGATGGGCCCGCGCGCCGCACCTCTCTCTGTCATGCCCACGGAACTGCTTCCCGCACTGCTTCCCGCACGGACAAGGAAAGGCATCATCGCCATGTCTCCCATCCCCCGCAGAATTCTCCTCAAAGCAGCCGCCGTGACCGGAGCCGCCGCCCCGTTCAGCTGGGCGCTGGGAGCCCAGGAGGCCCAGGCCGCGCCCGGAGCCGACCCCGCCGACGCGGACCCGGTGACCCTGGACTGGCTGGAGGACGGCGGTCTCGGCGCCGCCCCCGGTTCCACCGTCGGTGTGCCCTGGCCCAAGGGCGCGTACCGGAAGGACCAGACCTTCGCGCTGACGGACGCGGGCGGCAAGGCCGTACCCGTGCAGTCCTGGCCGATCGCCTACTGGCCCGACGGCTCACTGAAGTGGACCGCCCACGCGGTCGCCTCGGGCGACGGCAGGCTCACCCTCACCGCCGGGACGCCCGCCGCCCCCGAGAAGAAGGTCACCGTCGAGAAGCGCGGCGGCACCATCGGCATCTCCACCGGCGTCATCACCGCCAGGATCGGCACGTCCGGCTCCACCCTCGTCAAGTCCGTCACCCGCGGCTCCACCGAGATCGCGAAGAACGGCCGGCTCGTGCTGATCCGCCAGCCCGAGATCGAGGACGAGGACCAGGGCGCGGTCAGGACCGAGCGCTTCGACGGCACGATCTCCAAGGCCGAGGTCGAGCAGGCGGGCCCGGTCCGCGCGGTCGTCCGCATCGACGGCAAGCACCGCAAGGGCGGCCGCAGCTGGCTGCCGTTCTCGATCAGGCTCTACTTCTACGCGGGCGCCGACTCCTTCCGCATGGTGCACACCATCACTTACGACGGCACGCAGGAGCCCGGGAAGGCCAGTGGTGACTTCATCCGCGGCCTCGGGGTCCGCTTCACGGTGCCGATGCGGGACGAGGGCTACGACCGCCACATCCGCATCGGCGGTGACGGCACCGGCCTGCTGCGTGAGGCCGTCAAGGGCATCACCGGACTGCGCCGGGACCCGGGCGCGGCCGTGCAGTCGGCTCAGTTCGAAGGCAGGAAGCTGCCCGACCCCGCCACCTGGGACCAGCGGGTGACGACCCGGCTGCAGTACATCCCCGAATGGGGCGACTACACCCTCTCGCAGCTCTCCGCCGACGGCTTCACGCTGCGCAAGCGCACCAAGAAGGGACACGGCTGGGTCGCGGCGGGCGGTGGCCGGCGCGCCTCCGGCTTCGGCTACGTGGGCGGGGCGAGCGGCGGATTCTCCTTCGGGCTGCGCGACTTCTGGGAGAAGTTCCCCGCCCAGCTCGACATCCGGGACGCCCACACCGACGAGGCCGAGGTGACCCTCTGGCTCTGGTCCCCCGAGGCACAGCCCATGGACCTGCGCTTCTACCACGACGGCATGGGCCAGGACACCTTCCCCGAGCAGCTGGAAGGCCTCAACATCACCTACGAGGACTACGAGCCGGAGTTCGGTACCCCTTACGGCATCGCCCGCACCTCCGAACTCCTCTTCTGGGCCAACGACTCGACGCCGGGCCCCGAGCGGCTCGCCGAGCAGGTCGAGGCCGTCCGCGTGCTGCCGCAACTGGCCGCCGCACCGGGGCAGCTCATCAAGGCGAAGGTCTTCGGGCCGGGCCTGTACTCCGAGCCCGACCGCTCCACCCCCGCAAAGGCGAAGATAGAGGACCACCTCGACTTCCTCTTCACCTACTACAAGGACCAGGTGGAGCAGCGCCGCTGGTACGGCTTCTGGGACTACGGCGACATCATGCACACCTACGACACCGTCCGGCACCAGTGGCGCTACGACGTCGGCGGCTACGCCTGGGACAACTCCGAGCTGTCCCCGGACCTGTGGCTCTGGTTCGCCTACCTGCGCTCCGGCCGCGCCGACATCTTCCGCTTCGCCGAGGCGATGACCCGGCACACCGGCGAGGTCGACGTCTACCACCTGGGCACGTGGGCGGGCCTCGGTACCCGGCACGGCGTGCAGCACTTCGCCGACAGCGCCAAGCAGCAGCGCATCGCCAACACGACCTACCGGCGCTACTACTACTTCCTCACGGCGGACGAACGCGTCGGCGACCTCATGCACGCCAACGTCGACTCCGACGAGACGTTCCTCGTCCTCGACCCCATCCGCAAGATCCGCACCGAGCCGTACACGCCTGACCGGCACGCCCTGTCGATCGGCTTCGGCACGGACTGGAGCGGCCTGGTGTCGGCCTGGCTGACGGAGTGGGAGCGCAAGGGCCCCAAGTGGGAGAAGGCCAGGGCCCGCGTGCTGTCCACCATGGAGACCATCGCCGCCCAGCCCAACGGCTTCGTCCAGGGCACCGGGCTCTACGACCTGGACACCGGCAGGTTCGCCATCGCGGACAAGCCCGTGGTGAGCGTCTCCCACCTGTCGGCCGTCTTCGGCCTCAACGAGCTGTGCGCCGAACTCATCGACCTCGTCGACATGCCGGAGTTCAACGAGGCGTACTTCGACTACTGCCGTCACTTCAACGCCACCAAGGCCGAGCAGAAGGCCCGCTACGGTTCCGACTTCGGCAGCCTGCTGCTGTTCCAGGGCCACTCGCGCCTCGATGCCTACGCGGCCGTCAAGACCGGGGACGAGAAGCTCGCCAAGCGGGCCTGGGAGAAGTTCTACAACTCCGACGGTTACAAGGAGTCGGCACCCTGGCGGACGGACAAGCTGAGCGGCCCGGTCGCGCTGGTGCCGGGCAGTGAGGCGACCTGGGTCTCCACCAACGACACCGCGCTGTACGGCCTCGCCGCCATCGAGAACCTGGCGCTGCTCGGCGACCGGATGCCGTAAGGGGCACGTACCCGGGCGGGGTTCCGGGGGCGCCGCCCCTGGAACCCCGCCCGGCTAGTCGATGATCTGGTGGAAGAACAGCACGGCCGGTGCCGCCACCCCGCCGCCCACGCTCACCGCGACGGGCCAGGTGTTGCCGGCCAGTGCCGACAGGACGGTGGCACCGATGCCGACCAGGGCCGCCAGCAGGAAGACGATGGCGGCGCGCTGGGTGAGGAGCGGCCCGTCCCGGCCGGTGCGCCGACGGTTGGGCTGTGCCACCCGAGTGCTCCCTACCTCATTCCGGCAGCGGGCTCGAACACCGGTACGTCCCACGGGTCCTGCGCGGGACGCAGGAGTTCGAAGCGGACCCCGCCGCCACCGCTCGTCCGGACCCCGTGGACGGCGGGTTCGGGCAGGCTGTTGTAGTGGAACGGCGTCGAGAAGTAGTAGGCGCCGGTGTCCGGGACGGTGACGATGTCACCCGGCTCCAGCAGGGGCAGAGCGCGGTCGCGCGCCAGCAGGTCCCCGGCGAAGCAGGCGGGTCCCGCGATGTCCTGGCGGACCGGTCCGCCTCGCTTGGCCCTGCCGCTCGCGTCGTGCGCCTCGATCCGCAGCGGCCAGGCGTCGGGGTTGAACACCGTCCGGGTGGCCACCTGCACACCGGCGTGGGTGACCGCGATCGGCCGGCCGCCCATGCTCTTCGTGTACTCCACGTACGCGGCGGTGAACCCGTTCTTGGCGAGGACGGACCGCCCGAACTCGGTGACGATCTCGTACCGGCCGGAGAACAGGGCGGGAGCCTGGGCGCGCAGTTGCCGGACGTACGTGTCGAAGGTCGGCGTGGTCTCGTCGTCGGCGAAGTTGACGGGCAGTCCGCCGCCGATGTCGATGCCGACGACCTGGCGCCGCCCGAGCGAGGCGTTGACCTCCTCGGCGAACGCCACGGCCTGTCCGACCCCGCCGGCCATGAGGTCGAGCGGGCAGCCCTGCGAACCGGCGTGCGTGTGCACCCAGGTCAGCCAGGGGTGGTCGTGGTAGGCGCGCAGCAACCGCTGCCGGCTTCCCGGGTCCGCCAGGGGGATGCCGAACTTCGAGGTGCTCGTCGCCGTGCTCATCGCGGCGATGCTGCCGCCGCCGAGCTGGGAGTTGACACGTACCCCGATCCGCGAGACCGGGACGCGGCCGCCCAGCGCCCGGTCGATCCTCGCCAGTTCCTGGTGGTTGTCGGCGTTGACGGTCACGCCCAGGCCGAGGGCGTGCCGCAGTTCGCCCTCCGTCTTGGCGGGGGAGTCGAAGACGATCCGCTCGGGAGCGAATCCGGCCGCCAGGGCTCGGGCCAGCTCACCCGCGGTGGCCACCTCGCAGCCCATGCCCAGCCGCCGCAGCTCCGCCAGCACCGGTACCAGGCAGTTCGCCTTCGCGGCGAACGCGTGCAGCACAGGCGGCGAGGAGGGAAAGGCGCGGTGCAGCGACTCGACCGTCGCGGCGACGCCGTCGAGGTCGACGAAGGCGGCCAGCTGGGACCGCTCGGCGTCCAGCAGTCCCTGCCGCACCGCTTCCCGCAGGATCCGTTCGCGCCGCTCGGCGGCGGGGGTCAGTCCGGTCATGGTGAGCCTTCCGGTGTCGTACACGGCGCCCGGGACCGCCCCGGGCGTGACACCAGGCTGCGGTCGGCACCGGCACCGCGTCTTCGTCGAGTCGTCAAAGACGCGGGCCTCACCGACGGCCTCCGGACGCAACAACCCCTCCGCCGGGCACAGGCGTTGTGCGATACGACAAGAGGGAGGCCCTTCGATGGTGGCCCGCACCGAACGGCGGACGACACCCGCGCGGTCGCGCCCCGCTGCCGTCACTCAGGCCGGTACGCCTCAGGCCTCCCCGCCCAGCCGCAACTGCAACTGGGCTAGCAGCCGGGCGTCGGGACTGTCCAGGTCCAGTCCTGACACCTGCCTGATCCGGCGCAACCGGTAGCGCAGACTGTTGGAGTGCACGCCCAGCGCGCGCGAGGCGGCGGACACGTCGCCGAAGTGGTCGAGGTAGGCGCGCAGGGTTTCCACCAGGCAGCTGCCGCTGTGATCGGCGTCGAACTCCCTCAGCCGGGCCACGGAGGTCCGCGCGGGCAGCGTCAGCCCGCGCAGGGCCTCGACGACCTGGAGGATGCCCACGGTGTCGGCGACGTCCGCGCTCCGCGCGACGGTGTGCGGCCCGCCGGCCGCGACGAGCGCCTGCAGGGCCTGCTCGGCCGAGCGGCGTGACGCGGACGCCCCGGCCAGGCCCGCGACCACCTCGCCGAGCCCCACCTTCACCGTCGAGCCGATCGTCGCCGACAGTTGATCGGCCAGTGCGTTCCCGAGCCGTCCGACCTGGCCGTCGGCCCGCTCGGGGTCGCGTCGCAGCCCGCTCAGCAGCACCAGGGCCCCACTGCCGGCCGGGACCACCACGACTCGGTGACCCAGCGCCGCGCAGTGCAGGGCCAGCAGACCGGGCAGCCCGGACGGGTCCTCGTCCGAGGGGCGGCCGGACCCGATGCCCACCGCCAGGACGGCACAGGGCTCCCGGGGCGGCAGCGAGGCGCGTTCGGCGAGCACCGCGACGGACCCGCGGTCCTCCAGCAGCGCCCGGGCCGCATCCTCCACCAGCCGGCCGTCCGAACTGTGGGTGCGGTGATGGAGCAGGTGGGCGGCGGCGGTCCGGGCCGCCGCCCGCAGCGTCTGCGCGGCGTTCGGCGACAGCGGGCGGCCGGCCACCGCCGCCACCCAGATGGACCCGAGCGCCTCTCCGCCCGCCCGCACCGCGCCCACCAGACGCTCCGGGTTCTGTCCGTGGGCGGGCCGGTGCAGCACGTCACCCGCACCCCACAGCGCCTGGAAGAACCCCGCCTCCCGCATGGCCGCCACCCGCCAGGGCGGCACACGGCGGCCGAGGATGGTCAGCCGGCGCATCTCGTCCACGTTCTCCTCGGTGGACGAGTACGCCAGCACCCGCGACTCCGTGTCCTCGATCGTCACCGAACCCCCCACCAGGGCGGCCACCGCATCGGCCAGTGAGTCCAGATCGCCCAGGGGCACGCCGCTGGTGGCGGGCATCGGGGGAGCGCCCGCCGCGGCCAGCCCGGCCCTGAGCACCCCCACGAGCTGTGCCCAGGTGCACCATGCGGTGCGGAAGAGCACCGCCGTGCCGGCTTCCTCCGCGGCCGCCTGCAACGCCCGGGCGGTGGGATCGGGCCGGCCCGGGCCGAACACCACACCCGCCGCACCGGCCGCACCGGCCCGGCGCACCACGTCGACCGCATGGGCCGACGCCGGGTCGACGCCGACCGCGAGCAGTAACTCCCGGGGGCTGATGACCGGTTCCAGGGCGTCCAGCACATGGACGCCGGTGACCGTCGTCCGCAGTCCCTCCGGAGCCGTGTGCAACTCCACGGCTCCCACACCCACCACCGAGAGCAGGCGCTCCAGTGTCCCCTGGTCCCCGGCGCCCGTGCCCCCGCCCGGCGATGCCCCCAGGTCCGTCATGATGCCCCCCCGTCCACCCAGCCCACCCCGTGTACGCCCGGGCGTGCCGCTGTCGCGGCGGCCGGCCGGAGAACGTATGACATCACGGGACTTGTCCGCGGTCGAGACGGCCTCAAAGGTCCTACTCCATCCTCCCCAGGACCTCCCGAACCCGCCGGACGTCCCGGAGCCGCTGCTCGTACGTCGCGCCGCAGGCGAGCAGCAGGAGGCCGGCGAGGGCGGGGGGTGCCCAGCGGGGGAGGGCCCCCGTCACCTGCACGACGTACGGGGCGAGTTCGTGCAGGGTGACCAGGGCCAGCACCCAGCCGCCGAGCACCAGCGGCGCCCGCAGGCGGTGCCGGGCCCCCAGCAGGGTGACCAGCAGTGCCGCGCCGCCGAGCAGCAGCGGCCGCGTCCACTGCGGATCGGTCCAGGCCGCCGCCAGACCGGGCAGCAGAGTCGCGGCGAGCCCGGCACCGTACGCCGTCCAGGAGGAGGTCTGCGGGTCGCGGCGCCGGCGCAGCGCTCCGACCAGCAGCGCCGGGACGGTCACCGGCAGGGTGTAGGCCTCGGGCGTACCGACGTCCCAGGCGGCCAGCCGGACCCAGGCGGCCAGGACGAACAGCGCCGTGGCCGCGTAGCCCACGGGACGGCGCCCGGCACGCAGGGCCGTGCCCGCGGCGATCACCCCGCACAGGGCCAGCACCAGGGCGAGCATCGGCGGGTCGGTGACGGCCAGCGCCACGGCGAAGAGACCGACGGCGGCTCCCACGGCCTCGACGGGCACCGTCGCCCTCGACTCACCGAGGCGCGCCGCCAGCACGGCGGCGGCAGCCGCAACCGCCAGGACCCCCAGGGCGGTTCGGGCCGCCGGCCAGTCCGCCGCGGCACCCGACGCCGAAGCCAGCGCGGCGGCGTGCACGAGAGCCGTGGGAGCCGTGAACGGGGCGACGCCGGCCCGCCACGAGGACACGGCGAACAACGTCGTCAGCGCGGACAGCACCACCAGGGTCGCCGACTGGGACGCGAGGGAGACCAGCGTGAGACCGGCGGCCGTGACCAGGGCGAGGACGAGAGCCGTGATCCGCGCAGCCGACGCCGTGATCCGGCACGAGGCCAGCGCGGCCGCCGTCATGACCCCCAGAACCAGCATGCCGAGTGCATAGGGGATCTCCAGGACCGCCGGAAGGATCAGCGCCGTGGCCCACAGGAGGCCCAGGGCGCCCAGCCGGGCCCGTGAAAGCCACACATCCCCGCGGACCGCCAGGGCGAGCGCGGCGGCCACGGTCGTCAGCACCACCGGAGCCACGGCCGCGTGCGGCGGCCAGGGCACATCGACGACCACCGCCGCACGGGCGTCCGACGGCGCCCCGCTCCACACCCGGCCCAGCCATCCGGCCGGCCCCAGCAGCACCACGGCCACGACGGGCAGTGTCCACAGCACGGCCAGCGCCTGCACGGCACCGGAGGCCCAGGCGAGACCCCGCCGCATCGCGTCCGGCAGCCGTTCGAGCCGTACCGCCGCCAACAGGGCGATGCCGACGAACAGATGAGCCGGGACCGCCCACTGCGACGGCAGCCCGGAACGCGCCACCCCGCCGAGCGCCCCCACGACGAGCAGCCCTGCCGTGATCGCGAGGCCGAGGGCATGCCCGACACCCGGCCCGCGCAGGGCCGAACCCACGGCGATCACCGCGGCGAGCAGGAGCAGCGCGGCGGCGCGCGAGGCGTCGACCGGGCCGTCGGCCGTCAGGGACAGCCAACCGGCGCCCACAGCGCCCCAGCCGCCCACGCCGTACGCACCCACGACGGCGGTGACCCGCGGCGCCCCGGCCGGCAGCCGCATCAGCGCGACCGCGTCGAGCCCGGCCGTCACCAGCAGCGCGGCCGTGATCGGGTAAGGACCCGCGTCGGCGGCCAAGGCCCCCAGCAGCAGCGGGAACTGGGCCGCCGCCAGGGCGCAGGGCAGGGGCAGCCGCAGTACGGCCGTGGCCGGCAGCAGACCGTACGCCGCCCAGGTCACGGCCAGTACCGCCGTGGCGGCCGCCGCGTACCCGGTCCCGTCCGTCCCGGCGAGGGCCGCCGCGTGCAGCGCGTACGCGTCCAGGACGGTCAGGGCGAGCCCGAGACCCGCCACCGACTCGGCCGTCGACCGCAGCCCGCGCTTCAGCAGGGCCACAGGCGCGGCGAGCGTGGCCAGCGTGACCGCGCCGAGCACCAGGGCCCGCCCGGTGATGCCGAGGTGCCCCCAGCTGACCAGCGTGAACACCGCCGCCGCGAGCGTCAGCAGGACACCGCCGAGCACGAGCAGCACGTTCTGCACGCTCGGCGCGGCGGTCTCGGGGCGGGGCGCCGTGGCGGACGGCGTCCGCGGGTGCGCCCAGGGCCGCGACGGCTGCCCCGGCTGCTGCAGGGCCGCGACCAGCCAGGCGCGGCGAGTCAGCAACTGGGCCCGGCGGGCGTCCAGTTGCCTCAGTTCGGCGTCGAGGAGCCGCAGTTCCTCGGCCGGAGGCGGAAGGTGCGTCATGGCACGCAGTGTGGTCCGCGTCACCGCGCCGGACATGAGTGCGGATACTCAGGCGCGTACTCAGCCGGATCCCGCGCTGAAGTGGGCACACTGCGGGCATGGACTGGAACCACTACCGCTTCCGCAGTCTGTGGCCCCTGCCCGCACCGCCCGCCACGGTGTACGAGGTGCTGCAACGCCCCGAGGACTATCCGCTCTGGTGGCGCCAGGTCCGGGAAGTGATCCGGCTCGACGACACCACCGGGGTGATCCGCATCCGCTCCCTCCTGCCGTACGACATGACCTTCACGGCGCGGGAGGTGCGGCGCGACCCCGCGGCCGGCCTGCTGGAGACGGCCCTGTCCGGGGACATCGACGGCTGGGCACGCTGGACCGTCACACCGCACGGGGCGGGCAGTCTCGCGCGCTACGACCAGGTCGTCAGCGTGCACAAGCCGCTGCTGCGACGCCTCGCCGTACCGGGACGGCCCCTCTTCCGTGCCAATCACGCGCTGATGATGCGGTCAGGGCGGTGCGGACTGAGCCGGCACCTCCGGGCGGTTTGAAGGAAGCGTGCCGGGACCTGTATGGTTCAGTGCGTTCCCGGGCGATTAGCTCAGTGGGAGAGCGCTTCGTTCACACCGAAGAGGTCACTGGTTCGAACCCAGTATCGCCCACCGGAAACGGCCGGTCCGTCACAGACGGACCGGTTTTTTCATGCCCCGGGTTGTCCGAAAGCGGGATCTCAAGCCGCCGCCGGCAGGTCCGGACGCAGCGGCCAGGCCGGGTCGACCACCTCGTCCACACCGCTGCGCGCGAACCACGCCTGCAGGCCCCGCGCCTGCGCCGCATGCCACACCGCCTGCAGGGTGTGCAGCTCACCCGGGTCGAGACGCTCCAGCCGGGACGCGAACCGGCGGCCCACCGCCCGGGTGACCTCCAGCGCCGCCACGGCGTCGGCCGCCGCGTCGTGCGCGCCTGCCAAGGCCACGCCGTAGTGCGCGCACAGGTCGGTCAGCGTGCGGCGGCCCTTGCGGTAGCGGTCCAGATGCTTGTCCAGAACGCGCGGGTCCAGCACGGACAGCGGCGCCGACTCGAACCAGCGGCCGAGCCCCGAGGCGCGGTGGCGGCGCAACTCCCGGTCGAGCAGGGTGAGATCGAACGGCGCGTTCATCACCACGACCGGGCGCCCGGCGTGCGCCTGCTCGGCCAGCGCCTGCGCTATCTCGTACATCACCGGCGCCGGCCACCGGCCGTTGCGCTGCAGGTGCTCCTCCGTCAGCCCGTGCACCGCCGTCGCCTCGGCGGGCACCGGCACCCCCGGGTTCACGAGCCAGCGGCTCACCCGCGGCCGGCTGCCCGGCGCATCCTGGACCACGACGGCGGCCGACACGATCCGGTCGGTCTCGACGTCCACGCCCGTCGTCTCCGTGTCGAACGCGGCCAGCGGCCCCTCGTACCAGCACGTCGTCATCGGCCCCACAACCCCTCAATCACCTTCGGCAGTTGACGCACCGTCCGCTGCCCGATCCGGTGATACCCGGGCTGTTTGCGCCGTACGCCGGACGGAGACAACAGGAGTACGGGTCGTTGCAGTTCAGCGGCCCGCAACGGGGAAACACTTGTTCTGGAAGGCTGTTGGCCATGGCCATTGCGCAGCCCGAACGGGGCGGGCTGCTGCCCGAGCGCACGGCTCCCTCCCGCGGCACCCTCGCCACCACCGCCTGCATGGAGACACTGCAGGTCGGCTATCTGCACGCCGTCGCGGCGGCCGCCGGCTGTTCCCTGTCCCAGCCCTTTCCCGACAACGGCATCGACTGGCACGTCAGCCACAGCGCCCCCGGGCACACGGTCGACGACGAGGTCACCATCAAGGTGCAGCTCAAGGCCACCTACCAGGTGCCGCCCAACCCGCCCGGCCGCACCTTCTCCTTCACCCTCGACAACGACCACCTGGCGAAGCTCGCCCGCACCCCCGTGTCGGTGCACAAGATCCTCGTGGTGATGCTGGTGCCGCGCTCACAGGACGACTGGCTGCGCGCCGGCCACGACCGGCTCGACCTGCGGCACTGCTGCTACTGGACCAATCTCGCCGGGCAGCCGATCACCGGCCGCCGCCGCACCACCGTGCGGATACCGACCTCACGCATCTTCGACGACCGGGCCCTGTGCGAGATCATGACGCGGGTCGGGACGGGAGGTAAACCGTGACGCACCGCCCGACCGGGGAGCCACTGAGGCAGGTCCGGCCGCATCCCGCCGACACCACGTGGAGCGGCTCTGCGCCCGAGCCGCCCGAGCCCGCCGGCATCGACCCGGCCGTGCTGGGCGCCCTGCTGCGCCGGCACGGCTGGCAGCGGCGCGGCGGCGCCCCCGGACGCTACGGCCGCTGGACCCCGCCCGGCCCCGGAGGCTCCGGCACCAGCCTCCTGGTGCCGGAGAGCCGCGCCTTCCCCGACAGCGACGAGCTGCTCGGTGAGGCCCTGCTCGCCCTGTCCCGCAGCGGCTCGCCCTCCGCCCGCGAGGTCCTCGTCTCCCTCGCCGTGCCCAGCGACGAGATCCGCTGGTGGCACGACGTCCCCGCCGGTCCCGCCGGCGCGGCGTCCTGGACCGTCGAGGACCGGCTGCGCGGCGCCGCCCGCCGGATGCTGCTCGCCGCGGCCCTCGCCACCCGCGCCCGGGCCGGCTACCACGGTGCCCGTCACCGCCGTGCCGCCGCCGCGGCCCTGGAGAACGTCCTCGTCGGCTCCGCCACCGACGGCAGGCTCACCGCGTTCGTGCCGGTCGCCGGCGGCCGACCCCTGGCCGTACGCCTCCACCAGGCGCTCTTCGCCGCCCGGGAGGCCATCGACTACCAGCGGGCCACCGGCGGCATGGACGGCTTCGACACCGCCGTCGAGGCAGGGGTGAGCCACGAGCTCACCGAGGCTCTGGTGACCCTCGTCCGGGGCACGGAGGGCGCCCGGATCGCCGTCGAGTGGGCCCCGGCGGCGGGCGTGCCCGAGGGGTGCGCCCCCTCAGCGGAGCCGGTCGAGTTCTCGCCCGGCGACCTGGCCGTGCTGCGCGAGGCGGGCGCCCGCTACCTGCGTGAGGAACCCGCCGTGCCGGTGCGGCTCACGGGCGCGGTGGTCCGGCTGCGCCGGTCCGGGCCGCGCGGCGAGGGCACCGTACGGCTACGCGTCCTGGCCGGGGCCGACGTGCCCAACGTCCGGATCACCCTCGACGAGGACGCGTACCGGATCGCCGGGCACGCCCATCTCGTGGGACTCCCGGTCCGGGTGCAGGGGCGGCTGGAGAGCCGGAGCGGGTTCCGCCGCCTCACCGGCGCCCACGGCGTCGTCCCCGTCCAGGTCGACGACGCGGAGCGGGACCGTCTGATGAAGGAGCTCCACGAGAACCTCGACTTCTTCGAAGAAGCCTGCGAAGGAGACTGACGAGCCCGGTCGAGGGGGGGCGGACGCAGCCTGCCGAGGAAGACGCGCGCGTCCCGCCCGGGGGCCGGCGGAGCCCGCGGACGGGGCTGACGGAGCCCGCGCAGGGGGCCGGCGGGACCGATTTCGCGTCGGGCGGTCCCGGGTCGGTACGATCCTTACTCGTGCGCGCGCTCGGGTATGGCGCCGCAGCCCCCTTCAGTCAGGAGAGACCGGTGTCAGACGTCCGTGTGATCATCCAGCGCGATTCCGAGCGGGAAGAACGCGTGGTGACGACGGGCACTACGGCCGCCGAGCTCTTCGCCGGCGAGCGCGCGATCATCGCCGCGCGCGTGGCCGGCGAGCTCAAGGACCTGTCGTACACCCTGTCCGAGGGCGACGAGGTCGAGGGCGTCGAGATCTCCTCCGAGGACGGCCTGAACATCCTGCGCCACTCCACCGCGCACGTCATGGCCCAGGCCGTGCAGGAGCTCCACCCCGAGGCCAAGCTCGGCATCGGCCCGCCCGTCAAGGACGGCTTCTACTACGACTTCGACGTCGAGAAGCCGTTCACGCCCGAGGATCTCAAGGCCATCGAGAAGAAGATGCAGGAGATCCAGAAGCGGGGGCAGCGCTTCTCCCGCCGCGTGGTGACCGACGAGGCCGCCCGCGAGGAGCTGGCCGACGAGCCCTACAAGCTGGAGCTGATCGGCATCAAGGGCTCCGCCTCGTCCGACGACGGCGCGGACGTCGAGGTCGGCGCCGGCGAGCTGACGATCTACGACAACCTGGACGCCAAGACCGGCGACCTGTGCTGGAAGGACCTCTGCAGGGGCCCCCACCTGCCGTCGACCCGTGCCATCCCGGCGTTCAAGCTGATGCGCAACGCGGCCGCCTACTGGCGCGGCAGCGAGAAGAACCCCATGCTCCAGCGCATCTACGGCACCGCCTGGCCCACCAAGGACGAGCTGAAGGCGCACCTGGAGTTCCTCGCCGAGGCCGAGAAGCGCGACCACCGCAAGCTCGGCAGCGAGCTCGACCTGTTCTCCGTCCCCGAGCAGATCGGCTCCGGCCTCGCCGTCTTCCACCCCAAGGGCGGCGTCATCCGCCGGGTCATGGAGGACTACTCGCGGCGCCGCCACGAGGAAGAGGGCTACGAGTTCGTCTACACCCCGCACGCCACCAAGGGGAAGCTCTTCGAGACCTCGGGCCACCTGGACTGGTACGCCGACGGCATGTACCCGCCCATGCAGCTCGACGAGGGCGTGGACTACTACCTCAAGCCCATGAACTGCCCGATGCACAACCTGATCTTCGACGCGCGCGGGCGTTCCTACCGTGAACTGCCGCTGCGCCTCTTCGAGTTCGGGACGGTGTACCGGTACGAGAAGTCGGGCGTCGTGCACGGCCTGACCCGGGCCCGCGGCTTCACCCAGGACGACGCGCACATCTACTGCACGCGCGAGCAGATGTCGGAGGAACTCGACAAGACGCTCACCTTCGTCCTCGGCCTGCTGCGCGACTACGGCCTGACCGACTTCTACCTGGAGCTGTCCACCAAGGACCCGGAGAAGTTCGTCGGCTCGGACGAGGCCTGGGAGGAGGCCACGGAGACGCTGCGCCAGGTCGCCGAGAAGCAGGGCCTGCCCCTGGTGCCCGACCCGGGCGGCGCCGCCTTCTACGGCCCGAAGATCTCCGTCCAGACCAAGGACGCCATCGGCCGCACCTGGCAGATGTCGACGATCCAGCTCGACTTCAACCTGCCCGAGCGCTTCGACCTGGAGTACACCTCCGCCGACGGCTCCAAGCAGCGCCCCGTCATGATCCACCGCGCGCTGTTCGGCTCCATCGAGCGGTTCTTCGCGGTGCTCCTCGAGCACTACGCGGGTGCCTTCCCGGCCTGGCTGGCCCCGGTCCAGGCCGTCGGCATCCCGATCGGCGACGCGCACGTGGAGTACCTGGAGAAGTTCGCCGCCGCGGCCAGGAAGAAGGGCCTGCGCGTCGAGGTCGACTCCTCCTCCGACCGCATGCAGAAGAAGATCCGCAACGCCCAGAAGCAGAAGGTGCCCTTCATGGTCATCGCGGGCGACGAGGACATGTCCCACGAGTCCGTGTCCTTCCGCTACCGCGACGGCTCGCAGGAGAACGGCATCCCCTTCGACGAGGCCATCGCGAAGATCCTCAAGGTCGTCGAGGAGCGCGCCCAGGTCTGATCACGCGGTGCGAAGGCCCCCGGTGAGATCCCGGGGGCCTTTGCCGTCCCCCCAGCTCGACGCCATATGCTGCACTGCATGACGAGTGAGCCGGAGCAGCAGCTGGGAGTGGGGACGCAGGACGCGTTCCAGCGCCTGTGGACGCCCCATCGGATGGCCTACATCCAGGGCGAGAACAAGCCCACCGGCCCGGGCGCCGGCGACGGCTGCCCGTTCTGCTCGATCCCGGCCAAGTCCGACGAGGACGGACTCGTCGTCCGGCGCGGCGAGCAGGTCTACGCGGTGCTCAACCTCTACCCGTACAACGGCGGCCACCTGATGACCGTCCCCTACCGGCACGTCGCCGACTACACCGACCTCACCGCGGGAGAGACCGCCGAACTCGGCGAACTGACCAAGCAGGCGATGACGGCCCTGCGCACGGCCTCCGGCGCCCACGGCTTCAACATCGGCATGAACCAGGGCACGGTCGCCGGCGCCGGAATCGCCGCACACCTGCACCAGCACATCGTGCCGCGCTGGGGCGGGGACACGAACTTCATGCCGGTGGTGGGGCACACGCGGGTGCTGCCGCAGCTCCTGGCCGACACCAGGAAAATGCTGGCGGAGGCCTGGCCGACCGCTTGATTCCGGCGGGGGTGGCACCCCCCCAGCCCGTCCGGCGTTTGAGGACGAGGCGTTTCAGGCCGACGGGGGCCCGGGGGCGCAGCCCCCGGGAACACCGGCCCCCCACCGGCCCGCGGACGATCAACTACGCGTCGTACACATCCGCCTTCTTCGGCGAAGCCTCCTGCACCGCCCCGCTGAGCGCCGCCGACCTGGACCCGAACTTCTCGACGTCCACCCCGTTCTCGCGCAGCACCTTCAGCGCCGCCGTGTGCACCACCCGCAGCACCGGCGTGGCCGCCCGCAGCGCGTCGTCGGCCATGAAGCGGTGCCGCCACGGCTGGTCGGCCCACGCGTGCCGCAGACCGAACGGCTCCGGCAGCGTCAGACCACCGCCGAGCCACTTGAGCACCGGCGGGTACCAGGTCAGCGGGGCGCGGGCGGCCAGCCGTACCACCTCGTCGGCGTCGATCAGCGGGAGCTTCACCGTGCGGGTCTCCCAGAACCGCAGCGACTTCTGGACCGTCTTCTCCTTGGCGGCGGGCTTCTCGTTGAACAGGGAGTTCACCGGCCCCAGGGCGTGCCCGGTGACCTCGATGCGCAGCGTGTCGTGCAGCACGGTCACCGTGATCAGCATCGTGATCACCAGGTGGCCGTCCCACAGGGTCCACTGCACGCCCAGATAGTGCCGGTCGCCGCTGCCGAACTGCTGCTTGTTGCAGATGTCCTGGATGGCGTGCGTACGGACCGTGTACGCGTCGACGTCCGTGCCGCTCGGCCGGGACACCTCCGTCGCCTTCTCGCCGATCGGCGTGACGACCCAGTGCGTGATGGACGGCTTGGGGAAACCGCCGGTGTTGATGGACGTACGCTCCAGCATGCCGAGGCCGCCCTGGATCGCCACGATGACGTCCCAGCTGCGGAACGGGTGGAACTCCTTGCCCGGCTCGGCCGAGACCAGCTCCTCGGCCAGCTGCCAGCTGCCCCACCGCGTGCCCATGCCGAGTATGCCCTTGGGGCCGGCGTAGAAGACCGAGTTGGAACGCTGCTCGGCCGCGAGGCGGGCCAGCTCCTTGCGGACCTGCTCGGCCGCGTCACCGGGATTGCCGGGAACGGCCTCCGGAATCTTGGCGCCGACACCGCCGCCCGACAGCAGGGTCGACCAGCGCTCCCGCAGGTCCCGGGCGGTCCGCTCGCAGATGTGCTTGGCCCAGAACCAGCCGACGACAGGCATGATCACCGCCGCGCGCCCGTACAGGGCCCAGAATCCCGTGAACGGCATGCGCAGCAGGAACAGCACGGCCAGCGCGCCCACGGCGACCAGCAGCGTGGTGGCGAGGGCGCCCGCACGCTTGTCCTCACGCCTGGCCATCGTGGTGCGCAGGGTGAACACCAGCAGCCACACCAGGAAGCCCGGCAGGAACAGGAGCCCGCAGATCACCGTGACCGCGGACAGCCGGTTGTCGCGGTCGCGGCGGATGCGGTGGGCCGCCAGGCAGTGCTCCACGACGACCTGGGGCTCGATGCCGAAGGACTGGATGACCGGCTTGCGCTCGGCACCCAGCATCCGGTCGATCACCGCGCGGGAGAAGGCCTCGCCCAGCCTGGGGCGGAAGATCTTCGCCCAGGAGCGCGGCGGGGTCACCTTCGACTGGTGCCACTCGTTGTCGGCGGCCAGGATCTTGGTGACCTCGTCGTCCCGGTAGGCCGCCGCCGCCAGCGCGTAGGTCGCCGCCGTCTGGCCGCTCGCACCCGCGAGGGGCACCTGGGCCCCCGGGCTGAAGTCGAATCCGTCCGTCACTGCCGCCCCCATCGCTGCCGCATCCGCATCTGCGGCCTTCCCGACTTCCGCGCTCCGCACACCTGTTGATCAGGTCATCAGCGTATCCGTCCGCACCGGCGAGCGGGGGCGGGCGGCCCGTCAAGCCGTCCGCCCCCGCGGAGGGGAGCCCCCAGAGGGAACTTGGTGGCGCCCGGCGCCCACTACGAGGCCACGCGCTCCTCTTCGCGCACCCGGTCCGCGACCTGCTGCGGCATCGGTTCGTGCCGTGCGTACTTCCGGCTGAACCCCGCCGTGCCGTGCGCCATCGACCGCAGGTCGATCGCGTACCGGCCGATCTCGATCTCGGGCACCTCGGCCCGGATCAGTGTGCGCCCGCCGGGGGTCTGCTCGGTGCCGAGCACCCGCCCGCGCCGCCCCGACAGGTCGCTCATCACGGCACCCACGAAGTCGTCGCCGACCAGCACCGACACCTCGGCCACCGGCTCCAGCAGATGGATCCTCGCGCCGGCCGCGGCCTCCCGCAGCGCCAGCGCCCCGGCCGTCTGGAACGCGGCGTCGGAGGAGTCCACCGAGTGCGCCTTGCCGTCCAGGAGGGTCACCCGTACGTCGATGAGCGGGTATCCGGCAGCGACTCCCCTGGCCGCCTGAGCGCGTACGCCCTTCTCCACCGACGGGATGAACTGCCGGGGCACCGCACCGCCCACGACCTTGTCGACGAACTCGATGCCGGACCCGCCGGGCAGCGGCTCGACCTCGATCTCGCAGATGGCGAACTGCCCGTGCCCGCCGGACTGCTTGACGTGCCTGCCCCGGCCGGCCGACCTGGTCGCGAACGTCTCGCGCAGCGACACCCGGTGCGGCACGACGTCGACCTGGACGCCGTACCGGCTGCGCAGCCGCTCCAGGGCGACGTCGGCGTGCGCCTCGCCCAGGCACCACAGCACCACCTGGTGGGTGTCCTGGTTCTGTTCGAGCCGCATCGTCGGGTCCTCGGCCACCAGCCGGGCCAGACCCTGGGAGAGCTTGTCCTCGTCCGGTTTGCTGTGCGCCCGGATGGCCAGCGGCAGCAGCGGGTCGGGCATCTGCCACGGCTCCATGAGCAGCGGGTCGTCCTTGGCGGACAGAGTGTCGCCGGTCTCGGCGCGGCCCAGCTTCGCCACACAGGCCAGGTCACCCGCGATGACGTGCGACACCGGGCGCTGCTGCTTGCCGAACGGCGTGGACAGGGCGCCGATCCGCTCGTCGACGTCGTGGTCCTCGTGCCCCCGGTCGGCCAGACCGTGCCCGGAGACGTGGACGGTCTGATCGGCGCGCAGGGTGCCGGAGAACAGCCGGATCAGCGACAGCCGGCCGACGTACGGGTCGGAGGAGGTCTTCACGACCTCCGCGACCAGCGGAGCGCCCGGGTCGCACGGCTTGAGCTCGCGCGGCTTGCCGTCGATGGTCGTGACCTGCACCGTCTCGTGCTCCAGTGGCGTGGGGAAACCCCGTGTGATCAGCTCCAGCAGCTCCAGGGTGCCGAGCCCCTGCCGGGCTCCCTCACCCGCGGGGGCGGCGGCCAGGACGGGGAAGAAGACGCCTCGCGCGACGGCCCGCTCCAGATCCTCGATGAGCGTGGGGACGTCGATCGGCTCCCCGCCGAGGTAGCGGTCCATGAGGGTCTCGTCCTCGCTCTCGGAGATGATCCCCTCGATGAGCCGGTTACGGGCCTCCTCGATCAGCGGCAGCTGGTCCTCGCCCGGCTCGGACTCCTTGCGCTCGCCGGTCGAGTAGTCGAACAGCTTCTGCGACAGCAGGCCGATCAGCCCGGTCACGGGCGCGTGCCCGTCGGGGGCCTGGGGGCCGTGCAGCGGCAGGTAGAGCGGCAGGACCGCGTCGGGATCGTCCGCGCCGAAGGCCTCCGCGCAGGTCCGTGTCATCTCCTCGAAGTCGGAACGCGCCGACTCCAGGTGCGTGACGACGATGGCCCGGGGCATGCCCACGGCCGCGCACTCCTCCCACACCATGCGGGTCGAGCCGTCCACGCCGTCCGAGGCCGAGACGACGAAGAGGGCCGCGTCCGCCGCGCGCAGACCGGCCCTGAGCTCGCCGACGAAGTCGGCGTATCCGGGGGTGTCGAGGAGATTGACCTTGATGCCGTCCCACTCGACGGGCACCAGGGACAGCTGCACCGAGCGCTGCTGCCGGTGCTCGATGTCGTCGTAGTCGGAGACGGTGCCGCCGTCCTCCACGCGGCCCGCCCGGTTCACCGCCCCCGCCGTGAGGGCGAGGGCCTCCACCAATGTGGTCTTGCCCGATCCGGAGTGGCCGACCAGCACCACATTCCGTACGGACTGAGGGTGGTCGGCCGCTCGTGCCCTGCCGGCGGCCCCAGGGTGTGTCTGTGCCTTGTCGCCCATGATCCTGCCTCCCGTGCACGGTGAGGTCACTGTGGGCGCGGACACGCGGAGCCCGCGTGCGGTGCGGCTCCGGCGACGCCCGCGGTCATTCGACCTTCCCACTCCCGTCACGGCGCGTCCATACGAACGACGAGGGCACGCGGCGCACCAGAGGCTCGCCGGTTCCCCCGAAAGGGGTCCGGGTGCCCGTCCCTCGCCCACGCGCGCGCGTGACTACGATGGGCCAGCCGGTGGCCAGCAGGGGCCAGACGGCGACACCGACCCTCGGGAAGGCCATGCTGAACAAGTACGCGCGTGCATTCTTCACGCGTGTCCTCACACCGTTCGCCGCGTTTCTGATCCGGCGGGGCGTCAGCCCCGACACCGTCACGCTCATCGGCACCGCCGGTGTGGTCGCGGGCGCGCTGGTCTTCTACCCCACGGGCGAGTTCTTCTGGGGCACGGTCGTGATCACGCTGTTCGTGTTCTCCGACCTCGTCGACGGCAACATGGCCCGTCAGCTCGGCCGCTCCAGCCGCTGGGGCGCCTTCCTGGACTCCACGCTCGACCGGGTCGCCGACGGCGCGATCTTCGGCGGCTTCATCCTCTGGTACGCCGGAGGGGGTGACGACCTCGTCCTGTGCGCCGTCTCGATCTTCTGCCTGGCCAGCGGGCAGGTGGTGTCGTACACCAAGGCCCGGGGCGAGTCGATCGGCCTGCCGGTGGCGGTCAACGGGCTCGTCGAGCGGGCAGAGCGGCTGGTGATCTCCCTGGTCGCGGCGGGACTCTCGGGCCTGCACAAGTTCGGTGTGCCCGGCATCGAGTACCTGCTGCCCGTCGCCCTGTGGATCGTCGCCGTGGGCAGCCTCGTCACGCTGATCCAGCGGGTCGTCACGGTCCGCCGGGAGTCCGCCGAAGCCGAGGCCGCGGCGGCCGGGCCGGACGGCCAGGACAATGGTGACGAGCAGCAGAACGCCTCTCACGGGAGCGAGGCGGCCACGTGAGCGCTCAGGACCGGCTGACGGACGCGTTGTACGGCCTCGGCTGGGGCACGGTCAAGAAGCTCCCCGAGCCGGTCGCCGCACGGCTCGGCCGGACCATCGCCGACCTGGCCTGGAAGCAGCGCGGCAAGGGCGTGCAGCGTCTGGAGAGCAACTACGCGCGCGTGGTGCCCGGCGCGAGCCCCGAGCGCCTCGCCGAGCTGTCCCGCGCCGGCATGCGCTCCTATCTGCGCTACTGGATGGAGTCCTTCCGCCTCCCCGCCTGGAGCGAGGAGCGGATCAAGGGTGGTTTCGAGGCGAAGGACCTGCACCACCTCACCGAGGGCATGGCCGCCGGCAAGGGCGTCATACTCGCTCTTCCGCACCTCGCCAACTGGGACCTCGCCGGCGCCTGGGTCACCACCCGGCTCGGCATCCCCTTCACCACGGTCGCCGAGCGCCTGAAGCCCGAGACGCTCTACGACCGGTTCGTCGCCTACCGCGAGGGCCTCGGCATGGAGGTCCTGCCGCACAGCGGCGGCACCGCCTTCGGCACCCTGGCCCGCCGGCTGCGGGACGGCGGCCTGGTCTGCCTGGTCGCCGACCGCGACCTGTCCGCCTCCGGCGTCGAGGTGGACTTCTTCGGCGACACCGCCCGGATGCCGGCCGGACCCGCCCTGCTCGCCCAGCAGACCGGCGCCCTGCTGCTGCCCGTCACCCTCTGGTACGACGACACCCCCGTGATGCGGGGCCGCGTCCATCCGCCCGTCGAGGTCCCCGAGACGGGCACGCGTGCCGAGAAGACGTCCGTCATGACGCAGGCGCTGGCCGACGCCTTCGCCACGGGGATCGCCGACCATCCGGAGGACTGGCACATGCTGCAGCGCCTGTGGCTCGCGGACCTCGACCCCGCGAAGGGGCGCCCGTGAGAATCGGTATCGTCTGCCCGTACTCCTGGGACGTACCGGGCGGCGTGCAGTTCCACATCCGTGACCTCGCCGAGTACTTCATCCGCCTCGGTCACGAGGTGTCCGTCCTGGCCCCGGCCGACGACGACACCCCGCTGCCGCCGTACGTGGTCTCGGCCGGACGCGCGGTGCCGGTGCCGTACAACGGCTCGGTGGCCCGGCTGAACTTCGGTTTCCTGAGCGCGGCCCGGGTACGCCGCTGGCTGCACGACGGCGCGTTCGACGTGATCCACATCCACGAGCCGACCTCGCCGTCGCTGGGCCTGCTGACCTGCTGGGCCGCCCAGGGGCCGATCGTCGCCACGTTCCACACGTCCAACCCGCGCTCCCGCGCGATGATCGCCGCGTACTCGATCCTCCAGGCCGCCCTGGAGAAGATCAGCGCCCGCATCGCGGTGAGCGAGTACGCCCGCCGCACGCTGGTGGAGCACCTCGGCGGCGACGCGGTCGTGATCCCCAACGGCGTCGACGTCGACTTCTTCGCCGACGCCGAGCCCAAAGCCGAGTGGCAGGGCGACACGATCGGCTTCATAGGGCGCATCGACGAGCCCCGCAAGGGACTGCCGGTCCTGATGAGGGCCCTGCCCAAGATCCTCGCCGCCCGCCCGCGGACCCGGCTGCTCGTCGCCGGGCGCGGCGACGAGGAGGAGGCCGTGGAGTCCCTGCCGGCCGACCTGCGCTCGCGTGTCGAGTTCCTCGGCATGGTCAGCGACGAGGACAAGGCCCGTTTCCTGCGCAGCGTCGATCTGTACGTCGCGCCCAACACCGGCGGCGAGAGCTTCGGCATCATCCTTGTCGAGGCCATGTCCGCCGGAGCCCCCGTCCTCGCCTCCGACCTGGACGCCTTCGCCCAGGTCCTGGACCGCGGGGCGGCCGGCGAACTGTTCCCCAACGAGGACGCCGACGCCCTGGCCGACGCTGCCGTACGGCTCCTGGCGGACCCGCAGCGGCGGGCGGAGCTGCGGGAGCGGGGGAGTGCCCACGTGCGGCGCTTCGACTGGTCGACCGTCGGCGCGGACATCCTGTCCGTCTACGAGACGGTCACGGCGGGAGCGGCGGCGGTGGCCGAGGACGAGCGGGCGACGGGCCTGTGGGGGCGGCTGGGGTTCGCCCGGGACTGACACCGGGTGGCACCGGGCCCGCGGGGGAGGCTGCTGTCCGCCCGGGACCGGTGCCGGGCACCCTGGACCCTGCACCCGGCCGACGGCCGACCACGGGCGGGCGGGGGGTGAACGGCGAGGCCGCCCCTGCCGCTAGCCTTGCCGCCCGTGACCACCACTCTCATCTGGATCGCCGTCGCCCTGGTCGCGATCGGGCTCTACCTGAGCTGGACCGCCGGCCGGCTCGACCGTCTCCACGCCCGGATCGACGCCGCCCGGGCCGCCCTGGACGCGCAGCTGCTGCGCCGGGCCTCGGTCGCGCAGGAACTGGCGACCTCGGGAGTCCTGGACCCGGCCGCCTCGATCGTGCTGTACGAGGCCGCGCACGCCGCCCGGCAGGCCGAGCAGGAGCAGCGGGAGATCGCGGAGAGCGAACTGAGCCAGGCGCTGCGGGCCGTCTTCGGGGAGGCCCCGCAGGTGGAGGCGGTACGGGAGGCGCCCGGGGGAGAGGAAGCGGCCCGGGAGCTCACCGAGGCGGTCCGCAGGGTGCCGATGGCCCGGCGTTTCCACAACGACGCCGTGCGGGCGGCCCGGGCCCTGCGCCGGCACCGTAAGGTGCGCTGGTTCCGCCTGGCCGGTCACGCGCCCTTCCCGATGGCCTTCGAAATGGACGACGAGCCTCCGGCGGCCCTGGTGGACCGGGCGGCCTGAGCCCCGTTCACGCGGCGTTTTCCGGCCGTCCGTCGCAAAAGGATCCACGGCCTTGTCATTGGCCCTTGCTGTGGCCTGCTTCTGTCACGTTTCCTCAGTGCTGCAGAAATCCCCTTTCCCCTCAGCGAGGTCACCCGTGTCCATCTCCGAAAACCAGGCTCCCGAGACCGGTACCGCCCGTGTGAAGCGCGGCATGGCCGAGCAGCTCAAGGGCGGCGTCATCATGGATGTCGTCACGCCGGAGCAGGCGAAGATCGCCGAGGACGCGGGCGCCGTCGCCGTCATGGCACTGGAGCGGGTCCCGGCCGACATCCGCAAGGACGGCGGCGTGGCCCGCATGTCCGACCCGGACATGATCGAGGGCATCATCGACGCCGTCTCCATCCCGGTCATGGCCAAGTCCCGCATCGGCCACTTCGTCGAGGCCCAGGTCCTGCAGTCCCTCGGGGTCGACTACATCGACGAGTCCGAGGTCCTCACCCCGGCCGACGAGGTCAACCACTCGGACAAGTGGGCCTTCACCACCCCGTTCGTCTGTGGCGCCACCAACCTGGGCGAGGCCCTGCGCCGCATCGCCGAGGGCGCGGCGATGATCCGCTCCAAGGGCGAGGCCGGCACCGGCAACGTCGTCGAGGCCGTCCGCCACCTGCGCCAGATCAAGAACGAGATCGCCCGCCTGCGGGGTTACGACAACAACGAGCTGTACGCCGCCGCCAAGGAGCTGCGCGCCCCGTACGAGCTGGTCAAGGAAGTCTCCGAGCTCGGCAAGCTCCCCGTGGTGCTGTTCTCCGCCGGCGGTGTCGCCACCCCGGCCGACGCGGCCCTGATGCGTCAGCTCGGCGCCGAGGGCGTCTTCGTCGGCTCCGGCATCTTCAAGTCCGGCGACCCGGCCAAGCGCGCCGCCGCCATCGTGAAGGCCACCACCTTCTACGACGACCCGAAGATCGTCGCCGACGCCTCCCGCAACCTCGGCGAGGCCATGGTCGGCATCAACTGCGACACCCTCCCCGAGGCCGAGCGCTACGCCAACCGCGGCTGGTAGGGCACAGGATCCATGAGCGACATCCCCGTCATAGGCGTCCTGGCTCTCCAGGGCGACGTACGGGAGCACCTCGTCGCCCTGGCCGCGGCCGATGCCGTGGCCAGGCCGGTGCGGCGCCCCGAAGAACTCGCCGAGGTGGACGGCCTCGTCCTCCCCGGCGGCGAGTCCACCACCATCTCCAAACTGGCCGTCCTGTTCGGCCTGATGGAGCCGCTCCGCGCGCGTGTGCGCGACGGCATGCCCGTCTACGGCACCTGCGCCGGCATGATCATGCTCGCCGACAAGATCCTCGATCCGCGCTCGGGCCAGGAGACCATCGGCGGCATCGACATGATCGTGCGCCGCAACGCCTTCGGACGGCAGAACGAGTCCTTCGAAGCGGCCGTCGGCATCCGGGGCATCGACGGCGACCCGGTGGAGGGCGTCTTCATCCGCGCCCCCTGGGTCGAGTCCGTCGGCGCCCGCGCCGAGGTGCTCGCCGAGCACGACGGCCACATCGTCGCGGTCCGTCAGGGCACCGCGCTGGCCACGTCGTTCCACCCGGAACTGACCGGCGACCACCGCGTGCACGCCCTGTTCGTCGACATGGTGCGGGGGAACCGGACAGCGGAGTCCTTGTAGGATTCCTGCGTTCGTTGCTGAGATGGGTTACGCGAAGGAGACAGGCAGATGTCCGGCCACTCTAAATGGGCCACGACGAAGCACAAGAAGGCCGTCATCGATGCCAAGCGCGGCAAGCTCTTCGCGAAGCTGATCAAGAACATCGAGGTCGCGGCGCGGATGGGCGGCGTCGACCTCGAGGGCAACCCGACGCTCTACGACGCCGTTCAGAAGGCCAAGAAGCAGTCGGTCCCGAACAAGAACATCGACTCCGCGATCAAGCGTGGTGGCGGTCTCGAGGCCGGCGGCGCCGACTACGAGACGATCATGTACGAGGGCTACGGCCCGAACGGCGTGGCCGTGCTCATCGAGTGCCTCACCGACAACCGCAACCGCGCGGCCTCCGACGTCCGCGTCGCCATGACCCGCAACGGCGGCTCGATGGCCGACCCGGGCTCGGTGTCGTACATGTTCAGCCGCAAGGGCGTCGTCATCGTCCCCAAGGGCGAGCTGACCGAGGACGACGTCCTCACGGCCGTCCTGGACGCGGGCGCCGAGGAGGTCAACGACCTCGGTGAGTCCTTCGAGGTCATCAGCGAGGCCACCGACCTGGTCGCGGTCCGCACCGCCCTCCAGGACGCCGGGATCGACTACGACTCCGCCGACTCCAGCTTCGTGCCGTCCGTCCAGGTCGAACTGGACGAGGAGGGCGCCAGGAAGATCTTCAAGCTCATCGACGCGCTCGAGGACAGCGACGACGTGCAGAACGTCTTCGCCAACTTCGACGTGAGCGACGAGGTCATGGAGAAGGTCGACGCGTAACGCGCCGCTAATGCCGCGATCTCGGCGGGCCGGGGGACACACGTCTTCCGGCCCGCTGTCGTTGTCGGTGGCAGCGGATAGCCTGGCGTAGCCAAAGATCACCGTCGGCGGACCGCGACCATCGATCGAGGAACCACGACGATGCTCAGCCAGGTCCGCGAGAGCGGCGGCGGTTCAGCCGCGAAAAGGGGAGGGCGCGTGCGCGTACTGGGGGTGGACCCGGGGCTGACCCGGTGCGGTGTCGGCGTGGTCGAGGGCGTCGCCGGACGGCCGCTCACGATGATCGGCGTCGGAGTCGTCCGCACACCGTCCGACGCCGAGCTCGGCCACCGCCTCGTCGCCGTCGAGCAGGGCATCGAGCAGTGGCTCGACGAGCACCGGCCGGAGTTCGTCGCCGTCGAGCGCGTCTTCAGCCAGCACAACGTGCGTACGGTGATGGGCACCGCGCAGGCCAGCGCCGTCGCCATGCTCTGTGCCGCCCGCCGCGGCATCCCCGTGGCGCTGCACACGCCGAGCGAGGTCAAAGCGGCCGTCACCGGAAGCGGCCGGGCCGACAAGGCACAGGTGGGCGCCATGGTGACCCGTCTGCTCCGGCTCAGCGCACCGCCCAAACCCGCCGACGCGGCCGACGCCCTCGCCCTCGCCATCTGCCACATCTGGCGCGCCCCCGCGCAGAACCGCCTCCAGCAGGCCGTCGCCCTGCACACCGCACACACACCGAAAGGCCGGACGGCATGATCGCCTTCGTCAGCGGCACAGTGGCCGCGCTCGCTCCGGACGCCGCGGTCGTCGAGGTCGGCGGCGTCGGCATGGCCGTCCAGTGCACGCCGAACACGCTGTCCACGCTCCGCACGGGCAAGCCGGCCAAGCTGCACACCTCCCTGGTCGTCCGCGAGGACTCCCTCACCCTGTACGGCTTCGCGGACGACGACGAGCGGCAGGTCTTCGAGCTGCTCCAGACCGCGAGCGGTGTCGGACCGAGACTCGCCCAGGCGATGCTGGCCGTGCACAGCCCGGACGCGCTGCGCCGCGCTGTCGCCACCGGTGACGAGAAGGCCCTCACGGCCGTTCCCGGCATCGGGAAGAAGGGCGCCCAGAAGCTGCTCCTGGAGCTGAAGGACCGGCTCGGCGCACCCGTCGGCGCACCCGCCGTCGGCGCACCGGTCAGCACCGGCTGGCGCGACCAGCTGCACGCGGCGTTGATCGGCCTCGGCTACGCGACGCGGGAGGCCGACGAGGCCGTCGCCGCCGTGACCCCGCAGGCCGAGGCCGTCGAGGGCACGCCCCAGGTGGGGCAGCTGCTGAAGGCGGCCCTGCAGACCCTGAACCGAGCCCGCTGATCCACGACCCTCTGAGGCACATCCATGAACTGGGACGACACGACCGACACCACCGCCGGCGAGCGGCTGGTGGACTCTGTCGCCGACCGTGAGGACCAGGCCGTCGAGGCAGCCCTGCGCCCCAAGGACCTGGACGAGTTCATCGGCCAGGAGAAGGTCCGCGAGCAACTCGACCTCGTGCTGCGCGCCGCACGCGCGCGCGGGGCCACGGCCGACCATGTGCTGCTGTCCGGCGCCCCGGGCCTCGGCAAGACCACCCTGTCGATGATCATCGCGGCCGAGATGGGCGCCCCGATCCGCATCACCTCGGGCCCCGCCATCCAGCACGCCGGCGACCTCGCCGCGATCCTCTCCTCCCTCCAGGAGGGCGAGGTGCTCTTCCTCGACGAGATCCACCGCATGTCCCGGCCCGCCGAGGAGATGCTGTACATGGCGATGGAGGACTTCCGCGTCGACGTCATCGTCGGCAAGGGCCCCGGCGCCACGGCCATCCCCCTGGAGCTGCCCCCCTTCACCCTGGTCGGCGCCACCACCCGGGCCGGCCTGCTGCCCCCGCCGCTGCGCGACCGTTTCGGCTTCACCGCACACATGGAGTTCTACGAACCGGCCGAACTGGAGCGGGTCATCCACCGCTCGGCCGGTCTCCTGGAGGTCGAGGTCCGGCCGGAGGGCGCCGCCGAGATCGCCGGACGCTCCCGCGGCACGCCGCGTATCGCCAACCGCCTGCTGCGTCGCGTCCGCGACTATGCGCAGGTCAAGGCGGACGGGCTGATCACCAGGGACATCGCGGCGGCCGCCCTCGCGGTGTACGAGGTGGACGCCCGCGGCCTCGACCGTCTCGACCGGGGTGTGCTGGAAGCGCTGCTCAAGCTGTTCGGCGGCGGCCCGGTCGGCCTCTCCACGCTCGCGGTCGCGGTGGGAGAAGAACGTGAGACCGTGGAGGAGGTCGCCGAGCCCTTCCTCGTACGGGAGGGACTGCTGGCCCGCACCCCCCGCGGCCGGGTCGCCACGCCCGCCGCATGGGCGCATCTCGGCCTCACCCCGCCGCGCTCCCAGACCACCGGAAACGGACAACAGGACCTGTTCGGGGCGTGACGGGACCGTCACCGCCCCGGGGCGGCATGGTCACTGGCCGGACCAGGAACCCCGGTGCCATGCTGAGCGTTGTTCCATGCGCGCGGACTCGCTTAGACTCCGCCGATGCCGCCTTTGACGGCGGCGTACACACCCCCAACCATCTGGCCGCTCACAGCGCGGTCGTGTGAAGGAAGTACCGACCCGTGAGTCTCCTGACCCTCCTCCCGTTCATCGTGCTCATCGGGGCCATGTTCCTGATGACCCGATCGGCAAAGAAGAAGCAGCAGCAGGCCGTGGAGATGCGGAACCAAATGCAGCCCGGCAGCGGCATCCGCACCATCGGGGGCATGTACGCCACGGTCAAGGAGGTCAACGAGGACACCGTCCTCGTCGACGCCGGTCCCGGCGTCGAGCTCCTCTTCGCCAAGAACGCCATCGGCGCCGTGCTGACGGACGACGAGTACAACCGCATCGTCCACGGCATCGAGCACGACCTGAAGTCCGACGCCGACCTCGTCCCGGACGACGCCTCCTCCCTCACCGGGACCGGCGACTCCGCCGCCGACGCCCCCGCCGACGACAAGGCCGTCGACCTCGGCAAGAAGGACACGGCCGATGAGCCCGCCGACGAGACGACCGACGCGAAGACGGACGCAGAGCCGAAGAAGACCGACGGCGACTCCGAGGCGAAGTAGTCGTGTCCCGGGGTGCGCGGGCCTGGCCCCTGGCGATCGTGGCGGAAAAGCGGGACGCCGTCGACGAACTGGGCGGCAGGCGCGC
>NZ_JBEZWO010000015.1:0-27845 GCF_040637515.1 Streptomyces sp. NPDC029041 | reverse complement strand
CCGCCCCCGCGCTGCCCCCGCCGCTCCCACTGGCCGGGCTGGCCGGCGCTGTGGCTGCTTGGTCGCGGGGGGGGCCCGCCCCCCCCCCCCCCCCCGCCCCGGGACACGCCCAGCTCGCACGGAATCCCGACACCATGTCATGGCCGCCCGTCCGCCCGATCCGGAGCGAGGTGGCCCGAGAGGGAGTACGAGAAGGTGGCCACACCTAAAAAGGGCAGGAACGCGAGCGCCCAGAGCAAGCCGGGGCGCTCGCTGGCCCTGATCCTGATCGCCATCGTGGCGCTCACCGGTGGGATGTTCGCCTCGGGGCACACGAAGCCGCGTCTCGGCATCGACCTGGCCGGCGGTACGAGCATCACGCTCCGTGCGGTCCCCGAGGCCGGCAACGAGTCGGCGATCAACAAGACCAACATGGACACGGCCGTCTCCATCATGGAGCGCCGCGTCAATGGTCTGGGCGTCTCGGAGGCCGAGGTCCAGACGCAGGGCCGCGACAACATCGTCGTGAACATCCCCAAGGGGACCAACTCGGAGCAGGCCCGCAAGCAGGTCGGCACCACCGCCAAGCTCTACTTCCGCCCGGTCATCGCCACCGAGGTCTCCGGCGGCAAGGGCGCGGCCAGCCCCTCCCCGAGCCCCACCGGCAACCCCTCGGACCAGCCGTCCGGCAAGGCGTCCGACAAGCCCGAGGCCACCGAAAAGAACTCCGCCTCCCCGTCCGCCACGCCCACCACCCAGGGCCGCGCGGTCACCGACGCGCTGAAGGCCGACGCCACGCCGTCCGCGAGCGCCTCGGACAAGCCGGGGGCCAGCCCCTCCCCGTCGGCGAGCGGCGGCACCGCCGAGGCCGACGCGAACGCGCTGCAGGCGAAGTACGCCCAGCTCGACTGCACGGACACCAAGACCCGCTCCACCGTGGGCGACGGCGTCAAGGCCTCCCAGCCCACCCTGGCCTGCGGCAAGAACTCGGGGGGCCAGTGGCAGAAGTACATCCTCGGCCCGGCCGAGGTCGACGGCACGGACGTCGACAAGGCCCAGGCCGTCCTGAACACCCAGACCGGTGCCGGCTGGACCGTCACGATGGACTTCACGGACGCCGGTGCCAAGAAGTTCGGCGACATCACCGGCAAGCTGGCCCAGAACCAGCCGCCGCAGAACCAGTTCGCGATCGTCCTGGACGGCGACGTGGTCTCCGATCCGTCCGTCCGGCAGGCCCTGACCGGCGGCAACGCCGAGATCTCCGGCAACTTCAACCAGCAGTCCGCCCAGGAATTGTCCAACATGCTGAGCTACGGCGCGCTGCCGCTCACCTTCAAGGTGGACAGCATGACGACCGTGACCGCCGCGCTCGGCGGTGACCAGCTGCAGGCCGGCCTGATCGCCGGCGCGATCGGTCTCGCGCTGGTCGTCATCTACCTGCTGGCCTACTACCGCGGTCTGTCGTTCGTCGCGATCCTCTCGCTGCTGGTCTCCGCCGCCCTCACCTACACGCTCATGGCCCTGCTCGGCCCGGCCATCGGCTTCGCGCTGAACCTGCCGGCCGTCTGCGGCGCCATCGTCGCCATCGGCATCACGGCGGACTCGTTCATCGTCTACTTCGAACGCGTCCGCGACGAGATCCGCGAGGGCCGTACGCTGCGCCCCGCCGTCGAGCGGGCCTGGCCCCGCGCCCGGCGCACCATCCTGGTCTCCGACTTCGTGTCGTTCCTCGCCGCCGCGGTGCTCTTCATCGTCACCGTCGGCAAGGTGCGCGGCTTCGCCTTCACGCTCGGCCTGACCACGCTGCTCGACGTGGTCGTGGTGTTCCTCTTCACCAAGCCGCTCCTGACCCTGCTGGCCCGTCGCCCCTTCTTCGCGAACGGCCACAAGTGGTCCGGCCTCGACCCGAAGAGCCTGGGTGCCCAGCCGCCACTGCGCCGCACCCGCCGTCCCTCCGCCCCCGTCGAGACGAAGGAGGCGTGAGATGTCGAAACTCGGCAACCTCGGCGCCCGGCTGCACCGCGGCGAGATCGGCTACGACTTCGTCAAGAACCGCAAGATCTGGTACGGCCTGTCGATCCTGATCACCATCACGGCCATCGTCGGCCTGGCGGTGCGCGGCCTGAACATGGGCATCGAGTTCCAGGGCGGTGCCGTCTTCAACACCCCGAAGAACATGAGCGTCTCGGTGACCCAGGCCGAGGAGTACGCGGAAACGGCCTCCGGGCACGACGCGATCGTCCAGAAGCTCGGTGACGGCAGCCTGCGGATCCAGGTCGCGGGCATCGAGACCGACAAGGCCAACCAGATCAAGGCCCAGCTGTCGGACGACCTCAAGGTCGACGCGGAGCAGATCAACGCCGAACTGGTCGGCCCCAGCTGGGGTGAGCAGATCGCCAACAAGGCCTGGCAGGGCCTCGGCATCTTCCTGATCCTCGTGGTGATCTACCTGGCGATCGCGTTCGAGTGGCGCATGGCGCTGGCCGCGTTCGTCGCGCTGATCCACGACATCACCATCACCGTCGGCATCTACGCCCTGGTCGGCTTCGAGGTCACCCCGGGCACGGTGATCGGTCTGCTGACCATCCTCGGTTACTCGCTCTACGACACGGTCGTGGTCTTCGACAGCCTCAAGGAGCAGACGAAGGACCTCACCAAGCAGACCCGCTGGACCTACAGCGACGTCGCCAACCGCTCGATCAACAGCACCCTGGTCCGCTCCATCAACACCACGGTGGTGGCGCTGCTGCCGGTCGCGGGCCTGCTGTTCATCGGTGGCGGTGTCCTCGGCGCCGGCATGCTGAACGACATCTCGCTGTCGCTGTTCGTCGGTCTCGCCGCCGGTGCGTACTCCTCGATCTTCATCGCCACGCCGCTCGTCGCCGACCTCAAGGAGCGCGAGCCGGCGATGAAGGCCCTGAAGAAGCGCGTCCTGGCCAAGCGGGCCCAGTCCGCCGCCCAGGGCGGGACGGAGACCGACGTCGAGGAGACGTACGCCGACGAGCCGGAGGACGCCGCACCCGCGGTGGTCGGGCCGCGCAACCAGCCCGCCTCCCGCAGCCGCGGCCGCGGCCGCCCCTCGGGGAAGCGCCGATGACCGACATCAAGGAGCTGCTGCTCAGCCGCATCCGCGACGTGGCGGACTACCCGGAGCCGGGCGTGATGTTCAAGGACATCACCCCGCTCCTGGCGGACCCGTCGGCGTTCACCGCGCTCACCGACGCCCTCGCCGAGATCGCCCAGAGGACCGGGGCCACCAAGGTCGTCGGCCTGGAGGCCCGTGGCTTCATCCTCGGCGCCCCGGTCGCCGTCCGCGCCGGCCTCGGCTTCATCCCCGTACGCAAGGCGGGCAAGCTCCCCGGAGCCACCCTCGCCCAGGCCTATGACCTGGAGTACGGCTCGGCGGAGATCGAGGTGCACGCGGAGGACCTCACCGACGCGGACCGGGTGCTCGTCGTCGACGACGTCCTCGCCACCGGCGGCACCGCCGAGGCCTCGGTCGGGCTCATCCGCCGGGCAGGCGCCGAGGTCGCGGGTCTCGCCGTCCTCATGGAGCTCGGCTTCCTGAGCGGCCGGGCCCGCCTGGAGCCGGCGCTGAACGGCGCCCCGCTGGAGGCGCTGCTCACGGTCTAGCGGCCGCGCGGCCGTCCCGGTGGACAACCGGCACGACACCGCAGAGGCGGGCCCGGAGGAATCCGGAGCCCGCCTCGTGCGTTACCTGCGTTTCCCGGGTAGACGGTCCTCACATTGGCCTGAAGGCATCCCGGGGCCCGGGATCGCTACCATGGGGGTCCGGAGCCTGACCGGGGGACCCGGATCGCGCACGAGGAGTCCTCTTGCCAGACGAGGCCCAGCACCTGACCGCCGCCAAGCCCGAGTCCGCCTCGGCAGCCGCGGCCAAGCCCGCGCCGAACGCGCCCCACGCGAAGAACGACACCCGCGGGCCGGTCGAGCACGCCCAGGCGGCGCCGGCCGACAAGCCCGCCGAGCAGGCGCGGCCCAAGCCCACCCCGCCCGCGGTCCGTCAGGCGGCCGGCCAGCAGGCCCGCTCCGGCTCCTCCAACCGCGTCCGCGCCCGCTTGGCCCGGCTCGGTGTGCAGCGCGCGAACCCGTACAACCCCGTGCTGGAGCCGCTGCTGCGGATAGTCCGCGGCAACGACCCGAAGATCGAGACGGCCACGCTCCGCCAGATCGAGCGCGCCTACCAGGTCGCCGAGCGCTGGCACCGCGGCCAGAAGCGCAAGAGCGGCGACCCGTACATCACGCACCCGCTCGCCGTCACGACCATCCTCGCCGAGCTGGGCATGGATCCGGCCACGCTGATGGCCGGCCTGCTGCACGACACGGTCGAGGACACCGAGTACGGCCTGGACGACCTGCGCCGCGACTTCGGCGACGTCGTCACGCTGCTCGTCGACGGCGTCACCAAGCTGGACAAGGTCAAGTTCGGCGAGGCCGCGCAGGCCGAGACCGTGCGCAAGATGGTCGTCGCCATGGCCAAGGACCCGCGCGTCCTGGTCATCAAGCTCGCCGACCGCCTGCACAACATGCGCACCATGCGCTACCTCAAGCGCGAGAAGCAGGAGAAGAAGGCGCGCGAGACCCTGGAGATCTACGCGCCGCTCGCCCACCGCCTGGGCATGAACACCATCAAGTGGGAGCTGGAGGACCTCGCCTTCGCGATCCTCTACCCCAAGATGTACGACGAGATCGTCCGGCTGGTGGCCGAGCGGGCACCCAAGCGTGACGAGTACCTGGCCATCGTCACCGACGAGGTCCAGCAGGACCTGCGGGCGGCCCGCATCAAGGCGACCGTCACCGGCCGCCCCAAGCACTACTACAGCGTCTACCAGAAGATGATCGTCCGCGGCCGGGACTTCGCGGAGATCTACGACCTGGTGGGCATCCGCGTCCTCGTGGAGACCGTCCGCGACTGCTACGCGGCCCTCGGCACGGTGCACGCGCGATGGAACCCGGTCCCCGGCCGGTTCAAGGACTACATCGCGATGCCCAAGTTCAACATGTACCAGTCGCTGCACACGACGGTCATCGGCCCCGGCGGCAAGCCCGTCGAGCTGCAGATCCGCACGTTCGACATGCACCGCCGCGCCGAGTACGGCATCGCCGCGCACTGGAAGTACAAGCAGGAGGCCGTCGCGGGCGCCTCCAAGGTGCGCAGCGACGCCCCCAAGTCGTCCGGCAAGGGCAAGGACGACCACCTCAACGACATGGCCTGGCTGCGGCAGCTGCTGGACTGGCAGAAGGAGACGGAGGACCCGGGCGAGTTCCTGGAGTCGCTGCGCTTCGACCTCTCCCGCAACGAGGTCTTCGTCTTCACCCCCAAGGGCGACGTCATAGCGCTCCCCGCCGGCGCGACCCCGGTCGACTTCGCGTACGCGGTGCACACGGAGGTCGGGCACCGCACGATAGGCGCCCGCGTCAACGGCCGCCTGGTCCCGCTGGAGTCCACCCTCGACAACGGCGACCTGGTGGAGGTCTTCACCTCCAAGGCGGCCGGAGCGGGCCCCTCCCGGGACTGGCTCGGCTTCGTCAAGTCACCGCGCGCCCGCAACAAGATCCGGGCCTGGTTCTCCAAGGAGCGCCGCGACGAGGCGATCGAGCAGGGCAAGGACGCCATCGTCCGCGCGATGCGCAAGCAGAACCTGCCGATTCAGCGCATCCTGACCGGCGACTCCCTGGTGACCCTCGCGCACGAGATGCGCTACGCCGACATCTCCGCGCTGTACGCGGCGATCGGTGAGGGCCATGTCTCCGCGCAGAACATCGTGCAGAAGCTGGTCCAGGCGCTCGGCGGCGAGGAGGCGGCCACCGAGGAGATCGACGAGTCGGTCCCGCCGGCCCGCGGCCGCAGCCGCAAGCGCCGCTCCAGCGCCGACCCGGGCGTCGTCGTCAAGGGCGTCGACGATGTGTGGGTCAAGCTGGCCCGCTGCTGTACGCCCGTCCCGGGCGACCCCATCATCGGCTTCGTCACCCGCGGCAGCGGAGTGTCGGTGCACCGCAGCGACTGCGTGAACGTCGACTCGCTCTCCCGCGAGCCCGAGCGCATCCTCGACGTCGAATGGGCGCCCACCCAGTCCTCGGTCTTCCTGGTCGCCATCCAGGTCGAGGCCCTGGACCGCTCCCGGCTGCTCTCGGACGTCACCCGCGTCCTGTCCGACCAGCACGTCAACATCCTCTCCGCGGCGGTCCAGACCTCCCGCGACCGCGTCGCCACCTCACGCTTCACCTTCGAGATGGGCGACCCGAAGCACCTCGGCCACGTGCTGAAGGCGGTCAGGGGAGTGGAGGGCGTCTACGACGTGTACCGGGTGACGTCGGCGCGCAGCAGGTCCTGACGCCCGCAGCGGCACACGAAAGGGGGGCTCCCGTACGGCGTGTACGGGAGCCCCCCTTCGCGTCGGCTGCTCAGCCTCCGAACTCCTGCAGGCCCTTCTGCGCCTGGTCCAGCAGCGCCTGCCGGCCGTCGAGCTCACGCTGGAGCTTGTCGGCCTTGGCGTTGTTGCCCTGGGCCCGGGCCTGTTCGATCTGGCCCCGCAGCTTGTCCACGGCGGCCTGCAGCTGCCCGGTCAGGCCCGCGGCACGCGCGCGTGCCTCCGGGTTCGTCCGGCGCCACTCGGCCTCCTCGGCCTCCTGGATGGCCCGCTCGACCGCGTGCATCCGGCCCTCGACCTTCGGCCGGGCGTCGCGCGGTACGTGGCCGATGGCCTCCCAGCGCTCGTTCACGTTCCGGAACGCGGCCCGGGCCGCCTTGAGGTCCGTGATCGGCAGGAGCTTCTCGGCCTCCTCGGCCAGCTCCTCCTTGAGCTTGAGGTTCTCCGACTGCTCGGCGTCCCGCTCGGCGAAGACCGAGCTGCGGGCCGCGAAGAACACGTCCTGGGCGCCGCGGAAGCGGTTCCACAGGTCGTCCTCGTGCTCGCGCTGGGCGCGGCCCGCGGCCTTCCACTCGGACATCAGCTCGCGGTAGCGCGCCGCCGTGGCGCCCCAGTCCGTCGAGTTCGACAGCGCCTCGGCCTCGGAGACCAGCCGCTCCTTGGTCTTGCGGGCCTCCTCGCGCTGCGCGTCCAGCTGCGCGAAGTGCTGCTTGCGCCGCTTGGAGAACGCCGACCGCGCGTGCGAGAACCGGTGCCACAGCTCGTCGTCGGACTTGCGGTCCAGGCGGGGCAGACCCTTCCAGGTGTCCACCAGGGCCCGCAGCCGCTCACCGGCCGCCCGCCACTGGTCGGACTGCGACAGCTCCTCCGCCTCGGCGACCAGCGCCTCCTTGGCGTGGCGGGCCTCGTCGGACTGCTTCGCCCGCTGCGCCTTGCGCTCCTCGCGGCGCGCCTCCACCAGCTCCACGAGCTTGTCCAGCCGGACCCGCAGGGCGTCCAGGTCGCCCACCACGTGGTGCGCGTCGACCTGCTCCCGGATGTGGTCGATGGCCGCCTGGGCGTCCTTCGCCGACAGGTCGGTGGTCTTCACTCGCTTCTCGAGGAGGCCGATCTCGACAACCAGGCCCTCGTACTTGCGCTCGAAATAGGCCAGCGCCTCCTCGGGGGAGCCCGCCTGCCAGGAACCGACGACCTGCTCGCCGTCGGCCGTACGCACGTACACGGTCCCCGTCTCGTCGACGCGGCCCCACGGGTCGCTGCTCACAGCGCCTCCTCCACATGATGCCAGCGGGGGGCCTCAGCTCCCCCGGGCATCGTCCACAGTTTCGTCACGGCCAACATAGGCGACCGGCGGGGGGCCTGTCCGCATCCCGCGCGACCGAAATTTCGCAGTTGGGGGGTCAGGATTTCGTGATCGTGGCCTTGTTGATCACGACCGTCGCGTTCGGCGCCGTATTGCCCGTCTGGGGGTCGGGGGCCTGCGCTCCGGCGTCCGCGATCTTCTTCAGGACCTTCATGCCCGCCTCCGACACCGTACCGAACGGCGTGTAGTCGGGGGGAAGCTGACTGTCCTGGTAGACGAGGAAGAACTGGCTTCCGCCGCTGTCGCGGCCCTGCTTCGTCTGCGCGTTGTACTGGTTCGCCATCGCGACCGTACCCGCCGGGTAGATCCCGCCCTTGAGGCTCTTGTCCTTGAGGTTCTCGTCCGGGATGGTGTAGCCCGGCCCGCCCATGCCGGTGCCCTTCGGGTCGCCGCACTGCAGGACGTAGATGCCCTGGTTCGTGAGCCGGTGGCACTTGCTGTGGTCCAGATAGCCCTTGCCGAGCAGGAAGTTGAACGAGTTGACGGTGTGCGGCGCCGCCGACGCCTTCAGCGCGACGTCTATCTCACCGCAGGTGGTGTCCAGTTTCATCGTGTACTTCGCCGACTCGTCGATGGTCATCGCCGGTTCCTTCTTCCAGGTCTCCGACTTGACCTTGCCCGGAGCCGGCTTCTCGCACGGGTCCGGGGCCTTGCTGGGCGAGGCGCTCGGGGTGACCTCCGCGTTCGCGTTCTCCTTCTTGCCGTCGTCCTCGAACGGTTTGGTCAGGAAGACCGTCACCGAGAGCACCACGACCACGCCGAGAACCGAGGCGATCACGGAGTTGCGGATACGGGCCTTGCGTCGCGCCTCCGTGCGCCGCTGCTGCTGCCGCAAGAACTTCTCCCGGGCGAGCTGACGCCGCCGCTGTTCCTGGCTGACCACCGGGTTCTCTCCTCATGGGTCTCGAACGTCGACCGGTACGCCTGCGTCCTGTGTGCCGAGCGCGTGCGTGTGACCCGTACCGTATATGGGTTCGCTGAGGAATCGGCAGCGCCGGTAGGCTCTGTGAGCAGCCGTAGCCGCCCGTATCGACACAACGAAGGACGATCGTGCTCATTGCCGGGTTCCCCGCCGGGGCCTGGGGGACGAACTGCTACCTCGTCGCCCCCGCCGCCGGTGAGGAGTGCGTGATCATCGACCCCGGCCATCAGGCCGCCGACGGCGTCGAGGAAGCGATCAGGAAGCATCGCCTCAAGCCCGTCGCCGTCGTGCTCACCCACGGCCACATCGACCACGTGGCCTCGGTCGTCCCGGTGTGCGGCGCGCACGACGTGCCGGCCTGGATCCACCCCGACGACCGGTACATGATGAGCGACCCCGAGAAGGGGATAGGCCGTTCCATCGGCATGCCGCTGCTGGGCGAGCTGACCGTGGGGGAGCCGGACGACGTCAAGGAGCTGGCCGACGGGGCGAAGCTGGAGCTGGCGGGCCTGGAGCTGTCCGTCGCGCACGCGCCCGGCCATACCAAGGGGTCGGTGACCTTCGGCATGCCCGAGGCGGCGGACGTCCCGCCCATTCTGTTCTCGGGTGACCTGCTGTTCGCCGGCTCCATCGGACGCACCGACCTGCCAGGCGGTGACATGGCCGAGATGCTCGACTCGCTGGCCCGCGTGTGCCTGCCGCTCGACGACTCGACCGTGGTGCTGTCCGGCCACGGCCCCCAGACGACCATCGGCCAGGAGCGTTCCACCAACCCGTATCTGCGGCAGGTGGCCGCCGGCCAGGGACCCGCTCAGGCTCCCCGACGAGGAATGTGACGAGACCTTCCGTGAGCACCTTCAAGGCCCCCAAGGGCACGTACGACCTGATCCCGCCGGACAGCGCGAAGTACCTCGCCGTCCGTGAGGCGATCGCCGCTCCGCTGCGCAACTCCGGCTACGGCTACATCGAGACGCCCGGCTTCGAGAACGTCGAGCTCTTCGCACGCGGGGTCGGCGAGTCCACCGACATCGTCACCAAGGAGATGTACGCCTTCGAGACCAAGGGCGGCGACCGGCTCGCCCTGCGGCCCGAGGGCACGGCCTCCGTCCTGCGCGCCGCGCTGGAGGCCAACCTGCACAAGGCCGGCAACCTCCCGGTCAAGCTCTGGTACTCCGGCTCGTACTACCGCTACGAGCGCCCCCAGAAGGGCCGCTACCGCCACTTCTCCCAGGTCGGCGCCGAGGCGATCGGTGCGGAGGACCCGGCGCTGGACGCCGAGCTGATCATCCTGGCCGACCAGGCCTACCGCTCGCTGGGCCTGAGCAACTTCCGGATCCTGCTCAACAGCCTGGGCGACCAGGAGTGCCGCCCGGTGTACCGGTCGGCGCTGCAGGAGTTCCTGCGGGGCCTGGACCTGGACGAGGACACCCTGCGCCGCGCGGAGATCAACCCGCTGCGCGTCCTGGACGACAAGCGCGAGTCAGTGCAGAAGCAGCTGGGGGACGCGCCGCTGCTGCGCGACTACCTGTGCGACGCGTGCAAGGCCTACCACGAGGAGGTCCGTGAGCTGATCACGGCGGCGGGCGTCTCCTTCGAGGACGACCCGAAGCTGGTCCGCGGCCTGGACTACTACACCCGCACCACCTTCGAGTTCGTCCACGACGGTCTCGGTTCGCAGTCCGCGGTGGGCGGCGGCGGCCGCTACGACGGCCTCTCCGAGATGATCGGCGGCCCCGCGCTGCCGTCCGTCGGCTGGGCCCTCGGTGTCGACCGCACGGTCCTCGCCCTGGAGGCGGAGGGCGTCGAGCTCGAACTGCCCGCGACCACCAGCGTGTTCGCCGTCCCGCTCGGCGAGGAGGCCCGCCGGATCCTGTTCGCCAAGGTGACCGAGCTGCGCAAGAACGGCATCGCGGCCGACTTCTCCTACGGCGGCAAGGGTCTCAAGGGCGCGATGAAGAACGCCAACCGCAGCGGCGCCCGCTACACGGTCGTCGCCGGCGAACGCGACCTCGCCGAGGGCGTCGTCCAGCTGAAGGACATGGAGTCCGGCGAGCAGACGGCGGTCGGCGTGAACGAGATCGTGGCCGAGCTGGAGGCACGGCTCGGCTGAGTCGACGCGGTGGAGGGGAAGGCGCCGGGGCCCGGCGCCTTCCCCTGTCGTGCACCTCGCGGCGAGTTCGTATGCCTGTGCTGTCCTGCGACAAGCGTTGGCCGGAACACCACTCCCGGGGACGACCGGGCCGACATCCTTATGTCCACTGAACGGTGGAGACGGGCACCTGTGCGGCACAATGGGCCCTGCCCGAAGGTGTTCAGGTCTCAAGTGACGGAATCGGCGTGATGAGCAAGACGACAGTCAAGGACGTCTCCGTGGAGCCCGAGCCGCAGCGCGCCGAGATCGCGCCCCGCGCGGAGGGCGGCAGCCGGGCCCTCGCCCTGCTGCTGGTGATCACCGGCGCGGCCGGGCTGCTCGCCGCCTGGGTCATCACGATCGACAAGTTCAAGATCCTCGAGGCCAAGGTCGAGGGCAAGACGTTCACGCCCGGGTGCAGCCTCAACCCCGTGGTCTCCTGCGGCAGCGTCATGGAGAGCAAGCAGGCCGCGGTCTTCGGTTTCCCGAACCCGATGCTCGGCCTCGTCTGCTACGGGATCGTCATCGGCGTCGGCATGGCACTGCTCGCCCGCGCCCGCTTCCCGCGCTGGTACTGGCTCACCTTCAACGCGGGCTGCCTCTTCGGCGTCGTCTTCTGCGCCTGGCTGATGTTCCAGTCCCTGTACCGGATCAACGCGCTGTGTCTGTGGTGCAGCCTGGCCTGGGTCGCCACGATCCTGATGTTCTGGTACGTGACGTCGTTCAACATCCGCAAGGGCTTCCTGCCCGCCCCGCCCTGGCTGAAGAGCTTCTTCGGCGAGTTCACCTGGGTCATGCCCGTGCTGCACATCGGCATCATCGGCATGCTGATCCTGACCCGCTGGTGGGACTTCTGGCTCAGCTGAGCCACGGGTTCCGGGGCCCGGCCGGACTGTCAGTGCCGTGATTTAGGGTTTCTGACGTGGAGCCCGACCTGTTCACCGCCGCAGCCGAAGAACGCCAGGAGAAGGAGCCGTCCAGCAGCCCCCTGGCGGTGCGGATGCGCCCGCGCACCCTCGACGAGGTCGTGGGCCAGCAGCACCTGCTGAAGCCGGGCTCACCCCTGCGCAGACTGGTCGGAGAGGCCTCCGGCCCGGCCGGGCCCTCCTCGGTGCTCCTGTGGGGCCCGCCCGGCACCGGCAAGACCACCCTGGCCTACGTCGTGTCCAAGGCGACCGACGCCCGCTTCGTGGAGCTCTCGGCGATCACCGCCGGCGTCAAGGAGGTCCGCGCGGTCATCGACGGCGCCCGCCGCGCCTCCGGCGGGTACGGCAAGGAGACCGTCCTCTTCCTCGACGAGATCCACCGCTTCAGCAAGGCCCAGCAGGACTCACTGCTCCCGGCCGTCGAGAACCGCTGGGTGACGCTCATCGCCGCGACGACGGAGAACCCGTACTTCTCGGTGATCTCCCCCCTGCTGTCCCGCTCCCTGCTGCTCACCCTCGAACCGCTCACGGACGACGACATCAGGGCCCTCATCCGGCGCGCCCTCACCGACGAGCGGGGCCTCAAGGGCGCCGTCACCCTCCCCGAGGAGACCGAGGGCCACCTCCTGCGCATCGCCGGCGGCGACGCCCGCCGCGCCCTGACCGCCCTGGAGGCGGCCGCCGGGGCCGCCCTCGACAAGGGCGAGGCGGAGATCGGCCTGACGACCCTGGAGGAGACCGTCGACCGGGCCGCCGTGAAGTACGACCGCGACGGCGACCAGCACTACGACGTGGCCAGCGCCCTGATCAAGTCCATCCGCGGCTCCGACGTCGACGCGGCCCTGCACTACCTGGCCCGGATGATCGAGGCCGGCGAGGACCCCCGCTTCATCGCCCGGCGCCTGATGATCTCCGCCAGCGAGGACATCGGCCTGGCCGACCCGACCGCCCTGCAGACGGCGGTCGCCGCCGCCCAGGCCGTCGCCATGATCGGCTTCCCCGAGGCCGCCCTCACCCTCAGCCACGCCACCATCGCCCTCGCCTTGGCGCCCAAGTCCAACGCCGCGACCACCGCGATCGGCGCCGCCCTGGAGGACGTCCGCAAGGGCCACGCCGGACCCGTGCCCGCCCACCTGCGGGACAGTCACTACAAGGGCGCGACCAAGCTCGGCCACGGCCAGGGCTACGTCTACCCGCACGACCTGCCCGAGGGCATCGCGGCCCAGCAGTACGCCCCGGACGAGCTGAAGAACCGCGAGTACTACGAGCCGACCCGGCACGGCGCGGAGGCCCGCTACGCGGACGCGGTGGAGTGGACCCGGAAGAACCTCGGTCGAAAGCGGTCCTGAGCACCCTGTAAACTCGTCCGGAGTGCCGCGTCCCGTGCAGTCAGAACGGGACGGCCGGCCGGAGCTCCGGTCCCCCGGGACCGGCTCCAGGAGCGTCGCGCACCGTCGAACGGTGTCGCGGGCAGCCCACCACCCCCCGTCCTGGGACGGGACCGGCCGGTGGGCCACTCGCGTGCTGCACGTATGTGCCCAGACCAGGGAGCGGCTGCCCACCCGGGCCCGACAGGGTTCCAGGCGGGTTTCCCCGGCTGCGGATGCGACCTCCCACAACCCTGACAAGCCGATCCAACGAAAGCGAAAAACAGTGGCGAACCAGTCCCGCCCCAAGGTCAAGAAGTCGCGTGCCCTCGGCATCGCGCTGACCCCGAAGGCCGTCAAGTACTTCGAGGCCCGTCCCTACCCCCCGGGTGAGCACGGCCGCGGCCGCAAGCAGAACTCGGACTACAAGGTCCGTCTGCTCGAGAAGCAGCGTCTGCGCGCGCAGTACGACGTGTCCGAGCGTCAGCTCGTCCGCGCCTACGAGCGTGCCTCCAAGGTCCAGGGCAAGACCGGTGAGGCCCTGATCATCGAGCTGGAGCGCCGTCTCGACGCCCTGGTCCTGCGTTCGGGCATCGCCCGCACGATCTACCAGGCCCGCCAGATGGTCGTCCACGGCCACATCGCGGTCAACGGCAAGAAGGTCGACAAGCCCTCCTTCCGTGTCCGCCCGGACGACGTCGTGCAGGTCCGCGAGCGCTCCAAGGAGAAGACCCTCTTCACGATCGCTCGTGAGGGTGGCTTCGCCCCCGACGGTGAGACCCCGCGCTACCTCCAGGTGAACCTCAAGGCCCTGGCGTTCCGCCTGGACCGTGAGCCGAACCGCAAGGAGATCCCGGTGATCTGCGACGAGCAGCTCGTCGTCGAGTACTACGCCCGCTGATCCACGGCAGGCACGCGGTACCCCGGCCCGCCGTCTCCCCGCCCCTGTGGGCGGGCGAGGCGGCGGGCTTTCGCGATCACCCCGGGGCCGGAGGGTAATCCGGTACGGAGCGCCACCCCCGGCGCGATAGGCTCGTCGCACGACTTTTTCGATGTTCAGGCACGTTTTCAGGGAGCGGGTGCACACAGTGTCCGGTGGAGAGGTTGCCGGGATCCTGGTGGCCGTCTTCTGGGCGATCCTGGTCTCCTTCCTCGCCGTCGCGCTGGCGAGGGTGGCCCAGACGCTCAAGGCGACCACCAAGCTCGTGGCGGACGTGACCGACCAGGCCGTCCCGCTGCTGGCAGACGCCTCCGCGGCGGTGCGCTCCGCGCAGACCCAGATCGACCGGGTCGACTCGATCGCCTCCGACGTCCAGGAGGTCACGTCGAACGCCTCCGCGCTGTCGACCACCGTCGCCTCCACCTTCGGCGGCCCCCTGGTCAAGGTCGCGGCCTTCGGTTACGGCGTGCGCCGGGCCCTCGGCGGCGGCAAGGAGGACGTGCCCGCCAAGGCGTCCAGGCGTACCGTGATCGTGGGCCGCACGGTCAACCGGCGCAGCGCCCGAGACAAGAGGGACTGAGAGCCAGCGATGTTCCGCCGTACCTTCTGGTTCACCACGGGCGTCGCCGCCGGTGTGTGGGCCACCACCAAGGTCAATCGCAAGCTGAAGCAGCTGACCCCCGAAAGCCTTGCCAGAACCGCCGGGAACAAGGCGATCGAGGCCGGTCACCGCATCAAGGACCGCGCGGTGGGCTTCGCGCTCGACGTCCGGGACAACATGGCCGTGCGGGAGGCCGAGTTGGGCGACGCCCTCGGGATCAACGAGAACCCCGAACTTCCCGGCCCCCGGCGCTACGCCGCCATCGAGAACCGCAGCAACCCGAAGTCCGTCGACGGCGACTGGACGACGTACTCGTACAACCGGAATGAGGACCACTGATGGAGTCGGCTGAGATTCGCCGCCGCTGGTTGAGCTTCTTCGAGGAGCGCGGTCACACCGTCGTCCCTTCGGCGTCGCTCATCGCGGACGACCCGACTCTGCTCCTCGTCCCGGCCGGCATGGTGCCCTTCAAGCCCTACTTCCTGGGTGAGGTCAAGCCGCCCTTCGCCCGCGCCACCAGCGTCCAGAAGTGCGTGCGCACGCCGGACATCGAGGAGGTCGGCAAGACCACCCGGCACGGCACGTTCTTCCAGATGTGCGGCAACTTCTCCTTCGGCGACTACTTCAAGGAAGGCGCCATCAAGCACGCCTGGGAGCTGCTCACCAGCCCCCAGGACAAGGGCGGTTACGGCCTCGACCCCGAGCGCCTGTGGATCACCGTCTACAAGGACGACGACGAGGCCGAGCGCATCTGGCACGAGGTCGTCGGCGTGCCGAAGGAGCGCATCCAGCGCCTGGGCAAGAAGGACAACTACTGGGACATGGGCGTCCCCGGCCCCTGCGGCCCCTGCTCCGAGATCAACTACGACCGCGGCCCCGAGTTCGGCGTCGAGGGCGGCCCCGCCGTCAACGACGAGCGGTACGTGGAGATCTGGAACCTCGTCTTCATGCAGTACGAGCGGGGTGAGGGCCCGGGCAAGGACTACCCGATCCTCGGAGACCTGCCCAGCAAGAACATCGACACCGGCCTCGGTCTCGAGCGCCTCGCCATGATTCTGCAGGGCGTGCAGAACATGTACGAGATCGACACCTCGATGGCCGTCATCGACAAGGCCACCGAGCTGACCGGCGTCCGCTACGGCGACGCCCACGACTCGGACGTCTCCCTGCGCGTGGTCACCGACCACATGCGCACCTCCGTCATGCTCATCGGCGACGGTGTCACCCCCGGCAACGAGGGCCGCGGCTACGTCCTGCGCCGCATCATGCGCCGCGCCATCCGCAACATGCGCCTGCTCGGCGCCACCGGCCCGGTCGTCAAGGACCTGATCGACACCGTGATCGGCATGATGGGCCAGCAGTACCCCGAGCTCATCACCGACCGCGAGCGCATCGAGAAGGTCGCCCTCGCCGAGGAGAACGCCTTCCTCAAGACGCTGAAGGCCGGCACCAACATCCTCGACACGGCCGTCACGGACACCAAGGCCGCCGGCGGCACCGTCCTGCCCGGCGACAAGGCCTTCCTGCTCCACGACACCTGGGGCTTCCCGATCGACCTCACCCTGGAGATGGCCGCCGAGCAGGGCCTGTCCGTGGACGAGGACGGCTTCCGGCGCCTGATGAAGGAGCAGCGGGAGCGCGCCAAGGCCGACGCCCAGGCCAAGAAGACCGGGCACGCCGGCGCCGGCGCCTACCGCGAGATCGCCGACCAGGCCGGTGCCACCGACTTCATCGGCTACACCGACACCGAGAGCGAGTCCACGATCGTCGGCATCCTGGTCGACGGTGCCTCCTCCCCGGCCGCCACCGAGGGCGACGAGGTCGAGATCGTCCTGGACCGCACCCCCTTCTACGCCGAGGGCGGCGGCCAGATCGGCGACACCGGCCGGATCAAGGTCGACACCGGTGCCGTCATCGAGATCCGCGACTGCCAGAAGCCGGTGCCGGGCGTGTACGTCCACAAGGGCGTCGTCCAGGTCGGCGAGGTCACCGTCGGGGCCAAGGCCCACGCCTCGATCGACGACCGCCGCCGCAAGGCCATCGCCCGCGCCCACTCGGCCACCCACCTGACGCACCAGGCCCTGCGCGACGCCCTCGGCCCGACGGCCGCCCAGGCCGGTTCCGAGAACCAGCCCGGCCGCTTCCGCTTCGACTTCGGCTCCCCGTCCGCCGTCCCGACGGCCGTGATGACCGACGTCGAGCAGAAGATCAACGAGGTGCTCGCCCGCGACCTCGACGTCCGTGCCGACGTCATGGGCATCGAGGAGGCCAAGAAGCAGGGCGCCATCGCCGAGTTCGGCGAGAAGTACGGCGAGCGCGTCCGCGTGGTGACCATCGGCGACTTCTCCAAGGAGCTGTGCGGCGGTACCCACGTGCACAACACCGCCCAGCTGGGCCTGGTGAAGCTGCTCGGCGAGTCCTCCATCGGCTCCGGTGTGCGCCGGATCGAGGCCCTGGTCGGTGTGGACGCCTACAACTTCCTCGCCCGTGAGCACACGGTCGTCGCCCAGCTCCAGGAACTGATCAAGGGCCGTCCGGAGGAGCTCCCGGAGAAGGTCTCCGCCATGCTCGGCAAGCTGAAGGACGCCGAGAAGGAGATCGAGAAGTTCCGCGCCGAGAAGGTCCTCCAGGCCGCCGCCGGTCTCGCCGAGTCCGCCAAGGACGTCCGTGGCGTTGCTGTCGTGACCGGTCAGGTCCCGGACGGCACGACCGCCGACGACCTCCGCAAGCTCGTTCTCGACGTGCGTGGACGCATCCAGGGCGGACGGGCCGCCGTCGTCGCCCTGTTCACAGTGGCGAACGGTAAGCCGCTGACGGTCATCGCCACCAACGAGGCCGCCCGCGAGCGCGGTCTGAAGGCCGGCGACCTGGTCCGCACGGCCGCCAAGACCCTCGGCGGCGGCGGTGGCGGCAAGCCGGACGTCGCCCAGGGCGGAGGCCAGAACCCGGCCGCCATCGGTGACGCCGTGGACGCCGTCGAGCGCCTGGTCACCGAGACGGCCAAGTAAGAGACGGGTCGGACAGCATGCGCAGAGGACGTCGACTCGCGATCGACGTCGGGGACGCCCGCATCGGGGTCGCCTCGTGCGACCCCGACGGGATCCTCGCCACCCCGGTGGAGACGGTCCCGGGGCGTGACATCCCCGCAGCTCAGCGGCGGTTGAAGCAACTCGTCGAGGAGTATGAGCCCTTGGAGGTCGTGGTCGGGCTCCCGCGCTCCCTCAAGGGGGGCGAGGGTCCGGCCGCGGTCAAGGTCCGGGGCTTCACCCAGGAACTGGCCCGCATGATCTCCCCGGTTCCGGTGAGACTCGTCGATGAACGCATGACGACGGTGACGGCCAGTCAGGGACTGCGCGCCTCGGGCGTGAAATCCAAGAAGGGCCGGTCCGTCATCGACCAGGCAGCGGCCGTGATCATTCTGCAACAGGCCCTCGAATCCGAACGGATGTCAGGTAAAGCACCCGGCGAAGGCGTCGAAGTGGTCATCTGATCGCGATACGGTAACGTTCCGCGCGATGCGACGGCGTTCGAACAGCCGCCGCACAGCAAGAGGCGGGACGGGAGCCGGGCCGGAAGCCGCGCGACCGCCGCCTCGCGGCTCTAGGGGATCGATGACTGAGTATGGCCGGGGCCAAGGCTCCGAACCGTGGCATCCGGAGGACCCGTTGTACGGGGACGGCGGATGGGGCGGGCAGCAGGCCCACCAGGGTCAGCAGTCCCCCTACGGCGGCCAGCCACAGCCCTATCCAGAGCAGCCGCAGCAGTCGCAGTACGGCGACTGGGGCACCGGTGATCAGACCGGATACGGTCAGGCGCAGCAGCAGTACCCGTACGACCAGCAGTACGCGGCACAGGCCCACGGGCACCAGCAGTACCCCGGCCAGCACGACCCCGGACAGCACCAGCCCCAGGGCTACCACCAGCAGCAGTACGACACCGGCGGCTGGGCCAACGACCCTCACCAGCAGGCCTCGTACCCGGGTGATCCGCAGGATCCGTACGGGCAGCAGGCCGATGCGTACGGCGGGGGCCAGCAGGACTACTACGACCCGCCTGAGACGTATCCACCCGCGGAGCCGTCCGGCCGGCGTGCGGCCGAACCCGCCCCCGAGCCGGAGTGGGACCCAGGCCCGGACCAGGGCGAACACGCCTTCTTCGCGGGCGGGGACGACGATGACGACGGCGCGGAGCCGGAGGGACGTCGCGGTCGCGACGACAAGCGGGGACGCGGCGGCGGCAAACCGAAGAAGCGCCGCAACGGCATGGCCTGCCTGCTGGTCGCCGTGATCCTCGGCGGCGGCCTGGCAGGCGTCAGTTACTTCGGCTACCAGTTCTACCAGGATCGCTTCGGCGACGCCCCGGACTTCGCGGGTGGGGGGAACGGGCAGCAGGTGACGGTCGAGATCCCCGAGGGCGCCCTCGGGTACAAGATCGGCCAGGTGCTGAAGGACGCGGGGGTCGTCAAGAGCGTCGACGCGTTCGTCGCGGCCCAGCAGAGCAACCCGGACGGCAAGGGCATCCAGGACGGCGTGTACACGCTGCAGAAGCAAATGTCCGCCGAGAGCGCGGTCGAGTTGATGCTCAGCCCCAAGAGCCGCGACAACCTGATCATCGCGGAGGGCAAGCGCAACGCCGACATCTACCGGCTCATCGACAAGCGCCTCAAGGTCAAGGACGGCACCACGGCGGCGGTCGCCGAGAAGGACTACAAGAAGCTCGGCCTGCCTGCCTGGGCGCTGAATCATCCGAAGGTCAAGGATCCGCTGGAAGGATTCCTCTATCCGTCGAGCTACGGCGTCAGCAAGGGGCAGAAGCCCGAGGCCGTGCTCAAGCAGATGGTGGCTCGCGCCACCGCGACGTACGAGAAGGCCGGCGTCGAGAAGAAGGCCGAGAGCCTCGGACTCGAGAACCCGTGGCAGCTGGTCACCGTCGCGAGTCTCGTTCAGGCCGAGGGCAAGACGCACGATGACTTCCGGAAGATGGCCGAGGTGGTCTACAACCGCCTCAAGCCGACCAACACGGAGACCAACCAACTGCTCCAGTTCGACTCGACCTTCAACTACCTGAAGAACGAGAGCAACATTCACATCAGCGAGTCCGAGATCAACAGCAACAAGGACCCGTACAACACGTACACCAACAAGGGCCTGCCGCCGGGCCCGATCGGGAATCCCGGGGACGTCGCGTTGCAGGCGGCTCTGAACCCCACGAAGGACGGTTGGATCTACTTCGTGGCGACTGATGGTGTGAGCAAGACCGAGTTCGCCAAGACCCATGCGCAGTTCCTGAAGTTGAAGGAAAAGTTCGATGCCAGCTCGGGCAACTGACGCCCGCCGTGCCGGAGTGCTCGGCAGCCCCATCGCCCACTCCCTCTCCCCGGTACTGCACCGCGCGGCGTATGCGGAACTGGGTCTGAGCGACTGGTCGTACGACCGCTTCGAGATCGACGAGGCGAAGCTGCCGGGCTTCATCGAGAAGCTCGGGCCCGAGTGGGCCGGGCTCTCGCTGACCATGCCGTTGAAGCGGGCCGTCATCCCCCTGCTGGACGAGGTCAGCGAAACTGCCGCGTCGGTGGAGGCGGTCAACACCGTCGTGTTCACCGAGGACGGCCGCCGTATCGGCGACAACACCGACATCCCCGGCATCGTCGCAGCGCTGCGCGAGCACGGCATCGAGCAGGTCGACTCCGCCGCCATCCTCGGCGCCGGCGCCACCGCCTCCTCCGCGCTGGCCGCCCTGTCCCGGATCTGCCCGGGCGAGATCGCCGTGTACGTGCGCAGCGAGGCCCGGGCCGCCGAGATGCGGCAGTGGGCGGAGCGCCTCGACGTCGCCGTCCGGATCGCGGACTGGGCGGACGCCGAGCAGGCCCTGCGCGCCCCTCTGGTGATCAGCACCACGCCGGCCGGAGTCACCGACGCCCTCGCCCGGTCCGTTCCGGAGCGCCCGGCAGCCCTCTTCGACGTCCTGTACGACCCCTGGCCGACCGACCTCGCCGCCCGCTGGTCGGGGTACGGCGGTGCCGTCGTCAGCGGTCTCGACCTGCTGGTGCACCAGGCAGTGCTCCAGGTCGAGCAGATGACGGGGCGGGCACCGGCGCCCCTGGACGCCATGCGAAAAGCGGGCGAGCGCGCTCTCGCCGGCCGATAAGATCCGCTCTCGGTTCCGCAGGGGGCGGAACAGGGGGAGGGGAACGTCCGTCATGTCCACAGGCCTGCCTCAGGCGTCCGTCAAGTCCCAGATATTCGAGTCCCTGCTGGGATTCCTGCCCGACTGGGTGCAGATCACGGTGCTCGCTCTCATCGTGCTCGCCGTCGTGGCGTCCTGGGTCGTCAAGATCAAACGCAAGATCGCCTACCGGCGTGCCCTCCGGAACGGTCAGCCGGTGCACGCCGCCGCCCGGTACGGGCAGGGGCGCGGCGCGGACCACCTGGGGCAGTACGCGCCTCAGCAGCAGACCCGGCCGGGACAGCAGGGCAGCGGGGCCGACCACCTGGGGGCCTACGCCCCGCAGGTCCAGCAGGCGCGGCAGCCGAGCGGTGCCGACTTCCTCGGGGCGTACGCGCCACCGCAGCGTCAGGGCGAGGGCCCGTCCGCGAACGCGTCCGCTTGATGGACCGGCCGCCGGGCGAAGGGCCCCGGCGTGGGAGGATCGGAGACGGTGGACCGGGCCGCGCACCCGGTCACGCCGTCGCCGTACGCGACGAGGCGCGTACGCAGGGCAGTACCAGAGCGCGAGCACTGAGGAGCACCGTTGAGCAGGTTGCGCTGGCTGACCGCGGGGGAGTCCCACGGTCCCGCACTCGTCGCGACGCTGGAGGGCCTTCCCGCCGGCGTGCCGATCACCACGGACATGGTGGCGGACCATCTCGCGAGGCGGCGCCTGGGCTATGGGCGCGGTGCCCGGATGAAGTTCGAGCGTGACGAGGTCACCTTCCTCGGCGGCGTCCGGCACGGCCTCACCCTCGGCTCCCCGGTCGCGATCATGGTGGGCAACACCGAGTGGCCGAAGTGGGAACAGGTCATGGCCGCCGACCCGGTCGACCCGGAGATCCTCGACGGGCTCGCCCGCAACGCCCCGCTGACCCGGCCGCGCCCCGGCCACGCCGACCTCGCGGGCATGCAGAAGTACGGCTTCGACGAGGCCCGGCCGATCCTGGAGCGCGCATCCGCCCGTGAGACCGCCGCCCGGGTCGCCCTGGGTGCGGTGGCCCGCTCGTACCTGAAGGAGACCACCGGCGTCGAGATCGTCTCGCACGTGGTGGAGCTGGCGGCGGCGAAGGCGCCCAAGGGCGTGTACCCGACGCCCGCCGACGTCGAGAAGCTGGACGCTGACCCCGTGCGCTGCCTGGACGCGGACGCCTCGAAGGCGATGGTCGCCGAGATCGACCAGGCCCACAAGGACGGCGACACCCTCGGCGGTGTGGTCGAGATCCTCGCGTACGGCGTGCCCGTCGGCCTCGGTTCGCACGTGCACTGGGACCGCAAGCTGGACGCCCGGCTCGCCGGTGCCCTCATGGGCATCCAGGCGATCAAGGGCGTCGAGATCGGCGACGGTTTCGAGCTGGCGCGGGTGCCCGGCTCCAAGGCGCACGACGAGATCGTCAGGACCGACGACGGCATCCGGCGCACCACCGGCCGCTCCGGCGGCACCGAGGGCGGTCTGACCACCGGTGAGCTGCTGCGCGTCCGCGCCGCGATGAAGCCGATCGCGACCGTGCCGCGCGCCCTGCAGACCGTGGACGTCACCACCGGCGAGGCGGCGCAGGCCCACCACCAGCGCTCCGACGTCTCCGCGGTCCCGGCCGCCGGCATCGTCGCCGAGGCCATGGTGGCCCTGGTGCTCGCGGACGCGGTCGCGGAGAAGTTCGGCGGCGACTCGGTGGCCGAGACCCGCCGCAACGTGACGTCGTACCTCGACAACCTCGCCATCCGATGAGCGGCCCGCTGGTCGTCCTGGTCGGCCCGATGGGCGTGGGCAAGTCCACCGTGGGGCAGCTGCTGGCCGAGCGGCTCGGCGCCTCCTACCGGGACACCGACGACGACATCGTCGCCGAGCAGGGCCGGACCGTCGCCGAGATCTTCGTGGACGAGGGCGAGCCCGCCTTCCGCGCGATCGAGAAGGCCGCCGTGCACCGGGCGCTCGCCGAGCACGACGGCGTCCTGGCCCTGGGCGGCGGCGCGATCCTCGACGCCGACACGCGCGCTCTGCTCGCCGGGCAGCGGGTGGCGTACCTGTCGATGGACGTCGAGGAGGCGGTCAAGCGCACCGGCCTCAACGCGGCCCGCCCCCTGCTCGCGGTCAACCCGCGCAAGCAGTGGCGGGAGCTGATGGAGGCCCGCCGCCACCTGTACGAAGAGGTCGCCACGGCCGTGGTCGCCACCGACGGCCGGACGCCCGAAGAGGTCACCGAAGCCGCCTTGGACGCACTGGAGTTGAAGGAAGCATGAGCGAGGCAGTCACCCGGATCCAGGTCGGCGGCACGGCGGGCACCGACCCGTACGAGGTCCTGGTGGGCCGGCAGTTGCTGGGCGAACTCGGCGGGCTGATCGGCGAGAAGGCCCAGCGGGTCGCGATCCTCCACCCCGAGGCGCTGGCCGAGACCGGTGACGCGCTGCGCGCCGACCTGGCCGAGCAGGGCTACGAGGCCATCGCCATCCAGGTGCCCAACGCGGAGGAGGCCAAGACCGCCGAGGTCGCCGCCTACTGCTGGAAGGCGCTCGGCCAGTCCGGGTTCACGCGCACGGACGTCGTCGTCGGCGTCGGCGGCGGCGCGACCACGGACCTCGCCGGGTTCGTGGCCGCCACCTGGCTGCGCGGAGTGCGCTGGATCGCGATCCCCACGACCGTGCTCGCCATGGTGGACGCGGCCGTCGGCGGCAAGACCGGCATCAACACCGCCGAGGGCAAGAACCTCGTCGGCGCATTCCACCCGCCCGCCGGCGTGCTCTGCGACCTGTCCGCGCTGGACTCCCTGCCGGTCAACGACTACGTCTCCGGCCTCGCCGAGGTCATCAAGGCCGGCTTCATCGCCGACCCGGTGATCCTGGACCTCATCGAGTCCGACCCCGAGGCGGCCCGCACCCCGGCCGGCCCGCACACCGCCGAGCTCATCGAGCGCTCCATCCGGGTCAAGGCCGACGTCGTGTCGTCGGACCTGAAGGAGTCGGGCCTGCGGGAGATCCTCAACTACGGGCACACGCTCGGCCACGCCATCGAGAAGAACGAGCGCTACAAGTGGCGCCACGGCGCGGCCGTCTCGGTCGGCATGCACTTCGCCGCCGAACTGGGACGCCTGGCGGGCCGGCTGGACGACGCGACGGCCGACCGCCACCGCACGATCCTCGAAGCGGTCGGACTGCCCCTGCACTACCGGTACGACCAGTGGCCCAAGCTGCTGGAGACCATGAAGGTCGACAAGAAGTCCCGCGGCAACCTGCTGCGCTTCATCGTCCTCGACGGGCTGGCCAAGCCCACCGTCCTGGAGGGGCCCGACCCGGCCGTGCTGCTCGCCGCGTACGGCGAAGTCGGGCAGTAAGTCCTCCGGCGCGCCTTCCGCCCGAATTCACCTTGCGGGATTGGGCACTTCGGGCCGCCCCCGGCCGTTCACACATCGACGACCGGGGGCGGTACCGTTCGGTAGCAGGGGGATTCCGCCCCCTGTCAGCGCCCATCGCCTGTACGAGACGGAGTGGCACCGGATGCAGCACGCAGTGGGTTCTCCGCTGCCGCCGCCCCATCAGCCGGGGCACGGACCGGCCACGGGCTGGTCGCCGGCCGCACATCACCCGGTCCCGCCGAACGCGGGCGCCCACCAGGGCTCGGTGCCCGCACCCCCGCCGCCCCCGGCGCCGGGATATCCGGCGCCCCCGCCCGGACCGGCCCCCGCTTCCGCCCCGTCGGCGCCGGATACCACCGGTCATGTACCGCTGCCGCCCGGCGGCCCCGTCGCCATGCCCATGGCCCCGCCCGCCGCGACGGTTCCCGACCCCGCCGGCACGACACTCGCGGTGCTGCTCATCGGCCCCGCGGGTGCGGGCAAGACCAGCGTCGCCAAGTACTGGGCGGACCACCGCCGGGTCCCCACGGCCCACATCAGCCTCGACGACGTACGCGAGTGGGTCCGCTCCGGCTTCGCCGACCCCCAGTCCGGGTGGAACGACAACTCCGAGGCGCAGTACCGCCTGGCCCGCCGCACCTGCGGCTTCGCCGCGCGGAACTTCCTGGCCAACGGCATCTCGTGCATCCTCGACGACGCGGTCTTCCCCGACCGTCCGGTCGTCGGCCTCGGCGGCTGGAAGCGCCACGTCGGACCGGGCCTGCTGCCGGTCGTCCTCCTGCCCGGGCTGGACGTCGTCCTCGAACGCAACGCGGAGCGCTCGGGCAACCGGCGGCTGTCGGACGAAGAGGTCGCCCGCATCCACGGCCGCATGGCCGGCTGGTACGGATCCGGCCTGCCGATCATCGACAACTCCCAGCTGGACGTCCCGGACACGGCGCGCGTCCTGGACGACGTCCTGGCCCGCTCCATCGCCAGCCCACCCCCCTGGTGAGCAGCGCCCCGTAGGGGCGCGGGGAACTGCGCGACAAGTCCCCACAAAGCCGCGGACGGCACACAAGGGTGCGCCCGTAAGGGGGCGCGGGGAACTGCGCGGCAAGTCCCCACAAAGCCGCGGACGGCACACAAGGGTGCGCCGTAAGGGGGCGCGGGGAACTGCGCGGCAAGCCCCCACACCCCCGCGGACGGCACACAACCCCGCGCGGCACGACCCCTCCCGCACAGCACCCCACCCACCCGGACACATCCGCCACCGCCCACTCAGACGCCCTCAACCGGCACGAAACCGGCGGAGCTCATACGCTCGGGTCATGTCAGAGGTGTACGCGGCCCGCCGGACGCGTCTGAGGGAATACTGCAACGCGGGCGGCAGCGCGGCGGCGCTGGTCTCCCGCCCCGCCAACGTGCGCTATCTCGCGGGCGCCGCCCCGCACGGCGCCGTTCTGCTGCTGGGCAGGACCGAGGAGCAGGACCTCCTGGTCTGTGCCGGGCCGACGGCCGACCGCCCCACCCAGGAGCGTCCCGACGAGGCCCTGCGGGTCCACACCCTGCCCGGAGTCGGCGGCGGTGACCCGGCCGTCGCGGCGGCACGCCTCGCCGTGGGCCAAGGCGCCGACTCCCTCGCCGTGGAGGAGCACCACCTCACCGTGGCCCGGCACCGCGCCCTCGGCTCGGTCGCCCCCGGGCTGCGCCTGGCGGGCCTGGGCAGCGCGGTGGAGCAGCTCAGGGTCGTCAAGGACGAGGAGGAGATCTCCTGTCTGCGCATCGGCGCCGAGATCGCCGACCAGGCCCTCGGTGAGCTGCTGGAGTCGATCCTCGTCGGCCGGACCGAGCGCCACCTCGCCCTGGAACTGGAGCGGCGGCTCGTGGACCACGGGGCGGACGGGCCGGCCTTCCCGACCTCTGTCGCCACCGGCCCGAACTCCGGCCGGCCCGGACACCGGCCCACCGACCGCCGCGTCGAGGAGGGCGACTTCCTCTCCGTGTGCCTCGGCGCGACGTACCGCGGCTACCGCTGCGAGATCGGCCGCACGTTCGTCATCGGCACCGCTCCCGCGGACTGGCAGATCGAGCTGTACGACCTGGTCTTCGCAGCCCAGCGGGCCGGGCGTGAGAGCCTGGTACCCGGCGCCGCCTGCCGGGACGTCGACCGCGCCGCCCGCCAGGTCCTGGACTCCGCGGGGTACACGGAAGGCCTCACAGTCCTGACCGGACACGGTGTAGGGCTCGAAATCGACGAGGACCCTCAATTGAGTCCCGCGGCCATGGGTAAACTGGACGCTTGCGTGCCAGTCACCGTCGAACCGGGAGTCCACCTCCCGGGCCGGGGCGGTGTCCGGATCGATGACACGCTCGTCGTCCGCCCCGAGGCGGACGGCGGACCCGAGCTACTCACCATCACGACCAAGGAGCTGCTCGCCCTGTAGCCAGGCAGGTGCGTGCCCCGGGGTCGTACGTCAGTCCAGGAGATTCCGCAACCGTGGCTTCCACGAACGACCTCAAGAACGGCATGGTGCTCAAGCTCGAAGGCGGCCAGCTCTGGTCCGTCGTCGAGTTCCAGCACGTCAAGCCCGGCAAGGGCCCGGCCTTCGTGCGCACCAAGCTCAAGAACGTGCTCTCCGGCAAGGTCGTCGACAAGACCTTCAACGCCGGCGTCAAGGTCGAAACGGCCACCGTCGACAAGCGCGACATGCAGTTCTCCTACATGGACGGCGAGTACTTCGTCTTCATGGACATGGAGACCTACGACCAGCTCCACGTCGACAAGAAGGCCGTCGGCGACGCCGCGAACTTCCTGATCGAGGGCTTCACCGCCACCGTCGCGCAGCACGAGGGCGAGGTGCTCTTCGTGGAGCTGCCCGCCGCCGTCGAGCTCGTCATCCAGGAGACCGAGCCGGGCGTCCAGGGCGACCGCTCCACCGGCGGCACCAAGCCCGCCATCCTGGAGACCGGCCACCAGATCAACGTGCCCCTCTTCATCACCACCGGTGAGAAGATCAAGGTCGACACCCGCACCAGCGACTACCTCGGCCGGGTGAACAGCTAACCGTGGCTGCCCGCAACACGGCCCGAAAGCGCGCCTTCCAGATCCTCTTCGAGGCAGACCAGCGCGGCGCCGAGGTGCTGACCGTCCTCGCGGACTGGGTCCGGCTGTCCCGGTCGGACACCCGGCAGCCGCCGGTCAGCGAGTACACGATGGAGCTGGTCGAGGGCTACGCGAAGTACGCGAAGCGCATCGACGAGCTCATCGCGCAGTACTCCGTCGGCTGGACCCTCGACCGGATGCCCGTCGTCGACCGCAACATCCTGCGGCTCGGCGCCTACGAGCTGATCTGGGTCGACGCGACGCCGGACGCCGTCGTCCTCGACGAGATGGTGCAGCTGGCGAAGGAGTTCTCCACGGACGAGTCGCCCTCGTTCGTGAACGGCCTGCTCGGCCGGCTGAAGGAACTCAAGCCCTCGCTCCGCCGCGACGAGGTCTGAGACGGACCACATGCCGGAGGGCCCGCAGCGTCACCGCTGCGGGGCCCCCCCCCGGCCCCGCCCGCCCCCCGCGGGGGGGCGGCCCTCCGCGGTGGCCGGGCGGCGCGTTGGCGCCGCGGGGGGCCCGGCGCCACCGCGCGCGGGGGGCCCCGGGGGGGGGCCCGCCCGCGCCCCCCCCCCCCCT
>NZ_JBEZWO010000014.1:0-195175 GCF_040637515.1 Streptomyces sp. NPDC029041 | reverse complement strand
GGTACTGCAGGGGGGACCCTGTGGGAGAGTAGGACGCCGCCGAACAATTTTTGGGAAAACCCCCGCATCTTCGGATGCGGGGGTTTTCTGCGTTTAGGCTCGAGTTCATGCGCTATGACCTGGTGATCTTCGACAACGACGGTGTGCTCGTCGACAGCGAGCCCATCTCCAACCGGTTGCTCGCGGCGTACCTCACCGAGCTGGGGCACCCCACGTCCTATGAGGAGTCCATCCGGGACTACATGGGATCGGCCATGCACCGGATCCACGAGCTGGTCCTCGAGCGAACGGGGCAGCGGCTGCCGGACGAATTCGACGACGTCTTTCATACGCGAGTTTTCGCGGCGTTCGAGCAGGAACTGGTGGCCGTGGCCGGGGCCTCCGTGCTGCTGGAGAAGCTGGCCGCCGACGGGGTGCCGTACTGCGTGGCCTCCTCCGGTAGCCATGAGCGGATCCGTGTGGGGCACAGGACGACGGGACTCGACCGATGGTTCGACGAGGCGCGGATCTTCAGCTCTCAGGACGTGGGGCGGGGGAAGCCGGCCCCCGATCTCTTCCTGTACGCGGCCGAGAAGATGGGGGTCGCGCCGGGGCGGTGCGTCGTCGTCGAGGACAGTCCGCTGGGCGTGCAGGCCGCCGTCGCGGCGGGGATGGACGTCTGCGGGTTCACCGCGATGACGCCGGCGGAGAAGCTGTCCGGGGCAGATCGGCTCTTCTCCCGCATGGAGGAACTGCCCGACCTGCTCGTGTGAGTCGATCCCGCCGATCCGTCGAAGCTGAGGGAAATTCATCTTTGGCTGGATCTACCCACGAGTAAGCCGGGGCCCTACGCTCGCCGCCATGACAGATGTGCTGCGGCGCGGCAGGGCCTCGTTGGCGTTCAGCTTCCTGGTGCAGGGTGTCGCCTTCGCTCTGCTCGTGACGAGGATCCCCGCCATCCAGAACCGCTACGGGGTCTCCGACGCGCTGCTGCCCGCGTTTCTGGCCGCCGTTCCGGTCCTCGCCGGGGTCGGGAGCGTGTCCACCGAGCGGCTGGTGAAGCGGGTGCCGCCGAGCCGGCTGCTGCGGTGGTCCCAGCCCGTGGTGCTGCTGGCGCTGCTCGGTGTCGGGGCCGGGGAGCGGATGGTGGAACTCGGCGTGGCGCTCGCCGCGTTCGGACTTGCCGTAGGGGTGCTGGACGCCTCGATGAACATGCTCGGAGTGAGCCTGCAACGGGCGTACGGGCGCAGCATCATGCTCAGTTTTCACGCGGCCTACAGCCTGGGCGGGATCGTCGGGGCCTCGTTGGCCTGGGTGGGGGCGCACTGGCATCTGGCGTTGTGGGTGTCGTATCTGCCGGTCGTGCTGATGCTGCTGCCGGCGGTGCTGGTGGGGAGCCGGTGGTATGCCGACGACCGGGGTGCGGCGCCCGGGGCGCAGGAGCAGACCGGAGAGGGCGGCGCGGTCGTCTTCAAGTGGCTGCTGCCGCTGTGTCTGGTGATGACGGTCGCGTACATCGGGGACTCGACGGTCTCCAACTGGAGTGCCAAGTATCTGCAGGACGTGCTGGGAAGCTCGGAGCAGATGGCGACGGTGCCGTTCAACGTGTACATGGTCACCACGCTGCTGGGGCGGACGATCGGCGACTTCGGCGTGCGGCGCTTCGGGGCGGTCACGGTGGTGCGGGCCGGTGCGCTGGTGGCGGCGGGCGGGTTCGCCGTGGTGGCCGCCGCGCCCGGGGCGTGGGTCGGGATGCTGGGGTTCACGCTGCTGGGGCTGGGGTTGTGTGTGCTGGTGCCGCAGACGTTCGCGGCGGCCGGGAGGCTCTTCCCGGGGGCTTCGGATGCGGCCGTGGCGCGTCTGAACGTCTTCAACTACGTGGGCTTCCTCATCGGTTCGCCGTTGGTCGGGGCGCTCGGCGATCTGTGGAGCTACCGCGGGGCCATGCTGGTGCCGATGGTGTTGGTGCTGGTGACGCTGGTGTACGCCCGGTCGTTCGGAGCTCAACCGGACCGATACGGTGGCGGGCATGAGCGGCCGCGCACAGCTGATGTGGGACGAGGCAGTAACGGGGTATGACTTCGGTCCGGGGCATCCGATGGACCCCGTCCGGCTCGCCCTGACCCGGAAACTGGTCGGCGCCTTCGGGCTGGACCGTGAGGTGGACGTGGTCGCCGCGAGGGCGGCCGGGGAGTCGACGCTGCGGCTCGTCCACCGGCAGGACTACATCGGGGCGGTGAAGGCCGCGTCCGCGGATCCGGGGGCGGCGGACCAGTCGTACGGGCTGGGGACGATGGACGATCCGGCGTTCGCGGGGATGCACGAGGTGTCGGCGCTGATCGCCGGGCAGTCGGTCGGGGCGGCGGAGGCGGTGTGGCGGGGTGAGGCGCAGCACGCGGTGAACTTCGCGGGCGGGCTGCACCACGCGATGCCGGGCGGCGCGTCCGGGTTCTGCATCTACAACGACGCCTCGCTGGCGATCGCGCGGCTGCTGGAGCTCGGGGCGGAGCGGGTCGCGTACGTCGATGTCGACGTGCATCACGGGGACGGGGTGCAGGCGGCGTTCTGGGAGGACCCGCGGGTGCTGACGATCTCGCTGCACGAGCATCCGCGGACGCTGTTCCCGCAGACCGGGTGGCCGGAGGAGACCGGGGCGGACACGGCGGAGGGCTCGGCGGTGAACGTGGCGCTGCCGGCCGGGACGGGGGACGCCGGGTGGCTGCGGGCGTTCCACGCGATCGTGCCGGAGCTGATCGCCGACTTCCGGCCCCAGGTGCTGGTCACCCAGCACGGGGCGGACACGCACTTCGAGGATCCGCTGGCGCACCTGGCGGTGTCGCTGGACGCGCAGCGGGCGGTGCAGGCGGCCTGTCACGACCTGGCGCACGAGTACGCCGACGGGCGGTGGGTGGCGCTGGGCGGGGGCGGTTACGCGGTGGTGGACGTCGTGCCGCGCTCGTGGACGCATCTGGTCGCGATCGCCGCGGGCCGGCCCGTGGAGCCCGAGGCGGTGATCCCCGAGGGCTGGCGGCAGGAAGTGTTCGCGCGGACGCGGCAGTTGGCCCCGGCGCGGATGACGGACGGGCGCTGGCCGCTGTCCTGGTCCGGCTGGGAGGAGGGCTACGATCCGGCGGACCGGCTGGACCAGGCGGTGCTGGCGGCCCGGCGGGCGGTGTTCCCGCTGCGGGGGCTGCTGGCCTGAGGCCTGCGACTCCTGTGACTCCGTCCGGCGATGCGATCCCCGCGTCTCCCGTGACCCCACCCGGCGGTGCGCTCCTGTGACTCCTCCCGACGCGATGCGACGGAGCCGGTCATGGGCCGACCGTGCGGTGTTCGCGGGTTCTCGGGACAGGTGGAGTCACGGTCACGCACGATCTTCATGTGCTGACCACCGAAGCCCTGCGCGCGCACCTGGTGGGCGCGCGGCTCGCCGGGACCGTGGCGACCTCGCGGGAGGAGAGCCTGCGCAGTTACCGGCTCTTCGCGGCCCGGGACCCGCGGGTGCTGCTGGGGATCGATCCCGAAGGGGCCTGGAGGCAGCGGGAGTTGCTCGAGCTGATGGCGGACCGGTGTGGTGTTTCGGCCGATTCCCGGCGGGTTTCCGGCCAGGACGTGATCGATCCGGAGCGGACCGTGGCGGCGCTGGACGCCTTCGCGGAACGCCTCGCCGAGGCCGCCCGGCGGGGTGCGCCCGTGCTTCTCGGCACCGGGCACCCGCACCGGCTGCTCGGTTTCTACGGTGCTCTGGCAGACGCTCTGTCGGCGGCGGGATGTGCCGTCCTCACCCCCGCGCAGGGTCGCCGTGTCGACATAACGACCCGGTTCGGTCTACGTACGCACAACCTCGACTACGTACGAGGAGTCGCGCTGGTGCGGACCCAGGACCCCGAACGCCCCGGTTGTGAGCCCGGCGCACATACGCACTCACCTCTCCCGGTTCGTACCGTGCTGGCCGCTTGCGCGGAGTCCGGCGGGCCGTTGCCCGAGCTGGTGATCGGGGACCACGGGTGGGTCTGCGGGGCAGGTCAGCTGGGGTTCGAGGCCATCGGGCCGGCCGATACGGACGACCCGGCGCTGTTCGTGGGGGAGGCCGAGGGGTCCGTGTCCGTCGTCGTTCCACTTGATGACGGCGTGCGGTCCGATTACTACCTGCCGCTTACCCGCTACGTACTCAATCGGGCGTGTCTGTCACAGTAGGCCGCCGATGGGTGCACCTCTTCCCCACTCGCATCACTGGCCCCTACATTGGGGAGTGAGCACGCAGCGACGAAGAGTCACCGGAAGGGGAAGCCGGTGGCCGTCGAGTGCGGAAGGTTCAGGTGTGTCATGGCTGCAGCTGGCGAGAGGCCTCTGAACGAGGTTCAGTTCCTTACCGTGGCGGAAGTCGCCTCGGTGATGCGAGTGTCGAAGATGACCGTGTACCGGCTGGTGCACAGCGGTCATCTGCCCGCGATCCGTGTGGGGCGGTCCTTCCGCGTCCCGGAGCAAGCGGTTCACGAGTACCTCCGCGAGAGCTACGTGGGGGTGGAAACCGCCTGACGGCAGGGCCGGGGTGATCCCCCTACAGGGCACTCGGGGATCCCTCCGGCCTCCTCGATTACGACCTCAGCGCTCGGACGGGTAGGCTGGCCCCTCGTAGGTCGTATGGGCCCATGGCGCCCAAACACCGAGTGATGAGAAGTGAGCGAGGGTAGTCGTGGGCTCTGTTATCAAGAAGCGGCGCAAGCGGATGGCGAAGAAGAAGCACCGCAAGCTGCTCAAGCGCACGCGCGTCCAGCGTCGCAACAAGAAGTAAGTTCGCGACGCGCACGCCGCGAGAGCGTTGCTGTGGCCCCCCACCACCGGTGGGGGGCCACACGCATATCCGCGTCGGGCCACCGGCTCCGGCCGTGGCTCCTGCGTCCGGCTGGCTTCGGTCACTTCGCGCATCAGGCGGTCATCACAGCGCAACGACAACCCGCTAAGTTGGCCCCACGGGGGAACGCGGCGGGGACGAGGAGTTCGGAAGGAAGGCGCTGATCTTGGGCAAGGTCGTGCTCGTGACCGGAGTGGCCCGCCAGCTGGGGGGCCGGTTCGTCCGGCGGATCCAGCGGGACCCCGACGTCGACCGGGTCGTCGCCGTGGACGCGGTGCCGCCCGAGCATCATCTGGGCGGTGCGGACTTCGTCCAGGCCGACATCCGGCAGCCCGGCATCGCGCGGGTGCTCGCCGAGACGGGCGCCGACACGATCGTCCACCTCGACGTGACGGGCACGCCGCTGGGCAGCGGCAACCGGGCCTCCCTGAAGGAGACCAACGTCATCGGCACCATGCAGCTGCTCGGTGCCTGCCAGAAGTCCCCGTCCGTGCAACGGCTGGTCGTGAAGTCCAGCACGAACGTCTACGGCTCCGCGCCCCGTGACCCGGCCGTGTTCACCGAGACGACCCCGCCCAAGTCCCTGCCCAGTGGCGGCTTCGCCAAGGACACCGTCGAGGTCGAGGGCTACGTCCGCGGCTTCGCGCGCCGCCGGCCCGATGTGGCCGTGTGTGTGCTGCGGTTCGCCAACATCCTCGGCCCGACCGCGGACACCCCGCTCGCGTCGTACTTCGCGCTGCCGGTCCTGCCGACCGTGTTCGGCTACGACCCCAGGCTGCAGTTCGTACACGAGGACGACGTGATCGAGGTGCTGCGGCTCGGCTCGCACGAGCCCCGGCGCGGCACGCTCAACAGCGGCACCTTCAACATCGCCGGCGACGGTGTGCTGCTGCTCTCGCAGTGCTCCCGGCGCCTCGGCCGCCCCACCGTGCCCCTGCTGCTGCCGGCCGTCACCTGGGCGGGCTCGCTGGTGCGTACGCTGGGAATGACGGATTTCTCGCCCGAGCAGATCCGGCTGCTCACGCACGGCCGGGTCGTGGCCACGGGCCAGATGCGCGAGACGCTGGGATTCCAGCCCAAGTACACGACCGCGGAGACGTTCGCGGACTTCGCCCGCAGCCAGGGCCCCGGACTCCTTCCGCCGGAGGCCCTCGCGGGGGCCGTCGACCGGATCGCCGGCCTGCCCCTCGCGGGCGGCGGACACTCCCCGACGCAGAGCGCCAACTGAGGAGCGCATCAACGATGGCGGACGCCAAGGTCATTCCGTTCGACGACGACCGGTCCCGGGGGAACGCCGCGCAGCGTCCCCAGCGGCGCCGGAGCGCCGGGAACCGCCGCCCGGGCGCGGAGTCCGTGCCGGTGCGTGAGGTGGAGCCCCTGCCCACCAGGGCTGTTCCGCAGGATGATGTTCCTGTGACTTCCGATGAACAGCCGCCGGAGCCTTCCCCGGACGGCGGGGGCGGGCTGGAACGACGGATCGCGGGCGGCCTGGCGTTCCTGCGCCGCCGCCTCACCGGGGACTACGAGGTCGACGACTTCGGCTACGACGAGGAACTCACCGACCAGGTCCTGATGTCGCTGCTGCGCCCGCTGTACGAGACGTACTTCCGGGTCGAGGTGAAGGGCATCGAGAACATCCCGTCCGAGGGCGGTGCCCTGATCGTCGCCAACCACTCCGGCACCCTGCCGATGGACGGCCTGATGATGCAGGTCGCCGTGCACGACAACCACCCGGCGGGCCGGCATCTGCGGCTGCTGGCCGCGGACCTGGTGTTCATGCTGCCGGTGGTCAACGAGCTGGCCCGCAAGCTGGGTCACACCCTGGCGTGCGCCGAGGACGCCTCCCGGCTGCTGGAGCAGGGCGAACTGGTCGGGGTGATGCCCGAGGGCTTCAAGGGGCTCGGCAAGCCCTTCGCGGACCGCTACAAGCTGCAGCGCTTCGGCCGCGGCGGTTTCGTCTCGACGGCGCTGCGCGCGGGGACGCCGATCGTGCCCTGCTCGATCGTCGGGGCGGAGGAGATCTACCCGATGATCGGCAACGCCAGGACGGTCGCGCGCCTGCTGGGCTTCCCGTACTTCCCGGTCACACCGACGTTCCCGTGGCTGGGGCCGCTCGGGGCGATCCCGCTGCCGACCAAGTGGACGATCCAGTTCGGCGAGCCGATCCCCACGGACGGCTATCCACCGGAGGCGGCGGAGGACCCGATGCTCATGTTCAACCTGACCGACCAGGTCAGGGAGCAGATCCAGCACACGCTCTACAAACTGCTGGTGCAGCGGCGGTCGGTGTTCTTCTGACACTTCGCGCACGACGACGGGGGCGCCCCTGCCGAAGGGGCGCCCCCGTCGTCGTGGCGTTGCCTAGTTCGCGTCCTCGCTGTCGATGCCCAGGCCGGGCAGCAGGCCGGGCAGGAGGGGCGGGAGCGTCACATCCGGCTCGGGGACGGGTGTGTTGCCCTCCGCCGACGGGGAGGTGCTGGTCTCGCTGTTCTTCGGTGGGTCGAGCAGGCCGCCGGTGTTGCCGCCGAGCAGGCCGTCGCTGTCGTCACCGGAGCCGGCCGAGCGGCTGGGGCTGCCGCTGCCGCCGCCGGTGCTGTGCTCGTCGCTGTGCTTGCCGCCGCCGTCGCTGGGACGCGTCGAGCGGCCCGTGTCCGAGGAACCGCTGGGAGCGGATTCGGAGGCGCCCTGCCGCTTGCCGTCGCCGCCGCCGGTGGCCGGGGGCTCGGGCAGCAGGGAGCGCAGCGGGGCGACGTCCTCCTCTATGGCGTCGAAGACGGACGACACCTCCCGGCTGACGTCACCGAGCTGGACGGGCAGCCGATCGCGCAGTTCGCCCCAGGCCTGGCGGTGGGAGCGGGAGAACGCGGACAGGGCCTGGATGGGGCCGAGTGAGTCCGGGTCGTGCTCGTACGCCTCGCTCAGCAGCCGGTGGCCCTCCGACGCGTCGTGCCGCATGCCGGACAGGGCACGGCGGATCTCGCCGAGGGACTCGTGGTCCAGGGGGCCGCTGCGGCCCCGCTCCATCAGGCGGCGTGCTTCGCTGAGCCGGGTGGAGGCGTGGTCGAGATAGACCCGGCCGCGCTCGTCCGCCCCGTCGGCGAGGCCGAGCTTGACGTCCTCGATGCCGCGCTTGAGGCCGTAGAGCGAGTCGCCGGGTAGGGCGTCCGAGCTGGCGGCGGAGACTCCGCCGAAGGCGCTCGCGGCGACCCCGACGCTGAGTCCGCCCGCGGTGAGGCCCTTGGCGAGCCGGGAACGCGGCCGCAACTTCTTCAGTGAACCCGCGCGGTGCGCGCCGCGGGCCCGGGACCGCTGTCCGGGGACCGCGCTGTCCGTCGCCCCGCCGCCCGCGGTGCCCTCCTGGAGCATGGCCTCGAACGCTGCCACCAGCTGGGCCCGCTGGACGACCTTGACCTCCGGGTCGAGCTCCGGCTTGGGCAACGCGCCGAGCCCCGAGGCGAGCGCCAGATGGCGGGCCTGTTCGCTCGATTCCGCGGTGGCCGGGTCCGGTGCCGATCCTTCGGGCTGCTCGGCCGCCGGGCCCTGCTCGGACTGCTCCTCCAGGGCCTGGGCGAAGGCGTTCGCCCGCCGGTGCGCCGATACGTTCGCGATCACTGGCGGCACCTCCTCTCGTCATGACGGTCGACTCCCCAGGGGGTCCTGAGGGTTGCACACCCCGACCACGACCACACGATCGAGCGACCGGAGCCGGCCAGGGGTGACCACAGGGAGCCTGCATTCCGCACAACGAGCGGTGTGGCACTTGGGTTACGGACTCCGGCCGATCGGATGCCGGAGTCAACGGACTTTCACGGTCCGTGAGTTGGGAGTCGCCGAGCGTGCTCGCCGGTCAGCGGGCGTCTTCCGGGAGCAGCCGCGCGAGGGTGCGGACGGCCCGGTACTGGAGGGTCTTGATGGCGCCCTCGTTCTTGCCCATCACCCGGGCGGTCTCGGCCACGGAGAGGCCTTGGAGGAAGCGGAGCGTCACACACTCCTGCTGCTGGGGGTTGAGCCGCCGTACGGCGTCGAGCAGGGCGGCGTTGGAGAGGGACTCCAGGACGGAGTCCTCGGGGGAGCGCTCGACCTCGTTGGCGTCGAGCATCTCGCCGGTGGTGACCTCGAGGCGGAACCGGCTGGACTTGAAGTGGTCCGCGACGAGGTTGCGGGCGATGGTCACGAGCCAGGCGCCGAAGTCGCGGCCCTGCCAGGTGAAGGTGCCGATGCGGCGCAGGGCCCGCAGGAAGGTCTCGCTGGTGAGGTCCTCGGCGGTCGCCTTTCCTCCGACCCGGTAGTAGATGTACCGGTAGACGGTGTCGCTGTACTGGTCGTAGAGGCGGCCGAAGGCGTCGGCCTCGCCGGCCTGGGCGCGCTCCACGAGGTCCATCATCCGGGCGCTGTCGCTGTCCGCGGCAGGCCGGCGTGCGGTGGCCGCGCCGGAGGGGCGCCCTCGTCTGCCGACCGCGGCGCTGCCGTCGGCCAGTGCGTAGCAAGGGCCTACGGGCGCGGCGGTGGCGAATGCGGGGACGGCGTACGCGGTGGGGACGAAGCCGCGCAACAGGTCGTTGACCGTTGCGCGCAGCGTAGCCAGGCCCGAGGCGTCAACCCCGACGTGTGGGTACACGGGACTCCCAGAGGCAGAGCTTCCATCACGTGCAGTGCGGGACCTTTCACCCGTCGTAGCGACGGAGGGGTACCGGTTTGCGTCTGAGGAGAATAACGCTTCGTGCAGGCGCTGCTACACCGAGTTGCTCAAATCATCGATTACGTCGCTTCCGTAACCGATTGACGCCTGGTCAGGTGCCGAAGCGTGACCGGTTGTCGACCGGAACGCTTCGGATTGTGGCTGAGTGCAGGGCGTGTTGTGGCCGTGTGCAGCCAAGAGGACTGGAGGGGAGGTTGTGGGGGTACGCCAGTTGGATTTACGGCGATTGTCAGGCCGCAAACATCCGTGTCCCGGTTTGATCGGGTGGTCAGCGGCGCCGGCGGTGCAGGGCGATGGCGGCCGCCGTGCCGCCCGCGACCGCGCCGACGCCCGCCGCGGCCGGGATGCCGACCTTGGCCGCCTTGCGGCCCGTGCGGTAGTCGCGCAGACGCCAGTCCAGCTGCCGGGCGTGCTTGCGCAGCTTGCTGTCCGGGTTGATGGCGTAGGGGTGGCCGACCAGGGAGAGCATCGGGATGTCGTTGTGCGAGTCGCTGTAGGCGGCGCACCGGCCGAGGTCCAGGCCCTCGGCGGCGGCCAGGGCGCGTACGGCCTCGGCCTTGGCGGGGCCGTGCAGCGGTTCGCCGACGAGCTTGCCGGTGTAGACGCCGTCGACGGACTCGGCGACCGTGCCGAGGGCACCGGTCAGGCCGAGGCGGCGGGCGATGACCGTGGCGATCTCGACGGGGGCGGCCGTCACCAGCCACACCTTCTGGCCGGCGTCCAGGTGGGCCTGGGCGAGGGCCCGGGTGCCGGGCCAGATGCGCTCGGCCATGTACTCGTCGTAGATCTCCTCGCCGATCGACTGCAGTTCGGCGACGCGGTGGCCCTGGACGATCGACAGGGCCGAGTCACGGGCCTCCTGCATGTGCTCGGGGTCCTCGACCCCGGCCAGGCGGAACCATGCCTGCTGCCAGGCGAACTTCGCCAGCTCGCGCGTCTCGAAGAACTTCCGCTTGTACAGGCCCCGCCCGAAGTGGAAGAGGGCCGCGCCCTGCATGACGGTGTTGTCCAGGTCGAAGAAGGCGGCGGCCTGGTCGTCGCCGTGCACCGGGAACTGCGGTTCCTCGGTCGTGCCGGCGACTTCCTGTGTGGACTTGCGGGCTGCCTCCGCCGAGGCCTCGCCTGCCAAAACGCTCCGCGCCGTGGCGGAGCGCCTACGGGGAGTGAGCCATCCGAGAGCGGCCATGGCGTGAGCATAGCCAGTTTGTTCGGGGGTTCCGGAGCCGGAAGGTTGGGGGCGTGTGAACTCTCGGCAAGCATGTCGTCAAAAGACGCCGCGCGGGTCGGGCGCGGCCGGCGTGTCCGCCGGGGCTTTCGCGGGGGTTCCGCTTGTCCGCGGGCGCGCGACAATGGCCGACATGAGTTCCCTCTTCCGCCGCAGGCGCTCCGGTGACCGGCTCGTCACCCTGATCCGCAAGCCCGGCTGCCATCTGTGTGATGACGCACAGGTCGTTGTGGAGAAGGTGTGCGGTGATCTGGGAGTCCCCTGGGAGCAGAAGGACATCACCGAGGATCGGGAACTGCACGACCAGTACTGGGAGCAGATCCCGGTCGTGCTGGTGGACGGCAGGCAGCACACGTTCTGGCGCGTGAACGAGGGCCGTCTGCGCAAGGCGCTGACCGACTGATCCCGCCCGGTGAGCGACTGACCGAGCAGTCCAAAGAAGCCCGCCAGGTCGCTTAGGATCGATGGCGGCTTGGTCTCGGGGGCGGGATTCACTGAGGAGAGTGTGCGGTTTTGCCCCCAGAAGACAAGGAACGGTGGCGCCCCGGCGCCGGTTCCCTGCGTATGCGCCGGGGGCGCGTGACCCCGGTCACGTTGGCCGGGCAAATCGGACACCATCTTTGTGCACGCGTTCACAAAGACATAGCCTGCATTCGACGGGGCGGTCATGTAGGGACGTATGACCGCCTACAGCCCCGCTCTACCCGCAGGAGCACCGTGGCAACTGGCCGAACTCACCGACCGGCGACCCGCAGCCGAGGGATTCCCGAGGCCACCGTCGCCCGGCTTCCGCTGTACCTCCGCGCTCTGACCGCGCTGTCGGAGCGCTCGGTTCCCACGGTCTCCTCCGAGGAGCTCGCGGCCGCGGCGGGGGTCAACTCCGCGAAGCTGCGCAAGGACTTCTCCTACCTCGGCTCCTACGGGACCAGGGGTGTCGGCTACGACGTCGAGTATCTCGTGTACCAGATCTCCCGTGAACTGGGGCTCACCCAGGACTGGCCGGTTGTGATCGTCGGTATCGGAAACCTCGGCGCCGCCCTCGCCAACTACGGCGGCTTCGCCTCCCGCGGGTTCCGGGTCGCCGCGCTCATCGACGCCGACCCGGCCATGGCCGGCAAGCCCGTCGCCGGGATCCCGGTGCAGCACTCCGACGACCTGGAGAAGATCATCCAGGACAACGGCGTGTCGATCGGTGTCATCGCCACCCCCGCCGGTGCCGCCCAGGCGGTCTGCGAGCGGCTCGTGGCCGCCGGTGTCACCTCCATCCTGAACTTCGCGCCGACCGTGCTGTCCGTCCCCGAGGGCGTCGACGTGCGCAAGGTCGACCTCTCCATCGAGCTGCAGATCCTCGCCTTCCACGAGCAGCGCAAGGCAGGGGAGGAGGCCGCCTCCTCCGACGGCGGCGTGCCCACCGCCGCAGCCGCCCGCAGCGACTCGGCCGACCAGGGGCCCGACGGGGACATGCCCGCCGTGATGCCGGCATGAGCCTCCTCGTCGTCGGACTCAGTCACCGCAGCGCCCCGGTCAGCGTGCTGGAGCGGGCCGCGCTGACCGTGGACGCGCAGGTCAAGCTGCTCCAGGACACGGTCGCCGCCGAGCCGGCCACCGAGGCCGCGGTGCTCGCCACCTGCAACCGCATCGAGCTCTACGCCGACGTGGACAAGTTCCACGCCGGTGTCGCCGAGCTGTCCACGCTGCTCGCCCAGCACAGCGGGGTCGGTCTCGAGGAGCTCACTCCCTATCTCTACGTGCACTACGAGGACCGGGCCGTCCACCACCTGTTCTCGGTGGCCTGCGGGCTGGACTCGATGGTCGTCGGCGAGGGGCAGATCCTCGGCCAGATCAAGGACTCCCTGGCCCGGGCGCAGGAGCTGCACTCCGCCGGCCGTCTGCTGAACGACCTGTTCCAGCAGGCCCTGCGGGTCGGCAAGCGCGCCCACTCCGAGACCGGCATCGACCGCGCCGGCCAGTCCCTGGTCACCTTCGGCCTGGAGCAGCTGGCCCGGGGCGGCGACGTACAGCAGTGGGCCCGGGGCAAGAGGGCCCTGGTCATCGGGGCCGGGTCGATGTCCTCCCTGGCCGCTGCCACGCTCGCGCGGGCCGGGGTCGCCGAGATCGTCGTCGCCAACCGCACCTTCGACCGGGCCGAGCGCCTCGCCGAGATCCTCATGGAGGGCGACGACACGGACGTGGCGGCCCGCGCGGTCCCGATGGAGTCGGTGCCGGCCGAGCTGACACGTGCCGACGTCACCGTCTCCTGCACCGGCGCGACGGGCCTGGTCCTGACGGCCGAGGCGGTAGCCGGGGCGATGCAGGGCCGTACGCCCGCGCCGCAGGCCGGGCCCGGCGAGGACGGGCCGGGGGCGCCGGGCGGCGCGTCCGGCTCCACGGCCGGGGCGCAGCACGGCGGTGCGTCCGGCACGAGCCTCGGCAGCGAGGACGGCTGCCCGCTGGACCTGTCCGCGGTGCAGGGCACCGCCGGGTTCTCCGTGCTGGGCGAGGCCGCCGTGGCCGGGATGGCCGCCGCCGACCTGGAGCAGCACGCAGCGTGGGTGGACAACGGCACGGTGGGCGGCGACCGGCGTGCCGCCGGCCCGGCCCGGCCGGCCGCGGCCGGCACGCTCGACCCGGCCGCGGACACCGACGCCATCGCCGCGCTCGCCGCGACCGTCGCCACCGTCGGGCGGATCCCCGAGCGGCGCCGGCCCGAGCCGGTCGAGGAGCCGCAGCGGCCCGAGCCGGCGCTCTTCCTGCTGGACCTCGCGATGCCGCGCGACATCGACGCGGCCGTGCACCGGCTGGCCGGAGTGCGGCTGGTGGACATCGAGTCGCTGGCGGAGGCCTCCGCGGGTGCTCCGATGGCTGCCGATGTGGACCAGGTCCGGCGTATCGTCTCCGACGAGGTCGCGGCCTTCGGGGCAGCACTGCGGGCCGCGCACATCACACCGACCGTGGTCGCCCTGCGCACCATGGCCGCCGACGTCGTGGCCGGCGAGATCGCCCGGCTGGACGGTCGGCTGCCCGGTCTCGACGACAAGCACCGAGCGGAGATCACCCAGACCGTGCGGCGCGTGGTCGACAAACTGCTCCACGCGCCGACCGTGCGGGTCAAGCAACTCGCGGCCGAACCCGGCGGCGCCGGGTACGCGGACGCGCTGCGGACCCTGTTCGACCTCGACCCCGAGACGGTGGCCGCCGTCTCCCGGGCCGAGGAAAGCACCACCCCAAGAGACCGAGGGCCGGCATGAAGGACAAGACGCTGAGGCTCGGCACCCGGCGCAGCAGGCTCGCCATGGCCCAGTCCGGGCAGGTGGCGGAAGCCGTGAGCCGGGTGACCGGACGGCCCGTCGAGCTCGTCGAGATCACCACGTACGGCGACGTCTCGCGCGAGCAGCTCGCCCAGATCGGCGGCACCGGCGTGTTCGTGACCGCCCTGCGCGACGCGCTCCTCAAGGGCGAGGTCGACTTCGCGGTGCACTCGCTGAAGGACCTGCCGACCACGCAGCCCGACGAGCTGGTCGTGGCCGCCGTGCCGGTGCGCGAGGACCCGCGGGACGTGATCGTCGCCCGGGACGACCTGAAGTTCACCGACCTGCCCTCCGGGGCCCGCATCGGTACGGGTTCGCCGCGCCGCATGGCACAGCTCAACGCGTACGCCCGCAGCCACGGCCTGGACATATCCACGGTCCCGATCCGCGGCAACGTCGACACCCGGATCGGGTTCGTGCGCAGCGGGGAGCTCGACGCCGTCGTGCTGGCCGCCGCCGGACTGAACCGGATCGGCCGCGGCGACGAAGCGACCGACTTCCTGTCGGTCGACACGGTTTTGCCCGCCCCCGGCCAGGGGGCCCTGGCGATCGAGTGCACCGCGGGCAACGCGGACCTCGTCGCCGCGCTCGCCGAACTCGACGACCCGTTCACGCGGATCGCCGTGACGGCCGAGCGATCACTGCTCGCCGCCCTGGAGGCCGGCTGCAGCGCCCCTGTGGGCGCTTTGGCCGACCATCTGGCCGACGGGCAGACTGTCAAGGAAATGCGCCTGCGTGGCGTCGTCGGGACCACCGACGGCACGCGCATGGTGCAGCTGTCCACCACCGGTCCCGCGCCCGAGACGCACGACGGGGCAATGGCGCTCGGTCGCGAACTCGCGGCCGAGATGCTCGCCCAGGGCGCGGCCGGTCTGATGGGGGAGCGAGCACAGTGAGCCCCACCACCCTTTCCGCCGGTCCTGAACACGGGCACGTCACCTTCCTGGGTGCCGGACCCGGAGATCCGGGACTGCTTACTCTGCGCGCCGTGGAGGCACTGGCGAGCGCGGACGTCCTCGTCGCCGAGCACGAAGTGCTCGACGTCGTGCGTCAGCACGCCAGGCAGGGCGTCTCCGAGGTGCACACGGACCCCGATCCTTCCCAGGATCCGGCTCCGGGCACAGGAGCGCCCCAGCTGACGGTAGTTGACGGCACGTCAACCACCGCCGCCGTCCCCGCGGTGCGGGATGCCGCACATCTTGTCATGGAGGCCGCGCGGGGCGGCAGGCGGGTCGTGCGTGCGGTGTCCGGGGACCCGGGCCTCGACACGTACGCCGCCGAGGAGATGCTGGCGTGCGCCGCCGCCGGGGTGCCCTTCGAGGTCGTCCCCGGTATCGCGAGCGCCGTCGGCGTGCCCGCCTACGCCGGTGTGCCGCTGCGGGACGCGCAGGGCGCGGACGTGCGGTTCGTGGACGCGCGGACGGCGTCGGACCGGTGCTGGACGGAGGTGGGGGCGTCGGACGGCACGGTCGTCGTCTCCACGACGCTGGACTCCGTCGCGGCGGCCGCCGGCGAGCTCGTCTCCGCCGGGCGCAAGCCGGACACCCCGATGACGGTCACCGTCGCCGGTACGACCACCCGGCAGCGCACCTGGACCGCCACGCTCGGCACCATCGCGCAGACGCTGAAGCAGGCCAAGGTGCTGCCCTCGCCGGAGGGCGGCCGGCCGGTGATAGCCGTGGTCGGTGAGCGTTCCGCCGCCGCCCAGCGCGACCAGCTCGCGTGGTTCGAGTCCAAGCCGCTGTTCGGCTGGAAGGTGCTCGTGCCGCGGACCAAGGAGCAGGCGGCGTCGCTCTCCGACCAGCTGCGGTCGTACGGGGCCGTGCCGCACGAGGTGCCGACCATCGCCGTCGAGCCGCCGCGCACGCCCCAGCAGATGGAGCGCGCGGTCAAGGGCCTGGTGACGGGCCGCTACGAGTGGATCGCCTTCACCTCGGTGAACGCGGTCAAGGCCGTGCGTGAGAAGTTCGAGGAGTACGGGCTCGACGCGCGTGCGTTCGCGGGCATCAAGGTCGCGGCCGTGGGCGAGCAGACGGCGAACGCGCTGATCGCGTTCGGTGTGAAGCCCGACCTGGTGCCGAGCGGTGAGCAGTCGGCCGCCGGTCTGCTGGAGGACTGGCCGCCCTACGACCCGGTCTTCGACCCGATCGACAGAGTGTTCCTGCCGCGTGCCGACATCGCCACGGAGACGCTGGTGGCCGGGCTGATCGAGCTCGGCTGGGAGGTCGACGACGTCACGGCCTACCGGACCGTGCGGGCCTCGCCGCCGCCGGCGGAGACCCGTGAGGCGATCAAGGGCGGCGGTTTCGACGCCGTGCTGTTCACGTCGTCCTCCACCGTGCGGAACCTGGTCGGCATCGCCGGCAAGCCGCACAACGTCACGGTGATCGCGTGTATCGGCCCGGCCACGGCGAAGACCGCCGAGGAGCACGGGCTGCGGGTGGACGTCATGGCCCCCGAGCCGTCCGTCCACAAGCTGGCGGAAGCCCTGGCCGACTTCGGCGCGAAGCGCCGCATGGCGGCCGTGGAGGCCGGGGACCCGGTGACGCGGCCGAGCGAGCGGCGGCCGGGGGCGCGGCGGAGGCGTTCGACGACCTGAACTCGACGAGCGGGGTGGACCGCGATCAGCGAGTCCGCCCCGCACGGTCGAGGCGTGAACCTCGACCGTCGAACACGGCATCCTCCCAAATGCCTTGCCGCCCACAAGCGTTCATGACATTCTGCAAGGCTTTGCACACGTCGTGACGGCTTGGATTCAGGGAGATGCGCATGGTGACGGCAGCGGTCGGCAGCCCGTCGGGTGGGGACGACGAGCAGGTCAGGCGGCTGGCCGCGAGTTCGTCCAACTTCGGTCACCTGATAGGGCACGAGCCTTTACTGGTGACTCTGGGCTGCTCCGCGGAGTCGTACGTCCACACTGATCCGCACGCGGCCATGGTGAAGGCACGCCTCTTCGGCGAGGTGATGACCCGGCACCTGGTCACGCTCCTCGGCCTCACCGTGCCGGGGTCCCGACAGGTGGACCGGATCAACGCGCTCACCAGGTCCGGTGTGCTCGTTCCCCAGGTGAGGGCTTGGTTCGAGGCGGTCCGTACGACGGGCAACCGAGCCGTTCACGAGTACTACGCCAACGTCCGCGAGGCGCTCCAGTCCGTGGAGTTGTGCTTCCGCCTGGGTGACTGGCTGCACCGGTCCCTCGACCGGAACGACACCACGCACCGTGTGTTCCTGGCGCCTGCGCCGCCGTCCGCCGCTCCCGAGCCCACGACCGTAGCCGACCAGCGCGAGCTGGAGCAGCTGCGCACCGAACTCGACGCCTACCGGCGCAAGCTGGAGGAGGCCAGGCTCAGCTACGACGGCAAGCAGAGCCGTCTGGAGCGTGAGCAGGCCGCCCGTGAGCAGGCCGAGGCCGAGCTGGCTCGTGCCGAGGCCGAGCGGGCCGCGCTGCACGATGTGATCGCCGAGCTGAGCGAGAAGATCACTGAGCTGACGGCTCCGGCGATGGAGACCCGTTCGGCCGCCCGTCCGCTGGACGGGGCCTCGCGGCGCGACGAGTTCATCGCGCAGGCGCAGAAGGCCGCCCGGCCGCCGATGAGCGAGGCGCAGGTCCGCGCCGAGCTGGACCGCGTCCTGGAGAAGGCCGGCTGGACCGTCCAGGACGACAGTGCCAAGAACCTCTTCGCGGGCAAGGGCGTCGCCGTCCGGGAGGTCTCCACGGCAGTCGGTCGCGCCGACTACCTCCTGTACGTCGACCAGCGTCTGGTCGGTGTCATAGAGGCCAAGCGTGAGGGCGCGGATCTGGAGGCCGCCATGGAGCAGGCCTCCCGTTACGCCACCGGCCTCACCCGTAGCCAGCAGCTCAGTGCCTGGCGGGCCAGCCTGCCGTTCCGGTACGTGGCCGATGGCAACACCGTCCGCTTCCACAACGCGCTCGACCCGTCCCCGCGCACGCGCGAGGTCTTCGCCGTGCACCGGCCGGACACGATCGCCCGCTGGATCGAGGAGGCCGAGGCCGACCACAGTGCGCCGACCCTGCGGGCCCGGATGCGTCGCCTGCCGGAGACCTTCCTCGACCCGGAGGACCTGCGTCCGGCCCAGGTGACGGCCATCAACGGCCTGGAGCGTTCCCTGGCCAAGGACGACCCGCGTGCCCTGATCCAGATGGCGACCGGCGCCGGCAAGACGTACACGGTGGTGAGCGAGAGCTACCGGTTGCTCAAGCACGCCGGCGCCAAGCGCATCCTGTTCCTGGTCGATCGCAACAACCTCGGCAGCCAGGCCGCGACCGAGTTCGAGAACTTCGACACCCCGGACGACGGCCGCAAGTTCACCGAGTTGTACGTCGTCCAGCGCCTCGCCGGGGACACCGTGCTGGGATCCGCGCACGTGGTGGTGTCCACCGTGCAGCGGCTGTGGCTGGCGCTGACCGGCCGTGACGTGCCGAGCGCCGACACCGAGGACGCGGCGCTGGACCGCTATGACCTGGTCGATGAGCCCGTTGAGGTCGGCTACAACCCGAAGCTGCCGCCGGAGTCCTTCGACCTGATCGTCGTGGACGAGTGCCACCGCTCGATCTACGGCAAGTGGCGCGCGGTGTTGGAGTACTTCGACGCCCACCTGGTCGGCCTGACCGCCACCCCGGTCAAGCAGACCTTCGGCTTCTTCTTCCAGAACCTGGTCAGCGAGTACCCGTACGAGCAGGCCGTCGCGGACGGAGTCAACGTCGACTTCGACGTCTTCCGCATCCGTACGGAGCTGGGGGAGAACGGCGGCACGATCCCGGCGGAGACGGTCGTGCCGATGCGGGAGCGCAAGACGCGCCGCGAGCGGTACCAGGAGCTGGAGGAGGACCTGGAGTGGAAGGCCTCCCAGCTGGGGCGCCAGGTCATCAGCAAGGGGCAGTTGAAGCTCGTCGTCGAGACGTTCCGCAAGCACCTGTTCACGGAGATCTTCCCGCCGGTGGGGGAGGGGGAGGTCCAGCGGGCGCGCACGCACGTGCCCAAGACGCTGATCTTCGCCGTGGACGACAACCACGCCGACGAGATCGTCCAGATGGTGCGGCAGGTCTTCGGCGAGAGCGACGACTTCTGCCGGAAGATCACACACGCCGCGAAGCGGCCCGCCGAGCTGATCAAGGCGTTCCGCAACAGCCCGGAGCTGCGCATCGCGGTGACCGTCGACATGATCGCCACGGGGACCGACATTCCGCCGCTGGAGTGTGTGTTCTTCCTCCGGGACGTCAAGAGCTGGGCGTACTTCGAGCAGATGAAGGGGCGCGGCTCGCGGACGATCGACCCGGCGGAGTTCCAGGCGGTCACGCCGGACGCGGAGGTCAAGGAGCGGTTCGTCATCGTCGACGCTGTGGGCGTCACGGACTCCCCACGCGTGGACGCGCGCCCGCTGGTCCGGGTCTCCGAGCGGAAGATCCCGCTGGAGCGGCTGATGGCCAAAACGGCGGGCCTGGCGATGACCGAGGACGAGGTCGCCACGCTGGCAGGCCGCCTTGCACGCCTTGACCGGCAGCTCACGCCTGAGGAGCGCGAGGAGGTCGAGGAACTGGCCGGCCAGCCGCTGCGGGAGATCGTGGGCGGACTGGTCCGGTCCGTCGACCCCGACCAGCAGGAGCGGGCGCGGCGGATCGGCGGGCAGGCGCAGGTACGGCAGGACATGCTGGACGCGCTGAAGCCGATCGCGTCGAATCGCGAGCTGCGGGACCGCATCATGTCCATGCGCCGCGCACACGACATCGTCATAGACGAGGTGAGCGTGGACGAGGTGAAGGAGGCGCGCGGCATCACGGCGGACGAGCTGGCGATGCGGAGGGTGACGTCCTGGCAGCAGTACATCAAGGAGCACCAGGACGAGATCGCCGCGTTCAACATCGCCTTCAGCGAGCGGCGCGATCCGAAGGAGGTCTACCGACGGCTACGGGACCTCGCCCGCAAGATCGAGCGCCCTCCGTTCCAGTGGACGCCGGGGCGGCTGTACGACGCGTACGTGCAGCTGGGCAAGGCGGCTCGGCATCCGCGGGGGGCTGCGGGTGTGGTGGACCTGATCGGGCTGCTGCGGTTCGAGCTGGGCCTGGAGGATGAGGTACGGCCGTACCGGGCGCTGGTGGAGGAACGGTACGCGGCGTGGCGGGCCCGGCAGGAGCAGGCGGGGGCGTCCTTCACGGAGGACCAGGTGTGGTGGCTGGACCGGATCGTGGACGTCATAGCGACGGACGCGGCGATCGAGCCCGAGCATTTGAAGGACGTACCCTTCATCGAGCGCGGGGGCGTGGACGGGTTCCTTCGGGAGTTCGGAGCGGATCGGGGGGCTGAGATTTTGGATGAGTTGGGACGGGAGTTGGGCGCGTGAGTAATCCTTCGGAATTGCCGGAGGGGTGGGCTTGGGCGACGCTTGATGACATTGCCGACTCCACGTTGGGGAAGATGCTCGATCGCAAGAAGGGGGGCGACTATCTGGTTCCGTATCTGCGTAACATCAATGTGCAGTGGGGGAGAATCGACGCGGAGGATGTACTAACCATGTCGATTCCACCGGAACGGCAGGAATTCTTCCGTGTCCAGCGCGGGGATCTCTTGGTCTGTGAAGGCGGAGAGGTCGGACGGTGTGCCGTGTTCGAAGGTGACGACGGTAGATACCTCGCCTTCCAAAAGGCGCTGCATCGAGTCCGACCACTTGGCGGAGTCAGCTCCAGTTACCTTCGTTACTACCTGGAGTATCTGAGTGTCACGGGCGGCTTCGGAAGGTTCACTACCGGCAGTACGATCAAGCACCTTCCGCAACAGCAGTTGAAACGCTTGCCTGTGCGTGTGCCGCCTCTTGATGAGCAGCGGTGCATCATTGCCGCGCTCGAAGAGCAGTTGTCGCGGCTTGATGCGGCAGTTGAGGCGGTAGAGCAGAGTCGCACGCGGTCTAGACAGCTGTGGTCTTCCATCCTCCATCAGATGACGGAAGGCACCCTTTCGCGAAATGTGCGGCGTCCGGTCACCTGGGAGCGTACCGATGAAGTGGCCGCTGTTCAGGGCGGAATTCAAAAGCAGGCTCGGCGTCGGCCAGTGGAGAACAAGTTCCCTTTCTTGCGAGTGGCTAACGTGCCTCGCGGGAGGTTGGCGCTTGAAGAAGTTCATGAGATTGAACTATTCAAGGGTGAACTCGAACGTTATCGGCTCGAATCTGGTGACTTGCTTGTGGTTGAAGGAAATGGTAGTCCCGACCAAATCGGGCGTGCTGCATCATGGCGGGGTACGATCGAGAACTGCGTGCATCAAAATCACCTGATCCGGGTGCGGCCAGGGCCGAGGCTGCGGCCGGAGTTTCTAGAACTTGCGTGGAACTCTCCCAAGGTTGCGCAACAGTTGAAGAAGGTCGCAAGCTCCACCAGCGGTCTGCACACGTTGAGTACTGCCAAGGTTAAGTCGGTGGCAATTCCTGTTCCTTCGCTGGAGGATCAGGACGCGTTGCTTGAAGCAGTGCAGCAGTGGCGTACAAAGCAGCTTGCCGCAGAGGCTGCACAACAGGCCGCTCTCGTTCGTGCCGCTGGTCTCCGTCGCTCCCTCTTGGCCGAGGCCTTCGCAGGACGTCTCGTCCCCCAAGACCCCGCCGACGAGCCAGCCGAAGCCCTGCTCACCCGCATCCGTGCGGAGCGGGAAACAGTCGGAGCCGCCCAGCCCCGACGCCGGAGCCCTCGCAGGGCGCCTGCTCAGCGAAAGCGCGCGTCGGATACCGCACCCGCGTCGGACGCGCCCCCACCCCCCCGAGCAGACGCCTCCGCCCTCGCCACCGCCACTCAGCCCACCCTTGATCTGGAGATGCCCTCGTGACCACGACCGAGGCCCGTCGGCTTGTCGACAAGCTCTGGAGTTACTGCCACGTTCTGCGGGACGACGGTGTCTCCACCATCGACTACGTCGAGCAGTTGACGCTTCTCGTGTTTCTGAAGATGGCGCACGAGGCGCAGTCCCGGCCGCCGATGTTCCGTGAGCAGATCATGCCCGAAGGGTCGCTCTGGGAGGGGCGTGGCTGGCCCGAGCTGCTGAAGAACGACGGTGCCGAGCTCGAAGCCGCCTACACCCAGCTTCTCGAAGACCTCGGTGCCCAGCGCAAGGGCACCACCTTTCACTTGATCTTCAACGGGGCCCGTAACCGCATCCACGACCCCGCCAAACTCAAGCGCCTGGTCAAGGACCTGATCGACAAGGAGAACTGGTCGGGTCAGAAGACCGACATCAAGGGCGACGCCTACGAGGAACTGCTCTCCCGTGGCGCGGAGGACATCAAGTCTGGTGCGGGCCAGTACTTCACCCCGCGTCCGCTGATCCAGGCCATCATCGACTGCGTCCGTCCTACCCCGGACGACACGATCACCGACCCCGCCAGCGGAACCGGCGGCTTCCTGCTTGCCGCCGCCGAGCACATCCTGAATGAGTACGGCAACCGGCTCACCCCCGAGCAGCGCAAGCACCTCAGCAGCGGCGGCATCTGGGGCACCGAGCTGGTCAGGAACACTGCCCGTCTCGCAGCGATGAACCTTTTTCTGCACGGCATCGGTCAGCCCACCGGGCCTACCCTCATCCATGACCGTGACGCTCTCATCTCCCCGCCCACCAAGCGCGCGAGCCTGGTCCTGGCGAACCCGCCCTTTGGCAAGAAGTCGTCGATCACCGTCTATGGCGACGACGGTTCCGCCGCCCGTGAGGCGATCGCCTACGAGCGCCGTGACTTCTGGGTCACCACGACCAACAAGCAGCTCAACTTCGTGCAGCACATTGCCTCGCTGTTGGAGATCCACGGCCGGGCTGCGGTCGTCGTCCCGGACAACGTCCTCTTCGAAGGTGGCGCGGGTGAGACCATCCGGCGGCGCCTGCTCAAGGAGTACGACGTCCACACGCTGCTGCGCCTGCCCACCGGCATCTTCTACGCGGGCGGTGTCAAGGCCAACGTACTGTTCTTCGAACGGCGGCCGGCCCGTCCCGAGCAGCCGTGGACCGAGAAGCTGTGGGTCTACGACTTCCGCACTGCCCAGCACTTCACGCTCAAGCAGAACCCGCTCACCCGGGCCCACCTCGAAGACTTCGTGCAGTGCTACCGCCCCGACGAGGACCGCTCCAAGCGTGTCGAGACGGAGCGATTCAAGGCGTACACGTACGAGGAACTGATCGCCCGCGACAAGGCCAACCTCGACATCACCTGGCTGCGCGACCCGAGCCTCGACGACGCGGACAACCTGCCCGCGCCCGAGGTGCTGGCCGCCGAGATCGTCGAGGATCTCCAGGCCGCGCTGGAGGAGTTCGCCGCGATCGCGGAGACCTTGCAGCAGGCCCGGGGCGAGGTCGCGGAACCGACGGCGACTCCAGCTGCCGACTGAAACGCACGTGTGGCCCGCATCCAACGAACTCGGGTGCGGGCCGACGGTATTCGTTCTGTCAGCGCCCGGAGGCGTACGGCAGGAAGGCCGACCAAGCGGCTGAGGTGAGGTCGAGGCGAGGGCCTGCGGGGTTCTTGGAGTCGCGGACGAAGACGTGACTCTTGTCCGGGGTGGCCACCTCAACACAGTCGGGACCGCTGGACGTGCTGTAACTGCTCTTTATCCACTCCAGCTTCATGTCTCTCCAAGCACTTTCTCGATGAGGGCCATCGACTCCCGTGGGCTGAGAGCCTGTGCCCGGATGATTCCATACTGGATTTCCAGGAGCTGCACCTCTTTCGGCTCCGCGATCACGCGACTGATGTGCGCCACCTCGACATGACCGACCGTGGTGCCGTCCCTGAGCCTGAGCAACCTGAACGAGCCGTCGAGCCCTGAGTTCTCCTCGCGGCTCAGAGGCAGTACCTGAAGGTCGACGTTGCGGAACGCGCAGACTTCCAGCAGCCGTTCGAGTTGCCCGCGCATCACCATCTTGCCCCCGATGGGCCGACGAAGCGTCGACTCGCATTGGACAAAACTGAAGACGGCCTGAGCTGTCGTGTCGCTGACGATCTCCTGCCGGGCCACGCGGGCCGACACCTGCTGTTCCAACTGGTCGGCGGTGAAGGGCGGGCGGCGGGCGCTGAGCACTGCCCGTGCATACTCCTCGGTCTGCAGCAATCCATGGACGACAGAGTTGTTGTAGGCGCACAGCTCTGTGGCCTCCGCCTCCAGCTTCTTCAAGTCCCGCACCTTCTTGGGGTACCGGACCTCCGCCACGTCCTGCTTCAGGGCCGCGATCCGGCCGCCCGCACTCAGTACCTCGTCCGCCGCATCCAGGTACTCCGGCCGCGGAATCCGCCGACCTCGCTCCACGGACGAGACCAGCTCCTCCCCGTACCCGATCGCCGCCCCGAACTCCGCCTGCGTGAGGCCGGCCGCCTCCCGCCACAGCTTCAACTGCCGCACCACCGCCCGCATCACGGCCCCGGCCTCGTCGTCAAGCCCCGCTTCCCACTCGCTCATGCGCGCCGCCCTCCCGTCGCGTGCCCTTCCCCGGACCAACTTCGGCCGCCCGCGCCCAGTCATCCCGGGCAGCCCGGACAGAAACCGGACACCTCACGGACAGCCGTCGGCCGCACGGGCCATCTCTCTTCACAGCGTACGCACGCATGAACACTCTGAGTGATGTGAATCAAGAAATCACCGCACGGCGGACCCCGCTCCACCAGTTCACCGTGCCGCTCTCCGCCACCCGCCGGGGCGCGCGTCTCGCCCGTCTGCTCGCCACCGAGCAACTGCGCTCCTGGGAACTGCCCTTCGACCCGGCCCGGCTGATCGTCGCCGAGCTCGCCTCGAACGCCGCCGTGCACGGCCGTGTCCCCGGGCGGAGTTTCCGGCTCGGCCTCATCGTCACAGCGGCTGCCACCCTCCGTATCGAGGTCACCGATGCCCGGGGCGAGCAACCGCCCGCGCAGGCACGGGCGACCGCAGACGCAGAGCCCAGCGAGGCCGGTCATGGTCTGGTCCTGGTCGAGGCGCTGGCCGACCGCTGGGGTGTGCGAACAGGGCCGGTGCCGTGCAAGACCGTGTGGGCCGAACTCGATCTCGGTACGCGCGGCTGACGTGCCACCGATGCCCCTACCGGAGCCTGGAAGCACGTGGACCGGTGCGGTGCGGGCCGGGGCTGCGGGCGGTAAAAGACCAAAGAACCCGGGGAAAAAACCCACCCAACCAACCAAACCCGCCTACGTCACACGGGCGGGTGAAACCGGTGGGTGCGAGTGGCGCGGTGGCCGCCGGGACGTGCAGTCTCGCCCCAGGCAACACCACGACCCCACACATGCATCGGCCCCCGCCGGGACTGCAATCCCGGTGCGAGGGCCTGACCAACGAGGAAGTCGGACCCTTCCCCATGGCTGAGAAGAAGCCTAACGCTGCCGCGCGCCCGAAGCAGGACCTTCGGCAGACCACCACCCACTCCGGTGTCACCCACGTACGGGCGTACCAACCCGACCGGTACACGATCGTCGGCAACCACCTCGCCCAGCACCGAGAGCTGTCGCTGACCGTCATCGGGCTGGCCACTCACATCCTGTCGCTGCCGGAGGGCGCCCCGGTCGACATCCGCAGCCTCGCCGAGCGCTTCCCAGAGGGGCGGGACCGGATCGCCTTCGCCCTGCGGGAGCTGGAGGCGCGCGGCTATCTGGAGCGGGTGCGGGAGCGCACGGAAGCGGGCCGCCTGTACACGCGGACGTACGCCCACCACGCTCCCGCTGCCCATGTCGACGCCCGTACCTCCCAAGGTCCCGTGGCCGGTACGCAGACCCCGGAAACACCCCAAGAAGGCGACCAGGCCTCCGACCCGCCGGACGCGCCCTCACTCGGCGGGGGACCGCCCGACCATCAAGCGTCACCCACCCCGCCGGAGACGTGCGGCTCCGAGCACACGGCCCCCGGCCGGCACCACGCAAGGCCCTCGCCCTGCTCGCCGGCCTGCGCCGCACCGATGACCGTCTCACCCTCTCCCGGCGGCAGGTCGAGCGGCTCGCTCCCGCTGTCGCGGCCTGGTTCGACGGCGGTGCCACGGCCGCCGTCGTCCACCGCGTCCTGACCGCCGACCTCCCCGATGACATGCGGCACCCCGCCGGTGTGCTCGCCCACCGCCTTGAGCACCTGCTGCCGCCGCCTCTGCCCGCGAGCCCTCCGGTCGCGTCCACGCACACGGGAACGGTCCGCAGCCCCCACCCCTTCCAGACGTGCGACGGTTGCGAACGCGCCTTCCGCGCCCCGCACGCCGGTCGGTGCCGCGACTGCCGGTCCGGATCGGAGCCGCCGACAGCACTCGGCGCCCCTTGCGCTGCTTGAAACCGGCCGGCGCCTACGCGGGTGTCACCGCGTGGCCGTAGCGCAGCAGGTTGTCCGGGTCGTAGACGGCCTTGTCGTGGCGTAGGCGTGTGTAGACCTCCGGGGTCCAGGCGCGGGCGCGGTCCCGGTCGTCGCCCGGCGTGCCGTGGATGTTGACCATGGTGCGGCCCGTGCCGTACGGGGCCATGGCGCCGTACAGGCGGCGCGTCGCCTGTTCGACGGCCTCGGCGACGGGTGGGGCCGGCATGATGCCGACCGACTCCATGAAGTAGCGGGCGTCGCGGGCGCAGACGGCGTCCTCGACGGCCGACGGGCGGGCCAGCGCGCCGCCCATGTGCCGCAATGAGGCGACCAGCAGCGGGTGCTCGACGCCGGCCGTGGGACCGACCTGCTCCAGGAACGTGTCCACGGCCTCGGGCGGCAGGTCCCGCAGGAGCATGCAGCACTCCCGTGCCGGGAGCGGGTCCTGCGGTTCCATGTGGATGCGGTCCAGGGCCGCGTAGTCCATCTCCTCGACCAGGTCGACGGCCACGGGTGCGGCTTCCCGCAGGGGCGCGAACAGGGCCTCCCCCTCGGCCGTGTCGCCCGGCCAGGCGAACGCGACCCGGGCCCAGAAGCCGCCGCGCAGCGGCTCGGGGATCTGGGGGATCGGAGGCAGGCGCAGGACCGAGAACATGCTGCACATCGCGTCGGGGACGGTGCGGGTCCAGTCCAGCCAGGCGCGCAGCAGGGCCCGGGCGTGCTCGGCGTGGCAGTACAGGCCGCCGCCGTAGAGGCGGGGCAACGGCAGCAGTTCGGTGACGAGCGAGGTGACGATGCCTACGTTGCCCTTGCCGCCGCGCAGCGCCCAGAACAGTTCCGGTTCGTGCTGGGGGTCCGCCTCGCGCAGGTGCCCGTCGGGGGTGACGACCTGGAAGGAGCGGACCAGGTCGGCGGCGAATCCGTAGGCCCTGCCGAGGACCGGGAGCCCGCCGCCCAGGGTGTAGCCGACGACGCCCGCGTCCGTGGAGGTGCCGCACAGGCCCGCCAGGCCGTGGGGGGCGGCCGCGGCCATGACGTGGCTCCACTTGGCGCCCGCGGCGATGGTGGCGGTGCGGGTGGTGGGGTCCACGTCGACGTCCGTCATACGGGCCGTGCTGATCAGCAGGCCGTGTTCGATCGGGAAGTTGGCGCCGTGGCCGGTGGCCTGGACGGCTACGGGGGTGTGGGTGGCTTTCGCCCAGCGCATGGCGGTGACGACGTCGTCGGGGCCGGTGGCTCCCACGACGACGTCCGGGGTGTGGAGGGCGGCCAGGTTGAAGCCGGTGACCTCGTCGGCGTAGGCGGGGTCGCCGGGGCGCAGGACCGGGCCGTTGATCTCCGAGAGGGCGAAGAGGCCGGGGGTGTGGTGGGTGGCGGTCATCGCGTCCTCCGTGGGGGCGTACGGAGGGACGGCGGCGGTGTGGGGGCCGTCGGGGTCCTTGTTGTTTCAGGATGGACCTGGGGGGTCCCGGGCGCATCGCGGGGCGGTGTGCGTGCTCGCCCGGGGCCGACAAGGCGTCGGCATCGGGGGGTTCGGGGCGGGCGTAGCGTAGAGGGCATGACGACGTACGGATCTTTTCCCGGTACTCGGCCGCGGCGGTTGCGGACCAGCCCCGTGATGCGTCGGATGGTCGCCGAGACCCGGCTGCACCCCGCCGATCTCATTCTCCCGGCCTTCGTGCGGGAGGGCGTCAGCGAGCCCGTGCCGATCGGCGCCATGCCGGGGGTCGTGCAGCACACCCGGGACAGTCTGAAGAAGGCCGCCGCGGAGGCGGTCGCGGCGGGGATCTCCGGGATCATGCTGTTCGGCGTGCCGGAGGAGTCGAAGAAGGACGCGCTCGGGACGCCGGGGACCGACCCGGACGGCATCCTCCAGGTCGCCCTGCGGGACGTGCGGGCCGAGGTCGGCGACGACCTGCTCGTCATGTCCGACCTGTGCCTCGACGAGACCACCGACCACGGGCACTGCGGCGTGCTCGACGAGCAGGGGCGGGTCGACAACGACGCCACCCTGGAGCGGTACGCCGAGATGGCCCAGGTGCAGGCGGACGCCGGCGCCCATGTCGTCGGGCCCAGCGGGATGATGGACGGGCAGATCGGGGTCGTCCGCGACGCCCTCGACCAGATCGGGCGCGAGGACGTCGCGATCCTCGCCTACACCGTGAAGTACGCCTCGGCCTTCTACGGGCCCTTCCGGGAGGCCGTCGGCTCGTCCCTGCGAGGGGACCGGAAGACGTACCAGCAGGACCCCGCGAACGTGCGTGAGTCGCTGCGCGAGCTCGCCCTCGACCTGGAGGAGGGCGCCGACATGGTGATGGTCAAGCCGGCCGGGCCCTACCTGGACATCCTCGCCCGGGTCGCGGACGCGGTGGACGTGCCGGTCGCCGCCTACCAGATCTCCGGCGAGTACTCGATGATCGAGGCCGCCGCCGAGAAGGGCTGGATCGACCGGGACCGGGCGATCATGGAGGCCCTGACCGGTATCCGCCGGGCCGGCGCGCGCAGCATCCTCACCTACTGGGCCACCGAAGTGGCCCAGAAGCTCAAGGACCGGTAGAGCGGCGCTCAGTAGGTCAGCGCGTCGTCCCTGTCGCGCAGCCAGTAGGTGACCGCGAGCGTGCTGTCGTAGTACACGCCCTTGGCCGGCAGGGCCGGGACCGCCGAGGGGCCGCCGTCGCTGTTGGGCGTGCGGCCCTGGAAGCCGACCGTGAGCCGGTGGCCGGTGGTGCCCCCCTCGCCGCTGCCGTCGGCCGCCGACAGCAAGACACCCGCGTAGCCGGACTCGCCCGGGGTCAGAGTCACCACCGCCTGCGGCTGTGACTCCTCCATCGGCCGCGGCGCCCACTGCATCTCGTCGAAGCGCAGCGTCGGGTAGTAGGTCAGGTCGCACGTCTTCGAGCCGGTGTTCTTCACCGTGAGCAGCATGTGGTTGAGGGGGCGGCGGACCGGCTGGGCGGTGACGGTGGTGTTGGAGCCGTTGCACAGGACACGGGCCGCCGTGGCGCCCTTCGCGCTCTTCCGGCCGGCCTGCGTGGCCTGTGCGCCCGTCGCCCGTGTGTCCGTCGCGCCGCTGGTACCGGCGGCGCCGTCCTCGTCGTGCCCGCTGCTCCCGCTTTCGGCCGGCTGTGTCGCCGTGACGGTCGCCGAGGCCGGCTCGGGGTGGGCGGCTCCCTCGTCCTTCGTGCCCGTGCCGTTCTGGCATGCCGCCAGGGTGAGGGCGGCCAGGAGGGCGACGGGGAGGGCGCGGTACTTGCGCATGCTTGCGTTTCCTTTCGGACAAAGGCGGTGGAGAAGCAGGCCCGGGTGGGTCGCGCTGCCGGTGGGCCCGGAGCGGCGTGCTTGGATGACCAGAGCTTGTGCGGTGATCCGTCCCGGCCGCCAGACCAGGCGGGAGATCAGGGACGCTGGAACGCCCGCACATGCTCTGACCAGGGAGAACGGTCATTCCCTGGAACGGGGGAACGGGACACGGGGCATGGAGGGGCAGTGTCGGAGGGCACGACCGCGGCGGAATTCGCCGCACTGCTGGGGGAGTTGAAGGAGCGCTCGGGGCTGAGCTACGGGGTGCTCGCCAAGCGGCTCCACATGAGCACGTCGACGCTGCACCGGTACTGCAACGGGGATGCCGTGCCGGCCGATTACGCGCCGGTGGAGCGGCTCGCCCGGCTGTGCAAGGCGTCGCCCGCGGAACTGGTCGAGCTGCACCGGCGGTGGGTGCTGGCGGACGCCGGGCGGGCGCGCAAGGGCAGCGGCGGCACGGGGGGTGGTGCCAAGGGGAGCGGCGGTACGGGAGGCGGACGGTCGGAGGAGGCCTCCGCAGGGCCCGGCCCTCTCGCGCCGGACGCGGCCGGGCCCGTCGACGCCGGTCCGCCCGCGCCGGAGGTCCCCGTGCGCCGACGCCCCCGTCGTGCCCTCCTCGGCGGTCTCGCCGTGGCCGTGGCCCTCGGAGGGGTCGGTCTCGCCGTGGCCGTCCCACCGGAAGGTCCGGGTGACGCGGGGCGGCGCGGAACGGCGGTGGCCACCGGCAGTGGTGGCGGGGTGGAAGGGGACGGCGCGGCGGCCTCCGTGCCGCCGTCCGCCGGTTCGTCGTCCGCGGGCGGCCACGACCAGGACAAGGACGGAGGCAAGGACACGGACGGAGACAAGGACAAGGTCAGTGACGAAGGCGAGGGCAACGGCAAGGACGGGAGGAAGAAGGAGCCGGGCGCCTCGGTGCCTGCCGCCCCGAACTCCGCCACCGGCGGGACCGGCCGCCCCGGCCGTGACGCCGCCCCCGCCGCGGCGCCTCTCACCGTGACCACGGAGCCGCACCTCTGGGAGAGTCCCTGTTCCCAGCGCTATCTGGTGAATCTGCCGCCGGGGCGGGTCAAGCCGCCGCCGCCGGAGCCGAGCGCGCCCGGCTGGGTGGCGGCGATGGGGGCCGTGCCGTCCGGGGAGCAGCTCCTGAGGCTGACGGTGCAGGGGAAGGGCAAGGAGACCGTGGTCGTCAAGGGGCTGACGGTCCGGATGGCCGGCAAGCGGGCGCCGCTCGCGTGGAACGACTACGCCATGGGGTATCCGGGCGTCGGCTGCGGCGGTGGCGTGCCGACCAGGTCCTTCACGGTCGCCCTCGACGCCGTCCGCCCCGGGGTCGTGCCGGAGGCGGGGCACGCGGACTTCCCCTTCAAGGTGAGTGAGTCCGACCCCGAGATGTACTACATACGGGCCGACGCCTCCGCGTACGACGTCAGCTGGTACCTGGAGCTGCACTGGTCCAGCGGGGGCAGGACGGGCACGCTGACCGTGGACGACCACGGCCGGCCCTTCCGTACGAGCGGCAACAACGGGCGTCCGGCCTACGAGTTCCCGCTGGGCGGCGAGAAGTGGGTCGAGGAGGGGACCACGCAGTAGTGCCGCGAGGGCGGCTCAGTGGAACTCGTGGACCAGCTCGATCCTCCCGACGATGTGGGCGTTGAACTCGTCGAGTTCCTCCGCCGGGACCCACAGCTCCACGATGGTGCGGCCGCCGGCCTGCTGGACCGGGTAGCGGGTCAGGAACTCGGTGTCGACCTCGAACCGGGTGACGTAACCGGCGCCGTCGTGCTTCACGTTCCAGTCGCGGGCGATCTTGATGGCGTAGTCCTCGTTGAGGACCGGGTAGAAGATCGGCTGCTCGGGGAGCCGGGGCGGCCAGGCGCGCCAGCCGAGGTCCCGGACCAGGTCCAGTTCCTTGGGTCCGGTGGGGCGCCAGAGGGTCGTCGTCGGTCGGCTGTCTTTCTGCACGGGCACCATCAAATCAGTTGAACCGTTAGGTTGTTGACCGTCGTAGTGGTTGGTGATTGAACTACACACTTCTCAGGGAGACGTCCATGTCCGGTGACGCCCTCAGCCAGGATCCCGCCGAGCTGCAGAGGAGGATCGACAGCAGCAAGGCGCACCCGGCACGGGTCTACGACGTCTTCCTCGGCGGCAAGGACCACTACCCCGCCGACCGGGACGCTGCCGCCGCCGCGCTGGCCGCCAACCCGCGCGGGTACCTCGACGTCCGGCACAACCGCGACTTCCTCCGTCGCGCGGTGACCACGCTCGTGGAGCAGGACGGCATCCGGCAGTTCCTCGACATCGGGACCGGGCTGCCCACCGCCGAGAACGTCCACCAGATCGCCCAGCGCATCACACCCGAGTCGCGGGTCGTGTACGTCGACAACGATCCCGTGGTGCTCGCGCACGCGCGCGCCCTGCTCACCAGCGGCCCCGAGGGACGCACGGACTACATCGACGCCGACCTCCGCGACCCGGGCCGCATCCTCGAACAGGCCGCGAAGACCCTGGACTTCGACCAGCCGGTCGCGCTCTGCCTGGTCGCGATTTTGCACTTCGTCGCCGACGAGGAGGCCTACCCGCTGGTGAGCGGGCTGCTCGACGAACTGCCCGCCGGCAGCCGGCTGGTGCTGAGCCACCTCACCGACGACCTCAACCCCGAGAACATCCGCGCGGTCCAACGCACCTACACCGAACGCGGCTTCACCTTCGTGCTGCGCTCCCGGGCCGACGTCGAGCGGTTCTTCACCGAGAGCCGGCTGGAGATCGCCGACCCGGGGGTCGTCCCCGCACACCGCTGGCGGCCCGACCACGCCGCCCCCGTCCCCGAGCAGCCGGAGGAGTCCTTCCTCGCCGGGCTGGAGGAGATCGAGAAGGTGCGGTACCGCGACATCAACGACGTCACGGACGCGGACATCAACGTGTACGCGGCGATCGGCGCGAAGGGGTGAGCCCTGGTGCGCCGTGTGACCGGCGGGGCGTCCGGATCCCGGAAACCTGCTTGTAGACGGCACGTACTTCTCTAGGCTGCGGGGCACCGGGCGTCACCGCAGCCGAAGGAGCCGTCTCATGACCGTCGCCGAACCCCTGCCCACCCACTCTCCGGTGCCGCCCCTGGCCGCGCGGGCGCAGGCCGTCGGCGGCTCTCCCGTACGCGACATCCTCGCCGTCACCGCCCGCCCCGAGGTGATCAACTTCGCGGGCGGGCTCCCGGCACCGGAGCTGTTCGACGCCCACGGCATCGCCGCCGCGTACGAGGCGGTGCTCGCCGAGGCGCCCGCGCGGGCGTTGCAGTACTCCACCACCGAGGGCGAACCCGCGCTGCGGGACGCGCTCGCCGCCCGCACCACCGCGCGCGGTCTGCCGACCGGCCCCGACGACCTGCTCGTCACCACCGGCTCCCAGCAGGCCCTTTCGCTCCTGGCCACCGCCCTCCTCGAACCCGGCGACACCGTCCTCGTCGAGAACCCCTGCTATCTGGCGGCGCTTCAGGCCTTCGGCTTCGCCGGGGCACGGATCGTGGCCGTGCCCGGCGACGAACACGGCGTCGACCCGGGGGCCCTGGAGGAACTCGTCGTGCGGGAGCGGCCCAAGCTGCTCTACACCGTGCCCACCTTCCAGAACCCCACCGGCCGGACCCTGCCCGCCGAACGCCGCGCCGCCGTGGCCGCCGTCGCCGCACGGCGCGGCCTGTGGATTCTCGAGGACGACCCCTACGGCGAGCTGCGCTACGACGGTGAGCGCGTGCCGTGGATCGCCGCCCACCCGGGCGCCGAGGACCGGACCGTGCTGCTCGGCAGCTTCTCCAAGGTCATGGCGCCCGGGCTGCGGCTGGGCTGGCTGCGGGCGCCCGGGGAGCTGAGGCGGGCCTGTGCCGTCGCCAAGCAGGCCGCCGACCTGCACACCCCGACCGTCAACCAACTCGCCGCGGCCCGCTACCTCGCCGACCACGACCTCGACACCCATGTCGCCCGCGTCGCCGGCGTGTACCGCGAACGCCGCGACGCGATGCTCTGCGGACTGGCCGGGGCGCTGCCGCCGGGCTCGGTCTGGAACCGGCCCGAGGGCGGCATGTTCCTCTGGGCGCGCCTGCCGGAGCCGTACGACACGACGGCCCTGCTGCCGCAGGTGGTCCGGCACGACGTGGCCTACGTCCCCGGCGCGCCCTTCTACGCCGGCCCGCCCGACCGGAGGACCCTGCGGCTGTGCTTCGTGACGCCGACGCCCGAGGAGATCGGGGAGGGGCTGCGCCGGCTGGGGGAGGGGCTCAGTCCCACCAGAAGTGCCACGTCCGCTGGTTGAGGACCTGGTGATCGGCGTAGTCCCGGAGGGTCGGGTCCGTGCCTTGGCGGATGTTGCCGGGGCAGAACGCGAAGTGCTCGGCGGCGACGGCCAGCGCGGCGGCCGGGGTCGTGGGCGGGCTCGCCACGGACACCAGCAGGTGATCGAATCCGAGGCCTACGACGCGTATGCCGAAGCGGTCCTCCCAGGAGCGGAGCACCGCGCTGAGCCGGGCCGTGTCGCCCTCGTGGTTCACCGGGCCCGTCCAGCCGATCGCCGTCGGGAGGTCCGCGCTGCGGCGGGCCGGGATCAGGGCGAGGCGGGGCTCCTTGAACGGGCCGCCGTCGCCGAGCAGGGCGTCCGCGACGTCGGCGGCCAGGCCGTCCGGGTCCCGGCCCCGGTCGCCAGGCCCGGCCGGTCCGGGCCATGCCTCGCCCTGTGCGGCGTACTCCTCCCAGTGCTCGGCGAGCACCTCCTCCGCGTCGTGGTCCCCCGGGTAGGACACCTCACCGGGCATCAACTCCCAGCGGCCCGGGCCGCCATGGCCGTCCCCCGTCTCCAGAACGAGGGGCAGCAGTCCCGCCCGGCGAGCCGGCTCCAGTGCCGCCCAGCCGCCCGGAAGGGCCGGTCCGTCCGCGCACCACAGCAGCGGCTCGTGCCAGGGGCCCTCGTCGGTGGTGTCGAGGAGCGTCCCGGCGGGGAGCCGAAGGCCGAGCGAGCCGCCGCTCGGGTCTGCCGCCAGCGTCGGCAGGGGATTGGGAAGAGTCGCCATGGCGGTGACTCTAGGGCGGGCCACTGACATCCCGACCGGCCCCGTGGCCGTCATGGCGGACAGAATCCGGCCTATCGGCGCCCTACCGTTCGGGGCATGACCACTTCCTCGGAGAAGACGGACCTGCTGGCGGCGTTCGCGGAACAGCGCGCCCTGCTGCTGCTCACCGTGCAGGGGCTCACCGACGCGCAGGCCGCGCAGCGTACGACCGTGAGCGAGCTGACCCTCGGCGGCATCCTGAAGCACCTGGCCCAGGGCCAGGAGACGTGGACGCAGATCATGACCAAGGCCGACGGGGAACTGCCCGACGGCATGCTGGACATGGCGCAGTACCGGATGGCCGGGAGCGACACCCTCCCGGCGCTGCTGGAGCGCTACGAGTCGGCCGCGCGGGCCGCCGAGGAGGCGGTGGCAGGGCTGCCGGACCTGGACGTGCGCGTGCCGCTGCCGCGCACACCCTGGTCCCCGCCGGACCCCGGGCACTGGTCCGTCCGCCGGATCCTGCTGCACCTGATCAAGGAGACCGCCCAGCACGCCGGGCACGCGGACATCATCCGGGAGGCCCTGGACGGCGCGAACAGCACGGCCCGGCGCTGACCCGGTGCGGCGCCGGACCGAGGTGGCACGGCACACGCCGCCCCGTAACGCCCGAGGGCGGCACTCCACCAGGGAGTGCCGCCCTCGGGGACGTCGGCCGGAGCCCTGGCTCAGAGGCGCTCGGGTGCCCGGATGCCCAGCAGGTTCATGCCCTGGCGGAGCGTGCGGGCCGTGATGTCGCAGAGGAACAGCCGGTTCTCGACCTGCGCGGGCGTCTCGGCCTTGAGGACCGGGCACTTGTCGTAGAACGCCGTGTACAGCGACGCCAGCTGGTATAGGTACGCCGCCAGCTTGTGCGGGGCGTACTCCGCGGCGGCTTCGAAGACCGTGTCGCCGAACGTGTCCAGGTGCAGACCGAGCGCCCGCTCCGCCGGGGCGAGTGCGAGCTCCGGACGCGCGACCGGCTTCGTCTCGCCGGCCTTGCGCAGGATCGACTGGATCCGGGCGTGGGCGTACTGGAGGTAGACGGACGTGTCGCCGTTCAGCGACACCATCTGGTCCAGGTCGAACTTGTAGTCCCGGTTCGGCGACGTCGACAGGTCCGCGTACTTCACGGCACCGATGCCGACCTGCGCGGCCCGTTCCTGGATCTCGTCCTCGGTGAGGTCCTGTGCCTTCTCCCGCACGACCTCGGCGGCCCGCTGCACCGCCTCGTCCAGCAGATCCTCCAGCCGTACGGTCTCGCCCTCACGCGTCTTGAACGGCTTGCCGTCCGCGCCGAGCACCGTGCCGTAGCCCATGTTGTGCGCGGTGACGTGCTCGCCCAGCCAGCCGGCCCGGCGGGCCGTCTCGAAGACCATCTTGAAGTGGAGCGACTGGCGTACGTCCACGACGTACAGCAACGTCGTCGCCCGCAGGTCGAAGACGCGGTTGCGGATCGCGGTCAGGTCGGAGGCCGCGTAGCCGAAACCGCCGTCCGCCTTCTGCACGATCAGCGGGACCGGCTGGTCGTCCTTGCCGCGGATCTCGTCGAAGAACACCACGAGCGCGCCCTCGGAGCGCACCGCGACACCCGTCTCCTCCAGGAGGCGGGCGGTCTCGGGCATGCCCTCGTTGTAGGCGGACTCGCCGACGATCTCCTCGTCACGGATCTCCATGTCGAGCTTCTCGAAGACGGAGTAGAAGTAGACCTTCGACTCGTCCACGAACTGCTGCCACAGCTCGAGCGTCTCCTTGTCACCGGACTGCAGGGCGACGACCCGCCCCCGGGCGCGCTCCTTGAACTCCTCGTCCGCGTCGAAGAGCGCACGCGACGCCTTGTACACCCGGTTCAGGTTGCTCATCGCCTGCTCGCCGTCGACGTCGGCCGCGGGGGCCAGCTCGCCGGGGTGCTCGAAGAGGTACTGGATGAGCATGCCGAACTGGGTGCCCCAGTCGCCGATGTGGTGCCGGCCGATCGTCTTCTCACCGGTGAAGTCGAGCATGCCGCGCAGGGCGTCGCCGATGACCGCCGAGCGCAGGTGGCCGACGTGCATCTCCTTCGCCACGTTCGGCTGGGCGTAGTCGACGACCGTGATGCCCGCGTTCTCCTTCAGCGGCACGCCGAGACGCTCGCCGTCCGCGTGCCGCGCGGCGAGGTTCTCCGTGATCGCCCGGTCGGTGATCGTGACGTTCAGGAAGCCGGGGCCGGAGACCTCGACGTCCTCGATCAGCTCACCCGACTCGACCCGGGAGACGACCTGCGTGGCCAGCTCGCGCGGGTTGGCCTTCTCCTTCTTGGCGAGGGCCAGGATCCCGTTGGCCTGGAAGTCGGCCCGGTCGCTTCGTCGCAGCAGCGGGTCCGCGGAGCCGGCCTGCGGCAGAGCTGCCGACAGGGCCGCCGCGAGGCGCTGGTGGACGGAGTCGCTGAGGGACGTGACCGAGGCCATGGGCGAGGGTGCCGTTCTCCTAGGGGAAATCGATGGACCCGGCCAGTATCCCATGGGGGTAAAGCCGTTTTTCCGGGCGCGAAGCGGTCTGGGACAATGATGCGGTCAGCCGTGCGACCGTACCGGCTGCCCGATGCAGAAAGAAGGACGTGCCGATCGTGGCTCAGAGCACCGAGACCACCGACTGGGTCTCCCGTTTCGCGGATGAGGTCATCGAGGAGTCGGAGCGCCGGGCCCCGGGCAAACCCGTCGTCGTCGCGTCCGGCCTCTCGCCGTCCGGCCCCATCCACCTCGGCAACCTGCGCGAGGTCATGACCCCGCACCTCGTCGCCGACGAGATCCGCCGCCGCGGCCACCAGGTGCGGCACCTGATCTCCTGGGACGACTACGACCGCTACCGCAAGGTGCCCAAGGGCATCGCCGGGGTCGACGAGGAGGCCTGGGCCGAGCACATCGGCAAGCCGCTGACGTCCGTCCCGGCACCCAAGGGCTCCTCGCACCCGAACTGGGCCGAGCACTTCAAGGCCGCGATGATCGAGTCGCTGGCCGACCTGGGCGTGGAGTTCGACGGCATCAGCCAGACCGAGCAGTACACCTCCGGCGTGTACCGCGAGCAGATCCTGCACGCCATCAGGCACCGCGCCGACATCGACGCGATCCTCGACCAGTACCGCACGAAGAAGGCCCCCGCCAAGAAGCAGCAGGGGCAGAAGCCGGTCGACGAGGCCGAGCTGGAGGCCGCCGAGGGCTCCGGCGCGGCCGGCGAGGACGACGGCAGTTCCACCGCCGCCGGGTACTTCCCGTACAAGCCGTACTGCGGCAACTGCGAGAAGGACCTCACCACCGTCACCTCCTACGACGACGACTCCACCGAGCTGACGTACGCCTGCACCGCGTGCGGCTTCTCCGAGACGGTCCGGCTGAACGAGTTCAACCGCGGCAAGCTGGTCTGGAAGGTCGACTGGCCGATGCGGTGGGCGTACGAGGGCGTGATCTTCGAGCCCTCCGGTGTCGACCACTCCTCCCCGGGGTCGTCGTTCCAGGTCGGCGGGCAGATCGTCGGCATCTTCGGCGGGAAGCAGCCGATCGGGCCGATGTACGCCTTCGTCGGCATCTCCGGCATGGCGAAGATGTCGTCCTCGAAGGGCGGCGTGCCCACCCCGGCCGACGCCCTGCAGATCATGGAGCCGCAGCTGCTGCGCTGGCTGTACGCGCGCCGCAGGCCCAACCAGTCCTTCAAGGTCGCCTTCGACCAGGAGATCCAGCGGCTCTACGACGAGTGGGACCGCCTGGACGCCAAGGTCGCCGACGGCAGCGCCCTGCCGGCCGACGTCGCCGCGCACTCCCGTGCGGTGCGCACGGCCGGCGGTGAGCTGCCCCGGACGTCCCGGCCGCTGCCGTACCGGACGCTGGCGTCCGTCGCGGACATCACCGCCGGGCACGAGGACCAGGCGCTGCGCATCCTCAGCGAGCTCGACCCCGAGCAGCCGCTGGCCTCCCTCGACGAGGCCCGCCCGCGGTACGACAAGGCCGAGGCCTGGATCAACACGCACGTCCCGGCCGACCAGCGCACGATCGTGCGGGACGAGCCGGACGCCGAGCTGCTGAAGTCGCTCGACGAGCAGGGCCGCGAGTCGCTGCGGCTGCTGCTCGACGGGCTGGCCGAGCACTGGTCGCTCGACGGGCTGACGCACCTGGTGTACGGCGTGCCGAAGGTGCAGGCCGGGTTCTCCGCCGACGCCACGCCGAAGGAGCTGCCGCCGGAGATCAAGACCGCCCAGCGGTCGTTCTTCGCGCTGCTGTACCACCTGCTGGTGGGCCGTGACACCGGGCCGCGGCTGCCGACGCTGCTGCTCGCGGTCGGGCAGGACCGGGTGCGGGCGCTGCTCGGTCGGTAACCGCCGTCGCAAGAGAAGGGGCCCTGGTGTCAGGGCCCCTTCGTCATGCGATGTGCTCGTCCGTCAGCTCTGCGTTGAGGCGGTTGGAAAAACGGTTCACCATCCGCTTGGACTCGGCCTCCTCCAGCGTGACGCCGTACGTCGCCTCGACGTCGGCGATGAACCCGCGCGGGGTGGGCGCTCCGTTCCCGCTCTTGATCGACTCACGGAAGATCTGGTAGTACGCCTCCTCGTCCGGCTCCGGGGTGGGAGCTGTGCCGCCGCCGTCGCCCAGCTCGCGCGTGCGGTTCGGGCCGACCGGGATGGGGAAGCTGCCGGTGTCCTCCGCGGAGAGGGGCTCCTGCACCGGGTCCACATGCTGTGCGGCCTGCGGGGGCTCGGCGATCCACTGGGCGTACTGGTCGGGGTCGAAGGCCGGGTCGTAGCCGCCCTGGTACTCCACCTCGCGGGGGGTGTTGAACCAAGGGCTCTGGTCGGGTTCGGCTTCCTGGCCGGGCGCTTGCGGGTGAGGGCTGCTGTCGAGCTCCGGACGCTGCCCGCCGCGGGGTGCCGCGGCGCCCGCCTGTGCCGCCCCGGCGGCACGACCGGCCGCGGCGAGGGCGGCGTCCGCCGCGAGCGTCTTCGGCTCCGCCGCGTCCAGCGCCTGCTGCGGGGCCGGCGGTATCAGGGCCGGCTCTATCCCCGCGGCCGCCAGCCCCGCCGGAGCCGTCTCCGCCAACGGCACCCCGTACTTCGCCAGCCGCAGCGGCATCAGCGACTCCACCGGCGCCTTCCTGCGCCACGCCCGCCCGAACCGCGACCGCAGCCGTGCCTGGTAGACCAGCCGCTCCTGCTCCAGCTTGATGACCTGGTCGTAGGAGCGCAGCTCCCAGAGCTTCATGCGGCGCCACAGCAGGAACGTGGGGACCGGGGAGAGGAGCCAACGGGTGAGGCGGACGCCCTCCATGTGCTTGTCGGCCGTGATGTCGGCGATCCGGCCGATCGCGTGCCGGGCCGCCTCGACCGCGACCACGAACAGCACCGGGATCACCGCGTGCATGCCCACACCGAGCGGATCCGGCCACGCGGCCGCGCCGTTGAAGGCGATCGTCGCCGCCGTCAGCAGCCAGGCCGTCTGACGCAGGAGGGGGAACGGGATCCTGATCCAGGTGAGGAGCAGATCCAGGGCCAGCAGGACGCAGATGCCCGCGTCGATGCCGATCGGGAAGACGTAGGAGAAGTTCCCGAAGCCCTTCTTGATGGCCAACTCGCGGACCGCCGCGTACGAACCGGCGAAGCCGATACCGGCGATGATCACGGCACCGGCCACGACCACGCCGATGAGAACGCGGTGCATCCGAGTCAGCTGCAGTGGCGCGGCCACCCGTAATCCCCTCCCCTTGCGTGTTGTTGCGCGCAACAGGGTGGCACATGTGTGCGGGGAACGGGTGGCCGGTTCCTGTCGGAACTGCTCAGCTCTTCGACGCGGGCTTCTTGGACGGCGAGGCCGAGGCGTCCTTCGAGGGCTCGTCCGACGCCTCCGCGGACGCCGACTTCGAAGGCGACTTCGACGGCTTCGACGACTCGGACGACGCTCCGGACGGAGCGCTGCCGCCCTTGCCGTTCGCGGCCGACACCCCCTCCACGGCCTCCTTGACGGCCTTCTTCGCGTCCTTCAGCAGGTCGCCCTCGTCCGGCGTCTTGTCACCGGCCAGACCGGCGCCGTTGTAGTCGAGCGTGACCACGACGTTCTCCACGCGCGCCACGATCGTCTGCTGCTTGAAGGTGCCTTCCTTCTTCTTCAGGTCGTAGTGCACGGCCGTGGCCTGGTCGCCCGTACCGGCCACCGGCTCCGACTCGACACCCTTCGCGCCCTCGGCGGCCTGGGCCTCCTGGACCTGCTTCTCGTAGTACTCCTGGGCCAGCTTGTCGGCCGGGCCGCGGGTGACGTCCGACTCGAAGCGCAGCATCGACACGTTCAGCCAGCGGAACTGCGAACCCTTCACGCCGTTGTTGTCGAGGCTGTTCCAGGAGCAGTTGGCGCGCGTCGAGATGTCGTCCGACTTGCCCTCCTTGCCGGACACACCCTTCGGCACGAGGTCCTTCAGCGTCTTCTTCGAGAGCACCTTGCACGGCTCCGGAAGCTTGTCGTACGCCGCCGCCTGCACCGTCGGTGACGGGCTCGAGGACGCCGACGCCGCGGCCTTGGCGGCCTTGTCCGTGCTGTCGTCGGAGCCGGAGTCCGAGGAGCAGCCGGCGGCGACCAGCACCACGGGGACGGCGGCCGCGCAGACAAGGACGCGGCCCCGGCGCTTCGCTCGCTGGTCTCGCTCTACTCGCTGTGCTCGTCGCTGCATGGTTCCTTCACTCATGACGCTCGTGGTTCCCTGCGGTCGGAACGGGTCCGAATGGTCACCGTACGCGCTGAGGCAGCGGTGTGTTCTTCCTTCGCATCCTTTGCGGGTGGGCGTGAAGGGGCCGTGAAGGGGCCTCAGCCGCCCAGCGACTCCGCCAGCTGGGAGGCCAGTTTCTGCGCCCTGTCCTGCATTTCCTTGCTGTCCGGGACGACACCGACGGTCGCCGGCTGCTCCGCGTACTCGATGGTCACGATGACGTTGGACGTGCGGAACGCCACAGTCACGGTCCGCTGCTCGGCCGTCGAACCGGAACGGTTCAGCCCGTCGTCGAGGAAGGCCTCGTCGCCGAGCTCCTCCAGGACCCGGGGCTGCAGATCGGTCGGGGTCGCGGAAGGGGGCGCCGACGGCGAGGAGGAGCCGGAGGGGGCCGGGGAGCCGCTCGGTGACGCCGACGCACCGCCCGCCGGGGTGCTGCCGGAGGCCGCCGTCTGCGTGGTGGTCGGCTCGGGCAGGTGCGCGGCGGCCTCCCGCTCCGCGAAGAGCTGCTCGGCCTGGTTGTCGTCGCTGACGGCGTTGTCGTAGGAGACGACCCGCTCGAAGTCGATCAGCAGATGGTCGGTGGCCGCGGAGGAGTCCACCTTCCAGCGGCAGCCGACCTTGCGGTCGGTGTCGAAGGTGGTCGTGGGCTCGCCCTCGTAGGCCTTGTCGCGCTGTTCCTCGTCGCCGATCTGCCGGATGCCGGGGAGCAGTTCGTCGAGCGTGCTCTCGCTGACCTCGGCGCACGGATCCGGCAGGGTCCGGTAGCGGCCGGGCTCGGCGGCGGGCGACGCCGTGCCGGTGTCGCCGGGGTTGGAGTCGTCCGTCGGGCCGCCTTCGGCCGAGCCGCCGGTGCAGCCGGCCAGTACCGCCGTGAGGAGCGCGGCGATCCCGGGTGCCCACGCCTTCCGTCGCACGTGGTGGCTCCTCTCGACACGGATATTGGCTTGCCGCCGTACAGCGGGCGATGGACACAATGTGTATCGCACGCACTGCCGTGGACGCCGGTCCGATTTCCTTTTCGTCGACCTTGGCTCCGGTATTTGCTGTTGGAGACTTCTGTTCGTTTACGGGGGATTGAGGGTGTTATGTCGTACGTAGAGATGCCGGGCGCGAAGGTACCGATCCGGATGTGGACCGACCCGGCCTCGGTCGAGGACTCGGCACTCCAGCAGCTCCGGAACGTCGCGACCCTGCCCTGGATCAAGGGTCTGGCCGTCATGCCCGACGTGCACTACGGCAAGGGCGCGACGGTCGGCTCGGTCATCGCCATGCAGGGCGCGGTGTGTCCGGCGGCGGTGGGCGTGGACATCGGCTGCGGGATGTCGGCGGTGAAGACGTCCCTGACGGCGAACGACCTGCCGGGCGATCTGTCCCGGCTGCGGTCGAGGATCGAGCAGGTGATTCCGGTCGGCCGGGGGATGCATGACGACCCGGTGGATCCGGGGCGCTTCCACGGGCTGGCCACCGCCGGGTGGGACGACTTCTGGTCGCGGTTCGGCGGGGTGGCGGAAGCGGTCAAGTTCCGTCAGGAACGTGCCACGAAGCAGATGGGAACGCTCGGCGGAGGCAACCACTTTGTCGAGGTGTGCACGGATACGACCGGATCTGTCTGGCTGATGTTGCACTCCGGTTCCCGGAACATCGGCAAGGAACTGGCCGAGCACCACATCGGCGTGGCCCAGAAACTCCCGCACAACCAGGGCCTGGTCGACCGCGACCTCGCGGTGTTCGTCGCGGACACCCCGCAGATGGCGGCGTACCGCAACGACCTGTTCTGGGCGCAGGAGTACGCCAAGCACAACCGCTCGATCATGATGGCGCTCCTGAAGGACGTGATCCGCAAGGAGTTCAAGAAGGCCAAGCCCACCTTCGAGCCGGAGATCAGCGCGCACCACAACTACGTGGCAGAGGAGCGCTACGACGGGATGGACCTGCTCGTGACCCGCAAGGGCGCGATCCGGGCCGGTGCCGGCGAGTACGGGATCATCCCGGGCTCCATGGGCACGGGTTCGTACATCGTGAAGGGCCTCGGCAACGCCAAGTCCTTCAACTCGGCCTCGCACGGCGCGGGCCGGCGCATGAGCCGCAACGCGGCCAAGCGCCGGTTCACCACGCAGGACCTGGAGCAGCAGACCCAGGGCGTGGAGTGCCGCAAGGACTCCGGTGTCGTGGACGAGATCCCCGGCGCCTACAAGCCGATCGAGCAGGTCATCGACCAGCAGCGGGACCTGGTGGAGGTCGTGGCGCGCATCAAGCAGGTCGTCTGCGTGAAGGGCTGACCAGCGGGCTCTACAGCTCCCGGTGCACCTTCGTGTTCGACGCCTGGGCTCGGGGGCGCAGGACCAGGAGGTCGACGTTGACGTGGGCGGGGCGAGTGACCGCCCACGTGATCGTGTCGGCCACGTCGTCGGCCGTGAGGGGTTCGGCGACGCCCTGGTAGACCTTGGCCGCCTTCTCCTCGTCGCCGCCGAAGCGGGTCAGGGCGAACTCGTCCGTCTTGACCATGCCGGGGGCGATCTCGATGACGCGGACCGGCTGTCCGACGATCTCCAGGCGCAGGGTCTCGGCGAGGACGTGGGCGCCGTGCTTGGCGGCGACGTAGCCCCCGCCGCCCTCGTAGGTGCCGTGTCCGGCGGTGGAGGAGACGACCACGACCGTGCCGTCGCCGCTCGCGATCAGCTTGGGCAGCAGGGCCTGGGTGAGGTTGAGGGTGCCGAGGACGTTCGTCTCGTACATCCGGCGCCAGTCGTCCGGGTCGCCGGTGGCGACCGGGTCGGCGCCGAGCGCGCCGCCCGCGTTGTTGACCAGCACGCCGATCGTCCTGAACGCCGTGGCGAACTCGTCGACCGCCGCGCGGTCCGTGACGTCCAGGGCGTACGCCGTGGCCTGGTGGCCCGCCGTGTTGATCTCCTCGGCCAGGGCCTCGATGCGGTCCTTGCGGCGCGCGGTGAGGACGACGCGGTAGCCCGCCGCGGCGAGTTGCCGGGCCGTGGCGGCGCCGATTCCGCTGCTCGCACCCGTGACGACGGCGATGCGGGAGGCTGCGGACGGGGCGGCGGTGGCCATGGGAGCTCCTCGGGCGTGGGTGTGGGGTGTGCGGGGCGGACGGTGCGCAGACGCTTCCGGCCAGGATAGGCAGGCCCGGCGGTGGGAGAATGAGGCTGGGTGGGCCCCTGTTCTCCCGGAGGTGGATCATGGGCGAGGCACGTGAGGTGATGGACCGGCTCACGGACGCGGTCACCGCGCACCCCGACCTGCAGGTCGTGGGCGAGCTCTACGCCGAGGACGCGGTGGCCTTCACTCCCGACGAGGGCGAGCTGCGCGGACGCGACGCGATCGTCGCGTACTGGCGGACGATGACCGAGGCCGTCCCCGGGGCGACGTTCGAGGCGCTGCACTCCTACGAGGCCGGCGACACGGCGATCGACGAGGGCGTCTACCGCGGGCGGAACACCGGGCCGCTGCAGCTGCCCAACGGGGAGACGCTGCCGCCGACGCAGAAGGAGGTCCGGATCCGCGGGGTGGACATCGCCACCGTGAAGGACGGGCGGATCGTCGACTACCGGCTGTACTTCGACGAGCTGGACTTCCTGGGGCAGTTGGGGCTGCTCCCGCCCGACGAGCCGTTCTGAGCCGCGCGAGGAGCCGGGTCAGTTTCCTCGCGGGGCGTACATGATGACGGCCATGCCCGCGAGGCAGACCAGCGTGCCCGTGATGTCCCAGCGGTCCGGACGGTAGCCGTCCGCGACCACGCCCCACAGGATCGAACCGGCGACGAAGATCCCGCCGTACGCGGCGAGGACGCGGCCGAAGTGGGCGTCGGGCTGGAACGTCGCGACGAAGCCGTAGGCGCCGAGGGCGAGGACGCCGCCGGCCGCCCAGAGCCAGCCCTTGTGCTCGCGCACGCCCTGCCAGACCAGCCAGGCGCCGCCGATCTCCAGCAGGGCGGCGAGGACGAAGAGGGCGGCGGAGCGCAGTACGGACATGGCGGTCAGCTTCGCACGCGCGCCGGTCCCTCGGCCGTGCCGCCGGTGTCAGTCGCCTCGGGCCTCGGCGTCGTAGCGCTCGCGGGCGTCCCTGACCTCGTCGAAGTGGTTCTCCGCCCAGTCCTTCACGGCGGTCAGGAGCAGGGCCAGGTTGTGGCCCAGGGGCGTGAGTTCGTAGTCGACGCGGACCGGGACGGACGGGGTGACGGTGCGGGTGAGGAGGCCGTCGCGTTCGAGGGAGCGCAGGGTCTGGGTGAGCATCTTGGGGCTGACGCCGGCGATCCTGCGGCCGAGGTCGCTGTAGCGCAGGGGGCCCGGGGCGAGGGCGGACACGACGAGGCTGACCCACTTGTCGCTGATGCGGTCCAGGAGCTGGTTGGTGGGGCAGCTCTTGATGAAGGCGTCGTACTCGATGCGGGCCTGCTCGCGCCGCTGGGCCGCCGTCATGGTCGCCATGGCTCACCTCCGGGGTACGTACGCACTCACAGGTAACTACTTACCTGTGGATAGTAGCTCTTCCTAGGGTTGTGCCGGCCGGGAGGAGGTCCCGGATGCCGACAATCCAAGGAGCGTCGCTGTGCGTGCTGTTGTGGTGAACTCGTTCGGTGGGCCGGAGACGGTGGAGGTCGTGGAGGCGGCGGTGCCGGAGCCGGGTGCGCGTCAGGTGCGGATCAAGGTCGCGGCGGCCTCGCTGAATCCCGTGGACGCGGGGGTGCGGTCCGGTGTCTTCGGGGGTGCGGGCAAGCGGATCGGGCTCGGCTGGGACGTCGCCGGGACGGTGGACGCGGTGGGTGTGGCCAGTGCGTGGAGCGTCGGGGACGCGGTGGTGGCGCTCGACTACGGCATGGTCAAGCCGCTGGGCACCCATGCCGAGTACGTCGTCGTGGACACGGACGCCGTGGCCCTCGCGCCGGCCTCGGTGGACACGGTCCACGCGGCGACCCTGCCGCTGAACGCGCTGACCGCCTTGCAGGCCCTGGAACTGCTGGAATTGACGCCGGACCGGTCGCTGCTGGTCACGGGTGCGGCGGGGGCGGTCGGCGGGTACGCGGTGCAGCTGGCCGCGCACCGGGGGATACCGGTGGCCGGGCTGGCCCGCGAGGGCGACGAGGCGTTGGTGCGGTCCCTGGGGGCCGGGCGTTTCGTCGGCGGCGCCGTCCCGGACGGGGAGTTCGACGCGGTGCTGGACGCCGCCGTTCTCGGTGAGCCGGCCCTGGCCGCGGTGCGCGACGGGGGCCGGTACGCCGGGGTCATCCCGCAGGCGGAGCCGACCTCGGTCCGGGGGGTGCGGACGGGGGCGGTCGAGGTGAGCGCGGACGGGGCGCAGCTGGCGGAGCTGGTGCGGCTGGTGGACGAGGGGGTGCTGACGACGCGGGTGGCCGAGACGTTCGCGCTGGAGGACGCGGCCAAGGCGCATGCCCGGCTCGGCGAGGGTGGTGTGCGGGGGCGGCTGGTGCTGGTGCCCTGACGGCCGGGCTGGGGTGGGTGTGCGGGTTGGCTGGTGCTCGTGTCCTGTCCGCTGGGGTGGGGTGGGTGTGCGGGTTGGCTGGTGCTCGTGTCCTGTCCGCTGGGGTGGGGTGGGTGTGCGGGTTGGCTGGTGCTCGTGTCCTGTCCGCTGGGGTGGGGTGGGTGTGCGGGGGTGGCTGGTGCTTGTGTCCTGTCGGCCGGGCTGGGGTGGGTGTGCGGGTTGGCTGGTGCTTGTGTCCTGTCGGCCGGGCTGGGGTGGGTGTGCGGGGGTGGCTGGTGCTCGTGCCCTGTCGGCCGGGCCGGGGCGCGGGGTCCGGGTCGGGCGCTCGACCGCGGCGCCGAGGCTTTCGACGGCGGTGCGGGGGCTCCTGCTTCGGTGCTGGGTCGGTTCCGTCGCCGGGCCCTTGCCTTGGTGCAGGGGCCCCTCGTCTCCGTGCCCGGCCCTTGTCCTGATGCCTGGCCCTCGCCTCCGGCAGCACCGGCCCTCGCCTCCCAGGCAGCTCCGGCCCTCGCCTCCGGCAACGGCCCTCGTTTCCGGCAACGGCCCTCGTTTCCGGCAACGGCCCTCGTCTCCGGCAACGGCCCTCGTCTCCGGCAACGGCCCTCGTCTCCGGCAACGGCCCTCGCCTCCGGCCCCGGCACCGGCACCCGCCCCCGGCGCCGGACCCTCACCCCTGGTGCTCGTCTCCATGAGAGGGGTACGCGGTGCGTAAGCCATGGGGTGCCCGCTGGGTGCTCGACTGCGGGCCCGGGCCGCGGCGGCGCCCGCAGGTTGCTTCTCGGGGAATAGGCCCACGTCGGCCGCCGTTCACAGGTATGGTTGAACGATAAACAACCTGGAGGGTGAGCGAGCATGCAGTTCGGGATCTTCAGCGTCGGCGACGTCACGCCCGACCCCACCACCGGCCGGACGCCCACGGAGCGCGAGCGGATCAAGGCCATGGTGGCCATCGCGCTGAAGGCCGAGGAGGTGGGCCTCGACGTCTTCGCCACCGGCGAGCACCACAACCCGCCCTTCGTGCCCTCGTCCCCCACGACGATGCTCGGCTACGTCGCGGCCCGCACCGAGCGGCTGATCCTCTCCACGGCCACGACCCTGATCACCACCAACGACCCGGTGAAGATCGCCGAGGACTTCGCGATGCTCCAGCACCTGGCCGACGGCCGGGTGGACCTGATGCTGGGGCGCGGGAACACCGGCCCGGTCTACCCCTGGTTCGGACAGGACATCCGCCAGGGCATCAACCTCGCCGTCGAGAACTACGCGCTGCTCCACCGCCTGTGGCGCGAGGACGTCGTCGACTGGGAGGGGAAGTTCCGCACCCCGCTGCAGGGCTTCACCTCCACGCCCCGCCCGCTGGACGGCGTGGCGCCGTTCGTCTGGCACGGGTCGATCCGCTCGCCGGAGATCGCCGAACAGGCCGCGTTCTACGGCGACGGCTTCTTCCACAACAACATCTTCTGGCCGGCCGACCACACCCGGCGCATGGTCGAGCTGTACCGCGAGCGCTACGCCCACTACGGGCACGGCACTCCCGAACAGGCGATCGTCGGCCTCGGCGGGCACGTGTTCATGCGGAAGAACGCCCAGGACGCGGTGCGCGAGTTCCGCCCCTACTTCGACGTCGCCCCGGTGTACGGGCACGGGCCCTCACTGGAGGACTTCATGGAGCAGACGCCGCTGACCGTCGGCTCCCCGCAGCAGGTCATCGAGAAGACGCTGGCGTTCCGCGAGTACGCCGGCGACTACCAGCGCCAGCTGTTCCTGATCGACCACGCCGGGCTGCCGCTGAAGACCGTGCTGGAGCAGATCGACCTGCTCGGCGAGGAGGTCGTGCCGGTGCTGCGCAAGGAGTTCGAGGTGGACCGCCCGGCGGACGTCCCGGACGCCCCGACGCACGCGGCCCGGCTCGCCCGGGCCCGAGGGTGAGGGCAGGGTAGGGCCCGGCTCCGAGGTTGCCCGGCCGCTGGTGAGAGAGGAGTAAGAAGGACGCTCCGGCGCAGCGCAGACGGTCCCCGGGGCCGGGCGGCTTGGCACACTGGACGCGTGCCCCACACCGTGCTGCTCGCCGAAGACGACCGCGCCATCCGCAACGCCCTGGAGCGTGCCCTGACCCTGGAGGGCTACCAGGTCATGGCGGTCGCCGACGGTGTCGAGGCGCTGGCACAGGCCCACCGCAACCGTCCGGACGTGCTCCTGCTGGACGTGATGATGCCCGGCATCGACGGCCTCCAGGTGTGCCGGGTGCTGCGCGCCGAGGGGGACCGGACGCCGGTGCTGATGCTCACGGCCCTCGTCGAGACCGCCGACCGGATCGCCGGCCTGGACGCGGGCGCGGACGACTACGTGGTCAAGCCCTTCGACGTGGAGGAGGTCTTCGCCCGGCTGCGCGCCCTGCTGCGCCGCACCAGCCCGGTGGGGGCCGGCAGCGCACCCGCGGCCGAGGCGCCCAGGCCGCTCCCGGATCGGTTCATCGACGCCGCCGGTATCCGCATGGACCCGCAGGCGCGCCGGGCCTGGCGGGGCGCGCGCGAGCTGGAACTGACCCGCACCGAGTTCGAGCTGCTGGAACTGCTGGTGCGCAACGCGGGCATCGTCCTCGACCACTCGACGATCTACGACCGCATCTGGGGCTACGACTTCGGGCCCGGCTCGAAGAACCTCGCCGTCTACGTCGGCTACCTGCGCCGCAAGCTCGACGAGCCGGACGCGCCGCAGCTGATCCACACGGTCCGGGGCGTGGGTTACGTGCTGCGGGAGGACTGAGTGGGCAGCCTGCGCCGGCTGCTGGCCGGGCGGCGGCCGGGGCTCGTCTCGCTGCGCACCACCCTCGCGGTGTCGTTCGCGGCGGTGACGGCGGCCGTGACGATCCTGGTCGGCATCCTGTCGTACAGCGCCGCCGCGCGGCTGGTGCGGGTGGACCAGCAGACGGTGTTCGACGAGGTCGTGCAGGATCTGCGCGACGAGGTGCGGCAGAACCGCATGACGCCCGGCGACTTCTCGTCCGCCGCGCCCGGCCACGACCTGGTACGGCCCGCCCGCACCGACGTGCAGGTGCTGGGCCCGGACGGGCACGTCGTCGACCGGGGCAGCCCGGGCCTGCCGGTCACCGGCGCCGACGTGCGGATCGCCGCCGCGTCCTCGCCCGGGGAGGTGGCCGAGCACAAGGACGTCGACGTGGGCGACGACGTCTACCGCGTCGCCACCGTCTCCCTCGGCGACGCCCGGGGCGCGGTACAGGTCGCCCAGGAGTTCAGCGACGTCGAGGACCTGCTGCGGGTGCTCCAGCAGCGGACGCTGCTGCTGGTGGCGGCCGTGGTGATCGGCGCCGGACTGTTCGGCTGGTGGCTGGCCCGGCGGATCACGCGCCGCCTGGTCGTGCTGACCGACGCCGCCGAGGACGTCGCCCGCACCCGCCGCCTGGGCATCCAGGTGCCCGTGGCCGGACACGACGAGGTGGGCCGCCTCGGCCGGGCCTTCGACCGCATGCTGGGCCGGCTCGCCCAGTCCGAGGAGGACCAGCGCCGGCTGGTCCAGGACGCGGGCCACGAGCTGCGCACGCCGCTCACCTCGCTGCGTACGAACATCTCCCTGCTGCGCCGGATCGACGAACTCCCGCCGGGGGCCCGCGACGAACTCGTCGCCGACCTGGGCCAGGAGGCCCGGGAGCTGACCGACCTGGTCAACGAACTGGTGGATCTGGCGGCCGGGCAGTCCGACACCGAGCCGCCGCGGCGGGTGGACGTCGCGGACATCGCCGAGGAGGTCGCGGGGGTGGCCCGGCGCCGGAGCGGCCGGGAGATCCTGCTGCGCGCGAGCGGCGACACCACGACCGACGGGCGTCCCGGGATGCTGACCCGCGCGCTGTCCAACCTCGTCGAGAACGCGGTCAAGTTCGACCAGGGCGGCCGGGCCCCCATCGAGATCGTCGTCTCGGGGCCCGCCCGGCCCGGCCGGATCCGGGTCGAGGTCCTCGACCGCGGCCCGGGCATCGCCGAGCGCGACCTCACCCGGGTCTTCGACCGCTTCTACCGCGCCGCCGACGCCCGCTCCCTGCCGGGCTCGGGCCTCGGCCTGTCCATCGTCCGCGAGGTGGCCCTCGCCCACGGGGGAGCGCCGTTCGCGTTCCGGCGGGAAGGGGGCGGGACGGTGACCGGGTTCACGGTGGGCGGGGGGATCGACTGACCGCACGGGCCTGCGGTGAGGTACCGCCGAGCTGCGGCCCGGCCTCACGCCACGTGCGCCCTGGCGGCTGAGCCGCGGCACCTCCCCGCGGGGCGGTCCTGCGGGGACGTCCCCGCGGGGCGGTTCTGCGGCACATCCCCGCGGGGCGGTGGTTCTGCGGCGCGGCCCTGCGGGGCGGTGGTTCTGCCGCGCGGCCCCGCCGGCCCGGGGCAGGGCTGTGCCGGCGGTCAGTCCGTTAAGGCGTAGAAGCCGATCGGCGAGTTCGGCCGGAACCCGATCCTCGGGTACACGGGTGCGCCGGCGGCGGTCGCGTGCAGGGTCGCCCGGGTCAGGCCGGTGGCCCGGGCCCCCTCGTACAGCGCCTTGCGGGTCACGGCCTCCCCGTAGCCTCGCCGCTCCCACGCCGGATCGGTGGCGACGAGCACGACGAAGAGCCGCCCGTCCGCCTCGACGGAGGCGGCGCAGGTCACGGGGACGCCGTCCCGCAGCCCCAGGTAGGCGAACACCCCGCTCTTCCACAGCGAGGACCCGGCGAGCCCGTCCCGCCCGTCCTCGAGCGGGAACCCGTAGGCGCGGGAATTGATGTCCGCGTACGCCCGCAGCAGCTCCTCGTCGTCCACGCGGACGAAGGTCAGCTCGGGGTGGGCGGGTTCGGGCACCGGCAGCAGGTCACCCGCCATGCCGGTGCCGGGAAAGGCGTACCGCAGGCCCGCCTGCCCGGCGGCCGCCCCGAGCGCGGCCTGCGCCCGGTCGTCGAGCAGGGCTTCGAAGACCCACAGGAACCCGGCGTGGGATTTCGCGCGCATGATCTCGGCGGCCTCGTTCAGCCGCTGCTTCAGCAACCCGGCGTCCGCACCGGCGTCCGTCAGGGTCACGCAGTTCCAGAAGGCGAACCGGCAGTCGGCCCACCGTACGGCGATGCCCGGCAGGTCCCGCACGTCGGCACCGGGATCGCGATCGAGCACCATGGCCCGCCAGACCGTGGCGAGCTGTTCCATCGACTCGATCGACTCCGCGAGATCACGCACAGGTCCCCCTCCGGTCACCGACTGCTGCCGCCCCGGTCCTGCCCGCCGGCGGCCCGGCTCATCCTCCCGTCCTGCCAGGGGAGCCGTTTGTGGCCGGTAAGTGGCCGACGTCCTGCCCGCGTGCGGCGGGCCGGCGGGGAATGCTCCGGGGCCCGGCATAAAAGGCCCGTAAAGGTTGCCGGAACATGGCAATGAAACCGTCCCTCCCCGCGTGTGAAGATTCCGTCAAGTCGGAGTTCAGCGGTAAGCGGGAGGGGGACGGCGCGCATGGTCTGGTTTCTGGGACTGGGCATGACGGGGGTCGCGTTGCTCGCACTGTCGCTGCTCTTCGACGGGGTACTGGACGGCGTCCTCGACGGTGCGCTGGGCAGTGCCCTGGACGGATGGCTGTCGCTGCCGGCCATCGCCGGGTTCCTGGCGATGACCGGCTTCGCCGGGGCCATCGCCACGGGTGCGGCGGACGCCGGTCCCGCGGTCGCCACCACGGCGGGAGCCGTGTGCGGACTCGGGACGGCCTGGGGGACCTACCGCTTCAGCCGTCTCCTGATGCGTGATCAGACGGATCTCACGCCGACCGGCGGCGACCTGGTGGGGACGTCGGGCCACGTGGTCACGTCCATCCCGGCGGACGGCTACGGCGAGGTACTGCTCCGACTCGCGGGTCAGACGGTGAAGTTCGCCGCTCGCAGTGCGGGGCCGGTGGACCGAGGCGCCGAGGTGTGGGTGGAGGCGGTGCCCTCCGCCACGTCCGTCGTGGTCCGCCCGGTGGACCGTTGACCCGTCCGCCGACTCTCTCTCCGTCCTTCTTCTCTTCCTGTTCGTTCTTTCGTACGTGATTCGGGGGCACTGTCATGAGTCCTGTCGTCGTCGCCGTCGCGGGGGTCGTCGTACTCCTCGTGCTGCTGGCACTGGTCGTGGTCACCCGCTACAAGGTGGCGGGTCCGAGTGAGGCGTTCATCGTCACCGGCCGGCGCGGCAAGAAGGCCACCGACCCGGAGACCGGCCGGGTCTTCACCGACAACAGCGGACAGAAGGTCGTGGTCGGCGGCGGCGTGTTCGTCGTGCCCTTCGTGCAGCAGAAGTTCACCCTCGACCTGTCCTCCCGGCACATCCCGGTCGCGGTGCGCGGCGCGGTCACACTGCGCGGCGTGAAGGCCAATCTCGACGGTGTCGCGATCGTCAAGGTCGGCGGCACCGAGGACTCCATCCGCGCCGCCGCACAGCGGTTCCTGATGCAGCAGGACGGCATCGTCGGCTTCACCCAGGAGGTGCTGTCCGGCGCCCTGCGGGCCATCGTCGGACGGATGTCGGTGGAGGACGTCATCCGCGACCGGGCGGCCTTCGCCGGGCAGGTCGCGGAGGAGGCCGAGTCCAGTCTCTCCGGGCAGGGGCTGGTGCTGGACGCTTTCCAGATCCAGGACATCACCACCGAGGGTTCCTACCTGGAGGACCTCGGCCGGCCCGAGGCGGCACGCGCCAAGCAGGAGGCCGACATCGCCGAGGCCGTCGCCCGGCGGGCCGCCGAGCAGGCACGGCTGAAGGCGGAGGAGGAGATCGCGATCGCGCAGCGGACCTTCGCCCTCAAGCAGGCCGAGATCAAGGCCGAGACCGACGAGGCCGCGGCCCGCGCGGCGGCGGCCGGACCGCTGGCCGAGGCGGCGCGGCAGCAGGAGATCCTCACCCAGCAGGAGAAGGTCGCGGAGCGGCAGGCCGCGCTGACCGACCGGCAGCTCGACACCCAGGTCCGCAAGCCCGCCGACGCCCAGCGCTACGCCGCCGAACAGGAGGCCGAGGCCAAGCGCGTCGCCCGGGTCAAGCAGGCCGAAGCGGACAAGGCGGCCGGCATCGCGGCCGCGCAGGCGGAGGCCGAGCGGGCCCGGCTGACCGGTGAGGGCGAGAAGCAGCGCCGCTCCGCGCTGGCCGAGGCGGAGGCCCTCGAGGGGCTGAAGCAGGGTGAGGCCGAGCGGGCCCGCCGTGCGGCGATCGCGGAGGCCGTCCGGCTGGAGGGCGAGGCCGAGGCGTCGGCGATCGGCGCGAAGGGCGCGGCCGAGGCCGAGGCGATGCGCAAGAAGGCGGACGCGTTCGGGCAGTACGGGGACGCGGCAATCCTGCAGATGCTCGTCGAGGTGCTGCCGGAGGTCGTGGCCAAGGCGTCCGAGCCGCTGAGCGCGGTGGAGAAGATGACGGTCATCTCCACCGACGGCGCCGGCCGCATTCCGCGGGCGGTCGCGGACAACGTCGCCCAGGGCCTGGAGCTCCTCGGCTCCACGACGGGCGTCGACCTCGCCGAACTGCTGAAGGGCGTCACGCAGCGCACCGCGGCGGCGGGAGAGCCGACGGCGTCGCCCAACGGGAAGGTGGAGATCACCGGCTGACACGCCGGTGCTCCGCAAGGGCCCGCTCACCGCACCCGGTGGGCGGGCCCTGAGCCGTCCCCTGCTCTTCTCTGTTCTCGCTCGCCTGCTCAGATCTCCTGGGCGGGCCAGTCCAGCAACCGCGCCCCGATGACGGCGGTCTGCAGGGTGTAGCGGTGCAGGGGATCGGCCGGATTGGCGCCGGTCAGCTGATGGATGCGCTCCAGCCGGTACGTCAGGGCCCGCACGCTCAGTGCCAGGCGACGGGCCGCCTCGGCCGCGGTGCAGCCGGACTCGAAGTACACCTGCAACGTCCTGAGGAGCGGCTCAGCACCGCCGCGGGCACGCGTCAGCGGCCCGAGCACGCTGAGGACGAGGTCGGCCATGGCCTGCCGGTCGCGGGCCAGGACGGGGTAGACCAGCAGGTCGGCGGAGCGCACGACGGGATCGTCCAGGCCCAGCCGGCCGGCGAGTTCGAGCGTGCTGAGCGCTTCCTCGTAGGAGTGCACCACTCCGCCGGCGCCGGGCCGCGGGCGGCCGATGGCCACGCGGCCGTCGTCCGTGGCGGCGTGGGCCTGCTTGGCGAAGTAGGCGAGCACGTCGTCCTGGTCGCCGGGAGCGATGCAGACCAGCTTCTCGTTCTTCGTGGCGAGCAGGATGCGCCGGTTGCCGAACCGCGCTGTCAGCGCGGCCTCGATCCGGCGGGTGACCGGTGCGACGTCGTCGTACGCCTCGGGCCCCTCGGCGACCGCGACGGCGTGGGCGCGGGAGAGTACGAGGCCGAAGCGTTCGGCGCGTTCGGCGAGGCGGCCCAGGTTGCTGCGGCCGTAGAGCAGGTCGTCGATGAACTCCCGGCGCGCGGCCTCCTCTTCGCGCACGGCCTGGCGCTGGGCCCGCTCGTACCCCTCGGCGAAGGCGTCGACCGCCTGCTCGACCGCGGCCAGGACACTGTCGGCGGAGCCCGGGGCGCCGGGCCAGCCGGCCCGGGTGGCCGCGAGGTGCTCCCGTACGAGGCCGCGCAGGCTGTGTCCGCGTTCCGCGGCCTGCTCACCGAGGGCGCGGCGGGCGTCGAGCTCGTCCCGCGTCGGACGACGGCCGGTCGCCGCGACCTCGGCCAGGATCTCCGCGTACCCGTCGAGGTACCGCCTCGCCGTGTCCGGCTCGCTCACCCTGCCCCCTTGCTCCGTGTGCCGCTGACGGCCCCGTTGACGGCCACCGGCATGCAGACCCTAGGGAACCCTGCCGGAAACCGGCAATGCGGGTAGGGCTTCGGCCCTTCATCATGGGTCGCGGGGAGCACCACGGATGGTTCCGGTGCCGGAGCCCGGAAGGCGCCGACACCGGGACCGCGGTTCGTCCGGCTTCAGTTCCCGGTGGCGCGCGCGTAGGTGACGAAGGCCGCGCCGCTGTCGAGCACGGTGTGGCCGGTGAGCTCCCAGCCGCGCGGATCGAAGGCGGCCTTGTGGGAGAACACCGGGATCCCGGCGCCGATGGTCAACGGGGCCACCTTGAGGACGAGCCGGTCGATCTCGGAGTACAGGGCACCGGCCAGCTCCGCGCCGCCCAGCAGCCAGATGTCCTTGCCGTCCTCCCGCTTCAACTGCCGCACCTTCTCCACGGGGTCGTCGGCGACCAGCTCGACGGCCGGGGCCGGGGCCTCGGTGAGGGTCCGGGAGAAGACCAGGTGACGCAGGTGGGGGTAGGCGTCGTCGATGCCGGCCTTGAGGCCGATCTCGTAGCTGCGCCGTCCTTCGAGGACCGTGTCGAAGTGCGTGCCCTCCGCCGTGACGGACAGGGCCGCACGGGCCTGGACGGGCAGGGTCTCCGGGTACTCCGCCACCAGGTACTCGATGTAGTCCGCCGGGATCGGCCAGAAGCCGGCCGGGCCGGTGGGGTCGGCACCGTCCGGGCCCGCGATGAAACCGTCCAGCGTGGTGGCGATGTAGTACACGAGCTTTCGCATGCGGTGCGCTCTCTTCCGGGTCTGCGTGATGGGCGAGGGGATCAGGAGTGGTCCGGCGTGACCCATTCGACGAACTGGACGACGACCCCGTTGGGGTCGGTGACTTGGAACAGGCGCTCTCCCCACGGCTCTTCGCGCAGGGGCATCGTGATGTCGACGCCTTCGGAACGCAGTCGTCTCTCCTCGGCGTCGAGGCCGGTGACGGTGAAGGCGAGGATCAGGCCGTCGGCGTGCCGGTCGCGCCGGCCGGGCGGCAGGACGTCGGTTCCCCTCCGGAGCAGGACGATGTCGACGGCGGCGTCATCACGGGCGAGGGAGGCGAATCCATCGGCCGCGGCCTGTTCCCGGTAGCCGAGGTGCTCGGTGAAGAAGTCGCGGGAGGCCGCGATGTCTTCGACGGTGAGGGAGACGGTGGAAGCGGTGATCCTCAAACGGGTTCCTTGTCGGGTTGCGGTCGGGGTGGTTTCTCCGCACTGATCTTACGTCGGTAGTAACATTACTACCGACCACCCGATGCCGTAAACGTATTTTTACTACGGATGTAAGATTCTGCTCATGGAAACCAGGACGAGCGCCCCAGTGACTGCCTCCACGCCCGGCGCCGCCGCCCCTCAGGGCCTGCGGGAGGCGAAGAAGCAGGAGACGCGGCAGCTGATCTCCGACCACGCGACACGGCTCTTCATCGAGCAGGGCTTCGAGAACACCACCATCGCCGAGATCGCGGCGGCTTCCCGCGTCGCGAAGAAGACGGTGACCAACTACTTCGCGCGCAAAGAGGACCTGGCTCTCGACCACCAGGACGAGTTCGCAGCCGCGCCGGCGCGGGTCGTGACGTCACGCCGCCCCGGGGAGTCCGCCCTCGCGGCGCTTCGCCGTGCCTTCGGGGCCGCCGTCGCGGCGCAGGACCCGGTCGCCGGATTCGCCGGCCCGGAGTTCTCCCGCATGATCACCGACAGTCCCACCCTGTCGGCGTGCCTGCGCAACCTGCACGACCGGCGTGAGCAGGTGCTGGCGGAGGCCCTCGCCGAAGCCGTGGGTGCGCGGCCGGACGACATCACCGTCCGTACGGTCGCCGGGCTGCTCGGCGCCGTGCACCGCGTCCTGTTCCAGCGCATCCAGGACCTGACCCTGGCCGGGCACACCAACGACGAGATCGCCAGGACGATCGCGAAGGAAGCGGCACACGCCTTCGACCTCCTCGAACCGGCCATCGGCGACTATGCGGTCGCCTGAGGGGTCCTGACGGGTCCTGAGGGGTCCTGAGGGGTCCTGAGGGGTCCTGAGGGGTCCTCTCACCATGAGAGCGGAGCGCAACGGCCCCGCCCGAATCCCGGGAAACCCCGGCTCAGGGCCACACCAGGCAATAAGGCTGATGCCCCGCCTCATGCAGTCGGTGGCTGAAGTCCTGCCACTCGTGCAGCAGTTGGTAGACGTTGAACGCGTCCCGGGGGCCGCCCCGGTCCGGGACCGTCGACCAGATGAAGGCCGCCGCGCCCACCGCCTCCTCGCCGATGCCGCGCAGGGGGTCGACGACCGTCATGGGCAGCTTCACCACGGCGTAGTCGGGGTGCAGGACGACGAGCTCCAGGGGCGGGACCTTGTGCAGGGGGACGCCCTCGATGCCCGTGAGGACCATCGCGGCCATGGTCTCCGGCTTGATCTTCGTGAACATGCCGTTCATGCCGAGCTCGTCGCCGCCGAGCTCCTCGGGGCGCATCGAGATCGGCACGCGGGCCGCGGTCGCGCCGTCGGGCGCGCCGAAGTACTTGTACGTCACCCCCACCCGACCACCATTCCCGCTGCTCCCGGCCCGAAGATCGTCCACCTGACGTTCAGGAAGATCGTCCACCTGACGTTCAGTACGTCCGGCGGCCCGCTCCGGTTCACTCGGTGAACCCTGTGTCCGACGCGGTTCCTGAGCGTCCTCCGCCTCGCGCCGGTGCCGTCCCCGCCGGGCACGGCGAGGACCCAGGTCATCGGTCCCCTCGCCCAGTCCGCCACCGCGATGCATATCTCCACCCGACTGCTTTTTCCAGAACGCGTCGCCCCCGCCGCGCAACCCGATCATCGTGTCAGTGACCTCCCCCACGGCCGCCCGCCGAAACGTGCGCTGAAACAACTGTCCGCGGGATGTCCGCAGCCTCCGACCACGGCGGGCCGTGCGAGCTGTTGTGTATCGGGGTCCAGTCTCGCAGACGACGGGGACCACGGGGCCGGTTGTCCCGCGCCCCGTCCGCCCGCGCCCCTGGCCTACCCTGAACAGGTCACTGGCACCCGGAGCCCGACAGCGTCGGAGAAGGTCGGAGAAGTCGCAGGTCATGAGTGAACTGGCATATCCGTATGAAGCACCGGCCTCGCAGGCTCTGTTCGACCGTGCGGCGGCCGTCACGCCCGGCGGCGTGAACTCCCCGGTGCGGGCCTTCCGAGCCGTCGGCGGCACGCCGCGGTTCATGGTGTCCGGCACCGGCCCCTATCTGACCGACGCCGACGGCCGGGAGTACGTCGATCTCGTGTGCTCCTGGGGGCCCATGATCCTGGGCCACTCGCACCCCGAGGTGATCGCCGCCGTGCAGGACGCCGTATCCCGCGGTACGTCCTTCGGCACGCCCGGTGAGGGCGAGGTCGCGCTCGCCGAGGAGATGGTCGCCCGCGTCGCGCCGCTGGAGCAGGTGCGGCTGGTCTCCAGCGGGACGGAGGCGACCATGTCCGCCATCCGGCTCGCTCGGGGATTCACGCAGCGCACCAAGGTGATCAAGTTCGCCGGGTGCTACCACGGGCACGTCGACTCGCTGCTCGCCGCGGCCGGCAGCGGTGTCGCCACCTTCGCGCTGCCCGACACCCCGGGCGTCACCGGCGCCCAGGCCGGCGACACCGTCGTCCTGCCGTACAACGACCTCGACGCCGTACGCGAGGCCTTCCTGGCCCACCCCGGCGAGGTCGCGTGCGTGATCACCGAGGCGTCCCCGGGCAACATGGGCGTCGTGCCGCCCGCCGACGGCTTCAACCAGGGCCTGAAGAACCTCTGTGCCGAGAACGGCGCGCTCTACATCTCCGACGAGGTCATGACCGGCTTCCGTACCAGCCGGGCCGGGTGGTTCGGGGTCGACGGCGTCGTCCCGGACCTGATGACCTTCGGCAAGGTCATGGGCGGCGGCTTCCCCGCGGCGGCCTTCGGCGGGCGCGCGGACGTCATGGCCCACCTCGCCCCGGCCGGGCCCGTCTACCAGGCCGGCACCCTGTCCGGCAACCCCGTCGCCACCGCCGCCGGACTCGCCCAGCTGCGGCTCCTCGACGACGCCGCCTACGCCAAGGTCGACGCGGTGTCGCAGCAGATCCAGGGGCTGGTCACCGACGCCCTGTCCAAGGAGGGCGTGGCGCACACGCTCCAGAACGCCTCCAACATGTTCTCGGTGTTCTTCACCGACCGGCCGGTGCGCAACTACGAGGACGCCAAGACCCAGGAGTCCTTCCGCTTCACCGCGTTCTTCCACTCGCTGCTCGCCGACGGCGTCTACCTGCCGCCGTCCTCCTTCGAGTCCTGGTTCGTGTCCACCGCGCACGACGAGCGGGCCGTGCAGCGGATCGCCGACGCCCTTCCGGCGGCGGCCCGGGCGGCTGCGGAGGCCACGGCATGAGCGAGCAGCACGGCAACAGCGCCGAGGACATCACCGTCGTCCACGTCATGCGGCACGGTGAGGTCGCCAACCCGGACGGCATCCTCTACGGCCGCCTCCCCGGCTACCACCTCTCCGACCTGGGGCGCCGCATGGCCGACCGGGTCGCCGAGCACCTGTCCGGCCGCGATGTGACGCACGTCGTCGCCTCGCCGCTGGAGCGGGCCCAGGAGACGGCCGAGCCGATCGCCAAGGCGCACGGTCTGGACCTGGCGACCGACGAGCGGCTGATCGAGGCCGACAACATCTTCCAGGGCAAGACGTTCGGCGTCGGGGACGGTGCGCTGCGCAAGCCGAACAACTGGAAGCACCTGGTCAACCCGTTCCGGCCGTCCTGGGGCGAGCCGTACGTCGACCAGGTCGTCCGCATGATGAGCGCGCTGGGCACGGCGAAGGACAAGGCCCGCGGGCACGAGGCTGTCGTGGTCAGCCACCAGCTGCCCATCTGGATCGTCCGGTCCTACGTCGAGCGCCGCCGCCTCTGGCACGACCCGCGCAAGCGCCAGTGCACGCTCGCGTCGCTGACGACGTTCACGTACCAGGGCGACCGGATCGTCTCCGTCGGCTACAGCGAGCCGGCCCGCGATCTCGTCCCGGCCCATCTCCTCGCCGGTGCCAAGCCGGCGAAGGGGCAGGCCAAGGCGTTCGGGGCGTAGTTCCCCGGGCCCGCGTGAGGGGGCGTTCGGCAGGCCTGCAAGGCCTTTCGTTCGCCCCCTTATGAGCGCTTACGACTCCTTCGTTACGGAATCTGCGCATATCAGCGGAACCCCCTTCCTCGTCACGGCCTCTGACCGGGTGACCAGCACGACGTGACGAATCGGGGATGCCATGCGCGCTCTCTCCCGCAGGGGAATGCTCGGACTCGGCGCGGGAGCCGCCGCCGTCTCACTCGCCGGATGCGGCGGTCTCACGGGCTCGGACGACTCCGGCCACGCCGACGGTTCCGGCGGCGACTCCGTCCAGGGTGGATCCAAGCCGAAGCCGAAGCGCACCGCGCGCCCCATCGGCGACGGCTCCACCGCCCACACCGGCAAGCAGCCCCACCAGCCCGCCGGGCCCGAGCCGCTGGAGCCGGGTCAGACCCCGCCGCAGTTCGTCGTGTTCTCCTGGGACGGCGCAGGCGAGGTCGGCAACGGCCTCTTCCCGCGCTTCCTGGACCTGGCCAAGGAGCACGGCGCGAGCATGACCTTCTTCCTGTCCGGGCTGTACCTGCTGCCCGAGTCGAAGAAGCGCCTCTACAACCCGCCGAACAACCCGCGCGGCGCCTCCGACATCGGCTACCTCACCGACGACCACATCAAGGCGACCCTGGAGAACGTGCGCCGGGCGTGGCTGGAGGGCCACGAGATCGGCACCCACTTCAACGGCCACTTCTGCGGCGAGTCCCACGGCTCGGTCAAGAACTGGACGCCGGCGCAGTGGCGCAGCGAGATCGACCAGGCGAAGTCCTTCGTGAAGGAGTGGCGCACCAACACCGGCTGGACCGACCTGCCGTCGCTGCCGTTCGACTACGACAAGGAGCTCGTCGGCGGCCGTACGCCCTGTCTGCTCGGCCAGGACAACCTGCTGCCCACCGCCCGCGAGCTCGGCTGGCGCTACGACGCCTCCTCGCCCGGCGGCCTGCAGGTCTGGCCCCGCAAGCGTCAGGGCCTATGGGACCTGCCCCTGCAGCAGATACCTTTCCCCGGCCGCGGCTTCGAGGTCCTGTCGATGGACTACAACATGCTCGCCAACCAGTCCCTCAATTCCACGAAGGCCCCGGCCCACAACTACCCGGGCTGGCGGAAGCAGTCGGCGCAGGCGTACATCCAGGGATTCAAACGGGCATACGAGACAAACCGGGCACCACTCTTCATCGGCAACCACTTCGAGCAGTGGAACGGCGGCATCTACATGGACGCCGTCGAGGAGGCGTTCAGGCGCATCGCGCGCGAGAAGGAGAAGGGCGCCGATGTGCGTCTCGTCTCCTTCCGGCAGTTCACCGACTGGCTCGACGTGCAGAAGCCCGAGGTGCTCGACAAGCTCCGTACGCTCGGGGTCGGACAGCAGCCGGCCGGTGGCTGGCGGGAGTTCACCGGCCAGGCCGCCACGCCCGGCCGGGAAGCCTCACCGAACGCCGCCTGAAATGCGGTTTTCCGCCCGCAAGGGGGGTGGGCGAGACCCCCAGAACGGGCATGCGAAACTTTTCACATGAGTGCCGACAGCGCCCCCCAGCGTTCGAACCGCACGACCCGTGCCGCCGAGCGCACCCGACGTGTCCGCCGTAGTGCCGCCCTGACCGCCTCTCTCGCCGCGGCCGCGCTGCTCGTCACGGCGTGCGGCTCCGGCGGCACCTCCGGCGGGGGCGGCAACACCAACTTCGTCACCGGCACCGACGGCGTCGCCACGGTCGCCCAGGGCAAGCGCACTCCCGCCCCCGACCTGTCCGGCAAGACCATCGCAGGCAAGACCCTCGACGTCGCCGACTACAAGGGCAAGGTCGTCGTCCTCAACGTGTGGGGTTCCTGGTGCAACCCCTGCCGCGCCGAGGCCAAGTACTTCGCGAAGGTCTCCAAGGAGTACGCCGGCAAGGGTGTGCAGTTCGTCGGCATCAACACCCGCGACACCTCCACCGGCGCCGCCCTCGCCTTCGAGAAGGACTGGGGCATCACCTACCCCAGCCTCTACGACCCCACCGGCAAGCTGCTGCTGCGCTTCAAGAAGGGCACGCTCAACCCGCAGGCGATCCCCTCCACGCTCATCCTCGACCGGGACGGCAGGATCGCCGCCCGCTCCCTGTCCGCGCTCAGCGAGGAACGGCTGCTGAAGATGCTCAAGCCGGTCGTCGCCGAGAAGTGAGCGGAGTAGTGACGTGAGCGCAGTCACCACGCTCGCCGCGGTCGCGGACCCCAACGGCACGGTGCTCAACGGCGCCCTGCTGGCGGCCCTGCCGATCGCGCTGCTGGGCGGACTCGTCTCCTTCTTCTCGCCGTGCGTCCTGCCGCTGGTACCCGGTTACCTGTCCTACGTCACCGGGGTGGCCGGTACCGACCTCGCCGAGGCGCGACGCGGTCGGATGGCCGCGGGTGCCTCGCTGTTCGTACTGGGCTTCACCGTCGTGTTCGTCTCGTCCGGGGCGTTGTTCGGCTACTTCGGCGCGACGCTCCAGGAGTACCGGGACATCCTGTCCAAGGTGCTGGGCGTACTCATGATCGTCCTGGGCGTGTTCTTCATGGGCCTCATGCCCTGGTTCACCCAGCGCGAGTTCCGCTTCCACCGGAAGCCGGTGGCGGGACTGGCCGGCGCGCCCCTGCTCGGCGCTCTCTTCGGCATCGGCTGGACACCCTGCATCGGCCCCACCCTCGCCTCCGTGCTCGCCCTCTCCTCCGACCAGGGCAGCGCCGGACGCGGTGCCGTCCTGACCATCGCGTACTGTCTGGGCCTGGGCGTGCCCTTCGTGCTCGCCGCGGTCGCCTTCCGCAAGGCCCTCGGAGCCTTCGGCTGGATCAAGCGCCACTACGTCTGGGTGATGCGGATCGGCGGCACCATGATGATCGTGACCGGTCTGCTGCTGCTGACCGGCGCGTGGGACCGCATCGTGCAGGAGATGCAGGTCTGGTCCGACGGCTTCACTGTGGGGATCTGATCCATGAGCAAGACCACCGCCTCCGACCCGGCCCCCTCCGCCGCCGAGGACCAGGAGCTGGGCGACGCCGGCTCCCAGCTGTCCACCGCCCCCAAGGAGGAGGCCCCCAGCCTGCCGTCCCTCGGCGTCATCGGCTGGGCCCGCTGGTTCTGGCGGCAGCTCACCTCCATGCGGGTCGCGCTCCTGCTGCTCCTGCTGCTCTCCCTCGGCGCGATCCCCGGCTCGCTCATCCCGCAGTCCGGCCAGGACGAGACGAAGGTCGCCGACTTCCGCAAGGCCCACCCGGCCCTCGGGGACGTCTACGACAAGATCGGCATGTTCCACGTCTACAGCTCGGTGTGGTTCTCCGCGATCTACATCCTGCTGTTCGTCTCCCTCATCGGCTGCATCGTGCCCCGCACCTGGCAGTTCGTCGGCCAGCTGCGCGGTCTGCCGCCCGGCGCGCCCCGCCGCCTGACCCGGCTGCCCGCCCACACCACCTGGCGCACCACCGCCGAACCCGAGCAGGTCCACCAGGCCGCCCTGGTGCTGCTGAAGAAGCGCCGCTTCCGCACCCACCTCACCGGGGACGCCGTCGCCGCCGAGAAGGGCTACCTGCGCGAGGTGGGCAACCTCGTCTTCCACATCGCCCTCATCGTGATGCTGACCGCCTTCGCCTGGGGCCAGCTGTACAAGTCCGAGGGGAACAAGCTGGTCGTCGAGGGTGACGGCTTCTCCAACACCCTCACCCAGTACGACGACTTCAAGTCCGGCAACCTCTTCACCTCCGACGACCTGGTGCCGTTCAGCTTCAACCTGAAGAAGTTCACCGGCACCTACGAGCGCACCGGCCCCAACAAGGGCACCCCGCGCGTCTACAAGGCCGACATCACCTACAGCACGGGCGCCTACGGCAAGGACGAGAACGACACCGTCGAGGTGAACCACCCGCTGGAGATCGGCGACTCCAAGGTCTACCTCGTCAGCCACGGCTACGCCCCGGTCATCACCGTCCGCGACGCCCAGGGCAAGGTCGTCTTCGACGACGCCGTACCGCTGCTGCCGCTCGACGCCAACGTCACCTCCTCCGGCGTCGTCAAGGTCCTCGACGGCTACCGCAACGCCCAGGGCAAGAAGGAACAGCTCGGCTTCAACGCGTTCTTCGTGCCGACCTTCGGCGGCTCCGCCAGCGGCACGATGCTGTCGCAGTTCCCCGCACTGGACAATCCGCTGCTCGCGCTGTCCGCCTACCACGGCGACCTGGGGGCCGACTCCGGCATCCCGCAGAGCGTGTACCAGATGGACCGCACCAACATGAAGGAGTTCAAGGACTCCGACGGCAAGCTGTTCAAGAAGCTGCTGAAGCCCGGCGAGACCATGAAGCTCCCGAACGGCGCCGGTACGGTCACCTTCGGCAAGGACATCAAGGAGTGGGCCGGCTTCCAGGTCGTCCAGCAGCCCGGCAGCGGCTGGGCCCTCGCCGGTGCCCTCGCCGCGATCGGCGGCCTCGCCGCCTCCCTGTTCATCCAGCGCCGCCGCGTCTGGGTGCGCGCGGTCAAGGGCGCCGACGGCGTCACCGTCGTCGAGATGGCCGGCCTCGGCCGCAGCGAGTCCGCCAAGGTCCCCGAGGAACTGGGCCGGCTCGCCGGCGACCTCTACGAGCAGGCGCCGGGCGCCCCCGGCCCCGACGACCCCGCAGATTCCCCCGACCCCGCTCAGGAGCCGGGTACCGAACCCCCCGTACCTGCCGAAGGGGCTGAGAAGCAGTGACTCTCGCCGCCGCCACGAACGAAAACCTCGCGCAGATCAGCAATGTGCTGATCTATTCCTCGATGGCCGTCTACACCCTGGCCTTCTTCGCCTACATCGCCGAATGGCTCTTCGGCAGCCGCAGCAAGGTCGCCAGGACCGCCGCCGCGCTCACCACCAAGGCGGACGCCAAGAAGACGGCCCCGGCCGTCACCGTGAACCAGGCCGGCGGCACCGCCGTGCTGGAGCGGCCGAAGGTCACCGTGCGGGCCGCCGCCGGTCAGCGCGACGTGCCGGACGGGCCCGGGGCGCACGGCGGGGACGAGCAGGGCGACCTGTACGGCCGGATCGCCATCTCCCTCACGGTCCTCGCCTTCCTGGTCGAGTTCGGCGGTGTCCTCACCCGCGCCCTGTCGGTGGAGCGCGCCCCGTGGGGCAACATGTACGAGTTCAACATCACCTTCTCCACGGTCGCGGTCGGCGTGTACCTCGGGCTGCTGGCCCTGAAGAAGAACGTGCGCTGGCTCGGCCTGTTCCTGATCACCTCGGTCCTGCTCGACCTGGGCCTGGCGGTCACGGTCCTCTACACCGCCAGCGACCAGCTGGTCCCGGCCCTGCACTCGTACTGGCTGTACATCCACGTCTCGACGGCGATCTTCTGCGGCGCGGTCTTCTACGTGGGCGCGGTCGCCACGGTCCTGTACCTCTTCAAGGACTCCTACGAGAGCAAGCTCGCGAGCGGCGGAACGCCCGGCACCTTCGCGACCTCCGTCCTGGAGCGCCTGCCCTCCTCCGCCTCCCTCGACAAGTTCTCCTACCGCGTCAACGCGGCCGTCTTCCCGCTGTGGACGTTCACGATCATCGCGGGGGCCATCTGGGCCGGTGACGCCTGGGGCCGCTACTGGGGCTGGGACCCGAAGGAGACCTGGTCCTTCATCACCTGGGTCGCCTACGCCTGCTACCTGCACGCCCGCGCGACGGCCGGCTGGAAGGGCCGCAAGGCCGCCTACCTGGCCCTCATCGCCTTCGGCTGCTGGCTGTTCAACTACTACGGCGTGAACATCTTCGTCTCCGGCAAGCACTCCTACGCGGGCGTCTGAGCTCTCCTCCCGTGCACCGGACTTGCCTCCGGTGTACGGGACCACGCACAGATGTGCGACGACGAGCCCTCAAGGCCGGTAGATTCAGCCATCCGGGGTATGTAACTGTCGGCGAGCGGTTGAATACGCGATGCTGTGTAGGTCACGCAGCACGCCACAACCGTCTGGGGGGTAGACGATGAGTGTGACGATTGACGAGCGGGCGATTTCGGACCACGAGGACGACATCGTGATCGTCGTGTCCGACGCCGACTACCGGGACGCCGCGCAGCGAGCCTTGGACGAGCTCGGTCTCACCTACGCCGAGCTCGAAGAGCAGGCGAGGGAGGGAAGCTTCACCTCGTCGCAGGCGCATGCTCTGTGGGTGTCCATCGGCGGCACGGTTGACCTCTGACCTTTCGAAACAGGCCTATAAGTTCGCAAGGGAGTTACAGGAGACCCTCAACGGGACCGTGTGCCAGCATGTGCGGATCGCCGCCGTGCTGCGACCGCGTTCCGCCGTCGGTCCTGTCTTCACTCTCGGACATGGTCTGTCGGCCGCCAACCCCACCCAACCGACAGCGTTCCCGCTCCGCATCGATCAGAAGAAGCCGCGGTCCTGGATGAACCTCTCGTTCCAGGTCCGCTTGGACGACGAGGCCGACTTCCTGACGGTGCATTCGTCCTACTGCGGCATCTTCACCGATGAGGCCTTGGAGACGTGCCTGCTCCACTGGGACTACGAACGTGAGAAGGACAAGTACACCAGCGCGCACGTCCAGGTGTACGGCACCTCGCCCGCCCTGGAGGCGCTGAACAGGAACAACGATCACAAGCGGTCCCTCGACAAGCTGCACATCCCGGTAGGGGGAAGACGCTTCCGGCCTTGCATCGAGGACGTCATCGAGTTCCTGATCACCGAACGGCTGGCCGACGGCCGGGAAGGCTGGGAGAAGCGCGTCGAGGAGGGCCGCAACCGCTATCGGCGCGGCCAGTTGCTGGCGGCGATGAGACGCAATCCCGATGTGGTCGAGGAGTACCTCGAGAGCCGCGGCGAGTAGCCGCTCGACAAGCCGCGCCGCCCTGCTCGGCGGGTCCGGGCAGGACGGCGTCGTGTCGGTCCTGGCTAGGGACGGCTGACCGTGCCGGTCACGACGTCCCGCAGACGTTCGGTGTACAGCCGCAGGTTCTTGTGCGCGACATCGGTGTCCGGGTAGCGGGCCGCGAACCACAGGCCTTCGTGGAGCCGGGTGACCCAGGCGCAGACCTGGTCGCCGTACGACACCCGGATCAGGCCGTAGGCGTTGCGCTCGGTCCAGCTCATGGACTCGGGGATGCCGCGGGCGTCCGCGAACGACACGATCGAGTACATGTCGGGGGACGTCGGCCGGAAGTCCGCGCCGAGCAGCCGCAGCACCCGGGCCAGCGGCATCCGGGCCAGCGGCCGGGTGGCGTGCAGCGCGGCGCGTACGGTCTTCAGCGCGGTGGGGAAGTCGGGCGCCTCGGCGACGGGCACCTCGATCGGCGCGCCGCCGACGTACCAGCCCACCGAGTCCGAGTACGCGGACTTCGCCCGGGTGTGGAAGGGCACCACCGTCCGGTAGACGGGCTCACCGCCGATCTCGTGGACGATCAGTGCGGTCGCCGCCAGGATCCCGACCAGCGAACCGCCGTAGGGGCGGCAGTACGCCTCGAAGGCGGCGGCGGCGTCCGCGTCGACGAGCATCTCGCGCATGAGCTTCTGCGTCGGCAGCCCGGCCCCGGGGTCCAGCCCGAGGTCCACGGGGAAACTCGGCAGCCGCCCGTCGCAGCGCCGGATGAACTCCCGCCAGCGGGCGACGATCTCGTGGTCCGCGTCCAGCCGGTCCGCGCTGGCCCGCTCGGCCTCGCAGAAGTCGACGTAGCTGGAGACCGGCGACTGCTCCGGGGCCCGGCCGGTGAGATGAGCGGCGTACAGCTCCTGGATCTCCGCGGGAATGCGGTAGATGGAGAACGCGTCGACGTTGCTGTGGTCGAAAGCCATGTACACGCTGGTGCTGTCGTCGCGGACGACGGCCGTGTAGATGAGGTTCGGCCAGCGCAGCGCGTCGGCCGTCGTGTCGAAACGGTCCTGGAGGTGCTGGGCCAGGGCCTGGGGGTCGGTGAACTCGCCGGCGTCCTCGCGGTGCAGGGAGACGGAGGCCGGGTCCAGGGTGAAGCGGCGGATCGAGTCGCCCGGCCCGCCCGCCCAGCGAAAGCCGCTGCGCAGGGTCTCGTGCCGCAGCGTCCAGCCGCGCAGGGCCTCGCCCAGCGCGTCCAGATCGACCCGCCCCGGGATGTCGAACGCCGCGCCGAGCCAGGTGGGTACGAACAGACCGTCCTCGCGCACGGACCGCGCCGTCCGCAGATGCGACTCCTGGATGTAGGCGGGCGGCCTGGAGTCCTCCGGCAGTGCCTTCGCCGTCGCGACGGTGGCCGGGCTGAGCGTCCATTCGACGAGTCGCCCAGGTCGTACGTCGCAGCGCTGGATGTCAGTCATTCGCACGAGGCGTCTCCGTTCGCAGGTGGGATAGACCCGACCAAAGGAATGGCGAACCCGCCACCGGCGACACCGGGTGTCGCTACTTTTCAATGGATCGGATGGCATCCCGAACGGTGATGCGAACCCCGGCCGGTAACTTCAGTTGACGCCGATGTCCTCGTTCCACAGCGCCGGATTGCCCGCGATGAAGTCCCGCATCAGGCCGACGCACTCGTCGTCGTCCAGCAGCACGATCTTCACACCGTGCTCGGCGAGCCAGTCGTGGCCGCCGTGGAAGGTGACGGCCTCCCCGATCAGGACACGGGAGATGCCGAACTGCCGCACCAGGCCGGAGCAGTACCAGCACGGCGACAGCGTCGTCACCATCGTCGTGCCCCGGTAGGAGCGCTGCCGCCCGGCCGCGCGGAAGGCCGCCGTCTCCGCGTGCAGCGACGGGTCGCCGTCCTGGACACGGCGGTTGTGGCCGCGGCCCAGCAGACTGCCGTCGGCGCCGTACAGCGCGGCACCGATCGGGATGCCGCCCTCGGCGAGCCCGGCCCGGGCCTCCTCGACGGCGGTAGCGAGCCAAACGCGTGCCTGCACCCGGTCCATGCCGTCATCCATGCCGTCATCCACGCCGTCATCCACGCCCTCTTCCATGGCCTCATTCATGACCCGGCCCCGCTCCTGCGTAACCCGGCCCGGCCGCGGTGAGCCGGTCGAGGTGGGCGTGCAGGGCGCCCGCGCCCTCGATCATGACCCTGGTGCGCGCCGTCAGCGCCTCGCCGCGCGCCGCTACGGCCGCACTCAGCGCCGCACTGCCGCCCTCCCGCCGCAGCCCCTCGAGCACCGGCCTGATCTGGTCGAACAGGTAGTGGCTGCGGCGCAGGGTGTGCACGATCCGGGCGTCGCGCACATCGGCCGGCGCGTACACCCGGTAGCCGGTGGCACGTTCGCGTCCCGGTGTGAGCAGCCCGGCGCCTTCCCACACCCGCAGCGCCGACGTCCGCACGCCCAGCAGACCCGCCACCTCCCCGATGCGCAGCCCGCCCGAGCGGGGCAGCGGGGCGAACGGCCCGGCCGCGAGCAGTTCCAGGGCCTCGCTCGCCGCCCGCAGGGACACCCGCTCCTCGTGCAGCGCGGCGTGCGCGGCGTCCAGGAGCGCCAGCGCGCCCGGCACGTCCCCCTGGTGCACGGTCCGCATGATCTGAGTCGCCGTCACCGGCCCGTACCCCCGCATCAGCGTCCGGTACGCCAGCAGCGCGCCGCGGTGCACCTCGCCGAAGACGCGGTAACCGGACGCGGTCCGCGCGGCCGGCGGGAGCACACCGGCGTCCTCGTAGTTGCGGATCTGCTGCGTCGACACACCGGCGAGCCGGGCCAGGTCGACGGAGCGGAGGCGGCGGTCGTTCGTCATCGATGGAGGTCCCGGAGGTGAAGGCGTGTGTGTCGGGGGGGAGGGGTGGGTGGTCGGCAGGGTGAGCCGAGACGTGCTCTCGGGGCCGCCCCGACAGTTGCTCAGTGCTTCGTCAGCCCTGCCGCTCCAGTACCGCGTAGTCCGCGAAGCTGCGGCGGTAGCGCAGGTGCCTTGTCTCCTGGGTGTGCCTGCGCTGCCACTCCTCCACCTCGCCGGGCGCCTGGCACGGACCCGAGCCCGCCCCGCAGTCCTCCTCCTCACCCGAGACGCACCGCGCCTCGTACTCGGGCTGCGCGGACGCGTCCTGCACGATCGTGTACGGCACGTACCGGAAGATCCTCCTGCCTGCCGACTCCCCACCATGCTCGTCGCGTTGGTGCTGGCGCAGCAGTACGTTCGCGTCCGTCACCGCACTGCCGTCGAACGCCGCCCGCGCCCTGTCCCGCCGAAGTGCCAGCTCCTCACAGCCCGCGCACCCGGGTACCGGGGAGGGCGGTCGGGTCGGATCGGCCGACAGCCCCTCCCTGGAACGGTCGTTGAGCGCGCGTACGCCCGCGCTGAGCCGTTCCTCCGGTGTGGCCTCGCGGATGCTCGCCGGGTCCGCCTGCCATTCCCGGCCGCCGCCGACCGGGCGCAGCATCACGTACGGGCCGGTTCTGTCCTGGTACTCGCCGACCTTGCGCGTCTGGGGGTCGTAGACGAGCGTTCCCGGTTCCATTCCGTGCACCTCCGTCACTCTGGGTGTATCGAGCGTTGCGCAGGGGGATGGTCCGGATCAATGCTTGGCGTGTGACACCGGTGCACTGTCACGGAGGGGGAGCCGTGAGCCGACGGAACGGCGGGGCGGAGTCGGGGGCGAGTACGGCCGCCGTGTTCGGAGAGGTGCTGCGGCATTTCCGCGAGGCGGCGCTGCTCACGCAGGAGGGTCTGGCCAGACAGATCCCATGCGACCGTTCGCATGTGGCACGGGTGGAGGCGGGCACGAGGGTTCCGCAGGACACGTTCGCCAAGACCTGTGACGAACTGTTGGGCACGGGTGGAATGTTGCTCCGGTTGTGGGCCCGGATCGACTGGTATCCGCAGGTGGAGCATCCCGACTGGTTCGAGCGCAGGGCGCGCATGGACGCGGAGGCGATGGCTGTCCGTGCGTACCAGACGCAGGTGATCCCGGGTCTGTTGCAGACGCCTGGGTACGCGACCGCGCTGTTCGGCCGCCGCCTCACAGACCCCCAGGACGTGGCGGAACGGGTCAGGGCTCGACTGAGTCGCCAGCAGCGATTCCTCGGCGAAGGCGGCCCGTTCTACCTCGTCGTGCTCGACGAGAGCTGCCTGCGGCATGTGGTGGGGGGACCGGAGGTCATGAGGATCCAGTGCGAGCACCTGCTGGCGGTGGGGCGGCTGCCCAACGTCCGCGTACAAATCGCTCCGTCGAACTGCCCGGAGCTCGATCGTCCCGACACGTCTCTGTCGCTGATCGAGCTTCCGGGCGGTGAACGCTGGGTCTACTCGGAATCGCTCGACCGGGGCCACTTCAGCGATGATCCGGCCGTCTTCACGCAGCACATGCGCTCTTATGATGTGCTCCGAGCGGACGCCCTGTCAGCACCTCAGTCCGCTGCTCTGATCAGCGACGTGAGGGAAGGGTACGAGGCCCATGACCAGCCACCAGCTGCGCGCGGCGACCTGGATCAAGAGCAGTCACAGCGGCGCCAACGGCGGGGACTGCATAGAAATAGCCCCCGATTTCCCCGAAACCGTCCCCGTCCGCGACAGCAAGACCCCTGACGGACCGGTCCTGGTCGTAGGCCGGTCCGCCTGGTCGGCGTTCGTCGACTCCGTGCGCTGAACTACTGCCCGCTCACCATCTGCAGGATCCGGTTGGCCGCCTCGGCCACCGGCTGGCCCACAGCTCCGACGGCGGCAGCGATCGCTGCGACGGCCAGCAGCGCACGGTGCCGTTCCTGTGCCGGCGCCGCGTCCGCGGCCAGCACCGGCAGGGACTCGTCGATGAGCTGCGCGCTCGGCTGTGGCAGCTGGTCGCGCAGCTCCCGGACCTCACGGATCAGTTCGGCGAGGGCCAGCCGCAGGGCGGGGTCCGTGTCGCCCGTGGCCCCGTTCTTCACGATGCCCGTGTTGCCGCTGCCGCCGTGCATGCTGACGTTGTCGCCGTAGTAGTAGTTGTTGCCGCTCATCCCGCGATCCCCGTGTTGCCGCTGCCGCCGTACATGTTCACGCTGTCGCCGAAGTGGTAGTTCGTGGGCGAGTTGATCGCCAGGCGCTCCACCGTCACCTGGAACTCGGTGTCAGGATTCTCCAGCGCGCCCGCGACGTAGCCCACGAGCTGGTCGAGGTGCTGCGGGTTCCGGCTGGTGACCATCGCGGTGGAGGGGCCGGCCGTCTCGACGGCGAGTACGTAGTGCGACTGGGCCGTGACGACGGAGAGCATGCGCATGAAGAAGTAGACCAGCGCCGCGCCCGCACCGAGCCACACGAAAGTGAGGACCCCGGTGCCCGTGGCGTTGCCGTCGATGAACGTCAGGCTGCCGATGATCGACAGACCGACCCCCACGGCCAGGGTGATCAGCGCGCGGGTCAGGAAGCGGAAGACCGCCTCCTTGCGCTTGGGATGCAAGGTGAACGTGTACACCCGGGCGATGTTGCGCAGGGGATAGGCGGCCGTGCCGACCCATAACAGACGTTTGTGCACACGGAGTTCGACGTCTGTGATGGCGCGCGGCGGAGTGGACGGCGGGGGCGGTACGTCCCACTGCCCCGGTGGCTGCTGTGTCTCCATGGGCACCATTGGCGACCATGTGCTTACCGAGGGCAAGTGGTTTCACACGGGCGGGAGTGCCGGTGCCTTCAGGACTCGTCGCGTTTCGGGTCGTCGTCCCTGCTCTTGTCCTCGTCGAGGGATTTCAGGAAGTCGGGATTGTCGTCGGGCGCCACCCACTTCCGGGGGCGCTCCGCCGCAGGCACCCGCTTCTTGCCGGCGATCAGCCAGGAGATCGACCCGACGAGCGGGAACACCAGTACCAGCAGCGCCCACAGCGGCTTGGGCATGTGGCGGATGTCGTCGTCCTTCGTGCTGATGCAGTCGATGAACGCGTACACGCTGAGCGCCAGCGGCACGAGGAACATCAGTACCCGGAGCATGCGGCCTCTCAGCGAAAGCGGTGGGTGGTTCCAGGCCAGGGTAGCGGCTCGGGGATACTGGACCCCATGGCTTACGACGATCTTCGCTCCCTGCTCAGGGCGCTGGAGCGCGAGGGTGACCTCAAGCGCATCAAGGCCGAGGTCGACCCGTATCTGGAGGTCGGGGAGATCGTCGACCGGGTGCAGAAGTCCGGCGGCCCCGCCCTGCTCTTCGAGAACGTGCGCGGTTCGAGCATGCCGCTCGCGATGAACGTGTTCGGCACGGACCGGCGGCTGCTGAAGGCGCTGGGCCTGAAGTCGTACGCCGAGATCACCGAGCGGATCGGCGGGCTGCTGAAGCCCGAGCTGCCGCACGGCTTCGTCGGCGTCCGGGAGGCATTCGGCAAGCTCGGCGCGATGACGCACGTGCCGCCGAAGAAGGTGAAGGACGGGCCGGTCCAGGAGGTCGTCCTGACCGGGGACGACGTCGACCTCGACCAGCTGCCCGCTCTGTTCACCTGGCCGAAGGACGGCGGGTCGTTCTTCAACCTGGGGCTGACCCACACCAAGGACCCGGAGAGCGGCGTCCGCAACCTCGGGCTGTACCGGCTCCAGCGGCACGACAAGCGCACCATCGGCATGCACTGGCAGATCCACAAGGACAGCCGGAACCACTACCAGGTGGCCGCGCGCCGGGGCGAGCGGCTGCCCGTCGCGATCGCCTTCGGGTGCCCGCCCGCCGTGACGTACGCCTCGACCGCCCCGCTGCCCGGGGACATCGACGAGTACCTGTTCGCCGGGTTCCTCGCGGGCAAGCGGATCGAGATGGTCGACTGCAAGACCGTGCCGCTGCAGGTGCCGGCGCAGGCAGAGGTCGTGATCGAGGGCTGGCTGGAGCCGGGCGAGATGCTGCCCGAGGGGCCGTTCGGCGACCACACCGGCTTCTACACGCCGCAGGAGCCCTTCCCGGCGCTGACCATCGACTGCATCACGATGCGCAAGCGTCCGCTGCTCCAGTCGATCGTGGTGGGCCGCCCGCCGACGGAGGACGGGCCGCTGGGACGGGCGACGGAACGCTTCTTCCTGCCGCTGCTGAAGATCATCGTGCCGGACATCGTGGACTACCACCTGCCGGAGGCGGGCGGTTTCCACAACTGCGCGATCGTCTCGATCGACAAGAAGTACCCCAAGCACGCGCAGAAGGTCATGCACGCGATCTGGGGCGCGCACATGATGTCGCTGACCAAGCTGATCGTGGTCGTCGACTCCGACTGCGACGTGCACGATCTGCACGAGGTCGCCTGGCGGGCGCTGGGCAATACGGACTACGCCCGGGACCTGTCGGTCGTCGAGGGGCCCGTCGACCACCTCGACCACGCCTCCTACCAGCAGTTCTGGGGCGGCAAGGCCGGTATCGACGCGACGAAGAAGTGGCCCGAGGAGGGCTACACGCGCGACGGGGGCTGGCCCGACATGGTCGAGTCGGACCCGGAGACGGCTGCCAAGGTGGACCGCCGCTGGAAGGAGTACGGGCTGTGACCTCCGCTTCCGCCGCGATCCCGCAGCCGGGACGCACCAAGGCGTTCCTCCGGCTGGTGATGATCGAGCACTCGGTCTTCGCGCTGCCCTTCGCCTACATCGCCGCGCTCACGGCGATGTTCCAGTGGGACAAGAACATCCACTGGGGCAGGCTGCTGCTGGTCACCGTCTGCATGGTGGGGCTGCGCACCTTCGCGATGGCGGTCAACCGGATCATCGACCGGGAGATCGACGCGCGGAATCCGCGCACGGCGCAGCGCGAGCTGGTGACGGGCGCCATGTCGGTGAAGCACGCCTGGACGGGCGCGCTCGTCGCCCTCGCCGTGTTCCTCGGCGCGGCGGCCCTGCTCAACCCGCTGTGCCTGGCGCTGGCGCCCATCGCGGTGATCCCGATGGTGGTCTACCCGTACGGGAAGCGGTTCACGAACTTCCCGCAGGCCATCCTCGGCCTGGCCCAGGCGATGGGTCCGGTCGGCGGCTGGCTGGCCATCACGGGTTCCTGGTCCTGGGACGCGGTGCTCCTCGGTCTCGCCGTCGGCATCTGGATCGGCGGCTTCGACCTGATCTACGCCTGCCAGGACGTGGAGGCCGACCGCGAGATCGGTGTCATGTCCGTCCCGGCCCGCTTCGGCGTCCCGGCGGCGATCTGGGGTGCCCGGGTCTGCCACACCCTCACCACGGCCCTCTTCGTCTGGTACGCCCTCGCCACCGGCGCCGGCGCCTTCTTCTGGCTGGGCCTGCTGATCGTCGCCGGAGCGTTCCTCTACGAACACTCGATCGTCCGCCCCCACGACCTGTCCCGAGTGAACCGCGCCTTCTTCAGCGTCAACGGCTTCATCGGCATCGCCCTGTTCGTGTGCGCGCTGCTGGACCTGCTGGTGCGTGGCCTCACCGTGTGAGCGCGGGCGGTGCCGCCGGGGCGCGGCGGAAGACGAACGCCGCCGCCACCCCCGCCAGCAGCCCCAGCAGATGGCCCTGCCAGCTGACGCCCGTCTGCGTCGGGGCGAGGCCCGCCAAAATCGAGCCGCCCCAGACCGCGGCGACCAGGACGCCTGCCAGGACTCCCCAGGGGCGGCGCTCGAGGAAGCCGCTGACCAGGAGAAAGCCGAAGAGGCCGAAGATCACGCCGGAGACGCCCGCGGTGTTGGTGCGGTCCGGGGCTATGAGCCAGACGCCCAGGCCGTCGACGACGATGATCATGGCGCAGACGAGCAGGAAGCGCCGCAGCCCGGCGAGCGCGGCGAGGAAGCCGAGGACCAGCAGGGGGACGGTGTTCGACGCCAGATGGGCGAAGCCGAAGTGGATGAAGGACGAGGGAACGACATCGACCAGCTCGGACGTGTCACGCGGGGTGACGCCGAAGCCGTCCAGCGCGTGGCCCGTCGCCACGTCCACCACTTCCAGCAGCCACAGCAGTGCCACCCAGGCGAGCATCAGTTTGCCCGCGGCCAGCGCACGGTCGCCGTTCGACCACCCGGCTTGCGGACCCGACATGGCGACCCCCAGTGCTCGCTCGTCCTCTCCGTGCAACGGCCCGCACCCCTGGGCCGGTTCCCACGCCGTGGCGCCGGATAGGCTCGGGGTTGTGAACCCAGTCAAGCCAGGCGAGATGCCACGTACGCCTTGGATCGTAGGGGTGTCCGGGGCTTCCGGCACCCCGTATGCCGCTGCCGTGCTGCGCGCGCTGCTGGACGCCGGCGAGAGTGTCGACCTCGTGGTGTCCCGGGCCTCCCGGCTCACCCTGCTGGACGAGACCGGGATCTCCTTCCGGGACGCCCACTGGCAGGCCGACCTGCGGGAATGGCTGTCCCGGGGGGCCGACGGCAAGCCGGGCACGTTCTCCGCCGACATCGGCGCCGTACGGCACTGGAGCGCCGGCGACCTGGCCGCCGGACCCTCCTCGGGGTCGTACCCCACCAGGGGCATGCTCATCGTGCCCGCCTCGACGGCGAGCGTGGCGGGGGTCGCGCTCGGGCTGTCGAAGGACCTGCTGCAACGGGCGGCGAGCGTGACCCTCAAGGAGGGCCGCAAGCTGATCGTGGCCGTGCGGGAGACCCCGCTGAACGGTCAGACCCTGCGCCACCTGGTCACCCTCGACGACGCGGGCGCGACGGTCGTGCCCGCCTCACCCGCCTTCTACGCGGGCGCGACGCACATCCAGGACCTGGTGGACTTCGTCGCCGGACGCGTACTCGACGCGGCGGGCGTGCCGCACCGGCTCTACCGCCGTTGGCAAGGTGAACTCGGCGGCGGTGCGCACCGCGACGGCTGAGCAGCACCCGAACCTCATCGGACTCAACGACAACTTCAGCGGAAGGCTTCGATCGCAATGGACGCGGTGGACAGGCAGCTCATCCAGGCCCTGAGGGAGAACGGCCGGGCCTCCTACGCGGAGCTGGGACGCCTCGTCGGACTGTCGGGACCCAGCGTCACCGACCGCATCAACCGGCTGGAGGCCGCCGGTGTCATCACCGGCTACCGGGCCACCGTCGACGCCGCCTCGCTCGGCCTCGGCGTCACCGCCCTGATCGGCATCTCGCTCTCCGACGCCACCGACCACGAGGACGTGGCGCAGCGGCTGAAGGACCTCTCGGAGATCGAGGACTGCTGGTTCATCGCGGGCGACGACTCGTACATGCTCAAGGTGCGGGCCGCGGACGTCGACGGCCTGGAGAAGATGATCCGGCGGCTCAGCGGGATCGAGGGCGTCTCCCGGACCCGTACGACGATCGTGCTCTCCACGAAGTGGGAGAACCGGGTCGGGGAGCTGCCCGAAGAGGAGTAGACCCGTAGTCGTACGGTGGGGACGTCGTCGTAGAAAGGTGTGGGCATGGATCTCGGGCTCAAGCGCGAGCTGGAGGAGAAGGTCAGGGCGGGTGAGCGCCTGACCCGTGAGGACGGCATCGCGCTGTACGAGTCGGACGACCTGGCCTGGCTGGGCGGTCTCGCGCACGAGGTGCGCACCCGCAAGAACGGCGACGTCGTGCACTTCAACGTCAACCGTCACCTCAACATGACGAACGTGTGCACGGCCTCCTGCGCGTACTGCTCCTTCCAGCGCAAGCCGGGGGAGAAGGACGCGTACACGATGCGCATCGAGGAGGCCGTCAAGCTCGCGAAGGCGATGGAGTCGGAGAACCTCACCGAGCTGCACATCGTCAACGGGCTGCACCCGAACCTGCCGTGGCGTTACTACCCGCGGTCGCTGCGGGAGCTGAAGGCGGCGCTGCCGGACGTCTCGCTGAAGGCGTTCACGGCGACGGAGATCCACCACTTCGAGACCATCTCGGGGATGAGCGCCTCGGAGATCCTCGACGAGCTGATCGACGCCGGTCTTGAGTCCCTCACCGGTGGGGGCGCCGAGATCTTCGACTGGGAGGTCCGGCAGCACATCGTGGACCACCGCACCCACTGGGAGGACTGGTCCCGGATCCACCGGCTCGCGCACGAGAAGGGTCTGAAGACCCCGTGCACGATGCTGTACGGGCACATCGAGGAGCCGCGTCACCGCGTGGACCACGTGCTGCGGCTGCGTGAGCTGCAGGACGAGACCGGCGGGTTCCAGGTCTTCATCCCGCTGCGGTACCAGCACGACTTCGTCGACATGCAGGACGGCAAGGTGCGCAATCGCCTCCAGACGCGGACGCAGATGGCGACCGGTGCGGAGGCGCTGAAGACCTTCGCGGTGTCGCGGCTGCTGTTCGACAACGTGCCGCACGTGAAGGTGTTCTGGGTGATGCACGGGGTGCAGACCGCTCAGCTCGCGCTGCAGCACGGGGCGGACGACATGGACGGGTCCGTCGTCGAGTACAAGATCACGCATGACGCGGACAACTACGGGACGCCGAACAAGCTGACGCGTGAGGATCTGCTGGATCTGATTCGGGATGCCGGGTTCCGGCCTGTGGAGCGGAACACCCGGTACGAGATCATTCGGGAGTACGAGGGTCCTGACCCTGAGCGTCGCGAGTCGCCGCAGCCCATGCGGGTGTGATTGCGGCTTTCCGTGCGTGGGGGCTGGTCGCGCCCACGCGGCGGAGCCGCATATCGAAGGGGTCCCGCGCCCCCGGGGTGGGTACTCGGAGGGCATGGTCAGGACCTCGGCACCTGAGGATGCCTATACCGCTGAACCCTTTGTTCCTGGTCGCGGTGGGCTTTCCGCTCTGCGGGAGGCCGCTGCCGGCTGCCGGGGGTGTCCCTTGCACCGGGACGCCACCCAGACCGTCTTCGGGGCGGGGAACCAGAACGCCCGCGTCATGCTCGTGGGGGAGCAGCCCGGGGATCAGGAGGACCGGCAGGGGAAGCCGTTCGTCGGGCCTGCCGGGAAGCTGCTGGACCGGGCCCTCGAGGAAGCCGGCATGGATCCTTCCGAGGCCTATGTCACCAACGCCGTGAAGCACTTCAAGTTCACGCAGGCCGAGCCGCGCAAGCGGCGGATCCACAAGGCGCCGAACCTGCGGGAGATGACCGCGTGCGGGCCCTGGCTGGCCGCGGAGCTCGCGGTCGTGGAGCCGGAGCTGATCGTCGTCCTCGGGGCGACCGCCGGGAAGGCGCTGCTCGGGTCCTCGTTCCGGGTGACCCAGGTGCGGGGGACGGTGCTGGAGGAGGAGATCCACGGGCGGCCGGAGCGGCTGGTGCCGACCGTGCACCCGTCGTCGGTGCTGCGGTCCGACGACCGGGAGGCGGCGTACCGAGGGCTGGTGTCGGACCTGAAGGTGGCGGCCGACGCGCTGTCGTAATAGCTACAATCCATCCATGCCCCTTACCTTCACGCTGGGTCCCTCCGTCACTCCCGAGTTGCGTGACGGCCTGCTCGACCTGTGGACCGATGTCTCCAACGCCGGGGGAGCCGTCGGATACGTGCCGCCGGTGACGCGGGAGGAGATCCGCCCCGCGCTCGTGCAGCACTTCGCGTCGATGGCGGACGGGCGGGTGAAGCTGCTCGTCGGGCACGACGAGGAGGGGCGCGTCGCGGCGACGGCGTTCCTGACCTTCAACACGCACCATCTGATGACGCACTGGCTGTGGCTGTACACGGTGATGGTGCACCCGAGGCATCACGGGAAGGGCTGGGGGCGGGAGCTGCTCCGCGCCGCCGCGGACGCGGCCCGGGGGATGGACGGTATCGAGGCGATCCGGCTGACCTGCCGGGGCGGTCTCGGCCTTGAGCGGTTCTACGAGGCCTGCGGCTACAAGGAGGTCGGGCGCATCCCCGGGGCGATCCGGCTGGGGCCGGGGGAGGACCGGGACGACGTCATCATGCTGCTGCCGCTGGCCTGACCGCCGACGACCCCCCTCGCAAGATCGGCCGCTCGGCGTGCTTCACTGGACGGTGCCCCTTTGGGTGCGTTCCGGCCGTTCGAAACGGAAGAGTGGATTGAGATGCTCCGCTACACACTGATGCGCCTCGGAGTCTTCGTGGGCTGCCTCGTGGTCGTCTGGGGCGCCGTCTACTCCGGCATCGCCCCGCGCGGGCTGGGCAACAGCAACGGGCTGTGGGTCGTACTCCTCGCCCTGCTGATCTCCGCGCCGATCAGTTTCGTCGTGCTGCGCAAGGAGCGGGACCGGGCGTCGGTGCAGGTCGCGCGGCGCGTGGACCGGATGAAGGCGAACCTGGACGCCAACCGCAGCCAGGAGGACGCCGCCGACGACACGGCCCGCACCCAGGGGCAGACCTCGTAGGGCCCCTCACGCGCATACAGCGCCCCGTTTCCGTACATGCGCGGAAACGGGGCGCATTGCGTTGTATGGGTGTGTGTGAGTCGGCACCTATCAAAGAAAGGCTTTGGGGTCCCCAAAGCTCAGGTGTTAAGGTCCTGGTATGAAGTCAGCAGTCGCGCCCCATTCGCCCCTGAGCGCTCCGCTCGTGGCGCGGCTGCACGTGGATCTCTGTCGGTGCGCGTCCGCTTTCTGTCGTTCCTGACGTAACGCAACCCCCCGCCGCCCCTCCCCACGTCAGCTTTCCTACGCGTCCCCCCAACGGAGTCAGTCCGTGTCCTCACACACGAAGTCCTTCAAGGTGCCCTTCTGGGCCCAGATACTCGCCGGTCTCGTCCTGGGTGTGCTCCTCGGCTGGCTCGCCCGCGACCAGGACCTGTCCTGGCTGACCACGACACTGGAAAAGGTCGGCGACACCTTCATCGGGCTGCTGAAGCTCGCGGTCGCCCCGCTCGTCTTCTTCGCGATCCTGGTGTCGATCACCAACCTGCGGAAGGTCAACAACGCGGCCCGCCTGGCCTCGCGCACCCTCCTCTGGTTCATGGTCACCTCGCTGATCGCGGTCAGCATCGGCCTGGTCATCGGCCTGCTGACCAACCCCGGTGCCGGTACCGGCCTCACCCCCAAGGACGGCTCGAAGCCCGAGGACACCGGCTCCTGGATCGACTTCCTGACGGGCATCATCCCGACCGACGTCATCACGCCGTTCACCCAGCTGAACGTGCTGCAGATCGTCTTCATGGCCGCCGTCGCCGGCATCGCGGCCCTGCAGCTCGGCGAGAAGGCCCAGCCGATCCTCACCCTGAGCGAGTCCGTCCTCAGCCTCCTCCAGAAGGCGCTGTGGTGGGTCATCCGGCTCGCCCCGCTCGGCACGATCGGCCTCATCGGCCACGCCATCGCCACCTACGGCTGGAACCTGATCGGCAAGTACGCGACGTTCACCGCCGACATCTACGTCGGCTGCCTCATCGTGCTGTTCGGCGTCTACCCGACGCTGCTCGCGACCGTCGCCAAGGCCAACCCGGTCCAGTTCTTCAAGGGCGCCTGGCCCGCGATCCAGCTCGCCTTCGTCTCCCGCTCGTCCGTCGGCACCATGCCGCTGACGCAGAAGGTCACCGAGCGGCTCGGCGTGCCGAAGGAGTACGCCTCCTTCGCCGTGCCGTTCGGCGCGACGACCAAGATGGACGGCTGCGCCGCGATCTACCCGGCCATCGCCGCGATCTTCGTCGCCCAGATCTTCGACATCCAGCTCGGCGTCGGCGACTACCTGCTGATCGCGTTCGTCTCGGTGGTCGGCTCGGCCGCGACCGCCGGTCTGACCGGTGCGACGGTCATGCTGACCCTCACCCTGTCCACCCTCGGCCTGCCGATGGAGGGCGTCGGTCTGCTCCTCGCGATCGACCCGATCCTGGACATGATCCGCACCGCGACCAACGTCGCCGGGCAGGCTTTGATCCCGGTCCTGGTCTCGGCCCGCGAGAACCTGCTCGACCGCGACGCCTACGCCACGGCCGACGGCTCCTCCCTGGACGAGCCGCTCGACGAGCCTCGTGATGAGCCGCGCGACCGCACCGAGCCGGTCGGCGCGACCGCCTGACGGCCGGACCTGCCGCACGCGTCACGGGCCCCCTGAGCGGTCCTTCCCCGGTTGCCCGGGAGAGGGCCCTCCAGGGGGCCCGTACGCTTGAGCGCTATGGGTGCCGTGAAGACCAAGCGGATGCCGCGCGCGGTCCGTGAACAGCAGATGCTGGACGCCGCCGTGCGGATCTTCGGCCAGCGGGGCTACATGGCCGCGTCGATGGACGAGATCGCCGAACTCGCGGGCGTGTCCAAGCCGTTGGTCTACCTGTACCTCAACTCGAAGGAAGACCTCTTCACCGCCTGCATCCGCCGCGAGGCGCAGGCGCTCGTCGAGGCGGTACGGTCCGGGGTCCGCTCCGACCTGCCCGCCGACCGGCAGCTGTGGGAGGGGCTCGGAGCCTTCTTCGCGCACACCGGCCGGAACCCGGACGCCTGGTCGGTCCTGCACCTCCAGGCCCGCACGCACGGTGAGCCGTTCGCCGCCGAGGTCACCGCGATGCGCGAGGAGATCGTCGCCTTCGTGACCCAGCTCATCCTCGCCGGTGCCCGTGAGGCGCACCGCGACCCCGACCTGCCGGAGCGCGAGGTCGCCGGGCTCGCCGAGGCCCTGGTCGGCGCCGCCGAGTCGCTCGCCGCCTGGGCCAACGCCACCCCGGGCGTCACCGCCCGCCAGGCCGCGGCCACGTTGATGAACTTCGCCTGGGCGGGCCTGGGCGACCTCATGGCGGGGCGGCCCTGGGCGCCCCCGGAGGAGCCGCAGGGCGCTCACGTCGGATAGACGTCCCCCGTCACATGGACGCGGTCCGCCGGGCCGCGCAGCTCGAACCGGCCGTCCTGCGCCGCGTACGTCACCGTCGCGGGCAGCAGGACCGGTGCCCTGAACTCCGCGCGCAGATGGCAGCGCTGGGGCACGCCGTACGCGGCGAGGCAGCGGGCCACGGTCCACATGCCGTGCGCGATGGCCCGGGGAAAGCCGAACAGCCGGGCCGTGAACGGGTGCAGATGGATCGGGTTGCGGTCGCCGGAGGCGGCCCCGTAGCGGCGCCCGACGTCCCCGGCCAGCCGCCACTCCTCGACCGGGGGCAGCGGCCCCCGCGCCTCCGGCTCCCGGGGGACCGCGGTCAGCCGGTGCGTGCGGTGCCGGGCCAGGTACGTGCTGCTCGACTCCCACACGACGGCACCACCGCGGCACACCTCGGTGACGACCGTGGCCTCCGTACCACGCCGGTGGGGGACCAACCCCTCGACGTGGACGGACAGTTCACAGGCGACGCCGGGAGACATCGGCTCGTGCCGGGTGACGGTGATGGAGGTGTGGACGAGGCCGAGCAGCGGCAGCGGGAAGTCCCGGCCGCTCATCAGCCGCATGGCCAGGGGGAATCCGAGCACGTGCGGATAGGTCACCGGCAGCGCGTCCTCCCCGACGGGGAATCCGCAGACCCGCTCGTACGCCGCGAGCCGTGAGAGGTCGACGCGTACGCCGGGCAGGACGAGCCGGGTGCGGGGGAACCCGGCGTCGGAGCCGGGCCGTTTGAGGGGAGACAGCAGGGCACCGCGGGCCAGGAGCGGGGCGAGGGAGGGGGGCCGGGTGAGGGTGCGAGCGGGGGCGCCGGTCATCACGCCCCCAGCAGGCTCTGGCCGCAGACGCGGACGACCTGGCCGTTGACCGCGCCGGAGGCCGGATGGGCCAGCCAGGCGGTGGTCTCGGCGACGTCGGCCGGGAGGCCGCCCTGGGCGAGGGAGTTCATCCGGCGGCCCGCCTCGCGGATGAACAGCGGGACGGCCGCCGTCATCTTCGTCTCGATGAAGCCGGGCGCGACCGCGTTGACCGTCACGCCGTGCTCGTCGAGCGCCCGCGGCGCGAGGGAGCGGACCAGGCCGACGACACCCGCCTTGCTCGCGCCGTAGTTGGTCTGGCCGGCGTTGCCGGCGATCCCGGCGATCGAGGCGGTGGCCACGATCCGGCCGCCGCGCTTCAGCGTGCCGTCCTTCAGCAGGGCGTCCGTGGTGCGCAGCACGCTCGCCAGGTTCACCTCCAGCACGGAGGCCCAGCGTTCGGCGGGCATGTTCACCAGCCGCCGGTCGCGGGTGATGCCCGCGTTGTGGATCAGCACGTCCAGTCCGCCGGGCAGGGCCTCGGCGATCCGGGCGCCCGCGTCGGCGGCCGTCATGTCGAGCAGGAGCGCGGTGCCGCCGAGCCGGTCGGCGACGCGCCGGGCGTCCGGCCCGGCCTGCGGCACGTCGAGCACCACGACCCGGGCTCCGTCCCGGGCGAGGGTCTCGGCGACCGCTTCGCCGATGCCCCGGGCGGCGCCGGTGACCAGGGCGGTGCGGCCGGTCAGGGGGCGGTCCCCGTCGGCGGCGGTCGTCTCCCGAGCGGCCCCTACCTCGATGACCTGCCCGCTCACATACGCCGACTTGGGCGACAGCAGGAAGCGCAGGGTCGACTCGGCGGCGGCCGCGTCCGTGAGCCGGACCAGGTTCACCGTCCTGCCCCGGCCGATCTCCTTGCCGAGGGAACGCGTGAAACCCTCCAGGGCCTGCTGGGCCGCGGCCTGGTGGTGGTCGGCGGCATCGAGCGGCGCGCCGAGCACGACCACGCGCCCGCTCGGGGTGACCGACCGTACGACGGGATGCAGGGCGGCGTGCACCTCCGCCAGGGCCTCGACGTCCCGCACGCCGGTCGCGTCCAGGACGACGGCGGCCGTGCGGTCGGCGCCGGCCGGGCCGGGTCCCGTGCGGGCCAGGACCGGCTCCGGGGCGAGGGTGGAGCGGCCGGCGGTGAGGTGCAGCAGCCCGCCGTCCAGGACGGGCCGCTCGGGGGAGAAGCGGGTCAGCGCCGCGGGCTGCGGCAGTCCCAGCCTATGGGTGAGGAAGCGGCCGGGCGCGGTTCCGGTGAAGCGCAGATAGCGGTCGGCCATGGACGACTCCCAGTTCCCGAGGACGGTTCGCTGAAGCCCCACTCCTGCTTACTCTGGAGTAAGGTTACCGGAGGTAATGCTATGTCACGGAGGAGGAGCGGGTCGAGATGAGCAGCCCCCAGCAGGTGGCGCCGTCGGTGCGGCGCGTGGCGGTCGTCGGCGGAGCCCGCATCCCCTTCGCCCGCTCCGACGGCCCCTACGCCACCGCCTCCAACCAGCAGATGCTCACCGCCGCCCTCGACGGCCTCGTGGAGCGGTACGGGCTCCGGGAGCCGGGCGCCGTCGGTGAGTTCGTCGCCGGGGCCGTGCTCAAGCACGCCCGCGACTTCAACCTCGCCCGCGAGACCGTCCTCGGCTCGCACCTCCACCCGAGCACCCCCGCCTACGACGTCCAGCAGGCCTGCGGCACCGGACTCCAGGCCGTCGTCGCCGCCGCCAACAAGATCGCCCTCGGCCAGATCGAGTCGGCGGTCGCGGGCGGCGCCGACACGGCCAGCGACGCGCCCCTCGGCGTCAACGACACGCTGCGGCGCATCCTGCTGGAGGTCCGCCGCGCGACATCGCCCGGCGCCCGCCTGAAAGCCCTGGCGAAAGTCCGCCCGGGTCACCTCGTCCCCGACATCCCGCGCAACGCCGAGCCGCGCACCGGCCTGTCCATGGGCGAACACGCGGCCGTCACCGCCCGCGCCTGGGGCATCCCCCGCGAGGCCCAGGACGAACTCGCGGCCACCAGCCACCGGCGGCTGGCGGCGGCGTACGAACGCGGCTTCTTCCAGGACCTGGTGGTCCCCTTCCGGGGCCTGGCCCGCGACCAGAACCTGCGCCCCGGCTCGACGGTGGAGAAACTGGCCTCGCTGAAGCCGGTGTTCGGACTCGACCACCCCGATCCGACCATGACCGCCGGGAACTCCACCCCGCTGACGGACGGCGCCGCCACCGTCCTGCTCGCGAGCGAGGGCTGGGCCCGCGAGCGCGGCCTGGAGCCGCTGGCGTACCTCACCGCGTACGAGACGGCGGCCGTCGACTTCGTCGGCGGCGACGTGGCCGGCGGCGAGGACGGACTGCTCATGGCGCCCGCGTACGCGGTCCCGCGCATGCTGGAGCGCACCGGGCTCGGCCTGGACGACTTCGACCTCGTCGAGATCCACGAGGCGTTCGCCTCCCAGGTGCTGGCGACGCTCGCCGCCTGGGAGAAGCGGGGCCTCGGCACGGTCGACCGCGCCCGGCTGAACGTCGCCGGCTCCTCCCTCGCCACCGGCCACCCCTTCGCCGCCACCGGCGCCCGGATCGTCGCCACCCTGGCCAAGCTCCTCACCGAACGGGACGGCCCCGCCCGCGGCCTGATCTCCGTCTGCGCGGCGGGTGGGCAGGGAGTGACGGCCGTCCTGGAGCGCGCCTGAGGGCGTCGCCGCGCCGTACGTGAGGTCCCCTCACGTAATCCCCGAGATTGCACAGGCCTGGCTCCGGACCATCCCCGAACCCGCACAAAGCCGCCACGTGCGCGCCGTACGATCCCGTTCCTACCGCCAGTAACCCCTTAAGGGCCTCTCAGGGGGGATTGAGCCGGTTGAGCGCCTCGGCGTGCGAGGCACGTACGTCATGCAGCAAGCAGTCCTTCGCTGCACGCCCCAGGAGCCGCCCGTGTCCACTGCGTATCCCTCCTCCGCCTACGGCGACGCGTACGGAGGGCCGAGGCTCGTCGAGCCCGAGGTACGGCGGCTGGACGGGGCGGTACGGGAGGCCTCCGTCCCGCCGCTGGCCCCGCCGTGGGCCCACGGCTCGCTCGCCGACCTGCCGTTCGACAACGCGAGCGCGCACCCGGACGCCGTCGCCCTCAGCCGCAAGAACGCCGACGGCGACTGGAGCGACGTCACGGCGGCACGGTTCGCCGACCAGGTGCGGGCCGTGGCGAAGGGCCTGATCGCCGAGGGCCTGCAACCGGGCGACCGGATCGCCGTGATGGCCCGCACCATCTACGAGTGGACCGTCCTGGACTTCGCCGCCTGGGCGGCCGGACTGGTCACCGTCCCCGTCTACCCCACCTCCTCCGTCTTCCAGGCCCGCTGGATCCTCCAGGACTCCGGCGCGGTCGCCCTGGTCACCGAGACCGCCGCGCAGGCCGCCGCCCTCGGCCCCGAGCGGGAGCGGCTGCCCGACCTCCAGCACATGTGGGTCGTGGAGAAGGGCCATGTGAACCGGCTCGCGGAAGCCGGGGCACACCTGCCCGACCAGGAGGTCGAGGTACGGCGCGGCATGCTCGGCCCCGACACCCTCGCCACCCTCGTCTACACCTCGGGCACCACGGGCCGCCCCAAGGGCTGCGCGCTCACCCACGGCAACTTCTTCGCCGAGGTCGACAACGCCATCGAGCTGCTCTACCCCGTCTTCCGGGCCAGGACCAGCGAAGAGGCGTCGGTGCTGCTGTTCCTGCCGATGTCCCACGTCTTCGGCCGCATGGTGGCCATCGCCTGCATCCGCGCCCGCGTCCGGCTCGGCCACGCGCCGAGCATCAAGGCCGACCGCCTGCTGCCGGACCTGGCCAGCTTCCGGCCGACCTGTCTGCTGGCCATCCCGTACATGCTGGAGAAGGTCTTCAACTCGGCCCGCGCCAAGGCCGAGGCGGGCGGCCGGGCCTCGTCGTTCGACCGCGCGGTGGCCGTGGCACAGCGCTACGGAGAGGCCCTGGAAGCCCAGCAGACCGGCACCGGACCCGGCCCCTCCCGCGCCCTCAGGACCGCCCGGGCCTTCTACGACCCGCTGGTCTACCGCCGCCTCCGCAACGCCATGGGCGGCAAAGTCCGCTACGCCATCTGCGGCGGCTCCCCGCTCGGCCGCCGCCTCGCCGCGTTCTACGCCGGCGCCGGCATCGAGATCTTCGAGGGCTACGGCCTGACCGAGACCACCGGCGCGAGCACCGTCACCCCACCCCTGAAACCCCGGCTCGGCACCGTCGGCTGGCCGCTGCCCGGCACCCGCGTCCGCATCGCCGCCGACGGGGAGATCCTGGTCGGCGGCGACCACGTGCTGCGCGGCTACTGGGACCCGCAGGCCGGTGGCGTCGTCCCCGCCGCCCCCGACGGCTGGCTCGCCACCGGCGACCTCGGCGAACTCGACGACGAGGGCTACCTGACCATCACCGGCCGCAAGAAGGAACTGCTGATCACCGCGGGCGGCAAGTCCGTCGCCCCCGCCCCGCTGGAGAACTGGCTGCGCGCGCATCCGCTGATCTCCCAGTGCCTGGTCCTCGGCGACGGCCGGCCCTTCGTCTCCGCGCTGATCACCCTCGACCCGGAGGGCATCACCCACTGGCGCCAGATGAACGGCAAACACCCCGTACCGGCCGGCCTGCTCGTCGACGACGAGGAACTGCGCGCCGTCCTGCAACGTGCCGTCGACGAGGCCAACAAGATGGTCTCCCGCCCGGAGTCCATCCGCCGCTTCGCCATCCTCCCCGAGGACTTCACGGAGGAGGCGGGCCACCTCACCCCGTCGATGAAGCTCCGCAGGGAGGCCGTGCTGCGCGCGTTCGCCACGGAAGTAGAGGCTCTGTACGCCCGGTGATTCACCTTTGCGAGGTCTTCACACGTGGTTCTTGACGACGCACGGCGTCTGCCCGTTGGCTTTCGACCACCTCGTCACGATGCTCCCCCCATCGGCACGATGCACCCCCATCGGAAGGCACCACCAGTGATAGCGCGTAACACCCGTCAGGCCGCCGTGCGGCGCATCTCCATCGCCCTGACGGTCTCCGTGTCGGCCCTGTCCCTCGCCGCCTGCGGCGACGGCGGGAGTGACGACACCGCCGTGAAGAAGGGCAACGACATCACGGTGGGTCTGCTGCTGCCCGACCGGGACACGGCACGCTTCGAGAAGTTCGACTACCCGCTGATCAAGCAGGAGGTCGCCGAGCTCACGGAGAACAAGGGCACGGTCCGCTACGCCAACGCCGAGGCCAGCGTGGCCAGACAGAGCGAACAGTTCCAGAAGATGATCGCCGACAAGGTGGACGTCATCCTCGTCGACGCCCTCAACTCCAGGACCATCGCCGCGGACGTGAAGAAGGCCAAGGACGCCGGCATCCCGGTCATCGCCTACGACCGGCTCGCCGAGGGCCCCATCGACGCCTACGTCTCCCACGACAACGAACTCGTCGGCCAGGTACAGGGCCGCGCCATCATGGGGGAGCTCGGCGACAAGGCCCAGAAGAGCAAGGTCGTCATGATGAACGGCGACCCCGCGGACCCCAACACCGCACGCTTCAAGGACGGCGCGCTCAGCGAACTCCAGGGCCAGGTCGACATCGTCGCGCAGTACGACACCAAGGAGTGGAAGCCCGCGATCGCCGAGGCCAACATGAAGAAGGCGATCCAGAAGGTCGGGCTGAACAACATCGCCGCCGTCTACTCGGCCAACGACGGCATGGCGGGCGCCGTCATCGAGGCACTGAAGGAGGCCGGAGCCACCAGGATGCCGCCGGTCACCGGCCAGGACGCCAACCTCGACGCGGTGCAGCGGATCGTCTCCGGCGAGCAGTACATGACCGTGTACAAGTCCTTCCTGCTGGAGGCGACCAACGCCGCGAAGACCGCCGTGGCCAAGGTCCAGGGCCGGGACATCGAGTTCGCCGCGCTGACCCGGGAGACGGTCGACAGCCCGACGCAGAAGAACATCCCGGCGATGCTGGTGCCGGTGGTCGCCCTCACCAAGGACAACATCAAGGACACGGTGATCACCGACGGTGTGTACACCGTCAAGGACATCTGCACCCCGAAGTACAAGGCGGACTGCGCGGCCATCGGCCTGGAGTAGCGGAGGCGGGTGGTCGTCGGACCCGGGGTGCGGGGTTCCCCTCGGCCGGCGGCCGCGGGCTGCCTGTGCTGATCGCGCGGTTCCCCGCGCCCTTGAGAAGAAGGACGTCGGCCTGCCGCAGGCCGAGTGGACGCGCGGTGGGTGCCGCACGGGTCTTGACTTCGCGAGAGCGCCGCGCGACATTCCCCACCCCTTTCGCGTTCTCGTCGGGCTGGAGCGGCCATGACCACACCCACGGACACCCCGGGCACCGCCGGATCCCCGTCCCGAAGACGACTGCTGGCCGGGGCGGCCGGTGCCGGGCTCGCGGTCGCCGCGGGAGTGCAACAAGGCGCCCGGGCGGCCGACTTACCCCCGCTCGGCACGTACGACGTCGTCGTCATCGGCTCCGGCGCCGCCGGCATGACCGCGGCGCTGACGGCCGCCCGCCAGGGGCTGAGCTGCGTCGTCGTGGAGAAGGCCCCGGCCTTCGGCGGCTCGGCCGCCCGCTCCGGTGCCGGGATCTGGATCCCCAACAACTCCGTGATCCTCGCGGCCGGGGTCCCGGACACCCCCGCTAAGGCCGCCGCCTACCTCGCCGCGGTCGTCGGGCCGGACGTCCCCGCCGAGCGGCAGCGGGCCTTCCTGGCCCACGGCCCGGCGACGATCTCCTTCGTCATGGCGAACAGCCCGCTGAGGTTCCGCTGGATGGAGGGCTACAGCGACTACTACCCGGAGCTGCCCGGAGGCCTGCCGAACGGCCGCTCCATCGAGCCGGACCAGCTCGACGGCAACCTGCTGGGCGACGAGCTGGCGCACCTCAACCCGCCCTACATGGACGTCCCCGCCGGCATGGTCGTCTTCAGCGCCGACTACAAGTGGGTCGCCCTGGCCGCCGTCAACGCCCGGGGCGCGGCCGTCGCCGCCCAGTGCCTCGCCCGCAGCACGAAGGCGGCCACGCTCGGCCAGAAGCCCCTGACGATGGGCCAGGCGCTGGCCGCGGGCCTGCGGGCGGGCCTGCGCTCGGCCGGGGTCCCGGTCTGGCGGAACACGCCGCTGACGGACCTGCACGTCGAGAACGGCAGGGTGACGGGAGCCGTCGTCACCCGCGACGGCACCCCCGGACTGCTCCGCGCCCGCCGGGGCGTGATCGTCGGCTCGGGCGGCTTCGAGCACAACGCACAGATGCGGCAGCGCTTCCAGCGGCAGCCCATCGGCACCGAGTGGACCGTCGGGGCGAAGGAGAACACCGGCGACGGCATCCTGGCAGGGGAGCGGCTGGGCGCGGCGCTCGACCTGATGGACGACGCCTGGTGGGGCCCGGCCGTCCCGGTCCCCGGACAGCCCTACTTCTGCCTCGCCGAACGCACCCTGCCCGGCGGGCTGCTGGTGAACGGCGCGGGCCGGCGCTTCGTCAACGAGGCCGCGCCCTACAGCGACGTCGTGCACACCATGTACGACGCGGGCGGGGCGATCCCGTCCTGGCTGATCACCGACCAGAACTACCGCAACCGGTACCTCTTCAAGGACGTCCTGCCGACCCTGCCCTTCCCCGACGCCTGGTACGACTCCGGGGCCGCGCACAAGGAGTGGACCCTGGACGCGCTGGCGGCCTCGATCGGCGTCCCGGCGGCGGCCCTGCGCACCAGCGTGAACCGCTTCAACGCCCAGGCGCTCCAGGGCGAGGACCCCGACTTCCACCGGGGCGACAGCGCCTACGACCACTACTACACGGACCCGTCGGTCCTTCCCAACTCCTGTCTCGCGCCCCTCTGGCTCCCTCCGTACCACGCCTTCCGCATCGTCCCCGGCGACCTCGGCACCAAGGGCGGCCTCCGCACGGACGCCCGGGCCAGGGTGCTGCGGGAAGACGGCTCGGTGATCCCGGGCCTGTACGCGGCGGGCAACGCGAGCGCGGCGGTGATGGGCCACAGCTACGCGGGCGCGGGCTCGACGATCGGCCCGGCGATGACGTTCGGGTACATCGCGGCGAAGGATGCCGCGGGGGCGCTCTAGGTCGCGGACCCGACTTGGCCGCCGGGCGGCCTACTCCGCCGGCTTGCGGGCCACCAGGCTCGCCTGGGCGACCGGCTCGCCCCGCGCCGCGTCCGGCTCCCTCACCGTCGTGGCGCGGACGGTGAAACCGGCGGTGTCCAGCAGCGCGGCGACGTGCTCCGGCCGGCGCCTGAGGAAGGTCAGGGACACCGGGTGGCCGAAGGCCTCCTCGTAGCGGCGGGGCTCCTCACCGCACTGGAAGCCGAGGAGCAGATGCCCGCCGGGGCGCAGCACGCGGTGGAAACCGGCGAAGAGCGCGGGCAGGTGCTCCTCGGGGGTGTGGATGATCGAGTACCAGGACACGACGCCGTCGAGCGAGGAGTCCGGCAGGCCGGGCTCCAGCATGGAGCCCCGTACGAACCGCAGGCCCGGGTGCTCGCGGCGGGCGATCGTGAGCATCGACTCCGACAGGTCGAGTCCGAACACCGACAGCCCCCGGGACGCCAGGTACGCCGTCACCCGCCCGGGCCCGCACCCCAGGTCCGCGACCTCGCCGCCCTCACCCACCAGTTCCGCGAAGCCGTACAGCACGCCCCGGTCCAGGGGCGTCCCCGGACGCAGATCGCCGAAGGCAGCGGCATACTCCTCGGCCACGGTGTCGTAGAAGGTGCGGGTCTCGGTCACGAAGTCAGGGGTGTCGGTCATGGCCGTAGACCAGGCCGTTCGGGGCCCCGGGGGGCTCCGATTGTCAGGGGCGGCCCCGCCGGGCGCCGATACCCACACCCGCTCCGATCGCCGTGCCGAAACCGAGGCCCAGGGCCAGGCCCAGGGCGAGGTCGTCGAAGACGGTCATGCCGAGCACGATCCCTATGGCCGTGCCGAGGGGCAGGCCGACCGACAGGCCTGTGGCCATGGCCTTGTCGGCGGGCGTGCCGCCCGCCTCCCCGCTGTTCTCCTGATCTTTCCGCATCCGCCCATCGTCCCACGGCGGGAATTCGCCGGGAATTCATGGAGCGGAAGGGCCCGGAAAGGGCAGGAGCCCCGTCGCCTTGCGGCGCGGGGCTCCTTGGGTACTACAAATCAGACCGGCGTGACGTTCTCAGCCTGCGGGCCCTTCGGACCCTGCGTGACGTCGAAAGACACCTGCTGGTTCTCCTCGAGCGAGCGGAAGCCGCTCGCGTTGATCGCGGAGTAGTGGACGAAGACGTCGGGGCCGCCGCCCTCCTGGGCGATGAAACCAAAGCCCTTTTCGGCGTTGAACCACTTCACGGTTCCGGTAGCCATAAGCCCTCCTTGGGCCCAAAAGGGTTGCCCTGCTCCAGAACCAGCAAGTGTGAAGATGAATTCCGCACAAGTGCATATGTCTGAGAATGACGAGAGCCCGCGGTCACATGCTCCGCAGGCTCTGTACTGCAAGGGAAACCAAACTGCAACTTGCGACGAGCCTAGCACGCAGGCCCCGGAATGCAATAGGGGTCAAGATCACGTCACCCGAATGTTTGAACATCCCTCCGCCGACTGGCGCAGGGGGCGCCCGATACGGGCCCGCACCCCGACGGCGGGGTCGCGCGCCGGTCCGTACGCCGTGCGGGCTAGCCTCACGATGTGGACAATCCTCGCACCCGGCCGCGCGTCGGCCACATCCAGTTCCTGAACTGCCTGCCCTTGTACTGGGGGCTCGCGAGAACGGGCACGCTCCTCGACTTCGAGCTCTCCAAGGACACCCCGGAGAAGCTCAGCGAGAAGCTGGTGCAGGGCGAACTCGACATCGGTCCGATCACCCTCGTCGAGTTTCTCCGGCACGCCGACGATCTGGTCGCCTTCCCCGACATCGCCGTCGGCTGCGACGGCCCGGTCATGTCCTGCGTGATCGTCTCGCAGGTCCCGCTGGACCGTCTGGACGGCGCCCGCGTCGCCCTCGGGTCGACCTCCCGCACCTCCGTCCGCCTCGCCCAGCTGCTCCTCGCCGAGCGCTACGGCGTCCAGCCGGACTACTACACCTGCCCGCCCGACCTCAGCCTGATGATGCAGGAGGCCGACGCCGCCGTCCTCATCGGCGACGCGGCACTGCGCGCGAACATGCTCGACGGGCCGCGCTTCGGCCTGGAGGTGCACGACCTCGGCGCCCTGTGGAAGGAGTGGACGGGCCTGCCGTTCGTCTTCGCGGTCTGGGCGGCCCGCCGCGACTACCTGGAGCGCGAGCCGGTCATCACCCGCCGGGTGCACGAGGCCTTCCTCGACTCCCGCAACCTCTCCCTGGAAGAGGTCGGCAAGGTCGCCGAGCAGGCCGCCCGCTGGGAGGCCTTCGACGAGCAGACCCTGGCCCGCTACTTCACCACCCTCGACTTCCGTTTCGGCGACCCGCAGCTGGCCGCGGTCGCCGAGTTCGCACGCCGGGTCGGCCCGACGACCGGATTCCCGGCGGACGTGAAGGTGGACCTGCTCCAGCCGTGAGCCGGGCGGTGCTCCCGCACTACCCTGCTGAGGAGTGCAGGCGCACCGGGACCGGGGACGTCCCCGCTTGCCTCCGGGGGAGGGGTGACGCCCATGCGGCCGCTCGACGTCGACGAACCCACCGTCGTGGGGCCCTACCGGCTGCTGGGCCGGCTGGGCTCCGGCGGCATGGGCCGGGTCTACCTGGGCCGCAGCGCCGGTGGCCGCACGGTCGCCGTGAAGATCGTCCATCCGCACTTCGCGCTGGACGAGGAGTTCCGGGCGCGTTTCCGGCGTGAGGTCGAGGCCGCACGCCGAGTGGGCGGCGCCTGGACGGCGCCCGTCCTGGACGCGGACCCGGAAGCGCGGGTGCCGTGGGTGGCGACGGCGTACGCGGCCGGCCCGTCGCTGTCGGCCGCGATCGCCGACGGCGGGCCCCTGCCGGCCCACACCGTAAGGGCGCTCGGAGCGGGACTCGCCGAGGCGCTGGCGGCGGTGCACGAGCTGGGGCTGGTGCACCGGGACGTGAAACCGTCGAACGTCCTGCTGACCCTGGACGGCCCTCTTCTGATCGACTTCGGTATCGCGCGGGCCACGGACGGCACCGCGTCCCTCACCTCCACCGGCGTGTCGGTCGGCTCGCCCGGCTACATGTCGCCCGAGCAGATCCTGGGCAAGGGCGTCACGGGCGCGGCCGACGTCTTCTCCCTGGGCGCGGTCCTCGCGTACGCGGCGACCGGCCGGCCGCCCTTCCCCGGGGACTCCTCCGCCGCCCTGCTCTACAAGGTGGTCCACGAGGAGCCCGAGCTCGGTCTGCTGGACGGGGAGTTGCGGGGCCTGACGGCGGCCTGCCTCGCCAAGGACCCGGGCAGCCGCCCCGCCCCCGCGGAGCTGGCCCGCCGCCTGGCCCCCGAGGGCGCTGCCCGGCTGGTGACGGGCGGGTGGCTGCCGGGGCCCCTGGTGGAGCAGGTGAGCCGCAGCGCGGTCCGGCTGCTGAACCTGGAGGCGACCGGGGCCGGGGACGACCCGTCCGGGCCGGTCGGGTTCAGCAGCCCGTCGGTGGGGGCACCGGACGCGGCCGGCGGCCCGGGCGAGGGGCTCGGGGTTTTCGGGCCACCGCCGGTGATGCCGGCGGTGGCCGGGGCTTTCGAGGGCGGCCGGCCGCCCGAGGGGGCGCAGGCGTCCCCGACCGAGGACTCCGGGGCGTCGGGGGCTTCGGCGATGACCGGGGCGCCGGCGGCGACGGGGTCATCCGCGACAACCGGTCCGCCCGCGGCGCCGGGGACCACGCCCGGGACACCCGCCTCCTTCTCCACAGCCGTACCCGCCCCCCGAGACGGCGACCACCCGCACGTCGACCACGCCCAGGACACGGCCCCGTCCTCCGGCCGCCGCCCCGGCAAGGTCACCGTCTGCGTCGCGGCCACGTCCACGCCGGAGGGCGAGGGCGGCGGGCGGGTGCGCAGGCTCAGCTGCTCCGTGGCACTGGCGGTCGCGGGGGCGATGGCGGCCGTGACGTTCGGGTCGGTGTTCGTGTTCGACCTGCTGCCGGGGCGCGGCGGCCAGGACGACGCGGACGGGGGCAGCGGGGCCGACTCCCCTCCGGCGGCGACCGCGAGCTCCGCTCCCTCCACCGACGCGGGACCCGCCGCGTACCTCGGCACCTGGGAGGGCCAGGGCGTCGCCCTGGACGGCAGACTCCCCCTCGGCACGTTCCGCCTCACGGTCGAACGGACCGCTGTCGGCCAGGAACTGGGCACGCTCCGCCAGACCGACCCGATCGGCGGCGTCTGCGTCGACGTACTCACCGTGAAGCAGGTGAAGAAGAAGGAGCTCGTCGCGACGTCGGTCGGCGCGAAGACCAACCACAGCGGCTGCAATCCCGCGAGGACGACCGTGCACCTCAAGCCGGTGGGCGACGACCTTCAGTACCGCTCGGAGAGCGCCGAGTCGGGCCGGCCTCAGGCCCGGATGTCGAAGGTCCGGTAGGGGTTGCCCTGCGGCTGAGCTTGACGAGCACGGTGATCAGCAGCGTGGCCGCCGCCAGGGTGCTGACCAGGCCGACGACCCACAGCCATGGGTAGTGCACGTGCACCCAGCAGGGTCCGCCCTGGCTGTAGCAGTCGGCATCCCAGTTGCGGCGCCGCTTGGGGCGCATGGTCGTGCCGATCACCCCGGCGATCAGGTAGCCCGCGGCGAGCCCCGGCAGGGACGCGGCCGCCCAGGCCAGCGAACGCGGCTTGCTCTTCTTCCAGTTCATCCGGTACAGCGGCGCCACCCAGGCGAGGAAGACCGACGGCACCAGGGCGCCGACGGTGCCGGCGAAGGCGTACGCACCGCCGGGCCACGCCGGAGCGAAGTCGCCCCAGAGCTCGTGGCCCCAGTACGTCTCGAAGAGGACCAGCGGTATCAGCAGGACGACGAAGCCGGGGAGCACCACGCAGCCCCAAGCACAGCCGTAGTCACCCTTCTTGGACCCTTCGGCGTTCGGCCGCCCCGGCCGGTGCTCGTACCGCAGGGCGGCTCCCGCCGCCTTCCTCCGCTTCGGCCTCGCCGAGCCCCCGCTCACCGCCTCACCCCGGGATGACCACCGTGCGCAGCTCCCCGTCGCCGAGGTGCAGCATGCCCTTGCCGGGGGCGACCTGGCCGCCGACCATGCTGCGGTTGAGGCGGACGCCGACGAGGTCGCCGCTGGAGGACTCCTGCGGGGACAGGAGGATGCCGCGGCGGGCCTTCTTCGCGTCGACCTGCCAGCCCGAGAAGCCGCTGCACACGTCCTCCTCGTCACCGGCGATCACCAGGGCGAGCCCGCGTTCGGCCCCGCGCGAGACCAGCTTCTTCATCTGGCTCTCGGCGTCGCAGTCCTCCAGGATCTCGCCGTCGTCGACGAGGACCGCGATCGGCTCCTCAAGGGACGCCTGGTCGATCAGCTCCTCGAACTCGTCCTCGTCGATGTCGTCACCGGTGAAGACCTTCAATACGCCGTCCGTGCCGTCGAGTTGGCGCAGTGGCGACTGGCGCGGGGCCGCGATGACCAGGCGGGTGCCCTGGGACAGGAACGAGTGGGCGAAGTTCAGCAGGACCGTCGAGCGGCCCGACTTGGCCGGGCCCGCGATGACGAACGCCGGTACGCCCTCCGCCAGATCGGGGCCGAAGCCGACGATCTCGTCGCCGCCGATGCCGGCCAGACCCCACAGCCGCGAACGGGACGCCTCCGGATCGCGCATCTCCCACGCCTCCGGGAAGGAGATGCGGCTGGGCAGGCTGTCCACCCGGAAGGGACGGCGCGAACGCGGGACGGAGGCGTCGCGGGCCGTGGCCGCCTCGCCGATCGCCGCCAGCGCCGCGGCCTGCCCCTGACCGGTCGTGTCCGCCGCGAGCAGCGCGAACTGCGTCTCCGTACCGAACTCGTTGCGGAACGCACGGCCCGGCGGGATCTCCTCCGGCACCTTGCGCGCCGGGATGCCGAGCGCGGAGAAGTCGCTGCGGTCGGACAGCCGCAGCCCGTACTTGTCCTCGGTGAGCGTCGCGATACGGCCCACCAGGAGGGTGCGGTCACCCGTCAGGACCAGGTGGATGCCGACGCTCGCGCCCTCGCGCATCATCGTCTGCAACTCGTCGGTCAGCGACCCGTGGTCGACCTCCCCGAGGGTGGGCACCCAGCCCTCCCAGCGGTCCAGCAGCACCACGATGTGCGGCAGCCGCTCGTCCTCGGCGACCGAGGCCCGCTGCTCACCGATGTCCGCGAATCCCTTGTCCGCCAGCACGTCCTGACGGCGGCTCATCTCGCCCTTGAGCCGGTTGACCAGCCGTACGACCCGCTCCGTCTGGTTTCGGCTCACGACCGCACCGCAGTGCGGCAGCCGCGTCAGGGCGTTGAGCGCGCCGTTGCCGCAGTCGATGCCGTAGAGGTGCACGTCGGCGACCGAATGCGTACGGGCGATGGAACCCGCCAGAGTGCGCAGCACCTGGGAGCGGCCGCTGCGCGGGGCGCCGCCGATCATGAGGTGGCCGAAGGACGAGAAGTCCACGGCGACCGGGCGGCGCGACTGGCTCGAGGGAAGGTCCTCGACGCCGTACGGCGCGGGCGGCAGCTTGCCGGGGCCGCCCGCGAACGCGGGCAGCTCGATCTCGTCCAGCAGCAGCGTCTCGTCCAGGGCGGGCAGCCACGGGCTGTGCTGTGGCGGGATACCGAGCGAGCTGTTGGCGTCGCGGATGGTGTCGACGAGGACCTTCAGATCGGTGATCTCCTCGTCCTCACGGGACTCCGCCTTCGGCTTGACCAGCGCCGCCCGGCCCAGATCCTCCCAGGTCAGCGGGCCCACCCAGGGCATCAGCGCGGCAGGGTCGGCGGCGCCGGGCCGGCGGCCACCGACGCGGCCGGACTGGAACGGCACCAGGGAGGCGTGCCCCAGCCGGGCGTACGCGCGACCCGGGGTGTTCTTGGAGATGTGCCCGGCCTCGGGCGAGTCGATGACGTCGGACGACTCGCCGCCGTCCGTCACCCGCAGCGCGATACGGAGGTTGGTGTTGGCGCGGATCTCGGGCGACACGACACCGGACGGCCGCTGCGTCGCCAGCAGCAGGTGGATGCCGAGGGAACGACCACGCTGGGCGATGTTCACCAGACCCGTGACGAAGTCCGGCAGGTCACGCACCATCGAGGCGAACTCGTCGATGACGATGAGCAGTCGGGGCACCGGCCGGTGCGAGGGGTCCCGGCGCACCAGATCCTGGTAGTCCTCGATGTCCTTGGCGTCGGCGGCGGCCAGGATGTGCTCGCGCCGGTGCAGCTCCGCACCCAGCGACTCCAGCGCGCGCTCCACGAGGTGGGCGTCGAGGTCGGTCACCATGCCGACCGTGTGCGGCAGATGCACACAGTCCTTGAAGGCCGCGCCACCCTTGTAGTCGACCAGCACGAACGTCATGTTCTCGGGCGTGTTCGCCACCGCCAGCGCCGCCACGATGGTCTGCAGCAGCTCCGACTTGCCCGAACCGGTCGTACCGGCGATCAGACCGTGCGGCCCGTCCTTGCGGATGTCGATGCCGAACGGCCCGTCGTACGACTCACCGATGACGGCCAGCGTCGACTGCCCGCCCATCCGCCACCGGGCCACGATCGCATCGCTGGTCGGCGGCTCCAGCTGCAGCACGTCCAGCAGCCGGCTCGACCCGGGCAGCGCCGAGTCCTCGGTCTCGCCGCTGATGTCGCGCAGCGGCGACAGCGACCTGGCCAGCCGCAGACACCAGGCGGCGGAGACGAAGTCGGGCCGTACGTCCTTCAGGCGCTCCGCCCCGGCCTCCTCGACGCGCAGCCGCAACTGCTCGGTGCGCTCGGCCTGTTCGGGCTGCTGGGCGGTGGTGTGCCAGGCCTGGAAGGACGGGAAGGCGCCGGCGGCCTGCTGGGACTGCTGCTGCACCTGCTGGGCGGCCGGCCGGTACTCCTCGGCCTTCGGCTCGGCCACGACGTACGCCTGGCACTCGCCGGGCAGGAACCGCTCCTCGGCATCCAGGCATATGGCGAACATCGACACCGACGGCCCTTCGCGCAGCAGCCGCACCACGCCGGGAAGGGACCGCAGCCGCCGCGACCCGTCCCACACCACCACGATGTCGGGATCGCCGAAGCTCGAATTGCCCTGCGACTTGTTCTCCTCGGCGGCCTTCTTGCGCGCGTCGAGGATCTGCGTCAGCTCGCCGATACGGGCGCCGACGGTCTCGGCGTCCGTCCCGATGAGCGCGTTGACGTCCTGCCCGCCGGACGGCCGGGCGTGTGGCAGCCAGCGCACCCAGTCCCAGGACTCCTGCGCGGCGTTGTCGCTCAGCACGTAGAACTGCACGTCCATCGGGCTGTGCAGCGCCGCCGTCTGCGCGACGGCCCAGCGCCCGAGGGCCCGGGCGGAATCCCCCGGACCGGCCATGCCGACGACACCGAGCGTGCGCAGGTGCAGCGCGACCGGGGCGTCCTCGATCTTCCACGTCACCTGGCGGCGGTGGTCGTCCTGCTCGGGGTCGTCGAGCACCACCTCGGAGGGCAACTGCCCGGTCCCGAACCGGATCAGGAGGTGGTCGCGGTCGGTGCGCCGCCGCTCCCACAGGCGGGTACGCGGCCCGGTCCCGAGGGCGAGCACGGTCGCCGGGTCGGGTATGGCCTGCCGCCGGTCGTTCCGTTCGGCGACGAGCGCGTCCTGGGCGTCCTTCTCGATCCGCTCCTTCTGCTCCTTGTACTCCTCGACCTGCTTGGCGTGCGACTTACGCCCGTGCTTCTTGTCGTTGTAGTAGTTGGCGAAGAGCAGGATCGGGCTGAGCGCGGCCATGATCAGGTAGTACCAGCGCTGGAAGATCATGACGGACACGACGGCACCGACCAGCGGGGTCAGCGCCATCAGCCAGGGCAGCGGTCTGGCCTCGTAGTCACGGGGCGGCGACGGCAGCCGGAAGCTGGTCTGCCGCTCGGGCGGACGCAGCCGCGGGGGCCGGTTGTAGTCGAGGCCCACGCCGTCGTCGGACCACTTCAGGGCGGCGTTCGGGGGTGTGTAGCGGGTGAGTTCGAGAAGGGTGTTCCCGAGCCCGATCTGAGCGCCGAGCGGCCACTCGACGGGACCGTCCTTCTTCTCTTCCTTCTTCTCCGGGCCCTTCTTCCGGCCGCGCTTCTCGCGCTTCTTGCCGCTGGACTCGCCCTTGTCCTCGTCCTTGTCCTCCGCGAGGGACGTGCCGTCGAGGGTGACGTGCTCCTTGTCCATGTGCACGGCGACCTGGCAGGTGCCGTCCGTGGCGACGGAGAGGGTGAGGGCCCGGGCGTCGACCTCGGGATCGTCGATCCGGACGTACGACGCCGCCCCGCTGCCGATGTCGTACCGCCCGACGCCGAGCCGGTGCACGAACCCGGCGGCGGGCCCGCCGACGACCCGCAGTTCGACGAGCCCGGTGGGCTCGCCCGGCAGACACCCGGAGGGATCCTGGAGACTGACGACGGCGCCTTCGCGCAGGGGCGATCCCACCACGGTGGCGCCGGGATCGACGGCGTACCCGTCCACGTAGACGAGGGGCGCGTTGTCGGCCGGCGCGTGCCGGTGCTGCCCGAGCGGGATGACCTGCGCCCCGCTGTGCCCCACCTGCTTGGCCAGCTCCTGCGCGATGTCCCCCACGGTGGACTCAGGATCGGCATCGAGCACGACGTCGGCGGTGCCACCGCCGTACGGGTCGACGACGGTCAGAGTCAGGCGCACGACTTGTCCTCCCCGTGCCACTGGGCCGGTACGGCCGCTGTGGTTCTGTGACGGCTGTGGTGTCCACTCAGTCAGGCGGGTCGCAGCCGTAAGGGACGATATCCGTTCGGTGCGGCGGTGAGGCAATGGGGGAGGCACCGTAACGTTCCCAATGGCAACGGCGTGCACGACTTCATGACGGCTCGTTCACAAGCCGGGGATGTGGCACCACAGGCCACACCCGTAAGCTGCTGACGCAAAGCGCGGACGATCACACCGGTTGCCGCCCGCGACCGGCAACTCGGCCTGCGCGTCGAGTCGATGAGTCCGCAAACAGGGAGCCACGGGGGTTGGCCCTGCGGCGTTGTGAAAGGGAGCGGCTTCATGGCCAAGGACCTTGACATCACATATCAGGACATGCGGGAAGCTGCCAAGCATGTCGTGAAGGAGAAGGAAAAGCTCAACGAGAAGCTCGACGCCCTGCGCAAGTACATCAACAACCTCGTGCAGTCGGGCTACGTCACGAAGAGCTCGTCGAAGGCGTTCGACGAGAACTTCGACGAGTTCGTGCGCGGCACGAAGACGACGCTGGAGGGTCTGGACGGCATGGGGGACTACCTGACCATGGCGGCGGACAAGTTCGAGCAGATCGACGAGGAGCTGGCCAAGCAGGCTCGGAAGTAGCCGTGAGACGCCGGTCCGGTGCGACAGCGGACGCTGAACGCGCCGGGCCGGCGTTCGCTCGGGCGGGGATCGTCAGCTGCCGTGAGGGGACGACAGGTGCGGAGATCAGCCGAAGACGCCGGAACCAACCGCAGATTCGAGGCCCGAGACGGCCTGGGGATCGCTGGGGTGGTTGTCTGTCTGGTGGTCGGCATGGGAGTAATCCTGCTGATCATGGGGCTGTGGAAACGATTCGCGCGTGAGACGGTACCGATGCTGCGGGGCCTGCCCGGTGGTTTCTGGGCGGTCGGTGGCGTCCTTGGCGTGATCTCCGTGCTCGGATCGATCGGAGCACTGCAGTGTGCGGCCGGAGACTCGGGCCGCACACGCATGTCGCGCGGCTTGCACGCCGCGGGGACAGCGGCCTGCTGCCTGGCCGCGTTCGGGCCGCTCTTCTATCTGCTGAGCGGACTGCCCGGCAAGAACTGCCGTTCGGGGACCTGCGCCTACATCCCCGGCACCGGCAGCACGTTTCTGGCCTACGTCATCAGTGCCGTGCTGGTGGGCTGGCTTGTCTACCGCCGGTTCAGCGCACGGGCCGAGGAAGAAGCGGCTCGGGAGCGGGAACGGGTGCGGAGGCTGCGGAAGAAGGGGAAGGGGAAGAGCCGGGCGGCGCGTGGTCGATAGGACGGTGGGGCCGTTCTGACTCCGGAGATGAGGAGTGCAACCGACGCGTCCGCCAGTTGACCGAAGCTCCGGACTCAGATCGGTTCGGATGTTGCGGACGAAGTCGACGAATAGTTCCCTATTCTCAGATAGTCATTCAGGGTGTGTGGATACCGTCCGCATGGGTGGCGTAGATCTTGCACTCCTCGGGCCACGGCCTTAGATGAAGGAGCCGCTGACACCTTCCTCAGCTTCCGCAGTACCGCAAGTGGCGCAGCCACTAATTTATCCTGTTCGGAATCGAACGCCACGACTTCCCAGCCGGCGGAGAGGGTTCTCTTCGGTGACCTGCTCCACCCTACGAAGGGTTAGGGGCGACGCCGCCACGCCTTCTACCTATGCTGGACGATCTACGCGAGATCGAACTCGCCTCACGTCAGAGATATCGACCCGTATTACCGGGGCAGCGACACGTCAATTCAGGCAGGGGCGTAGAGGTGGTGGAAACCGGTGCCGCTTGCTGCGATGCAATACCTCGTCCTAGTGGGCCAAGAGCCAGAAGACGTCCTGTCGTATTTCCAAGACATATGCATGCGGGTGACGGAAAGAGTCGCCCGCGAAGCGGGACGTGGGCGGTGCCGCCGACGTCGGTCGTTGTCAGCCAGGATGCGGGTTGAGCCAGATACTCCGGGCAAAATCATCGAAGATGTCGATATTTGTAGCCAACCATCCGATTTCCGCCGTCACCGTGCGCAGTGAGACGTAAACGTGGTGCTCCTCCGACCACCAACCATAGTTGAGGGATGCGCCCAACTCCCCTTCGTCGCCGAAGTAACGAAGGCAACGCATTCCCGGCCCCAAGCGGTCCGAATCGAAAGGCTCGATGTCGGGCGGACGGACGGCGTTCTTCTCTGCTGCCTGGACGACGATACGCAGGTTTGCATCGCGATCACCTCCCTCTGGCTGCACCACCAGAGCATAGAACGGCTGCGGAAGCCTGCGCGGATCGGCGCCGTAAAGAAAAGCTTGATGTGCCGGAACTCCCGGAATCGGGTGAGCCTCGATTAGATGTCGGAAACGAGTAGCCAACGCGTCCTTGTTTGGACTCCGCCACCATTTTTTATGGCGCCGGTACATGATCTCCGCGCAATTGGCGGACCAGCCGGCGATTTCATTCTCATTTTCGGATGTCCAATGCAACGGCATGAGAAACCACTCGGTTGGGTCGGCCTCAGTTTCGAAGAAGATCACGCGTAGCTCCATCGGAAAGTCGTCATTACAGCATCGAAAAGGTCGACGAGCGCAGAAGTGAAATCGCTGTCAGGATCCCCGTCGCCCACGGTACTGAAGGTCACTGTCAGCCAACGCGGAAGTGGGCTGTCGGGTAGGGGGAGCACGTATTCGATTCGTCGCGACGAAAAGCTGCCCTCAGCGTCTTCGGCAGGTGGAACGACTCTCTCGATTCGCGTCCCTTGTGAGCCATCAACATCGACTGGCTCACTGTTCCCGCGGTCGGCCGCCAGCGCTCCAAGTACCTCGTTCGATTGGATACCTATACCTTCACCGGACACCTGGGAAATGACGAAGGACGCTGGAGCCAGGGTGCTCCTCACGCGCTGCACGGGTAGGTAGAGCAGCAGCCCGTTGGCCTTTGCTGCTTTTCTGGCAGCCTTCTTGAGTCGCCTAAAGAGTTCCATCCGCAGCTTGCTGACATCGTCTTTAGGTAGATCGTCAGGCAGCTGACCGATGGAATTATCGACGACTCGCAGAATTGAATCGCTCATGGACTCGTCGCGAAGGTCGATTTTATCCCACCCAGGTGGGGCGATGAGGTTGAAGCCGGTAGGGACGAGAGGCTCCGTAGGTCTCGGCTCAGCCACGGCGCAGCCTTTCCACGCACCATGAACCAACAACAAGGAGTGGAAGTAGAGGAGCTATAAAGACGCCGGGCCAGATTCCTGTGACCCAAGCAGCGAGGAAGAGACCGGCAGAAGCGATGAACACGCCTGTCAGGCCCTCGGGACGTTGCGAGGGGAGCGGATACTTGAAGAAGATGGTCAGCAGTACGACGATGGCTCCACCTACGATTGCGCGTTGAATCCAGTAAATGACATCCTTCGCCGGGTCGGGAGCCGAAGACCCCAGCGCTGCGATGAAGATCGAGCACATTCCCACGATGAGGCACAATTTGGCTAGGCCGGTTGGCCCTTCACCCAAGCGGCCAAAAGTACGGCTTTGGCGATTCGCTTCCATACTGTCTCCTTGAACGAACTGCTACCAGTGCGTGTCTTCCGGGACCTTAATGAAGTCTCCCTTGAAGTTGTCATAAGTCTCGCTGTATGGTTTATCGGAAAAGACGTCGCTCTTCCCCAGAGCCTTGTCAATGACATCTGCCGTCGCACCTGTAGCTGCGGCTGCGACTGCACCCTTGTAGTAGTTCTCTGATTTACCGACAGCGGACGCAGCGTCAGGAAACAGATCGCTATTTCGCCGAATGTTTTCGATGGCGGATCGAGCTCCGTCGTCTCCGAACCCCAGACGTTCCAAATGAGTCGGCGTGACGGGCGCTTCGTCGGTCACCCGTCCGGCATTCTGTGACATCTCCTTTCTCATGCGGTTGAGGGTCTGGCGTGCAAAGTTCCTGAGGCCGTCATCTGACGTCGTAGCAATGACTCGGGTGAGCTCGTCTCGTGCGGCTCTGTTGACTCGCAACGCTACCTTGAGGCGCGCGGTGCGCTGTACTTGTGAGGCAGCCTTGACGGCCTTATCGGCCATCTTGAGCTTGGTCAACATCTTTACACCCACGCCAAAAGCCACCAAGCCGACCGCGTCCATGGCCACATCGGCGAGGCTTGCTTCTCCTGCGGCGAATAGGACCATTCTCGTTAGCAAGACGGCCACGGATAGCGCGATGGCTATCTGGCCGATAATGGGAATGAAGGCGACGAAAGGTGCTAGAAGCGCCAAAGCCGTGGCCGCCCAACCGGCAAGATCAAGAATCCATTTAATGGTGTCGATGTTTTCATGAATCCATCCCTTGATGTCATCCCAAAAACTGTCTTCAATGATGTCGTCAATCTCATTACGAATCTTCTTTGCGTAGTGTCCGGCTCGTTCGTCTCGATTCCCTACGATGCCATCGAGTTTATTCCGATATTCTCGCAAAGGGTCCCCTTCGGTTCCGCTCTCCGAGGGGTTCGGGGTCTTGCCGTCTCCTGTGTTCTTTTTTGCTTTATCGGCGTCGAGTTCTTCCTGCTCTTTTTTAGCGTCCGCTAGGACCTTGTCGGCCTCGCCTTGGTAATGCTCGAGATCGGTGGCCCAGTTTGACAGGTGAACGTGAACGCGCTCGTAGCGGCTGGCGACCTCTCGTAGGTGTTTTTCCAGTACCCCGGAATCGTCGCGCAGCTTGCCTGCGTACTTGCCTTTGAGTTCGTTGTCGTCCTTAATTTTCTTAAGTCGGTCGGATTGCTCCCGGAGAGAGGAAGCAACGGCCTTCATGTGCTTAACTTCATCGCGAATCTCTTCCGCGTCCCCAGGAACGGGGTCGGAGTCGGCAAGCGGGTGCCAGTCCCGCGGGCGGGGCTTGGATGATGCGCTCACTTGCCTTTCCTCGCCTTCTTTAGTTCCTTTGCCAGCGCTGCGTCTGCTCCTGTGAATCCGTTTATTGTGTTTGTGACAAGCTTGCCGACGCCTTCGAGGCTTTCGATCATTTTGGTGCGATAGTCGTCCCAATTGTCGACGAATTCACCCATCGCGTCGCTGATTTCCCCGCTCCCCCAGTAGGGGCGCATGTCGTCTTTTCTGTTGTCGATATCCTTGAGTTCTTTTTGAATTTTGCGTAGATGGGATTCTGATTCAACAAGGAGATCGATGTTAACAATGAGATCCGGGTCGCTTGCCATGGCTGCTGTTCGGGCTCCTGTGAAAATACTTCCGATTTACGGTATGCGGGTTCAGCGATTGACGGCTTGGATCTCCTGGACGGTGATGTCCTGGTCGTTGCCGAAGGTGCCGTTCGGGAGGTCTCCGCCCGCGCCGCCGGTGCCGGTCCAGTCGATGTCCCACGTGATGGTGGCCCGGAGCTTGTACGTGCCGTCGCCGGAGGAGCGGAGGTACCTGATTCCGCACGGCGGCGTCTCGTCGGCCTTCCCCTTGGCGTAGGGCTCGCCGATGGAGTCGTCGGCGTTGATAACGCACTCGCCTGAGGCCGGGTACGTCACGGCGTCCTTGGTGCCGGGCTCCAGCTTGAGTGACACCGGCTTGGCGGTCGTGGTGGCCTGGATGTTGAAGCCGGGGACGTTGAGGGCTGCCGTCGCCTGGACCTCGTCGAAGACGGCCTTGTCGAGCCAGGCCCAGGTCGGCAGGTTCACCTTGGTGTTGGCCTCGGGGGCGAGGGTGACCTTGGTGTCGGGGAGCTCCATGTGCTGGTAGGCGAGAGCGGCGAGAATTTCAGGGTTGATGGCCTCTTCGTACTGGGGTGGCGGGGCATCGCCGTTCTCGACCCAGAACGGGAGGTCCGTGCACGAGGTCCGCTTGAGGTAGTCCGGCTCGTTGGGGTTCTCGACGCCGGCCCAGAACATTCCCTTGCCGTCGTTCTCGACGTTGTAGTCCTTGTAGCCGGGCTTCCCGGGGATGTCGAAGCCGTCCTCGTAGTGGCGCTTGGTCTCGCCGAGCGCCGCGCCCGCGGTCCCGCCCATTCCAGGCGTGTTCAGCTGGCTGTCGATGTGCTTGGACATCTCCTTCTTGAAGTCCTTGGCGCCGAGGTACGGGGCGTACCAGCAGGGCGGTGGCGTCCAGTTGACGTCCGAAGGCGTCACATTTCCCGTGCCGCCGTCCTTGGCTACGGATCCGGAGTATTGGATGCGGGCGGCGGCGTAGATGCCCTTCTTGTCGCCACCGCCTCGTTGCTCGGCGCTGGCGCCCTCGCCGTTGGCCATAGGCTCCCCCGCGTGGGCCGAATCCGCGAGGGTGAAAGCGCCGAGGGCCAGCGTCAGAGCAACTGTGCTCGTGCGGAGGGTGGCACGCCGCGCCCTGTTCACTGGCACTTCTCCGCCTTGCTCTCTACGAACACCTTGGATGCTTGCCATAGGCCCTCACCAGTAGGGAACTTGACCATAACGATCTTGAAATAGTCGAAGTCGCTGATGCTGGGCTTGCTCTTCAAGACTTTCTCGGTCTTAACCTCTTTGCCGTAGAACTTGCTTGAGTCGACGCAGAACGCGACTTCCACTGATTTTCCGTTCGGGGCGGACCGTGTGGTGGCCTGGTAGTGGCGCCGGGTTCCGGTGGCAGTCCAGCCGCCGTCGACCCTGCCATCGATCTGGGTCTTTGCGTAATGCAGTCCCTCGCCCGTGGAATAGGCGGTCACGGCAGCGTCATTGGATGTGCGCTTGTAGACGCCCCGGTAGATGGCACGGACGAAATTGGCGGCATCATCCATCGCAGCCGCCTCGTTCTTGTCCTTCGGCTTCTCCCAGTCAAAGACCAGGTTCATGTCGCTAGGCAGGGACAGGTCCACGCCGTCCGGCTTGTCCTCTGCCGGTGCTCCCGAAGGTGATGCCGACTCCTTCGGCGTCTTCGCTCCCTGGTCGGCGCCTGCGATCTTGTCGTTGTCGCCGGACTTGTCGTCCCCGCTGCCGCAGGCCGTCAACAGTAGTGCTGCCGTTGCCGCCAGCGCGGCAGCAACGGGCAAAGGGCGGCGCTTCACAGTGGATACTCCCCGTGAGACAGATGTGAGGTCAGGGAGACAGACGCTATCGGTGAGGTTCTCGGTTTCGCCAGAGCGAACTGGGAGCCGCGCAGGGCATTTGGGGCGTATGAGGGTGTAGTGGCGCGGAGTTGTTCCCAGATCGTGCCCCAGCGATTGGCGGCCCCGGACGCTCGGTCGTCCGTACCCGGGGCTGTCGGTGTAACCGGGGGCTTTGCTATCGCGTCGCGCTGCATCCAGCCCTCGAACATGCGCCGGTCGAGGTTGAGCCCGAAGACGTACTCCAGGTGCTGCCACCTGGCCAGCAGACTCCGCCGGTTGCCGACCTTGGCGGCAGCCGGCTGCGGTGGCAGCGGATGCAGCGGTCCGGGACTGCCGCTGAACAGATCGGCGGGCCCGTTCCGTGTAGGGGTGTGCCGATGCGCTGACCCGAGAGCCCCCACAGCACCTTCGAGGCGTCGATGAGCGACTGATCCGACCGGCTGGGAGAATCCCCACCGGAGTGGAGCCCGCGGCGGGAACTCCTCGTTCCCCCGCCCTCGTTCCTCCGCCGCCCGCGGCGTCGGGCGTGCAGGGGCCGGCGGTACCTGCGTACGGCCGCAGTCCTGGCGTCCGCGCTGGTGCTCGGCGGGGCCGGTACGTACGTCTGGGCAGACACCCGGCTCAACCAGGAGATCGACCTCGGCGCGCTGGGCGCCCAGGTGCCGGCCGGTGAGGGCACCACCTACCTGGTCGTCGGCTCCGACAGCCGCGAGGGACCGTCGGAGCAGGACCGGAAGGACCTCAACACCGGCTCGGCCGAGGGCCGCCGCACCGACTCGGTGATCCTGCTGCACACCGGCGCCAGCGGCACGGCCATGGTGAGCCTGCCGCGCGACTCCTGGGTGACCCTCCCGCCCTACGTCGACCCCGGCACCGGCCGCGGCTACCGGGCCGCGCCGGACAAGCTGAACGCAGCGTTCTCGCTGGGCGGCCCCGACCTGCTGGTGCGGACCGTGGAACGCAACACCGGGGTGCGCGTCGACCACTACGCGGAGATCGGCTTCGCCGGGTTCGTGGGGGTGGTGGACGCCGTCGGCGGCGTCGACCTGTGTCTGGGCCGGCCCGTGCGGGACAAGGACTCCGGAGCGTACCTGCCCGCAGGCTGCCAGACCCTCGACGGCGCCGAGGCGCTGGCCTTCGTACGGCAGCGCAAGCAGGAGGCCCAGGGGGACCTAGGCCGCACCCGCAACCAGCAGAGGTTCCTCGCCGCCCTCGCCCGGAAGGCCGCCACCCCGTCCACCCTCGTCGACCCGTCGAAATCGTTCCCGACGCTGGACGCGGGACTCGACACGCTCATCGTCGACTAGGGCACCGAACTGCCGGACCTCATGGGGCTGTTCGAGGCTCTGCGGAAGGTCACGGGCCGCGGGGGCCGGCAGCTCAACGTGCCCGTGGCCGATCCTGACCTGCGCACCCCCAAGGGCAGCGCGGTGAAGTGGGACGACCGTCGCGCCCGTGCCCTGTTCGACGCCCTGCGCGAGGACCGCCCGCCCGGCTGAGCAACGGCCCCTGCCGAGACCGGCCGGCGTGGGCAGCCGGGAGCCGTGCCCGCTCAACGGGCCCTGGCGACCCCGGCCGACGGGGGCATCAGCGAGCCGTACCCGGACGCCGCCCACGCGCTCCGCCCGGCCGGGACCTCGAAGTAGGGCACCCTACGGCCGTCCTCGTCCGTGTCGGGGAGCACCTCCGGGGCGCGGCGGTCCCGCAGCGCGTCCGCGCACTCCGGGCACACCGCCACGGCGAGCCGGTCCCGGCGGCCGAGCGGACGCCAGTCGGTGCGCAGGGCCGCGCGGCCGTGCAGGGGGTTGAAGAAGCAGAGGGGAAGGCCGGGCGAGCCGGCCAGGGCGTCGCGGCCCTCCTGCGTCAGGGCCAGGGCGCCCGCGAGGTCCGGCAGGCCCCGGGCCCCGTCGAGGACCGTGCCGGCCGCGGCGTACGCGTCGAGGGCCTGCTGGAGGCCGGGGGTCGCGGCCACGTCGGCGGCCTGGGTCGCCTCGCCCAGCGCCAGCACCTCCGCCTCCGCACGGCGCCGTACCCGCGCCTCGTCGGCCGCGCGGGCCGTGGCGAACACGACGTGGGGGACGGCCGGGGAGGGCCTACGGGAACGGAGCAGGGCCGTACGGGCCGCGAACACGGTCAGGGCCAGGGCCGGTACGGCGATGAACAGCCACCAGCCGGTCATGCCGGAGCCGGAGTCGGAGCCGGCCGCTCCGGAGCCGGACTGAGTGGGGCGGGCCGACCCGCCCAGGTCGCGCATCGCCTCCTCGTAGCGCTGCTCGCCCTTGCCCTCCGCCACCAGGTCCACGGCCTTCGCCGTCAGGTCCGCAAGGCTCGCGTCCCGCATCTCGTCCAGGAACCCGGCGGCGGCCACGGCCCTGCGCGCCTGGTGGGTGTCGTCGGGCCACTCGTAGCCCTGGAGGGAGTCGGGGAAGTCGCCGTCCGACGTGATGAGGACGAGGTCGCGCCGTTCCGGGAGCCGGTCGCGGACCGTCCCGGCCAGGAGGTCGGAGTCGCCGTCGAAGGCGTCGCCCTTGGTGAGAGGGGTGAGCACGACCTTGATGGGCAGGCCGGTGCGGCGGATGCGGTCCGCCAGTTGCCGTTGCCGGGACGGCGGTACGGCCTCGGCGTAGGCCTCGTCGACATACACGGGTGAGGTACGCAGGGCGCTCGCGATGCGCTGCCCGGCGCTCGGGGTGCCGCCGTCCGCCGCGCCTGCGGTGCCCGTCGGGGTGAGCGCCGTCAGCAGCAGCGCCGCGAGGGCGGTGATCACGCGCTTGGCGGCGCCCCGGCCGACTTCAGTGGACACCTGCGGTCTCCCTCACCTTGTCGATGAGCCGGGCGATTCCTTGCGGTACGGCGGTCAGGGGGCCGTCGGTCGCGTCGTAGTAGGGGAGGCGGGTGTTGCCGAGGGAGGGGTCGGGCAGCTTCAGCAGCCGGCCCGGGATGTCGCCCGGTGCGGCGACGGCCGTGTCGCCGCAGAGCGGGCATACGGGCAGCAGCCGGCGGCTGTTGCCCTCGGCCGAGACGCGGACGTGGTGCCGGCGGGCGGCGGGGCCGTGCAGCGGATTGACGCCGCAGCACAGGTCGGCCGGATCACCGGCGAGTGCGGCACGGCCGGCTCGCGCCAGCACGATCACGGCGACCAGGGTCGCGGCATCCGTCCCCGGCTGCCGCACCCGCCCCGGGTCGCCGTCGACCAGGAGCAGCGCGGCGTCGAGGTGGTCCCAGGCGCGGCCGCGGTCGTCCGGGTCGTTGAACCCGTCTGCGAGGGCGGTGAGTTCGGCGTAGGCGGTGCGCCGGAGGTAGGACACCGAGGGTTCGGTCGGGGCGGTGAGCGGCAGGCGGCCGGACGGCTCGGGCACGGGGGAGCGTCGCCGCCGCAGGCCCCGGACGATCCAGGTCGCCCCGGCCACGAGGCTCGACAGCAGCAGGGCCGCGAAGGCGCCCACGAGCAGGCCCGGCCAGAAGTCCGTGGAGAACAGGGCGGGGAGGGCGGTCTCGCGGGTGGCACTCGGTGCCGCCGGGGGCGCGGGCTCGGACCAGGGCCGGTCAGTGCGCGGCGTGTCGTCGAGGAAGGTCATCAGCGCGTCGAGGCGCTCACCGAGGAGGTGGTCGTCGGCCTCGTCCGCCTTGCTGTCGCCCAGCGTGACGGAGTCCGGTACGTCGAAGGAGAGGCGGTTGCCGTCCAGGCGCAGTCCGTGGTTGTAGACGTTGATCGTGCCGTCGGCCGGGTCGGCGACCACGTACACACCGTCCCGGCCCACCTTGGCGTGCACCGCCGCGGCGAACAGCCCCGAGTCGCCGGCCGACTCGCTCTCCGGCGTCTGCGGTACGAGGGAGACGTACACAGGGCCGCCGCCGTCGGAGCGCCGGAAGTCCCGGATCCGCTCGTGCAACCGGTCCCGTTGACGGGCGTCGAGCACGCGCGGGCTCTCCGGATCGGCGTACACCGGGTCCTGCTTCAGCCCTGCCGCGACCCGCTCCACCCGGGCGGACAGGTCGGCGGGGGTGGGAGGCTCCGCCGCGCTCGACCGGGTCTGGTCGAAGACGACGGTGGCGGTGAGGGCGACAGCGGCGGCGGAGAGCACGGCACCGCCCCAGACGAACCAGCGCAGACCGGGCTTCCTCGGGCGCCCGCGCCTCGCGTAGGCCGCCAGCAGCAGGATCGACAGGGGTACGCCGGTGAGCAGGATGCCCGTGAGGAACGACTGGTTCTGGCGGTCGGACGGGCCGATGTACATCTCGGCCGGTTCGTCGTCCTGGTACTTCTCGCGAGCGGCCTCGGCCCGGGCGGTGGCCTTCTCGCCGCCCTGCGCGATGACGTCGGCGAAGCGCTCGAAGCTGAGCAATGCGCCTGCGTCGTAGGGGAGTTCGTACTGCGTGACGGTGACGGCGGCGTCAGCGGGGGCGTCTACGCCGAAGGCCCTGGCCTCTGTGATGTCCGGCCCTTCGAACAGGACGTACAGCCCGTCGCGCCCGAGCCGGTCGTGCACCGCGCCGAGCAGCTGACGGGCGTCCGCGCTGGACTGCAGCGGCAGGACCAGGACGTAGGTCGGGACGCCGGTCTTCTTCGCGATGCGGGCGAAGTCGGGGGCGCTGGAGCGGGGGACCTCGCGGGGGAGCTGGTCGGAGACGTGGACCGGGTTCTCGCGGAGGCGGTCGGCGAGGTAGGCGGCCCGGGTGGGGGTGTCCGCGGCGACGGCGGGTGTGGCGGTTGCGAAGAGGGCCGTCAGCGCGAGCAGGATCAGGAACAGCCCGATCGCGCGGCTTCGGCTGCACCCCGTTGCCCGTATCCCCGTTGTGCAGGCGCAGTTGGCCGTGGCTGCTCTCACCGGTAAGTCCCCCGCGGTCCGTTCGACGTCCGCGCGGCACTCTACTCGCCCGTTCGCGACTGCTACAGGTCGCCCGGTCGTGGCTGTGGCGGTTCTCCGGAGGGGGCCCATCAGGATCGAGTGGGTCTCGTGGACGTCCTTCCCGGCCTTCACCGGAACGGGTGACACGGTCACGTTGGTCGGGGGTGAGGTCGCTCTCCGGGAGGGTGTCGACAGCGCCTTGAAGGATTGGGTGCTGGCGGGTTGCGCCCGGCCCGTACGGCGAGCGGCCCAGCCGCCCGATGGGGGGTGCCAGGCTTGGGGCCGGGCGTGTGGCGATGCGGAGGGAGTACGGGTCGATATGTGGCGTGGCCTGATCGAGGAGTCCGGAGCAGTGCCTTCGTGCCCTCCGGCGGACCCTGCCGTCCTTCACCGAGTCGAGCAGTCCCTCGGCCACCCTCTGCCGCGCGACCTGAGCGCCCTGCTCCTGCAGACGGACGGCATCGAGGGCCCGTACGGCGAGGCTGTCGTCTGGCCCGCAGAACAGATTCTGGAGAACAACCAGACCTTCCGGACCGACCCCGAAATCCGCTCTCTCTACCGACCGTTCGACTCCCTGCTGTTCATCGGCGACAACGGCGGGGGAGACCAGTTCGCGCTCGGACAGGCCTCCGTGCGGGCGGGCGTCCACGTCTGGGACCACGAGACGGACGAACGCGGTCTCGTGGCAGCGGACCTCGCCGGCTATGTGCGCAGGGCGCTGGAGAGTGGGGGAGAAGACTGGTATCGGTGACTTCACCCCGACTTCGTGAGTGAATCGTGCAGGCCTGATGGCCGACAGGTGACGAACCAAGCCGTTGGCCAAACCTGTTGAGGATCGTGGCGATTCGCTCGCGCACAGGTGCCGATGTCATGTGGGGCTGGTCCCGGCCGGGTTGAGCGGGTCCGACGTTGCAGATGGATAACAGGCCGCACCCTGCGGCCCCTGGGGCCGAACGCGTCTTGAGGGGCTTATGTGCGGCTGATACGGTGCGATGGCTTGACAGTCACCCCCAGTGCTGGCTATTCGCCCAGGTCGGGCGGGTACGTCCGGCCCGTCCCGTACCTTTCCGTGCGGGTCGGCGCGGGTGAAGTGTCCGAATTTGAAGGCACATGACAGACATCTTCTTGGGTGTACGGGGAGCGGTTGCGTGAAGATCCAAGAGCGTACGGGGGCGGGCGCAGGTCGTTCCACCGCTCCGGCTCAGCCGTCGGTCGGCGACCGGCTTCCCACCCCGCCTCGCGAGCGCAAACCTGCACTGGCCGCGCTCGCGGTGCTGCTGATCCTGGTGGGTGCGCTGGGTGTCACGATGCTCGTGCTGCAGGTCGGCAACCGGGTCGAGGTCGTCAAGGTGACGAAGGAGATCCAGGCCGGGGAGTCCGTCGGTAACAACGTGACCTCGGTGATGGTCGCCGCCGACGACAGCATCAACTACGTCACGTGGGACCAGCTGGCCACGCTGAGGACCCTGAAGGCCAAGTCCACGATCTACCGGGACACGATCGTGATGGGCCAGATGTTCGCCAAGAAGGCCAGCCTGCCCGCGGGCAAGGTCTCCGTCGGCCTCGCCCTCAAGGAGGGCACGTACCCCGCGGACATCAAGGGCGGCGACCTCGTCTCCGCCTACCGCGTCAGCTCCACCGGCTCCAGCTCGAACAGCTCCGAGAGCAACAGCGGCTCGGGCGGCACCTCCTCCTCCGGCGGCGCCCTCGTCGACGACGCGCGAGTGGAGCGTGTCGTGGCGAACGACGACGCCACCGTGAGCACGGGCAACCTCTCGATCACCGTCCTCGTCGACCAGGCCGACGCGGCAGCGCTCACCTCGGCCGCGGCGGCGAACCAGGTCGCCATCGTGCGCGTCCCCGGCAACTAGAAGGCGGCACCCACCCCATGGCGCTCATCGCTCTCGCCGCCGACAAGGGTTCCCCCGGCGTCACCACCGCGGCCGTCGCCCTCGCGGCGGTCTGGCCGCGGCGTGTCCTGCTCGCCGAGGCGGACCCGGCGGGCGGTGACCTCGTCTACCGCAGTGCCGCCGCGCACGGCGGCCCGCTCAACCCGAACACCGGCATGCTGTCCATCGCCGCCACCGCGCGCCGCGGCCTCGTGCCCGACCAGCTCTGGGACCACGTACAGCCGCTGAGCGGCGGACTCGAAGTCCTCGTCGGGCTCGGGATCGCCGAACAGGCCGCCGGACTCGCGGGGTTGTGGCCGACCCTCGGGCACGCCTTCAACTCCCTCGCCGACTCCCCGCACGCCGCCGCCGACGTCATCGCCGACTGCGGACGCATCAGCGGCGACACCCCGGCCGTCGAACTCCTGCCGCACGCCGCGCTCGTGCTGCTCGTCTCGCGCACCGAGCCCGAGGCCATCGCCCGCGTCCGCGACCGAGCCGCCGCCCTCGCGGGCAAGCTGCACGGCGGATCGCGCGGCGTGGCGAGTCTCGGCACCCCGATGATCGGTGTCGTCCTGATCGCCGACACCGGCACGGCCGGCAAGCTCGCCTCGCAGGTCAACGACATGCTGGTGCACGCCCAGACCGGCGCCCGCGTGGTCGGCACCATCGCCGACGACCCGGCCGGCGCCGACCAGCTGGCCGGCCGCAAGCGCGGCCGCCTCGACAAGTCGCTGCTGATCCGCTCGGCCCGCAAGGTCGCCGCCGACCTGTACCAGCAGTACGGCGCCGCCTGGGCCGCCTCCGCCCAGGCCGACCAGGCCCACCACGCCCCGCACGCCCCGGGCCGGATGCAGGGCCACGCGGGGGCCGGCGCATGACCGCTGTCGACCACCAGTTGGTCAAGCGGTTCCGTCAGGACGCCGGTGACCGCATCGCCGAGCAGCGTCGGCAGGACCAGGTCGCGGGCGTCACCCCGATGTCCACCGAGGACGAACGGCAGTACGCCCGCGCCGTCATAGCCCAGATCCTCGAGGAGTACGCCCGCGCCGAGATCAACGCGGGCCGTACGCCGCTGGACGCCGAGACCGAGGAGCAGTACGCGGCAGCCGTGCACGCCGCGCTGTTCGGCGTCGGCCGGCTCCAGCCGCTGCTGGACAACCCCGAGGTCGAGAACATCGACATCAACGGCTGTGACCAGGTGTTCATCGGGTATGCCGACGGCCGTGAGGTGCAGGGCGACCCCGTCGCCGAGACCGACGAGGAGCTCATCGAGCTCATCCAGGTGCTGGGCGCCTACTCGGGTCTGTCCTCCCGGCCCTTCGACTCCGCCAACCCGCAGCTCGACCTGCGGCTGCCCGACGGTTCGCGACTGTCGGCCGTCATGGACGTCACCCGGCGCCCCGCGCTGTCCATCCGCCGGGCGCGCATGGGCAAGGTGTTCATCTCCGACCTCGTCGGCAACGGCACCCTGTCGCCCGAGGTCGCCCACTTCATGGCCTGCGCGGTCCGCGCCCGCAAGAACATCATGATCGCCGGCGCCACCAACGCCGGCAAGACCACGCTCCTTCGGGCCCTCGCCAACGAGATCCCGCCGCACGAGCGCCTCATCACCGTCGAACGGGCCCTGGAGCTCGGCCTCGACACCTTCCCCGACCTGCACCCCAACGTCGTCGCCTTCGAGGAGCGCCTGCCCAACTCCGAGGGTCAGGGCACCATTTCGATGGCGGAACTGGTGCGACGCTCACTGCGTATGAACCCCTCCCGCGTCATCGTGGGCGAGGTCCTCGGCGACGAGATCGTCACCATGCTCAACGCCATGTCGCAGGGCAACGACGGCTCGCTGTCCACGATCCACGCCAACAGCTCGCACGAGGTCTTCAACCGTATTTCCACCTACGCGCTGCAGGCCACGGAACGGCTGCCCATCGAGGCCAGCCAGATGCTGATCGCGGGCGCGGTCAACTTCGTCGTCTTCATCCAGCGGCGCAACAACTACGGCAACGGCGGCCGCCTCCAGCGCGTGGTCACCTCGGTCCGCGAGGTCAACGGCGTCGACGGACGCGTGCTGTCCAGCGAGGTGTTCGCGGAGGCCCCCGACGGCCGGATCGTGCCGCACGCCCCCATCGCCTGCCTGGAGGAACTGATGGCACACGGCTACCGGCCGTCCGGGACCTGGGGGTGAGCCGGGAATGACCACGCACCTCGCGGCCCTCGGCTCGCTCGGCTCCATGGGCGGCCTGTTCTCCACCACCGTCCTGTACTCGATAGGCAGCGGCGTCGCCGTCGGCGGCGGACTCGCCCTCCTCCTCATCGCGATCCGCGGGCTGCCGGCCAAGCCCGACCACGAGAAGCAGAAGGCCGCCGAGCGGGCGAGCGAACTGATCCGCTTCGCCGGGCAGCGCGGCTCGCTCGCCGCCATCGTCGGTCTGGTCGTCCTCGTCCTCACCCGCTGGGCCGTCGCGGGCATCGCGGCCGGTGTCCTCGTCTTCTTCTGGGACCGCCTGTTCGGCGGCGCCGGTGAGGAACGGGCCGCCATGCGCCGCGTGGAGGCCCTTGCCTCCTGGACAGAGTCCCTGCGCGACACCATCGCCGGCGCCGTCGGCCTGGAGCAGGCCATCCCGGCCTCCGCCCGCGCCGCGGCCCCCGTCCTGCGGCCCCACCTCGACGCCCTCGTCGACCGGCTGCGCGCCCGCACCCCGCTGCCCGAGGCGCTCCAGCAGCTCGCCGACGAGATCGACGACGCCTCTGCCGACATCATCGTCGCGGCCCTCATCCTCAACGCCCGCCTGCGCGGCCCGGGTCTGCGCCAAGTGCTGGGCGCCCTGGCCAAGTCGGCGCGAGAGGAGGTCGACATGCGTCAGCGGGTCATGGCCCAGCGCGCGTCGACCCGCAGGTCCGTGCAGATCGTCGTCGCCGTCTCCATCGCCTTCGTCCTCGGTCTGTCGATCTTCAACCGCGACTTCGTGGCGCCGTACGGAACGGCCGTCGGCCAGCTCGTCCTGGCCTGCGTCTGCGGCCTGTTCGCGCTCGGCTTCTGGTGGTTGCGCAAGCTGTCCACCATCGAGACGCCCGAACGCTTCCTCGTCCGCGACGAGGCATCCGTCCAGTTCGTCCGCCCGAGGACGCCGTCGGGGGCGCAGTCCCAGCAGCGGCTGCCGCAGGAAGAAGGGGCGCGCTGATGGACCTCACGATGCCGCTCGTCGTCGGCGCCGTCATCGGCCTGGGCATCTACGCCCTCGTCCGCGCCCTCATGCCCAGCAAGCGCAGCGCGATCTCGCAGGTCGCGCGGATCGACGCGATGCGGGCCCGCGGCTCTGCCTACGAGTCGGCCCGGGTCGAACGGGAGAAGGGTGGCCTGGGCGCGCTGCGCGCCGAAGTAGGCCTGCGCGTCTCGGAGTTCTACCTCCAGCAGGGGTGGGAGCAGCGCTCGCTGCGCGCCGACCTCGCGGTGCTGGACCGCAGCTGGGAGAAGTTCCTGGCGACGAAGGTGCTGCTGGGCGTGGCCGGCCTGTTCTTCGGCCCGTTCCTGTTCGCCATCGTCTACACGCTGGGCGTCGGCCGGAGCCCGATCATCCCGGTCTGGCTGGCGCTGCTCTTCGCGGTGATCTTCTTCTTCCTGCCCGACCTGGAGGTACGCCGGGACGCCGCCGAGAAGCGGCGCGACCTGCGGCGCGTGATCGGCGCCTACCTCGACCTGGTGTCGATGAGCCTCGCCGGCGGACGCGGTCTGCCGGAGGCCCTGATGGCGGCGGCCGAGGTCTCCGACGGCTGGGCCAACCAGCGCATCCGCAACGCCCTGTCCGACGCCCGCATCACCGGCGTCAGCCAGTGGCAGGCGCTCGGCGCGCTCGGCGAGGAGATCGGCGTGGAGGAGCTGAAGGACCTCTCCGCCTCCCTGGCCCTGGTCGCGGACGACGGTGCCAAGGTCCGCGAGTCCCTCGCCTCCCGCGCCGAGACCATGCGCCACCGCGAACTCGCCGAGATCGAGGGCAGCGCGGGCGAGAAGTCCCAGTCGATGCTCGTGGCGCAGCTGCTGCTGTGCGCCGGGTTCCTGGTGTTCCTGATCTTTCCGGCGGCGATGCGGGTGTTCCAGGTGCAGTGAGCCGTGCATGAGCCTTGCGGTGAGCTCGCAGTGAGCGACGTTCACAACTCCAGAACCTCGTGAACCGAATTCGAAAGGACAAGACGTCATGAACGGACGTAACTTCCACACCGGCATCCCCGCCGTGGACTTCCTCGTCACCTTCCTCCAGGCACGCACCGAGCGGGCCCGCTCGGGCGAGCTGGACCGCGGTGCCTCCGCGGTCGAGTGGGTCATCATCTCCGCGGTCGTCGTGGCGATCGTGGGTGTCGTGGCCGCCATCATCAACGCCGCGCTGAGCGAGGGCGCCAACAAGGTCGGCGACTGCATCAAGGGTGCGGACGCGGGCAAGACCTGCTGATCGCCTCGAGAGCATCGGGAGCAGGAGCAACGGGGTTCACGGGGATGCCGGCAGACGTCAGCAGACGGGTACGCCGCTGGGTGCGGGCCGCACGGGAACGGGCGGCCGCCCGCGGCGATTCAGGCATGACCGCGATCGAGTTCGTGCTGCTCACCCCGGTCCTGTTCTTCATGATCTTCGCGACCGTGCAGTTCGCGCTGTACTTCTTCGCGGACCACGTCGCCCAGGCGGCGGCCCAGGCCGGAGCCCGCAAGGCCCGGGCCACGGCCGACGAACAGCCGGGCGCGTGGCGGGGCGAGGCACGGGACGTGGTGGACAGCTACATCCAGCAGCTGGGACCGCAGTTGGTGCTCTCCCCGGACGTGACGATGCTGCAGCCGGAGCAGAACACGGTGGGTGTGGAGATCGCGGCCAGGGTCCCGACGGTGTTCCCCGGGCTGGATCTGACGGTGCACGCGCAGTCGGCGGGACCGGTGGAGCGCTTCGTACAGGAAGAGGGGAACTGAATGTCCGTCCCTTCTCTCCCGAAGTCTTCCCTGAAGCGCCGTCGGACGGCGGACGACAGCGGCCTGTCCACCGTCGAGGTCGTCATCCTCGCCCCGGTGATGATCCTGTTCATCCTGGTCCTGGTGGCCTTCGGCCAGCTCGTGGACGGCCGCGGAGCGCTCGACGGCGCGGCCAGGGACGCGGCCCGAGCGGGTTCCATCCAGAAGGACCACGCGACGGCCATGGCCGAGGCCAAGAAGGCCGCCGAGGCCAACCTGGCGGACGTCTGCTCGGGCCCGGTGAACGTCACACAGACCAGCCAGGGCTTCGAACCGGACACCATCTTCACGGTCGAGGTGAGCTGCCAGGTGCGGGGTCTGGCCATGCTCGGCCTCGACGTCCCGACGACGCTGTCGGCGAGCTTCAGCTCCCCGCTCGACCCGTTCCGGAGGTCGGTGTGAGGCGCCTGCGGTGCTCCTGGCCGTCGTGGTGGACGGCCCGTGGCGCGCGTCTGGACGACCGGGGCTCCGGCGCCGGCGCGGTCATCATCTTCACGCTGGTCTTCCTCTCCCTCTCCGCGTTCGTCATCGACGGCGGCCTGTCCATCTCCAAGCGCGAACGCGCCGCCGACATCGCCGAACAGGCCGCCCGCTACGCGGCGCAGGACATCGACCGCGACGCCCTCTACGAGAACGAGGGCGGCCCCGCCCCCATCAACTTCGAGAACTGCAACGCCCGCGTGAAGGCGTTCGCCCGCGAGATGGACATGACCGGCGCGGACATCGGCGCGACCCACTGCGTGGCGGCGAACGCCCAGCAGGTGGAGGTCGAGGTGCAGCTCACGTACTCCCCGGTCTTCACGGGGATGTTCTACGGCGGTGACGTGGTGGTCCACGGGCAGGCGGTGGCGGAGAACGAGGTCGGCTGAGCCGGTCCCGAACATCCCGCGGATCTGCACACCGTTCACTGTGAGGCCTTGCTGGAGCGGGGAAGCGGCCGGGCTCTGCCTCATCACCGGCCCGGCCGCCGCGTTCCTGTATCGCAAAACGGCAGATGGTGTGAAGGTGACGGGTTCGTAGGTGACCGAACGATCACACTCATGAATTCGCCTCCCGCTTTCCGTGCGCATTCCCATCCACGGAATGGGCATCGACTGGCCGCCCCTACTCCGGCGTGCTTTGATCGTTCGCGCTCGAGCATTTCGAATTTCAAACCGAAGGGAACCGCCCCCCATGGCCTTCACCCCGCAGATCGCGACCGCCCAGATGTCCGACGCCGAGCTGGACACCATCGCCGGCGGGCAGGCGGGCGCTGCCGCGGGTGCCGGCGCCGCAGCCGGTCTCTACGTCGAGACCACGGCCGCGGGCCTCACCACCGGCCTCGGCGGCGGCGTGGGCCTCGCCGTCTCGCCGCAGGGCATCGAGGCGGACCTGCACCTCAACGCGGCCGTCGCGCACTGACGAACGCATGCGAAAGGCCCCGGGGCTTCGACCCGGGGCCTTTCCGTAAGTCTCGGACAGGGGCTTACTTCCCCCCGCCGTCCCCCTTACCGCCCTTACCGCCCCGCTTGTCCTGCGTCTTCACGGCGTCGTTCACCTTCTTGGCGAGTTCGTCGTCCAGCTTCTTGAACTCGCGCACCACGGCATCGGACATACTCGCCAGCGCGTCCAGCTGCTGCGTGATGTCCTCGCGCCCGTCCTCCCAGTTGGATTCGAAATCGTCGAGCGCGTCATTGACGCTGCCGTCGCCGATGTCGTCCTTGTACGACTCGAAAAGCTTCTTGGTGTGATTCAGCCGGGTCTTGATGGACCGCAGCCGCCGCCCGTAGCTCTCCAGCTCGGTCAGCGGAAGCGCGAGGTCGCTCTTGCCCTTGCCCATCCGGCAGCTCCCCATGTCCGGCGCTCTGATCTCGGAGGAACCGTACCCCGGTCCGATCTTTCCGTCGAACGGTTGTGCCTTGTAAGTTCACGTGTGCATACGGTTGTTGACGTTGATACGCGTGACGGGGGTTGCGGTATGGCGGGGCACAGGCCTGCGGACCGGGATGTCCTGGACTTGGACAGGGGCCCGGCCCCTGGGGATCCGCAGCGGGTGCGCACACGCGCGAAGACACAGCGGCCCGGCAGGACGGCAGCCGGAGTACGTCGTCGACACGAGGCATGACGTAGTGGCAGGTCAGATCACTCCGGTACCGGAAAGCGTGCTGGCCCGTGAGGTCTTCGGGCCACTCGGAGGCATCGTGGAGATCGGGGCGGTGTCGGCGACCGGGACATGGAGCGTCGGCGCCGCCTCCGTCGGCGATCTGGTGAGCCGCCGCCGCGATGAGGTCGGCCGGCTGCTCGACCTCGTTCGTGACATCGGCGGCTTCTCCTCGGCCACCATGGCCATCGCGGACGAACTGGGCTACCTGCGTGAGCACGAGGTGACGGCCCCGGCTCTGCTGCTGTGGTCCGGGGCGGTCGAGGGGATTCCGTCCCGGCTCGAGGACCTCGAACAGCGGGACGTCGTACGCCGCATGTGTCACATGGCGGCCGACTTGCAGATGACGTACTTGCTGCAGGCCCTCGTCACCGCCGCGATCGTCTCCGGCGGGGACGTCCGGCAGGGGGCGGCCAGGATCGTCGATGCCCTCGCACTCGCGTCCGGCCTCGCGGACTCGATGGGGCGCACCGCCCCCGCCCTGGTCTTCAGGATGTGGCGGGTCGCCCACCTCCCGGCCATCCTCCGCCCCGACGCGGGCACCCCCGAGCAGCGCAAAGCGGCGTGTCGTTCCTACGACCAGGCACTCGAAGCCCTGACGACGAGCGCCTGACGAACCCGGGCACGAGAGCGGCTGGAGTCAGCGGTTGAACGACTGCATCTCCTGGACGTTCATGTCCTGGGCGGTGGCCTGGCGGTTGCGAGCACCGCGTTTCACGCTCGGGGAGCCGTGAGGTCGCTACCTGCGTCGAGGGGGCCTCGGCTGAGCAGGGCGACGACCCTCCGGGCGCCATGCGGTGAACTCGTCAGCCGGGCCCACGAACCGTCCCGGAAGAAGACCGTGAAGTCGGACTCGTCCATGCTGAACCGCCTGATCTCCGCCCCGGTGATCTCCTCCCGAGGCACCGACCAGAGGACGCACTCGGTTCCCGGTGTCTTCTGGCCACCGCCCCATGACAGGAACCGGCTGCCCCGCGCAGTGTCCTCGTACGACAGGATGCGTACCGGACCGTCAGGCTCGGCCAGTTCGATCTCGGTCACGGTGCGCCAGGAACGCCGAGAGGGGTCGAGCTGCCAGGGCAGCGTACGAGCCGTCCCGCCCACGCCCGCCCACATGACGGGGAAGTCGTCGACCTCGTTCTCGCGGTCCTCCAGTTCCCCTCGCATCGCCGGCGACGCGGGACTGCGGAGGGCGTCGGCAAGGATGTAGAGCGGCAGCATCAAGAGCCCGGTGATGGCGGTCAGCACGTGCACGCCGAGCTTGCCGAAGAACCCTCGGACCCCGAAGGCCGGTCGGGTCGGCCATCCGGGCAAGTCCCCTTCGATGTCATTGCGTTCGAGGTCACGATAGGAGCGACGCTTCGCCACGGAGGCGGCGGTACCACTCGCGAACTCGACCCGGTAGCGGTCGGGTTTCTCGTCCATGCCTTCCTTGCCCGGCGGTTTCCAGCTCACGCTCGATTCGCCCGCCCTCACCTGGAGCACTTCCCTCGTTCACCACGCACCGACGAGTTCTGCCACACGCCCTGCTCGTTCTTCGTCAGGGAGAGCGAGTAGCGGACGTAGGGGCTGGTACCTGCCGGATTCCCCTCGACCTCGCCGGTCTTGCGGTTCCTGGTTTTGGCGTCGGTCTCGTCCGTGCAGTAGGTGAGCGACGCTCCCTTGCCGTTGCCGGCCATGACGACCTTGGGGTCGAAGGCGGGCAGTTTGCCGATGACGGTGAGGTCCTTGTCCGTGTAGGACTTGATCCACTGCTTGGTCAGCCCGCGGATCCCCTCGGTGTCGTAGAAGGTGACGGCTTCGCTGTCCGGGTCGTCGGCGATGATCGCCGCGTATCCGGCCCGGACCTCTTCCCTGGCGTCGTCGAGCATGGCCTGCTCCGCCGGGTCGCTGCTCGTCCAGTTCTCGAAGGTCAGCCGGAAGCTGCTGGGGAGCTTGATGACGGGGCGCTTGACGCCGGGTGCCGCAGACGGCTTCGAGGCCGCCGGGCTGGGCGAGCTGTTGCCGACGGTGTCCTCGTTGCCGTCCGACGACGAGTCGTCGCCTCCTCCGCAGGCGGTCAGAAGCAGCGCCGCCGCCGTGGCGAACGCTACGGCAGTGGTGGCTGGTGCGCGGCGGGGCACAGTTGGTCTCCTTGGCTTCGATGCAGGTAGTTGCGGAGGCGGCGTCACATCGCCGCAGGCCGGTTGCATGCCGCTGACGTCCCCTCGACGGCGACCTGATGAGCACGCCACACCGGGTTGTCCTTCACGGACGTCATCAGAAGGGTGAACTCCTGGTAGCTGACCGGGCTTTCCTTCGTCCGGTGGACCTTCTTGCTCGCCACCTCCCTGCCGAAGACCTCGGACTGATCCTCACAGAAGGTGACGCCGCTAGGGCTGATGTGGGCGTCGTAGTACCGGTCCGTACCCGTCAGCGTCCAGCCGCCGTCCACGTACTCCTTTATCTGCGAGTGCGCGTACCGGGCGGCCTGGCCCGACGAGTAGAACTGGACGGCGGGATCGGCAGGGTCCTGCTCCGTATGCAGTGGTTCAGTGCGCGGATGTGGTGGGCGGCGTCCTCCAGGGCTGCCGCCCGTCAGCGGGCGGCTCGTCACAGGCCCGTCTCTCCGTATGGCGGAAGCGAACGCGGCCGTCGGTCCCTGGACCGGCGGGTGCCGGGTTCAGCGGTTGATCGACTGGATCTCCTGGACGTTCATGTCCTGGGTGGTCTCGAAGGTGCCGTCGGGGAGGTCGCCGGTGGTGCCGTCGGAGCCTTGCCAGGTGATCTGCCAGGTGATGCTGGCGGAGAGCTGGTAGGGGGTGCCGCCGGTCGCGTGGAGGTAGCGGATGCCGCACGGTGGGGTCTTGTCGGCGGCGCCCTTGGTGTACGGCGTGCCGATGGAACCGTCGTCGTTGATCGCGCAGTCGCCGGAGGCGGGGAAGACCTCGGCGTCCTCGGTGCCCGGGTCCAGGTGGAGGGCGACCGGCTTTGCGGTGGTCTCCGCCCACAGGCCCGTGTTCGGCAGGGCGGCGCGGACCTTGACGTCCTTGAAGGTGCCCTTGTCGAGCCAGATCCAGGTCGGGAGGTTGACCGTGGACTTGGTCTGCGGTTTCAGTTCGACCTCGGTTTCCGGGACCTTGACCTTGTTGTAGGCGTAGTCGGCGAGGGTCTTCGGGGTGGGTGCGTTCGGGTCGTCCGGGATCTCGCCGGCGTTGACCCAGAACATGATGCGGCCGCAGTCCCAGGTGTCCGGGTCGTCGGGGTCGGGGGCGACACCTCGCCAGAAGTAACCGTCCTTGCCGAGGTTGTAGTCGTCGTAGCCCTCCGCGGAGCTGTTCGTCGGCGCCTGCAGATCGAAGTTGTCCGCAGGCTTGCCGTCCCGGTAGTGGTCGGTCCACAGGCCCTTGCCGATCCACGACTCGTGGATGCCCACGTCGCCGCTGCCGTCCGTGTCCACGAATCTCTTCAATCCCTCCGGACTGAAGGTGGGCTCGTACCAGCAGGCGGGAGGCTTCCAGTTGGGATCGACCGTGCCGAGGTTGCCTTCCTTGCCGCCGCCGTCCCCGCCACTCGGGTAGGTGATCTTGATGTTGGAGACGGAAGCCGACAGGCCTCCCTTGCCGTCCGTACCGCCGCCGCTCTTCTGGTCGGCCGGCGGCACGTTCGTGTTGTCTTCCGGCCCCGCCGCGTACGCGGTGCTGCCGCATCCCAGCACGGCGGCTACCGTCAGCGCGGCGGACCAGGTCAGAGACCGTCGCAGTGGAGTCATCGACGGCAGTCCTCCACGCGCCCCTGCACCTCGATCTGCAGCACCTTCCACACCCTCTGGGATCCCTGCGGCGGCTTCATCAGAAGGCGGAACTGCTGGAAGTCGTTGAGGCTTTCCTTCGTGTACCGGATCTTCTTGGTCTTCACGTTCTTGCCGTAGAACTTGCTCTGATCCCGGCACATCGTGACGAGGACGCCCTTCGACGTGCCGACGTCATCGGTCCTGCCCCGGTAGTAGCTGTCGGATCCCGTCGCGGTCCAGTCGTCGTCGACCCATGCCTGGATCTGCGACTTCGCGTACTTGGTGGCGCTCCCCAGCGAGTAGAAGCGGTAGGCCGGGTCGTCCGGGTCCTGGGCCGTGATGCCGTGATCGAGAGCCAGGATGTAATTCTGCGCGCTCTCGAGGGCTGCCGCGTGGCGGGCGTCGGACGGCTTCGTGATGTCGAACTCGACCTCGAGGTCACTCGGCAGGCTGACGTCCGGTCGGCTGGAGGGCGAAGACGGCGAAGCCGAAGGGCTGTCGGTGCCGGTGCCCGCCCCTTTGATGTCTTCCGACGTGCCGCCGCCCCCGCCGCAGGCGGTGAGCAGCAATGCCGCCGTCGCGGCGAACGCGGCGGCTGTGGTGGTCAGAGCGCGGCGGGCCACGGCCTCTCCCCCGAAGTTCGACGTGTGCAACTGAGAACGAAGCTATCAGGGAAGCGTGTTGGGCCCACGGTCCACCTCGACGGGTTGTGTGGAAGGTGTGAGGGGGGCGCGTAGCACTCGCGAAGAGGGGTGCTCGTCGAGTTCGGCCGCAGGGGCGACGCGGGTGGCTACAGGGGCAAACCGGACGACCGTGAGGTTCCTTACGTCCGCCCTTCGACGACCCCGATGAGAGTCCATAAGATCTCTGTAGGCTCAGCACACTCCTTACTCACAGCTCGGCCTCACCGGACTCCACACACGACCCCAGGACACCCGCCATGCCGCGACGCCGCACCTCAAGCTCGTCAAGCTCGACGGGAAGTCCGACGGGAGCGACGGGAGCCGCGGCCGCCCCCAGGAACCGGACGCCGCAGCCGGTGCGGATCCGGCGGCGGTCGTTCGGGGACTTCGTCAAGGCGTTCCTCGCCTTCGTCGCCCTGGCCGTGCTGCTTGTCGGGGTGCCGGGCGCGCTGGCCACGCAGATCGGGTGGCCGCTGCCGGACGGGGTGCCCAGTTTCGACTGGCTGCAGCAAGAGATCACCGTTCACACGTTCCTGAACATCCTCACCGTCATCGTGTGGCTGGCGTGGGCGCAGTTCACGGCCTGCGTGCTCGTGGAGATGAAGGCCGCGCTGTCGGGTGTCGGCGTGCCGGGCCGGGTGCCGGGCGCCGGACCGAGCCAGCTGCTCGCGCGTCAGCTCGTCGCCGCGCTGCTGCTGGTCGGCGCCACCGCCGCCAGCTTCACGCCGGGGCTGTCGCAGCTCGGGAACAGCTACGACGCCAACCAGAAGCCGACCGTCGCCGCCGCCCAGGCCACCCCGGGCCTCTTCGCCCAGCAGCAGGAGCAGGCCTCCGGCGCCGCGGCCGCCCTCGCCGAGCAGGCCTCGCACGCCGCCGCCCACGCCGACGCCGGCGGCAGCACCGCCAAGCAGGGCGACACGAAGTACTACCGGATCCAGCCGCCCGAGGGCCGCCACCACGACTCCCTCTGGGAGATAGCCCAGCGCCACCTCGGCGACGGGCGCCGCTACAAGGAGATCTTCGAGCTCAACAAGGACCGCGTGCAGCCGGACGGGTCCAGGCTCTCGGAGGCCAGCCTCATCCGGCCCGGCTGGATCATGGAGATGCCGGGCGACGCCCGCGGCGGCGAGCTCGTCGAGATGCCCGACGAGGCCCCCAACGTGTCGCCCGACGTGCAGCAGCAGATCAGCGACTACGCCCGGACCGGCGACCACGCCCAGGGCGGAGGCGGCGCCCAGGGCGGAAGCGACCAGGCACAGGGGGGCGGCGCCACCCAGGTGTCCGTCCCCGACCAGCAGCGGCCCGCCCAGGACGGCACCGGACACCAGCAGGCCACCGCCGTCGGCGCCGAGTCGGACAGCGCCTTCGGCCTGCCCGAAGCCCTCCTCACCGCGCCCCTCCTCGCCGCCGGTCTCCTCGGCGCCCTGGGGCGGCGCCGGCGGCAGGCCCTGTGGCAGTCGGCGTTCGGGGCCGTCGGCGGCCGGCGCGGCATGGAGCCGCCCACCCCGAGCGGTGACGCGCAGGACGTCCAGGACGCGCTGCTCGTCGGCGCCGACCCCGAGGGCGTACGGCTGCTCGACCGGAGCCTGCGCGGTCTCGCCGCCTCCCTCGCCGAGGAGTCCCGCGCGCTGCCGGTCGTCTACGCGGCCTGGCTCAGCAACGGCGACCTGCACCTCCAGCTCGCCCAGCCCGCCGGGAAGCCCCCGGCCCCCTGGCAGCAGGGGCAGGACCAGACCTTCTGGATGCTCTCCCGTACCGACGCCGAGCGCTACGAGGACGTCGACACGGCCGCGCCCTACCCCGGCCTCGTCAGCCTCGGCACCATGGACGACTCGCGGCTGCTGCTCAACCTGGAAGCCGTGCCCGGCATCGTCTCGCTGAGCGGCCGGGAAGCCGACCGGGCCGCCGTCTTCGCCTCCGTGGCCGCCGAGTTGGCGACCAACGGGTGGTCGGACCGCATGACCATCACGCTCGTCGGCTTCGGGGAGGACCTCACGCCCCTCGCGCCGAACCGGATCCGGCACCTGGAGGACGTCGAGGCCCTGGTCGAGGCCATGGAGGCCGAGACGCGGCAGCGGCGCGGGGCGCTCGGCGCCGCCGGGCACGACTCCGTCCTCACCGGGCGCACCGGGCCCGCCCAGCACACCCGTTGGGCCCCGCACCTGGTCCTGCTCGCCGCCCAGCCGTCCGCCGAGGACGCCGTCAAGCTCGCCGAACTCGCCGCCGACGCCAGTCGCCTCGGCATCGGCTACCTCGTCGGCACCGACACCGGTGATCTGCCGGGCGCCGCCTGGGAGATGGAGATCACCGGCCAGGGCAAGCTGCTCGCGCCCCTCCTCGGACTCGAACTGGACGCCCAGTCGCTGCCCGTCGCCCAGCAGCGGGCCGTGGTCGAGCTGTTCGTCGAGGCGGACCCGGAGCGCGAGAGCGACAGGCCGGCGACCACCCCGCCGTTCCTCGTCGACATCAGCGAGCAGGGACGTCCGGCCGTGTACGCCCGGCTCGTCGGGCCGTACGAGATCATCGGGCTGGACACCCCGGACGGGGAGCGCAGCGCGCTGCTGCACGAGGCGCTCGCCCTGCTGCTCCTGCACCGCGAGGGCGTGCACCCGCGCGTGCTGTCCTCGGCGCTGTGGCCGCGCGGTGTCACCGACGACGTGCGCGGCGCGCTGCTCGACCGGCTGCGCGACTGGCTCGGTGCCGACCCCGACGGCACCCCCCGCCTCACCACCGACGGCTCCGGCCGGCTCACGCTCGCCAAGTCCGTCGTCTCCGACCTGGACGTGCTGCGCTCCCTCTACCACGAGGCCACCCAGGGCCGGGGCGTCGGCAGCCGGGCCGTGCGCGGACGGCTGCTCACCGACGCGCTGGTGTTGGTGCGCGGGCCGCTGCTCGCCGACCGGCCGGAGGGCCGTTACCAGTGGCTCTCCCACGAGATCGTCGACGCCCAACTGCCGCTGCTCGTCGCGGACACGGGGCTGGCGCTGTGCGAGTTCCACATGGAGAAGGACCGCGCGGAGAAGGCCATCGAGGCGCTCAACGCGGCCCTGCGCACCGCTCCGGCCGACGAGCGCCTGTGGCACGAGCTGCTGCGCGCCACCCACGCCACCGGTGACACGCAGCGGCTGACCGGGCTCGCCACCGACCTCATCGGCCGCAGCGGGGCCCGTGGACTGCCGCCGCGCACCGAGGCACTGCTCGACGAGCTGCTGCCGACGTGGCGTGACGCGATCGCCGCGGTGGGATGAGCACCGGGCTGCTGGTCCTCGTCGCCGCGTTGTGGGGTGCGGCGGCGGGAGCGCTGCTGCCGCGCGCGGCCTACCGGTTCTCGGCGCCGTCGGGGGAGGAGTGGCGGAAGGAGTGCCCCGGCGGGCACCCCGTCAGGGGCTGGCTGGGGAGGGCGGCCTGCCCGGAGTGCGCGGAGTCCGGATACGGCCCGCGTACGACGCCCCTCGTGATCGCCACCGCCCTGGTCTGCGCGGTCCTCGCCGCCGCGACCGACACCCGCCCCGAGCTCGGGGTCTGGCTGCTGCTCGCCCCGGTCGGCGTGCTGCTCACGGTCGTCGACTTCCGGGTACGGCGCCTGCCCGACCCGCTCACCCTCCCCTTCGCCGCGGCCGCCCTGGCCCTGCTCGGCCTCACCGCCCTCGTCCCCGAGCACGCGGGCCACTGGACGACCGCCCTGCTCGGCTCCCTCGCCCTGGGCGGCGGCTACTTCGTGCTGTTCCTCGTCAACCCCGCCGGCATGGGCTTCGGCGACGTCAAACTGGCCCTCGGCACCGGCGCGGCCCTCGGCTGGTACGGCTGGCCGACCGTCATGCTCGGCACGTTCGCCGGTTTCCTCCTGGGCGCGCTGTACGGCGCAGCGCTGGTGATCACGCGCCGGGCCACCCGCAAAACGGCCATCCCCTTCGGCCCGTTCCTGATCGCGGGTGCGTTCCTGGGCCTTCTGGTGGGGGCGTACACGGCCTGACCGCAGGGTCCGGGGCGTACCGGGTGATCCGGCACGCCGACGCGCGTCCGAGAGCCCGCCGAACGCTCGTGATCCGCCGCACCGGCGCTGTCATGATGCTGATCATGACAAACACACCTTCTTACCCCGCCTACCCGTCACCGCCCCCCGCCCACCCGTTCCCGGACCCCGCCCCCCACCCGTACCACCGCCTGGACCGCACCACGGGACGTCACCGCTGGTGGCGGCCGCCGACCGGGACGGTGCTGCTGGCCTTCGCCTATGTCGTGATCCTGCTCGTGCTGCTGGCCTTCTCCTACGGGCTCGCCACGGCGCTCGGTGCCCCGGAACTGCCCGACGGCGGGGCCGACTTGGGGCCGCTCGGGAACACCGCGATGGATCTCGTGTCCCTCGCGATAGCCCTGCCCCTGGTGCTGCTGGCCACGTTGTGGCCGGCGAGACGGGCCGCCGGGACCGTCACGTCGGTCACCGGGCGGCTGCGGATCGGCTGGCTCGGGTGGTGTCTGCTGGCCGGGCTGCCGCCCATCCTCCTGCTCACGGTGGTCTCCTTCTTCCTGCCGGGCGGCTCGGACGAGTCCGACGCGTTTGTGGGGTGGCGCTCCTTCCTCGTGGCCCTGGCCGTGCTGGTCCTCCTCGTCCCGCTCCAGGCCGCGGCCGAGGAGTACGTCTTCCGCGGCTGGCTGCTCCAGGCGGTCGGGGCGTTCGTGCGCTCGCCGTGGCTCGCCGTGATCCCGCAGGCCGTACTGTTCGCCGCGGCCCACGGCTGGGGCACCCGGTGGGGCTTCGTCGGACTGGCGGTGAACGGTCTGGTGATGGGTCTGCTCACGATCCGCACCGGCGGGCTGGAAGCGGCCATCGTCCTGCACGTCCTGAACAACCTGCTGGCCTTCGGCGTCTCCGCCGCGCTCGTCGGCGGCCTGTCGTCGGACGAGACCGCGGCCGACGCGCCCTGGCCGCTGGCCCTCACCGCCATGGCCACCGATCTGCTCTACGCCGCGCTCATCGTGTGGCTCGCCCGGCGCCGCGAGCCGCAGCGCCTCTCGGCGCCGCGCACCCCGCCCGCCCCCTACGGCCACGCCGCCCCCACGGCCTGACGTCCAGCCCCCCGAAGCCCTGGCGTACGCTGGGCTGGTCCGTCCACAACCCTTACGAAAGGGACGCCCGGTGACCGAGAAGGCCGACCTTCAGCCCATCCTCGACCGTGCAGCCGCCGGTGGGCGGATCACCCCGGACGAGGCGCTCGTGCTGTACCGGGACGCCCCGCTGCACGCCCTGGGCGCCGCCGCCGACGCCGTACGCCGCCGCCGGTACGCCGGGACCGAGCACATCGCGACGTACATCATCGAGCGCAACATCAACTACACGAACGTCTGCGTGACGGCATGCCGTTTCTGCGCCTTCTACGCCGCGCCCAAGGACACCGCCAAGGGCTGGACGCGCGACCTCGACGACATCCTGCGCCGCTGCGCGGAGACCGTCGAGCTGGGCGGCACGCAGATCATGTTCCAGGGCGGGCACCACCCGGACTACGGCGTCGAGTACTACGAGAAGCACTTCGCCGCGATCAAGAAGGAATTCCCGCAGCTGGTCATCCACAGCCTGGGGGCGTCCGAGGTCGAGCACATGGCACGGATCTCCAAGGTGAGCGTGGAGGAGGCCATCCAGCGCATCCACGCCGCGGGCCTCGACTCCTTCGCGGGCGCCGGCGCCGAGCTGCTGCCCGAGCGGCCCCGCAAGGCCATCGCACCGCTGAAGGAGTCCGGCGAGCGCTGGCTGGAGATCATGGAGATCGCCCACAACCTGGGCGTGCAGTCCACCTCCACGATGCTCATGGGCACCGGCGAGACCAACGCCGAGCGCATCGAGCACCTGCGGATGATCCGGGACGTCCAGGACCGCACGGGCGGCTTCCGCGCCTTCATCCCGTACACCTACCAGCCGGAGAACAACCACCTGAAGGGCCGCACCCAGGCGACGCTCTTCGAGTACCTGCGCATGATCGCCATCGCGCGGCTGTTCATGGACAACATCGCCCACATCCAGGGCTCCTGGCTGACCACGGGCAAGGAGGTCGGCCAGCTCTCCCTGCACTACGGCGCCGACGACCTCGGCTCGATCATGCTGGAGGAGAACGTGGTGTCGTCGGCCGGTGCCAAGCACCGGTCCAACCGGATGGAGATCATCGATCTGATCCGGAAGGCGGGCCGGGTCCCCGCCCAGCGCGCCACCACCTACGAGCACCTCGTCGTCCACGACGACCCGGCGAACGACCCGGTCGACGACCGCGTGGTCTCGCACATCTCCTCCACGGCCATCGCGGGCGGCACGGCTCACCCCGAGCTGAAGCTGCTGGCTCCCAACTGACCCCACCGTGCTGACGATTCACGCCGCCCCGCTGGTCCTCCCGGCGGGCGCGGCACCCGGCACGGACGCGTCCCGCACCGACGCACCCGGCGCCGACGCAGTCACGGACGCACCCGGCACCGACACCGCCGTCGTGGACGGGGCCGTCCTGGTGGACGGCGACCGAATCGCGGCTTTCGGGCCGTACGAGGAACTCGCCGAACAAGCACCGGGCGCGCGAGTGCGGCGCTGGCCGGGCGTGCTCACCCCCGGTCTGCGCCAATGGCACCCGCTGTGGCTGCTGCGCCACTGTTACCACCCCGACCCGCGCGAAGCCGACGAGCTGGGCGAAGAGCCTCTGTGGGGCGAGAAGGTGGCCGCCCTGGGCGACCTTACCGAGACCCGCTGGTCGGGCAGCGTACGGCGCGGAGTGCAGCGGATGCTGCGGTACGGCACGACGGCCGTCGCCTCGCCCGGCGCCCGTTTCCGAGATCCGCTGGTGGCCACGGCCGTCGCCCGGTCCGGGCTGACCGTCGTCGGGACCACGGGGGCTCCCGGCACACTCCTCGGTGAGCGGCCCGACCTCGACCCGTTCGCGGAGGGGTACGACCTGCACGGCACGGTCCACGCCCCCCTGTCCGTCGGCGGCCGGGCCGACCTGGCCGTGTTCGACGTACCCGACGGGACGGCCCTGCGCGAGCGCGGCGCGGCGACCTGCGTGGCGACCGTGCTGGCCGGCCGCCTGGTGTACCGGGCCCGCTGACCCCGGGGCGGTCTCAGCCCGCGAACGCTTCCGCGAAGGCCCCCGGTTTCTGCGCCACCCCGCTGCAGTCGGTCGCCGCCTTCCCCTCCGTCGCCGACCCGGTGCCGTCCGCGCACTGCCGGTCCCGGGCCGTGGACCACATCGACACCCAGGCGATGCCCTTCTCCTCGGCGAAAGCGCGGACCTCGGCGGCGTCCGCGAGTGTGAACGTCTCGCCCTCCACGTCGTTGACGCCGATCATCGAGGTGAGCGCCATGCCCCGCCAGGCGGTCGCGTCCGAGGTCTTGAAGGTCTCCCGCAGCTGGGTGTGCGCGGCCTCGGCGGCGCTGAGGGCGTAGCCGCCCATGTCACCGTCGTACGACGAGCCGTAGTTCATCGTCATGAGGTTGACGGTGGAGACCTGCACGGCGTGGGTGTTGGCGGACGCCAGGAGCGCCAGGCTGTCCTTGCCGAGCCCCTTGGGCATCACCGGCAGGGTGAACGAGACCTTCAGGCCGGGCCGTTCCTCCTGCAGCCGTGCGATCGCCTTCGAACGCCGGTCGGTGGACGCGGAGTCGCCCAGCTCGTCGCCCTCGATGTCGAAGTCGGCCAGGGTCGTGCCGGCCGCGTCGAGCGCCTTGCCGTAGGCCGCGGCCAGTTCCGGCACGCTGTCGCAGCTCGCCGCGAGCTCCCTGCCGTCGGCGCCGCCGAAGGAGACCCGGACCCGGCCGCCGCCCTCCTTGAGTTTCGCGATGCGGGACGCGACCCCGGGGTCGTCGATGGCGTGGGAGCCGTCCCAGTGGGGGACGCAGGCGTCACCGTCGGCTATGACGAACGCCAGGTTGTACGTGGTGGGGGAACCGGCCGCATCGGTGGGGGCGGCTTTCCCGGCGCTGACGTAGGGGGCGTACGAGGTGCCGTTCCCGGTGCGGGCCGAGGTGTCGGGCGCCGCCGTCACAGAGGGAGCTTTTCGGGCCTGGCCGTCCTGGCCGTCCTGGCCCGAACAGCCCGTGGCGGCCAGGGTGATCAGGCATCCGATCCCGGCGGCCGGCCTCCGGAGACTCCTCATGACGGTGCGCTCCCGATCTCGCGAGATGCCAGGGGTCGAGGACCCCTACGCCTCCCGGACGCAAACGCCTCACGGTGGCCGGCGCTCATGACGCGTTGCGCGGGCGTCGTGTCCCCAGGCCTGCCCTCGGCGACGGCGCGGCAGCGGCCGCGGCTCCCGCCCTGAGGGGGTGCTGCAAGAATGGGCCCGTGACCCGCGCATCCCTGGACAAGCAGCCGCACGAAGTCGCCTCGATGTTCGACGACGTGGCGGAACGGTACGACCTGACCAACGACGTGCTGTCCCTCGGCCAGGACCGGCGATGGCGCAAGGAGGTCGCCAAGGCGGTCGACGCGCGCCCCGCGCAGAAGATCCTCGACCTCGCGGCGGGCACCGGCACCTCCTCGCTGCCCTTCGCCCGCACCGGCGCCTACGTCGTCCCGTGCGACTTCTCCCAGGGCATGCTCCAGGTCGGAAAGCAGCGGCAGCCCTGGCTGCCGTACACCGCCGGTGACGCGACGAGGCTCCCCTTCAAGGACGACACCTTCGACGCCGTCACGATCTCCTTCGGGCTGCGCAACGTGCAGGACACGGACGCCGCCCTGCGGGAGATGCTCCGGGTGACCCGGCCCGGCGGGCGGATCGTGATCTGCGAGTTCTCGCACCCGACATGGGCGCCGTTCCGCACCGTCTACACCGAGTACCTGATGCGCGCCCTGCCGCCGGTCGCCCGGGCCGTGTCCTCCAGCCCCGACGCCTACGTCTACCTCGCCGAGTCCATCCGCGCCTGGCCCGACCAGCCCGCGCTGGCCGAGCGGCTGGGCAAGGCCGGCTGGTCGCGGGTGGCCTGGCGCAACCTGAGCGGCGGGATCGTCGCCCTGCACCGGGGCTTCAAGGCGAGCTGAGGACCATGTAGGGGTCGCCCGGCTCGTCCAGCTCGCGCTGGAGACCGCCCCGGGGCGGACGCGGTATCCGCGGTTCGTGCACACCCCCACCGCCCTCACCGGGTCCGAAGTCGAACCACACGTAGATCATCGAGTCCCGCGGGACCTCGGCGCCGGGCCGGGGGTACTGGCGTACGACGTAGTCGACGACGGCGAGCGCGGGCTCGGGCCGGTCCGGCGTGGTGAGCAGGAGGCCCTGCGCCCGGGCCGCCTCCCGCGCGTCCATGGCCATCAGGCCGACCAGACGCGGTACGCGCACATCGGGTGTCTTGCGGGATATGTGCACAGATGTCACCCCCAGCGGTACAGGAAGGGTAACTCCCGCCCCGTACCGACCGGAAGCGACGGGTTTCGTGCTGTGACAGTCGGCTACGCTCCGTCAGCGGCCGGGAGGTCGAGCCGGTAGCAGTGCCCCGTCCGCTGCGCGGCCGGCGTCGTGAAGGTCTCGGCGAGGCGCATTCCGAGTCGTCGCGTCACGGCGATGGAGCGGGTGTTGCGGGCGTCGACCATCGCGACCACGCCCGGCACGCCGGCCGCCCGCATCCGGTCCAGCGTCTGCCGCGCGGCCGCCGTCACGTAGCCCCTGCCCCAGTGCTCCCGGCCGAGCCGCCAGCCGATCTCGATCTCGCCGGCCGGGCCCCAGGCCCGCTCCCACGGCTGGGCGCCGGTGAAGCCGATGACCTGCCCCGACTCGTCGAGCACGGTCCACAGGCAGAAGCCGAGCTCGGCGTCGTGCCGGCGCTGGCGGGCGGTGAGCTCCTCGTAGACCGACAGTTCCGCGGCCCTGCCGCCCTGGAACTCCATGACGTCCGGGTCGTCGAAGATCCGGTGCCAGACGAACGCGTCCTCGTGGGTGGGGACGCGCAGCCGCACGGCGGGGAGAACTCGGTTCACGGGGCAGCCCTTCAGCCGGGTGATGAATGCCGCTGCATAGACTGCCCATGTCCCGTGCCGGCCGGCACATCAATTCCGAACCTCGGGGAGATCCCGCCGTGAGTGTCGTGACCGAGCCCCTCTCGGAGAACACCGCCGATGTGATCGTCGTGGGCGCAGGGCCGGCGGGCTCCACCACCGCCTACCACCTCGCCAAGGCGGGGCTCGACGTCCTCCTGCTGGAGAAGACCGCGTTCCCGCGCGAGAAGGTCTGCGGTGACGGCCTCACCCCGCGTGCCGTCAAGCAGCTGGTGGCCATGGGCATCGACATCTCGGAGGAAGCCGGCTGGCTGCGCAACAAGGGCCTGCGCATCATCGGCGGCGGGGTGCGGCTCCAGCTCGACTGGCCGGATCTGGCCTCCTTCCCCGACTACGGTCTCGTCCGCAAGCGCGACGACTTCGACGAGCAGCTCGCCCGGCAGGCCCAGAAGGCCGGGGCGCGGCTCTTCGAGCGGTGCAACGTGGGCGCGCCGATCGTGGACGACCGGACGGGCCGCATCACGGGGGTGCACGCCAAGCTCGGCGAGGAGAAGCGCGAGGTCACCTTCCACGCGCCGCTCGTCGTCGCCGCCGACGGCAACTCCACCCGGCTGTCCCTCGCGATGGGCCTGCACCGCCGTGAGGACCGGCCGATGGGCGTGGCGGTGCGCACGTACTTCACCAGTCCGCGCCACGAGGACGACTACCTGGAGTCCTGGCTGGAGCTGTGGGACCGCCGCGGCGCCGAGGACCGCCTCCTGCCCGGCTACGGCTGGATCTTCGGCATGGGCGACGGCACCTCGAACGTCGGCCTGGGCGTGCTCAACACCTCCGACTCCTTCAAGGAGCTGGACTGGCGCGAGGTCCTGAAGGCCTGGTGCGCGTCGATGCCGGAGGACTGGGGTTACACGCCGGACAACATGACCGGCCCGATCCGCGGCGCCGCCCTGCCGATGGCCTTCAACCGCCAGCCGCACTACACCAAGGGCCTGCTGCTCGTCGGTGACGCCGGCGGCCTGGTGAACCCCTTCAACGGCGAGGGCATCGCCTACGCCATGGAGTCCGGCCAGATCGCCGCCGACGTCATCGTGCAGGCGCACGCCCGGCCGACGCCCGCGAGCCGCGAACTGGCCCTCCAGCGCTATCCGCGCGTCCTCAAGGACACCTACGGGGGCTACTACACGCTCGGCCGCGCCTTCGTGAAGCTCATCGGCAACCCGAAGGTCATGCAGATCGCGGCCCAGCGCGGTCTGACGCACCCGATGCTGATGAAGTTCACGCTGAAGCTCCTGGCGAACCTCACCGACCCCACGGGCGGCGACGCCATGGACCGCATCATCAACGGACTGAGCCGAGTGGCCCCGAAGGCCTGAACGGGCCGCCGGGAGGTGCTGCCGGTGGCGTGAGTGGCCTGCCGCACTGTGCGGCCGTGGCGTGAGCGGGCCGTGGGGCTGCGATGACGGTGGCCTCGCGGGTGCCGGTCCGCGGTGTCGGTGGCCGAGCCGGCGGGGGCGGCCCTCACGCCCATGGGCTTGAGTGGCCGCCGTCTGCGGCACCGACCGCCATGCCTGAGCGGGTGGCCTGCCGACGGGACCGTGCGGCCGTCCTGGGTGGTCGGCCCGCGGTGCCATGTGCCTCGGCGCGTGCCCGGCCCGCCCCGCCGGCGGCGTGGTCAGGCGCTCAGTGCCTCGATGCCGGCGGCCCGGCGCGCCTACACCCGCTCCCGCCGGTCCGTCATCTGCCGCAGCGCGTCCTTGCGCTCCCCCGCGGAGAGCCGGTCCAGGTAGAGCCGTCCGTCGCAGTGGTCGCTCTCGTGCGCGAGGCACCGGGCGAAGCAGCCGGTGCCCTCGATCACGAGCGGCTCGCCGTCCCGGTCGAACCCGCGCACCCGGCCCGGTCCGGACGCGGCACCTCCATGGTGGCGCCCGGCACCGAGAGACAGCCCTCCGCATCGTCGGGGGGCCTCCTGCGCGAGGCGGCGAGCGGCTCCAGGACCGCATGGACGAGGTGCCCGACGTGCCGCACCCCCTCGTCGTCCGGACAGTCGTACACGAACACCCGCAGATCGGCCCCGACCTGGTTCGCCGCAAGCCCGGCCCCGTCCGCGGCGTACCTGGTCAGGAACATGTCGTCGATGAGCGCGGCGAGGTCCGGACCGAACCCGGTGACGTCCCGGCACAGCAGAACACCCGGGCCGGTCCCAGGAGCAGTCCGGCCGGACCCGGCCGTCGGGCCGGAGCATTGCGGGGCGTACGGGACTTTCGGCCCGTCAGGGCAACGAGGACGCCGAGGTGGCCGTGCGGCTCGCCCTCAACACCCCGCCACGACGGGATAATTCGGGCATGCGATGCGGGAGTGGCGCAAGCGCAGAGGCGGGCCGTGGTGCCGAGGGCCTTCAGAAGGGCCCTGAGGGCCCCTGGAGCGCCTCGGGAGGTGAGGTGGGGGAGCAGGAGCCCGATGGCCCCGGACAGGCCGGGAGGGCCGTCGCCTGGGAGTGGCGACGGCCCTCGAGCCCGTACGTGCGGAGATTCCGGACGGCCCGCGGCGTCAGAGGACGCGCACCGCGCCCGACGCCGGGTAGCCCGACAGGTCCTGGATGACGACGCCCTTGGAGGGGTTGGCGGCGTCCAGGTACTGGCCGTTCCCGATGTAGACACCCACGTGGTACGCGGAGCCCTTGCCGCCCCAGTACAGGATGTCGCCGACCTGGATGCTGGACAGCGGGACGTCCGTGCCGGCCATCGACTGGTCCTGCGAGACGCGCGGCAGGTCCACACCAACCTGCTTGTACGCGGCCTGCACGAGGGAGGAGCAGTCCCAGGCGTTGGGGCCGGTGGCGCCCATGACGTAGGCGTCGCCCACCTGGGCCTTGAGGAACGCGATGACCGTCGCGACGCTGCCGCTGGCGGGCGCCGACACGGACGTGGAGGTGGAGGCGGAGGCGGAGAGGGTGGCGCGCTCGGTGCTGCGGTTGGCGCGCTCGGCGGCGGCCTTGCGGGCGGCCTCGGCGGCCTTCTTCTTGGCCTCCGCCTTCTTCTTGGCCTCGGCGAGGTCCTTCTTGGCCTCCGCGGCGGCCTTCGCGGCGGCGGCGTCACGCTCGGCGCGCAGCTCGTAGTTCGCGGCGGCCTGCTGGGTGGCGGCGGCGGACTGGGCGACCTGAGCGGACATGTCGGCCGTCAGGGTGGGCAGTTCGATGGTCTGCGTCACCGGCTCGGCGGCGCTCGCCGAAGCCGACGCACCCGCCGCTGCCATGCTGAGAACGCCACCGGCAACGCCGGCGCGCAGGGCGATCGAAGAGGTCGCGCTGCGGCGGGGTTTCCGGTGGCTGCGTATGTGAGCGGTGTGGGACATGGGAATAACCGGTACCAGGGGCTCCTTCATATCTTCAAGAAACGTGTGCTGCGCCACAGTTACTCAATCGGGCCGCCAAAACCCCCGAACGAGACTCTTTATTGACGCCGTAACGGACATTGCGGGCAGCCTGTGACCAGGCTGTGATCACGGTGTTTGATCAATACGCCCGAATTGCCCCGCGCCTACCATCCGTTGGGTTGATTGGCCAAGCCCCGTTCTCACGGAGGCCTCATCCATGTGACGGAGGTCACGGAACGGCTGCCCTGCCGGTCGCGTCCCGGCGCGTAGATCACGGCCGTGTCACGAGCTTGCGGAGATCGTGAACGCGTGCACGCGTCCACACCTCACCTCGTGGGCCCCCTGATGTGTGAACGCGCCCCTATCAAGAGATCAAGTCCACCGCGAATTTGCATGCAAGAGAACCCTCTTGATATGGAGACGCCCCCTCCGGCCTGCACTGACGAGCCAAAATGTCACCTCTCGTGATCACTCGGACGCTTCGCGTGTGAAGATCACCGCTCATCCGACTTCATGATCGATCGTCAGGTGGTGGAGATCACAAAGCTTGTGCAATACCCCGTGTCGCAGATCACAGAGCGTCCGGCATAAGATGCACGCGGTTGGGCTTGTGACCTGCTTCACATGTTCCCGATCTTCGCCGGGGCGTGCGGGGTTCGAGGGACGGGTGGGCCGGAAGTGAGCCCGACGCAAACCGCCAGCAGTCAGTGCCGACTGAGAGGAGCGAGGAGCGGTGAACGCGTATGCGCCCATCCTCGTACTGGGAGCCCTCGGGGCAGGCTTTGCGATCTTCTCCGTGGTCATGGCCACGTTGATCGGGCCCAAGCGGTACAACCGGGCCAAGCTCGAGGCCTACGAGTGCGGTATCGAGCCGACCCCCACGCCGGCCGGTGGCGGGCGCTTCCCCATCAAGTACTACCTGACGGCGATGCTCTTCATCGTCTTCGACATCGAGATCGTCTTCCTCTACCCCTGGGCCGTCACCTTCGACGCCCTGGGGATCTTCGGGCTCGTGGAGATGCTGCTCTTCGTGCTCACCGTCTTCGTCGCGTACGCGTACGTATGGCGGCGCGGCGGCCTGGAATGGGACTGAGGGGCCACACGTCATGGGACTCGAAGAAAAGCTGCCGAGCGGCTTCCTGCTGACCACCGTCGAGCAGGCCGCGGGCTGGGTGCGCAAGGCCTCGGTCTTCCCCGCCACCTTCGGCCTCGCCTGCTGCGCCATCGAGATGATGACCACCGGCGCCGGCCGTTACGACCTGGCCCGCTTCGGCATGGAGGTCTTCCGCGGTTCACCCCGCCAGGCGGACCTGATGATCGTCGCCGGCCGGGTGAGCCAGAAGATGGCGCCGGTGCTCCGGCAGGTCTACGACCAGATGCCGAACCCCAAGTGGGTGATCTCCATGGGGGTCTGCGCCTCCTCGGGCGGCATGTTCAACAACTACGCCATCGTCCAGGGCGTCGACCACATCGTGCCGGTCGACATCTACCTCCCCGGCTGCCCGCCCCGGCCGGAGATGCTGATGGACGCCATCCTCAAGCTCCACCAGAAGATCCAGAGCTCCAAGCTCGGCGTGAACGCCGAGGAAGCGGCCCGCGAGGCGGAGGAAGCGGCGCTCAAGGCCCTGCCCACGATCGAGATGAAGGGGCTGCTGCGATGAGCGACGCGAACGGCGCGAACGGCGCGGGTGGCGCGGGCGACGCCAACCCCGAGAAGGACCTCAGCGCGTCCAACCTCCCCGGACAGCGCGGCCAGGGCGGCGAGGAGATCCGCGTCCAGCGCGGCATGTTCGGTGCCCAGAACGGCGGCGACACCACCGGCTACGGCGGCCTGGTCCGCTCCGTCCGGCTTCCGGGACCGGCGGCCCGCCCCTACGGCGGCTGGTTCGACGAGGTCGCCGACGAGCTGGAGGGCGCCCTGGAGGAGCAGGGCCTGCTCCCGGACAACGCCATCGAGAAGACGGTCGTCGACCGGGACGAGCTGACCTTCCACATCGAGCGTGAGCACCTCGTCCTCGTCGCCCGCACCCTGCGCGACGACCCGGCCCTGCGCTTCGAGCTGTGCACCGGCGTCAGCGGTGTGCACTACCCGAACGACAAGGGCCGCGAGCTGCACGCCGTGTACCACCTGCGCTCGATCACCCACAACCGGGTGATCCGCCTGGAGGTCAGCGCCCCCGACAGCGACCCGCACATCCCGTCGCTGTTCTCGGTCTATCCGACGAACGACTGGCACGAGCGCGAGACGTACGACTTCTTCGGAATCGTCTTCGACGGCCACCCCGCCCTGACGCGGATCATGATGCCGGACGACTGGCAGGGCTTCCCGCAGCGCAAGGACTACCCCCTCGGCGGCATCCCCGTCGAGTACAAGGGCGCCCAGATCCCGGCTCCGGACCAGCGGAGGTCGTACTCATGAGCACCTCGCACGCTTCTCCTCGCGAGACCACCGAAGGAACCGTCTACACGGTCACCGGCGGCGACTGGGACGAGGTCGTCGAGACCGCGGCCCGCGCCGACGACGAGCGCATCGTCGTCAACATGGGGCCGCAGCACCCGTCCACCCACGGCGTGCTCCGCCTGATCCTGGAGATCGACGGCGAGACCGTCACCGAGGCCCGCTGCGGAATCGGTTACCTGCACACCGGCATCGAGAAGAACCTCGAGTACCGGACGTGGACGCAGGGCACCACGTTCGTGACGCGCATGGACTACCTCACGCCGTTCTTCAACGAGACGGCCTACTGCCTCGGCGTCGAGAAGCTCCTCGGCATCGAGGACCAGATCCCGGACCGCGCCTCGATCATCCGCGTGCTCCTGATGGAGCTGAACCGGCTCTCCTCGCACCTGGTGTGCATCGCCACCGGAGGCATGGAACTCGGCGCGACCACGATCATGATCTACGGCTTTCGTGATCGTGAACTCATTCTCGATATCTACGAGCTGATCACCGGCCTGCGGATGAACCACGCGTACATCCGCCCCGGCGGACTCGCCCAGGACCTGCCGCCCGGCGCGGTGGACCAGATCCGCGAGTTCGTGAAGAAGATGAAGAAGAACCTCCCGGAGTACGACAAGCTCGCCACCGGGAACCCCATCTTCAAGGCCCGTATGCAGGACGTCGGCTACCTCGACCTGGCCGGCTGCATGGCCCTCGGCGCGACGGGCCCGATCCTGCGCTCCACCGGCCTGCCGCACGACCTGCGCAAGGCGCAGCCCTACTGCGGCTACGAGACGTACGACTTCGAGATCCCGACCGCCGACACCTGCGACTCCTACGGCCGCTTCCTCATCCGGCTGGAGGAGATGCGCCAGTCGCTGAGGATCGTCGAGCAGTGCCTGGACCGGCTGCAGCCCGGGCCGGTCATGGTCGCCGACAAGAAGATCGCCTGGCCGGCCCAGCTCGCCCTGGGCCCCGACGGGCTCGGCAACTCCCTCGACCACATCAAGAAGATCATGGGCACCTCCATGGAGGCCCTGATCCACCACTTCAAGCTGGTCACCGAGGGCTTCCGCGTCCCGCCGGGGCAGGCCTACGCGGCGGTCGAGTCGCCCAAGGGCGAACTCGGGGTGCACGTCGTGTCCGACGGCGGCACCCGCCCCTACCGGGTCCACTTCCGCGACCCGTCCTTCACCAACCTGCAGGCCATGGCGGCGATGTGCGAGGGCGGCCAGGTCGCCGACGTCATCGTCGCGGTGGCGTCCATCGACCCCGTGATGGGAGGCGTCGACCGGTGACCACATCGTCTTCCGAGCGGGGCGTCAGCCTGGGCATGCCCGAACTGCCCGCCCCCGCCTACCCGGACGACGTCCGGGCCCGTCTGGAGACGGACGCGCGCGAGGTCGTCGCCCGCTACCCCGACTCCCGGTCCGCCCTGCTGCCGCTGCTGCACCTCGTGCAGGCGGAGGAGGGGCACGTGACCCGCACCGGCATGCGGTTCTGCGCGGACGTGCTCGGCCTGACCACGGCCGAGGTCACCGCGGTCGCCACCTTCTACACCATGTACCGCCGCCGCCCGAGCGGTGACTACCAGGTGGGGGTGTGCACCAACACCCTGTGCGCCGTGATGGGCGGGGACGCGATCTTCGAGGAGCTCCAGGAGCACCTCGGCGTCGGCAACGGCGAGACCACCGGCGACGGCAAGGTCACCCTGGAGCACATCGAGTGCAACGCGGCCTGCGACTTCGCGCCGGTCGTGATGGTCAACTGGGAGTTCTTCGACAACCAGACCCCAGCCAGCGCCAAGAGCCTCGTCGACGACCTGCGCGCGGGACGGCCGGTCACCCCCACCCGCGGGGCGCGCATGTGCACCTTCAAGGAGACCGCCCGGATCCTGGCCGGCTTCCCCGACGAGCGGGAGGGGGCCGTGGAGTCCGGGGGAAGCGCGGGACCCGCCTCCCTGGTCGGCCTGAAGCTCGCAAAGGGCGAGACCTCTCCCGCGCGCGTGGTGCACCCGCGCGGCGAGGCGGCCCGCACCGGGGCACCGCACGAGCCGTCACCGACGGAGCACCTGAGCTCGCACGACGCGCCGCAGGACACATCGGCCTCCGACCCGGCCCACCCGGCCGGGCCCACCGCCGAGGAGGGGGAGTGATGACCTTGGCACCCGAGCTGAAAGACACGAGCCCCGAGAAGCTGCTCGCACCGGTGCTGTCGGCCTTCTGGGACGAGGACAAGTCCTGGACGCTGGACGTGTACCGGCGGCACGACGGCTACGAAGGGCTGCGCAAGGCGCTCGCCATGTCCCCGGACGACCTGATCGCGTACGTCAAGGACTCCGGTCTGCGCGGGCGCGGCGGCGCGGGCTTCCCCACCGGGATGAAGTGGCAGTTCATTCCCCAGGGGGACGGAAAGCCGCACTATCTTGTTGTCAACGCCGACGAGTCGGAGCCCGGGACGTGCAAGGACATCCCGCTCCTCTTCGCGAACCCGCACAGCCTCATCGAGGGCATGATCATCGCGTGTTACGCCATCAGGTCGTCGCACGCCTTCATCTATCTGCGGGGTGAAGTCGTCCCCGTACTGCGGCGGTTGCACTCCGCCGTGCGCGAGGCCTACGACGCCGGCTTCCTCGGCGAGAACATCCTGGACAGCGGACTCGACCTCGACATCACCGTGCACGCGGGCGCGGGCGCGTACATCTGCGGTGAGGAGACCGCACTGCTCGACTCGCTCGAAGGCCGCCGGGGCCAGCCGCGGCTTCGTCCCCCCTTCCCTGCCGTCGCGGGCCTCTATGCGTGCCCGACTGTGGTGAACAACGTCGAATCGATCGCGTCGGTTCCCGCGATCCTCCAGCGGGGCAAGGAATGGTTCCGGTCGATGGGGAGTGAGAAGTCGCCCGGCTTCACGCTCTACTCCCTGTCCGGCCATGTCGCCAGCCCCGGCCAGTACGAGGCGCCGCTCGGGATCACACTCCGCCAGCTCCTCGACATGAGCGGCGGGATGCGCCCCGGGCACCGCCTCAAGTTCTGGACGCCGGGCGGCTCCTCGACCCCGATGTTCACCGACGAGCACCTCGACGTCCCCCTTGATTACGAAGGAGTGGGCGCCGCGGGTTCCATGCTCGGCACCAAAGCCCTCCAGTGCTTCGACGAGACGACCTGCGTGGTCCGTGCCGTCACGCGCTGGACGGAGTTCTACGCCCACGAGTCCTGCGGCAAGTGCACGCCCTGCCGCGAAGGCACCTACTGGCTCGTGCAGCTGCTGCGCGACATCGAGGCCGGCAAGGGACAGATGTCCGACCTCGACAAGCTGAACGACATCGCCGACAACATCAACGGCAAGTCCTTCTGCGCCCTCGGCGACGGTGCCGCCTCGCCGATCTTCTCCTCGCTCAAGTACTTCCGCGAGGAGTACGAGCAGCACATCACGGGCCGGGGATGCCCCTTCGACCCGGCCAAGTCGACGGCCTGGGCCGACCGCACGGAGGTGAACGCATGACCGTGACCACCAGCTCTCCCTCCGGCGGGGGAGAAGCGGCGGTCCCGCCGGAGGACCTCGTGTCGCTGACGATCGACGGCGCCGAGATCAGCGTGCCCAAGGGCACCCTGGTCATCCGGGCCGCCGAACAGCTCGGCATCGAGATCCCCCGGTTCTGCGACCACCCGCTGCTCGACCCGGCCGGCGCCTGCCGGCAGTGCATCGTCGAGGTCGAGGGCCAGCGCAAGCCCATGGCGTCCTGCACGATCACCTGTACGGACGGGATGGTCGTCAAGACTCACCTCACCTCCCCGGTCGCCGAGAAGGCCCAGAAGGGTGTGATGGAGCTCCTGCTCATCAACCACCCGCTGGACTGCCCGGTCTGCGACAAGGGCGGCGAGTGCCCGCTGCAGAACCAGGCCATGTCGCACGGCGACGCGGACTCCCGCTTCGACGGCCGCAAGCGGACCTACGAGAAGCCCGTTCCGGTCTCCACGCAGGTACTGCTCGACCGCGAGCGGTGCGTGCTGTGCGCCCGCTGCACCCGGTTCTCCAACCAGGTCGCGGGCGACCCGATGATCGAGCTGATCGAGCGGGGCGCGCTCCAGCAGGTGGGCACCGGCGAGGGCGACCCGTTCGAGTCGTACTTCTCCGGCAACACCATCCAGATCTGCCCCGTGGGAGCGCTGACCTCGGCGGCGTACCGATTCCGCTCCCGCCCCTTCGACCTGGTGTCCTCCCCGTCGGTGTGCGAGCACTGCTCCGGCGGCTGCGCCACCCGCACCGACCACCGGCGCGGCAAGGTCATGCGGCGACTGGCGGCCGACGACCCCGAGGTCAACGAGGAGTGGATCTGCGACAAGGGGCGGTTCGCCTTCCGGTACGCGCAACAGCGCGACCGGCTCGAGACGCCGCTGGTGCGCAACGCCGAGGGCGAGCTGGAGCCCGCCTCCTGGCCCGAGGCGCTGCAGATCGCGGCCCAGGGGCTGCTGGCCTCCCGGGGCCGCACCGGCGTCCTGACCGGCGGCCGCCTCACCGTCGAGGACGCCTACGCGTACAGCAAGTTCGCGCGCGTGGCGCTCGACACCAACGACATCGACTTCCGCGCGCGCGTGCACAGCAGCGAGGAGACCGACTTCCTCGCCGCGCAGATCGCCGGGCGCGGCCGGGACCTCGACGGCACGGGCGTCACGTACACCGCGCTGGAGAAGGCCCCGGCCGTCCTGCTCGTCGGGTTCGAGGCGGAGGAGGAGGCGCCCGGCGTCTTCCTGCGGCTGCGCAAGGCCTGGCGCAAGCACGGGCAGAAGGTCTACTCCCTGGCGACACACGCCACGCGCGGTCTGGAGAAGGCCGGCGGCACGCTGCTGCCGGCGGCCCCCGGCACCGAGACCGAGTGGCTGGACGCGCTCGCGAGCGGCGCCGGCCTGGAGGACGACGGTGCGCTCGCCGCCGAGGCGCTGCGCGCCGAGGGCGCGGTGATCGTCGTCGGCGAGCGGCTGGCGGCCGTGGCCGGCGGGCTCACCGCCGCCACCCGCACCGCCGCCGCGACCGGGGCCCGGCTGGTGTGGATCCCGCGCCGGGCCGGGGAACGCGGCGCGATCGAGGCGGGCGCGCTGCCGTCGCTGCTGCCGGGCGGGCGCCCGGCCACCGACCCGCGCGCGCGGGACGAGGTCGCCGCCGTCTGGGGCGTCGCGGGGCTTCCGCACCGCTACGGCCGTGACACCGGCCAGATCGTGGAGGCCGCCGCGACCGGAGAGCTCCAGGCCCTGCTGGTCGCGGGTGTGGAGATCGCCGACCTGCCCGACCCGGCACGCGCGCGTGCGGCGCTGGACGAAGTGGGCTTCCTGGTCTCGCTGGAGCTGCGGCCGAGCGAGATCAGCCGCAAGGCCGATGTCGTCCTGCCCGTCGCGGCGGTCGCCGAGAAGGCCGGCACCTTCCTCAACTGGGAAGGCCGGATCCGCTTCTTCGAGGCGGCGCTCAAGCCCGACCAGATGACGCGCCGCTCCGCGCCCACCGACGCGCGCGTGCTGCAGATGCTGGCCGACGCCATGGACGTCCACCTCGGACTGCCGGACCTGCGCACCGTGCGCGGCGAGATCGACCGGCTCGGCGCCTGGGACGGACCGCGGGCGGGCGAACCCATGGAGACCGCGGCGGCGCTGCCGCGGCCGGCCATCGGGGAGGCCGTGCTCGCGGGGCACCGGCTGCTGCTCGACCAGGGCGTCCTGCAGCAGGGCGACGAGGCCCTCGCCGGAACCCGGCACGCGGCATGCGCGCGCGTGTCGTCCGCGACGGCCGCCGAGGCGGGCGTGAAGGACGGCGACCTGCTCGCGGTGACCGGACCGCGGGGCGTGACGGAACTCCCGCTCAGGATCAGCGACATGCCCGACCGGGTCGTGTGGCTGCCGCTGAACTCCACCGGCGGCGGTGTCGCCTCCGACACCGGGGCGCGGCCCGGCTCCCTCGTCCGCATCGGCCCGGCGAAGCTCGCCGGCGAGGCCCCCAAGGAGGTGGAGGCATGAGCCTTCAAGGAGGCGGCGGCATCAGCCCGTACCTCGCCGCGGAAGACCTCTCGATGTTCGGCACCGACCCGTGGTGGCTGGTCGCCATCAAGGCGGTGTTCTGCTTCGCCTTCCTGATGGTGACCGTGCTGGTCTCCATCGTCATGGAGCGCAAGGTCGTCGCCTGGATGCAGCTGCGCATCGGCCCCAACCGGCACGGCCCCTGGGGCATGCTCCAGTCGCTCGCCGACGGCATCAAGCTGATGCTCAAGGAGGACGTCGTCGTCAAGCGCGCGGACAAGGTGGTGTACGTCCTCGCGCCGATCGTCGCGGCCATCCCGGCCTTCATGGCGATCGCGGTGATCCCCTTCGGCCCGGCCGGCAACGAGATCTCGATCTTCGGCCAGCGCACCACGATGCAGCTCACCGACCTGCCGATCGCGATGCTCTACATCCTCGCGGTCGCCTCGGTCGGCATCTACGGCATCGTGCTGGCGGGCTGGAGCTCCGGATCGACGTACCCACTGCTGGGTGGCCTGCGCTCCTGCGCGCAGATGATCTCCTACGAGATCGCGATGGGCGCCGCCTTCGCCTCCGTCTTCCTGTACTCGGGGTCGATGTCGACCTCGACGATCGTCGAGCAGCAGGCCGACCGCTGGTACATCGTGCTGCTGCCGGTCTCCTTCGTCATCTACATCGTGACGATGGTCGGCGAGACCAACCGCGCCCCCTTCGACATGCCCGAGTCCGAGGGTGACCTGGTCGGCGGCTTCAACACCGAGTACTCGTCGATCAAGTTCGCGATGTTCATGCTCGCCGAGTACGTCAACATGGTGACCGTCTCGGCCGTCGCCACGACGCTGTTCCTCGGCGGCTGGCGGGCACCCTGGCCGATCAGCACCTTCTGGGAGGGCGCCAACCACGGCTGGTGGCCGCTGCTGTGGTTCACCGTCAAGGTCCAGCTGCTGCTGTTCATGTTCATCTGGATCCGCGGCACCCTCCCGCGCGTCCGCTACGACCAGCTGATGAAGCTCGGCTGGAAGGTCCTCATCCCGGTCTCGCTGGTCTGGCTGATGCTCGTCGCGAGCGTGCGGGCCTTCCGCAACGAGGGCTACGACTTCGCCGACATCGCCCTCTACGTGGGCGGCGGCGTCCTCGTGCTGCTCCTGCTCTCCTTCGTCGCCGACATGTTCCGCGAGAAGGCCAAGAAGGCCGAACAGCCGGCCGAGACCCCGGCCGCCTTCGACCCGATGGCGGGCGGCTTCCCCGTACCGCCCCTGCCCGGACAGGAACTACCGCCGGTCCCGCGCCGCCGCTCACGCCGTGAGCGGGAGCTGATTGTCAGTGGTGGGCCCGATACTCAGAGTGACGAATCCCTGGGCGGAACTACGGATGGAAAGGAGGCGTCCGATGGCTGAGGAACTCGAGCGTGCGAAGGGTGAGGAACCCAAGGACACCAAGCCCGGTTTCCAGAACCCCGTGGCCGGCTTCGGCGTGACCTTCAAGGCCATGTTCAAGAAGCGGCTGACCGAGCAGTACCCGGAGCAGCAGAAGACCACGGCTCCGCGCTTCCACGGACGGCACCAGCTCAACCGCCATCCGGACGGCCTGGAGAAGTGCGTCGGCTGTGAACTGTGCGCCTGGGCCTGCCCCGCCGACGCCATCTACGTCGAGGGCGCGGACAACACCGACGAGGAGCGCTACTCGCCGGGCGAGCGGTACGGGCGCGTCTACCAGATCAACTACGCGCGCTGCATCCTGTGCGGCCTGTGCATCGAGGCCTGCCCCACCCGGGCGCTCACGATGACCAACGAGTTCGAGCTGGCCGACTCCAGCCGGGCCAACCTCATCTACACCAAGGAGCAGCTGCTCGCCGGTCTCGAGGAGGGCATGGTCGACTCGCCCCACGCCATCTACCCCGGCACCGACGAGCAGGACTACTACCGAGGTCTGGTGACCGAGGCCGCGCCCGGTACCGAGCGGCAGGTCGCCCACTCCAAGGGGGAGGTCGTCCAGGAGGCCGACTCGACCTTCGGCGGGACGGAACCCGCGTCGGAGGGGGTGATCGGGCGATGACCACCCAGCTCGCCGCCTACTCCACCTCCACCGGAGAGGCCGTCCAGTTCTGGATTCTCGGCACCGTCGCGGTGATCGGCGCCCTGTGCACCATCCTCATGAAGCGGGCCGTGCACAGCGCGCTCTGCCTCGCCGGGACCATGATCATCCTGGCGGTGTTCTACCTCGCCAACGGCGCCTACTTCCTGGGCGTCGTGCAGATCGTCGTCTACACCGGCGCGATCATGATGCTGTTCCTGTTCGTCGTGATGCTCGTCGGCGTCACCGCGGCGGACTCCCTGAAGGAGACCATCAAGGGCCAGCGCTGGCTGGCCCTGCTGTGCGGGCTCGGCTTCGGTGTCCTGCTGATCGGCGGGATCGGCAACGCGTCCCTGACGGAGTTCAACGGCATCGGCCAGGCGAACGCCGGGGGCAACGTGGAGGGCATCGCCGCCCTCATCTTCACCAAGTACGTCTTCGCGTTCGAGATCACCGGCGCTCTGCTGATCACGGCCGCCGTCGGCGCCATGGTGCTCACCCACCGCGAGCGCACCGAGCGGGCCAAGACGCAGCGGGAGCTCGCCGAGGAGCGCGTGCGCGAGGGCAAGTACCTGCCGCCCCTGCCGGCTCCCGGTGTGTACGCCCGGCACAACGCGGTCGACATCGCGGGCCTGCTGCCCGACGGCACCCCGTCCGACCTCACCGTCAGCAAGACCCTGCGCGAGCGCGGCCAGATCCGCGACGTGTCGCGGGAGGCGCTCAACGACCTCAAGGCCCTGGAGCAGCGGTCGGAGGAGCGTCTGGAGCGCAGGGCGGTCGGGCCGGCGAAGTTCCAGCGGTCCGAGGAGGCGTCCAAGTGAACCCCGTCAACTACCTCTACCTCGCGGCCCTGTTGTTCACGATCGGCGCCACCGGCGTGCTGATCAGGCGCAACGCGATCGTCGTGTTCATGTGCATCGAGCTCATGCTCAACGCCTGCAACCTCGCGTTCGTCGCCTTCTCCCGGATGCACGGCAACCTCGACGGCCAGATCATCGCCTTCTTCACGATGGTGGTCGCCGCCGCCGAGGTCGTGGTCGGGCTCGCGATCATCGTGTCCCTGTTCCGTGCCCGCCACTCGGCCTCGGTCGACGACGCCAGCCTGATGAAGCTGTAAGGGGTCGGAAGAATCGTGGAGAACCTCATTGCGCTGCTGGTGGCGGCGCCCCTGCTCGGAGCGGCGGTCCTGCTGTGCGGCGGCCGGCGGCTGGACGCCGTCGGCCACTGGCTCGGCACCCTGCTCGCGGCCGTCTCCTTCGTGCTCGGCCTGGTGCTGTTCACCGACATGCTGGGCCGGGACGCCGAGAGCCGCGTCCTGAGCCAGCACCTGTTCAGCTGGATCCCGGTCGAGGGCTTCCAGGCGGACGTCGCCTTCCAGCTCGACCAGCTGTCCATGACGTTCGTGTTGCTGATCACCGGTGTCGGATCGCTGATCCACCTGTACTCGATCGGGTACATGGAGCACGACGAGCGCCGCCGCCGCTTCTTCGGCTATCTGAACCTGTTCCTCGCGGCGATGCTGATCCTCGTCCTCGCCGACAACTACCTGCTGCTGTACGTCGGCTGGGAGGGCGTCGGTCTCGCCTCCTACCTGCTGATCGGCTTCTGGCAGCACAAGCCCAGCGCGGCCACGGCCGCGAAGAAGGCCTTCCTGGTCAACCGCGTCGGCGACATGGGCCTGTCCATCGCGATCATGCTGATGTTCCTGTGGTTCGGCACCTTCGCCTTCGGGCCGGTGCTCGGCGACCACGGGGAGGCCGGGCTCGCCGGTGCCGCCGGTGAGGACAAGCTGACCGCGATCGCGCTGATGCTCCTCCTCGCCGCGTGCGGCAAGTCCGCCCAGGTGCCGCTGCAGTCCTGGCTCGGGGACGCGATGGAGGGCCCGACCCCGGTCTCGGCCCTCATCCACGCCGCGACGATGGTGACGGCGGGCGTCTACCTGATCGTCCGCTCAGCGGCCGTCTTCAACGGCGCCCCGGACGCCCAGCTGGTCGTCACCATCGTCGGCGCGGTCACGCTGCTGTTCGGTGCGATCGTCGGTTGCGCGAAGGACGACATCAAGAAGGCCCTGGCCGGCTCGACCATGTCGCAGATCGGCTACATGATCCTCGCCGCCGGCCTCGGCCCCATCGGCTACGTCTTCGCGATCATGCACCTGGTGACGCACGGCTTCTTCAAGGCCGGTCTCTTCCTCGGCGCCGGTTCGGTCATGCACGGCATGAACGACGAGGTCGACATGCGCAGGTACGGCGGATTGCGGAAGTACATGCCGGTCACCTTCGTCACCTTCGGCCTCGGCTATCTGGCGATCATCGGCTTCCCGGGACTGTCCGGCTTCTTCTCCAAGGACAAGATCATCGAGGCGGCGTTCGCCAAGGGCGGCACCGAGGGCTGGATCCTCGGCGCCTGCGCCCTGCTCGGCGCGGCCATCACAGCGTTCTACATGACGCGCGTGATGCTGATGACGTTCTTCGGTGAGGAGCGCTGGCGCCACGCCCCGACGCCGTCCCCGGCCGAGCCGGACGTGGAGCCCGCCGCCGAGACGCGCGGCGAGTACACCCCGCCGCACCCGCACGAGTCGCCCAAGGTCATGACGGTCCCGATGATCGTGCTGGCCGTCGGGTCGGTGGCCGGAGGCGCGTTCTTCAGCATCGGCGACCGGTTCATGCACTGGCTGGAGCCGGTCACCGGGCACAGCCACGGCAACCCGCCGATCAGCGCGGGTGTGGTCACCGGCGCGACCGTCGCCTGCATGATCATCGGCGTCGCCCTGGCGTGGGCCCAGTACGGCCGCCGCCCGGTCCCGGCCGTCGCCCCGCGCGGTTCGCTGCTCACCCGGGCCGCCCGGCGCGACCTCCTCCAGGACGACTTCAACCACGTCGTCCTGGTCCGCGGCGGCGAGCACCTCACGCGGTCCCTGGTCTACGTCGACCACACCCTGGTCGACGGCGTCGTCAACGGCACGGCGGCCTCGGTCGGCGGCCTCTCCGGGCGGATGCGCAGGCTGCAGAACGGCTTCGCCCGCTCCTACGCGGTCTCGATGTTCGGGGGTGCGGCGCTCATCGTCGCCGCGACCCTGCTGATGAGGGCGGTCTGATACCGATGTCCTTTCCTCTGCTGACAGCGACAGCGGCGCTCCCGGCCGTCGGGGCGATCGCCACGGCCGCCGTACCGGCCGCGCAGCGCACCGCCGCCAAGTGGCTGGCGCTGCTCTTCTCGCTCGCCACGCTCGTCCTGGCGATCACCGTCCTGGTGCGCTTCGACCCGGGCGGCGACCGCTACCAGCTCACCGAGTCCCACGCCTGGATCGCCGACTTCGGCGTCCGCTACGAACTGGGCGTGGACGGCATCGGCGTGGCGCTCATCGCGCTCACGGCGCTGCTGATCCCGTTCATCATCCTCGCGGGCTGGCACGACGCCGACCCCCTGGAGACCGGCAGCAGCCGGTGGCGGCCGACGCAGGGCTTCTTCGCCCTGATCCTCGGCGTCGAGGCGATGGTGATCCTCTCCTTCGAGGCCACCGACGTCTTCCTCTTCTACATCTTCTTCGAAGCCATGCTGATCCCGATGTACTTCCTCATCGGCGGCTTCGGGGACCGTGCCCACGAGCACGGCGAGAAGGCGGCCGCGACGCAACGGTCGTACGCGGCCGTGAAGTTCCTCCTCTACAACCTGGTCGGCGGCCTGATCATGCTGGCCGCGGTGATCGGCCTGTACGTGGTCGCGGGGAACTTCTCGCTCCAGGAGATCGCCGAGGCCCGTGCCAACGGCACGCTCGACATGGCGACCAACACCGAACGCTGGCTGTTCCTCGGCTTCTTCTTCGCGTTCGCGGTGAAGGCGCCGCTGTGGCCGCTGCACACCTGGCTGCCCAACGCCATGCAGGAGTCCACCGCCCCGGTCGCCGTACTCATCACGGCGGTCGTCGACAAGGTCGGCACGTTCGCGATGCTCCGCTTCTGCCTCCAGCTCTTCCCGGAGGCCAGCAAGTGGGCCACGCCCGCCATCCTCGTCCTGGCTCTGATCAGCATCATCTACGGGGCGCTGCTCGCGGTCGGCCAGCGCGACATCAAGCGGCTGATCGCCTACGCGTCGATCTCCCACTTCGGCTTCATCATCATGGGCATCTTCGCGATGACGAGCCAGGGCCAGTCGGGCGCGACGCTCTACATGATCAACCACGGCATCTCGACGGCCGCGCTGATGCTGGTGGCGGGCTTCCTGATCTCCCGGCGCGGCTCGCGGCTCATCGCCGACTACGGCGGCGTGCAGAAGGTCGCCCCGGTGCTCGCCGGCACGTTCCTGATCGGCAGCCTCGCGACGCTCTCCCTGCCGGGGCTGGCCCCGTTCGTCAGTGAGTTCCTGGTCCTGGTCGGCACGTTCACGCGGTACCCGGTGATCGGCATCATCGCCACCTTCGGCATCGTCCTCGCCGCGCTTTACACCCTCGTCCTCTACCAGCGGACGATGACGGGCCCGGTGAAACCGGAGGTCTCCGCGATGCCGGACCTCAGGATCCGCGAGCTCGTGGCCGTCGCGCCGCTGGTCGTCCTGCTGATCTTCCTGGGCGTCTACCCGAAGCCCGTCACGCAGATCATCGACCCGGCGGTCAAGCAGACCATGTCCGACGTACAGAAGAAGGACCCCCAGCCCGAGGTGGAGGCGGCCAAGTGAGCGCAACAGCCGTCCACAGCCTGTGGACAACGGCGGCCGACCCGATCTCGAAGATCGACGCGCCGAAGATCGAGTACGGGCAGCTCGCCCCCACCCTGATCATCGTCGGCGCGGCGATCGTCGGGATCCTGGTCGAGGCGTTCGTACCGCGTAAATCGCGTTACTACGTTCAGATGTTCGTTTCCGTCGTCGCGATCGCGGCCGCCTTCGCCGCGGTCGTCGCTCTCGCGGCCGACGGATACGGCACCACCAAGGCGCGCATCGCGGCGATGGGCGCGATCGCCGTCGACGGACCGGCCCTGTTCCTGCAGGGCACGATCCTGCTGGCGGCCCTCGTGGGCCTGTTCACCTTCGCCGAGCGGCGCCTGGACCCGGAGGCGCACGGCAACCGCGTGGACTCCTTCGCCGCGCAGGCCGCCTCCGTGCCGGGCAGCGAGAGCGAGAAGGCCGCCGTCAAGGCCGGCTTCACCACCACCGAGGTCTTCCCGCTGCTGATGTTCGCGGTCGCCGGCATGCTGATCTTCCCGGCGGCCAACGACCTGCTGACGCTGTTCGTCGCGCTGGAAGTCCTCTCCCTGCCGCTGTACCTGCTGTGCGCCCTGGCCCGGCGCAAGCGGCTTATGTCGCAGGAGGCGGCGGTCAAGTACTTCCTGCTGGGCGCCTTCGCCTCCGCGTTCACCCTGTTCGGCATCGCCCTGCTCTACGGCTACGCGGGCTCGATGTCGTACGCGACGATCGCGCAGGTCGTCGACGGCACCGTGCAGGACGTCAACCCGGCGCTCGCCGACACCATGGGCAACGACGCGCTGCTGCTGATCGGCGCCGCGCTGCTGGTGATGGGCCTGCTGTTCAAGGTGGGCGCGGTCCCGTTCCACATGTGGACGCCGGACGTCTACCAGGGCGCGCCGACGCCGGTGACCGGCTTCATGGCGGCGGCGACGAAGGTGGCGGCGTTCGGCGCGCTGCTGCGCCTGCTGTACGTCGTGCTGCCGGGCCTGCGCTGGGACTGGCGGCCGGTCATGTGGGCCGTGGCCATCGTCACCATGCTGGGCGGTGCGATCGTCGCGATCACGCAGACCGACATCAAGCGGCTGCTGGCGTACTCGTCGATCGCGCACGCCGGGTTCATCCTCGCCGGTGTCATCGCGACCACGCCCGACGGTGTCTCGTCGGTGCTGTTCTACCTGGCCGCGTACTCGTTCGTGACGATCGGCGCCTTCGCGGTGGTCACGCTCGTCCGCGACGCCGGGGGCGAGGCGACGCACCTGTCCAAGTGGGCGGGGCTGGGGCGCAGGTCCCCGCTGGTGGCGGCGGTCTTCGCCGTGTTCCTGCTGGCCTTCGCGGGCATTCCGCTGACGTCCGGTTTCGCCGGGAAGTTCGCCGTGTTCAAGGCGGCGGCGGAGGGCGGGGCGGCCCCGCTCGTCGTGATCGGTGTGATCTCGTCGGCGATCGCGGCGTTCTTCTACATCCGCGTCATCGTGCTGATGTTCTTCAGCGAGCCGCGGCCGGAGGGCCCGACGGTGGCCGTGCCGTCGCCCCTGACGATGACGGCGATCGGAGTGGGCGTGGCGGTCACGCTGGTGCTCGGTGTGGCGCCGCAGTACTTCCTGGACCTGGCGGGGCAGGCGGGGGTGTTCGTGCGCTGAGCTGAGCCGCCCGAGCGGCAGCGGTCCGGTTCCCCACTCGGGGGCCGGGCCGCTGTGCTTGGCGGCTTGGTCGTTACTCGCCGCCCTTGCGGCGCGGCTTGATGCCGGTCAGATCCAGGTCCACGGGGAACGGGGCGCTGACCTTCATCCGCTCCCGGAAGATTCCGACGCTTGTGTACGCACCGGTGGTGGGCTCCAGCTCGAAGGCGTGCACCGCGGCGAGTCCCTTCTCGTTCTCCACACGCCAGTAGTGCGGGATCCCGGCCCGGGCGTATTTCAGGGGCTTGGTCTCGCGGTCCCGTGAAACGGAGTCCGCGGAGACGACCTCGAGGGCGAGCAGGACGGACTCCGCCGGATACCGGGTCTGCCCGGGGTCCTCCACAACGTCTCCGTGTACCACGATCACATCCGGCTCCGGCCGGTTCTGGCGGTCGATGTCGATGGTGAACTCGCGAATGACCTCGTACTCCGCGGGTGCGAGGGACTGCAGCTGCCAGTTGAAGAAGTCGACAGCGCGTGAGTGAAACAGGGTTTGCGGACTCACGAAGACGAGACTCCCGTCGATCAGCTCCGTGTGCGGAGGAAGATTCGGGAGGCGGTCCAGGTCGTCGGCGGTCCAGCCGCCTTCCGGCGGGGTCGGCCAGGTGGGCTTGGACGCCTTCGGCGCGACGCTCATAAGGGCTCCCATGGGACGGAGTCTCGCGGGTGCTTTCAGACTATCCGCCGGAAACGGGCAGGTCTCCCGCGAACGTGTGAACGACGATCGTGTCCTTGACGCACCCCTGCAGGGCAGACCTGTGGATAACTCCGGGGCTGTCGGTCCGGGCGCCTATGGTGGACGCAGTGGTCGAGGCGCGACGCACGGGGGACGCAACGATGGGCGCTACTGGCGGGACAGGTGTGATGACGGAACTGGACACGGTGACCGGCGCCGGGGCGACCGGGGCCGGGACCGGCGCGGGTGGCGACTCCGCCGGGCCCCTCCGCCCCGATGCGAGCGAGGCGCTGGCCGCGCTGCACCGCGTCTTCGGTTACGACGCCTTCCGCGGTGAGCAGGAAGCCGTCATCGAGCATGTCGTGGCGGGCGGCGACGCCGTCGTGCTCATGCCGACCGGCGGCGGCAAGTCGCTGTGCTACCAGATCCCGTCCCTGGTCAGGCCGGGCACGGGCGTGGTCGTCTCCCCTCTCATCGCCCTGATGCAGGACCAGGTGGACGCGCTGCGGGCGCTCGGCGTGCGCGCCGGATTCATGAACTCCACGCAGGACTTCGACGAGCGGCGGATGGTCGAGGCCGAGTTCCTCGCCGGCGAGCTGGACCTGCTGTACCTGGCACCGGAGCGGCTGCGGCTGGAGAGCACGCTCGATCTGCTCTCCCGAGGCAAGATCTCCCTCTTCGCGATCGACGAGGCGCACTGCGTCTCCCAGTGGGGCCACGACTTCCGGCCCGACTACCTGGCGCTGTCCCTGCTCGGCGAGCGCTGGCCGGACGTACCGCGGATCGCGCTGACGGCGACGGCCACGCACGCGACGCACCAGGAGATCACCCAGCGGCTGAACATGCCGACGGCCCGCCACTTCGTGGCGAGCTTCGACCGGCCCAACATCCAGTACCGGATCGTGCCCAAGGCGGACCCGAAGAAGCAGCTGCTGAGCTTCCTGCGCGAGGAGCACGCGGGCGACGCGGGCATCGTCTACTGCCTGTCGCGCAACTCGGTGGAGAAGACCGCCGAGTTCCTCAGCCGCAACGGCATCGAGGCGGTGCCGTACCACGCGGGCCTGGACGCGGGCACGCGCGCGGCCCACCAGTCCCGCTTCCTGCGGGAGGACGGCCTGGTCGTGGTGGCGACCATCGCCTTCGGCATGGGCATCGACAAGCCGGACGTCCGCTTCGTCGCCCACCTCGACCTGCCCAAGTCGGTCGAGGGCTACTACCAGGAGACGGGCCGGGCCGGCCGCGACGGGCTGCCCTCGACGGCGTGGATGGCCTACGGGCTGAACGACGTCATCCAGCAGCGCAAGCTGATCCAGTCCGGCGAGGGCGACGAGGCCTTCCGCCGCCGGGCCCAGGCCCACCTGGACTCGATGCTGGCGCTGTGCGAGACGGCCCAGTGCCGCCGGGGCCAGCTCCTCGCTTACTTCGGCCAGGACCCCGACCCGTCCGGCTGCGGCAACTGCGACACCTGCCTGACGCCGCCGGAGACGTGGGACGGCACCATCGCGGCGCAGAAGGCGCTGTCGACGGTCGTCCGGCTGCAGCGGGAGCGCGGACAGAAGTTCGGCGCGGTGCAGATCGTGGACATCCTGCTGGGGAAGCGGACCGGCAAGGTCATCCAGTTCGACCACGACCAGCTGTCCGTGTTCGGCATCGGCGAGGAGCTGTCCGAGGCCGAATGGCGCGGCGTCATACGGCAGTTGCTCGCCCAGGGGCTGCTCGCGGTGGAGGGCGAGTACGGCACGCTGGTGCTGACCGAGGCCAGCGGGGCGGTGCTGCGGCGGGAGCGGGACGTGCCGCTGCGCAAGGAGCCGAAGAAGCCGGTGGCCTCCCGGTCCGGTTCCTCGTCCTCCGGCTCCGGCCGGGGCGAACGCAAGGCCAAGGCGGTCGCCGCCGAGCTGCCCGAGGAGTTGCTGCCCGCCTTCGAGGCGCTGCGCGCCTGGCGCGCCGAACAGGCCCGTGAGCAGGGCGTCCCGGCCTACGTGATCTTCCACGACGCCACACTGCGGGAGATCGCCATGGTCTGGCCGACGTCGATGGGGGAGCTCGGCGGGATCAGCGGGGTCGGCGAGAAGAAGCTCACCACGTATGGGGAGGGGGTGCTGGAGGTGCTGGCGTCGCTGGGCGGACCGCCCGGTGCGGGCACGGCGGACGCCCCTGCCTCCGCCTCCGCACCCGCCGCAGGCTCGCCCTCCGCCCACGCGTCCGGTCGGGCTCCGGCATCCGGTCGGGCTCCGGCCCACGCCGCGAGTCAGGACGCCGGTGAGCCGTACCACTGGCCTGAGACGGACACGGAGCCGGAGCCCGACGACTGGATATGAGGCCGGGCTCCGGCCAGGGCAGACGGCTCAGACAGGCGTATCGGTCACAACGCCCGTCCCGCGTACGCCCTGACATCCGCGTCGGAGTCCGTCGTCGCCGTGGCGAGGGCCGCCCGGGCCTCCTCGGTGGTGCGGTGCCGGGTCAGCGCCAGGACGGCGGCCTTGCGGACGTCGGCGTTGGTGTCGGCCAGGGCCTTGGCGAGGGCGGGGACGGCGTCCTCGGGTTCGGCGACGGACAGGGCCGTGGCCGCACCCGCCCGCACCTGCCAGGCCGTCTCGGACAGCGCGGCCACGGCTCGCGTCGTGAGGGGCGCCGGGCAGCCGGTGGTGCCCAGTGCTCCGTAGGCCGCTGCCCGCACCAGGGCGTCGGGGTCGTCGAGGAGGCCGGTGAGGGCCGCTTCGATCGTGCTCGCGGCCAGGTCGGCGCCGTCCGGGACGCCACCCGCCGGCAGCTCGGCACTCACCGTGGCCAGACCCTTGGCGATCGCGACCCGTACCTCGCGGGAGGGCTCGGCGCCCGCCGCACCGGCCAGTTCGCCGACGGCGTCGACCGACACCAGGGCGCGTACGGCCTCGATGCGGACGGCGATGTCGGAGTCGGTGAGGGAGTCCGCGAACAGGGCGGCGTCGCCGAGACGCAGGGCGCGCAGGACGTCCAGGGCCGCCGCGCGGACCACCGGGTCCGGTTCGGTCAGGGCGGCGGCGAGGCCGTCGCGCAGATCGGGCTCGGCCGGGAGCGTCTCGACGAGCTCACGCAGTGACGCGGCCGCGGCGGCACGCACCTCGGCGGCGGTGTCGCGCAGCGCTGCGGCGAGCGCGGTGCCCGTCCCGGGCGGCAGCGTCTCGGTGAGCACGGCGACGGCCTCGCGGCGGACAGCGGGCTCCGGGTCCGTCAAGTAGGGCTGAAGAGCGCCGAGTTCTGGCTCCTCCTCGGCGAGGGCGACGAGTTCGAGCAGGCGGGCGGAGGACTCCCCACCGGAAGGGACGGTGACCGGAGTCTGCTGCGCCGGGGCCGGCTCCGGCGCAGCCGCTCCGACCGGGGCCGCGACCGGTGCCACGTCCCGCGAGCCTGCCAGGGCCACATCCTCGGCGTGCACCTCGCCCAGGACACGAGAGGGACCGCCGACGGGCTCGAAACCGTCGACGGGAACGAGATAGGGAGCCACGGGGCGCGCCGTGAACTCCATCGCACCGGAGGGGGACTTGTGCAGATCGAGGTGGTGGAACCAGGACGCGTCGTCACGCTGGGGGTGGTCGAGGCGCTCGTGGTAGAGGCCCCAGCGGGACTCGGTGCGGGCCAGGGAGGAGCGGGCGGCCATCTCCGCGCAGTCGCGGATGAAGGTGACCTCGGCGCAGCGCATCAGTTCGTGCGGGGTGCGGGCGCCCATCTCGGCGATGTCGGTGTGCATCCGCTGGAACGCCTCCAGCGCCAGCGACAGCCGGGCACCGGACTTGGGCGGGGCCACGTAGTCGTTCACGAAGCGGCGCAGCTTGTACTCGACCTGGGGCTGCGGCGGGCCGTCGGGGTTGCGCAGCGGGCGGTAGATCAGCTCGTGCGCCTCACGCAGCTGGTCGCCCGGCAACTCCCCCTCGTACGGCGAGTACCGGGACGCGTCCGCGCCCGCGAGGTCGCCGAAGACGAACGCGCCGATCATGTAGTTGTGCGGGACGCAGGCCAGGTCGCCGGCCGCGTACAGCCGCGGGACGGTCGTGCGGGCGTGGTCGTCCACGCGGACGCCGGAGGCGGAGTGGCCGCCGCACAGGCCGATCTCGGAGATGTGCATCTCGATGTCGTGGGTGCGGTAGTCGTGGCCGCGCCCGGAGTGGAAGGTGCCACGGGTGGGGCGCTCGGTGGAGTGCAGGATCGTCTCCAGGGCCGAGACCGACTCCTCGGGGAGGTGGCTCAGCTTCAGGTAGACGGGGCCCCGGTCGGACGCCACCTCGGCGGCGAACTCGGCCATCATCTGGCCCGACCAGTAGTCGGAGTCGACGAAGCGCTCGCCGTGCCGGTTGACCTGGTAGCCGCCGAAGGGGTTGGCGACGTAGGCGCAGGCCGGGCCGTTGTAGTCCTTGATCAGCGGGTTGATCTGGAAGCACTCGATGCCGGTGAGCTCGGCGCCCGCGTGGTAGGCCATGGCGTAGCCGTCGCCCGCGTTGGTGGGGTTCTCGTAGGTGCCGTAGAGGTAACCGGAGGCGGGCAGGCCGAGGCGGCCGCAGGCGCCGGTCGCGAGGATCACCGCGCCCGCGCGGACCTGGACGAACTGCCCGGTGCGGGTGTTGAAGCCGGCCGCCCCCACGGCCCGCCGGTCCTCGCCCTCGCCGGCGGTGAGGACACGCACCGGCATGACCCGGTTCTCGATGCGGATCCGCTCCCGCATCTCGCGCCGCCGCAGCTGCCGGTAGAGGACCTTCTTGACGTCCTTGCCCTCCGGCATCGGCAGTACGTAGGAGCCGGAGCGGTGCACCTGGCGGACGGAGTAGTCGCCGTGCTCGTCCTTCTCGAACTTCACGCCGTAGGACTCCAGCCGCTGCACCATGCCGAAACCGCGGGTGGCGGTCTGGCGGACGGTGGACTGGTCGACGATGCCGTCGTTGGCGCGGGTGATCTCGGCGACGTAGTCGTCGGGTTCGGCCCGGCCCGGGATGACCGCGTTGTTCACGCCGTCCATGCCCATGGCGAGCGCGCCGGAGTGGCGGACGTGCGCCTTCTCCAGCAGCAGCACGCTCGCGCCGTGCTCGGCGGCGGTCAGGGCGGCCATGGTGCCGGCCGTACCGCCGCCGATGACGAGGACGTCGCAGGTCAGTTCCTCGGCGTCGGAGAGGGACGGGACGGCCAGGGGGATGTCCGCAGGGGGGTTCACGGAGGTGGTCACCGGGGTGCCTTTCACGTACCGAGCGAGGTGAGGACGTCGCGTCGCAGGGCCACGCGCGCCGGATCGTCGTGCGCGCCGCGCTCGCGCGGGCGGGGGATGTCCCGGACGGCGACGAGGCCGCCCGCGCCGAGCAGGGCCACGCGGTCGCCGAGGAACAGGGCCTCGTCCACGTCGTGGGTGACGAAGACGACGGTGGCGCCCGTGCCTCGGAGCACCTCCACCAGCAGGTCCTGCATCCCGGCGCGGGTCTGCGCGTCGAGCGCGCCGAACGGCTCGTCCATCAGGACGGCGCGCGGGCGTCCGGCCAGGGCGCGGGCCAGCTGGACGCGCTGGCGCTGCCCGCCGGAGACCCGGTGCGGCAACTGCCGTGCCTGCGAGCCGAGCCCGACCCGATCCAGCCAGGCCTGGGCCTGCTCCCGGCGCTCGGCGCGGGGCACGCCGCGGATGGCGAGGGGGAGTTCGACGTTGGCACGCAGGGCGCGCCAGGGGAGCAGGGCGTCCTCCTGGAAGACCAGGGCCCGGTCGGCCGAGGGGCCGGTGAGCGGGTGCCCGTCCTGGGTGAGCTCGCCGGCGAGCGGCGCCAGCAGGCCGGCCAGGGTGCGCAGCAGGGTCGACTTGCCGCAGCCCGACGGGCCGACGACGGTGAGGATCTCGCCGGGGGCGATGTCCAGGCCGACCTCGTCCAGGGCGGTCGCACCGGGGCGGCCGAGGGAGGCGCCGGTGAGGGTGAGCCGGGTGCCGCGCACGGGGGCGGTGGGGGCGCCGGCCTCGGACGACGCTTTCGGGCCGGTGCCGGACGAGGCGTCCGGGGCAGCCCCGGGCGGGGTGTTCGAGACGGTCTCAGACGAGGTGCTCATCGCGTGCCTCCTCGGATCGGGCCCTGCCGGGGGCGGCGGCGGGGGCGGCCGGTGCCGGCTTCACGGACCGGTGGGGCCGGTTGGGCCGGGGCGGCCGGGCTCCGGGCACGTACGCGGTGCGCGGCAGCCAGCGGGTGAGGCGGCGGCCCAGGAGTTCCACGGCGGTGGAGGTGAGCCAGCCGAGCACGCCGATGGTGACCATGCCGACGAACACGCCCGGGTAGTCGACGACGGTGTAGTCCTGCCAGGTGCGGTAACCGACGCCGTACTGGCCGGAGATCATCTCGGCGGAGATCACACAGATCCACGAGACGCCGATGCCGACGGACAGACCGCCGAACACGCCGGGCAGGGCGCCCGGCAGGACGACCGAGCCGAGGATCCGCCACCGGCCGCCGCCCATGGTCCGTACGGCCTCCTCCCACACGGGCGTCAGGGCGCGCACCGCGTGCCGGGTGGAGACCAGGACCGGGAAGAAGGCGGCGGTGCAGGTGATGAAGACGATGCCCTGCTCGTTGGAGGGGAACAGCAGGATCGCGACGGGCACCAGGGCGATGGCCGGGATCGGGCGGACCACCTCCAGCACCGGGCCGAGCAGGTCCTCGGCGAGACGCGAGCGTGCCACGAGCACACCCGTGGCCACCCCGAGGACGGCGGCCAGCAGGAAGCCGGTGAGGATCCGGGTGAGGCTGTTGGTGAGGTCCGTCCAGTAGTCCGGTCCGGACACCCGGGAGGCGAAGGCCCGGGCCACGTCGGTGACCGTCGGGAACTGCGAGAAGCGCAGCCACAGGTCGACGTTCAGGCTGGTCAGTGCCTGCCACAGGCCGAGGGCGGCGACCAGCGAGAGGACGCGGAGCACATACCGCCTCACGACGCCTGCTCCAGGGCGTCGGCGTAGGAGACGACGCGGGCTCCGCCGTGCCCGGCGATGTACGCCTGCGCGGTGTCGGGCGCGGCGAAGGGCAGCAGCTTGTCGCCGTCGGCCACCCACACGGCCTTGTCGGCGAACCAGAGGGTGCCGGTGGTGGTGTCGGGGACGTAGGCGGCACGCAGGCCGTCGCGGTGCCCGGCGACGTAACGCAGCAGCTTGGAGGGGGAGTCGAACGTGACGGTCTTGGAAGCGCCCTTCGGCCAGGCCTCGCTCGCGGCGGGTGCGGGCTTCGTGGCGAGATGCCTGGAGTACGCCGTCGCTCCGAGGGCCTTCTTCACGTACCGGTCGTCGACGAAGGAGTCGACGTCCACGTCGCCGGTGAGCTTCGCCGACTTGAGGACCGAGACGTCCTGCTTCAGCGCGGAGACGAGCTGGGGCTTGATGGCCGGGTCGAAGGTGGCGATGCCGTGATCGCCGTTGTAGAGGTAGACGACCTCGGCGGGCAGGCCGGTCGCCTTCGCGACCTTCTCGGCGGCGTCCACCGGGTGCTGGTTCAGGTAGTCGGTCGCCTCCGCCTGGGCCTTCAGGAACGCCTCCAGCACGGCCGGGCGCTGCTTCGCGAAGTCCTCGCGGGCGGTGACGCCGTGGAAGGTGGGCAGGTTCAGCCGGGCACCGTCGTAGATCGCCTTCGCCTTGCCCTGGAAGGCGAGCAGGCCGGGCCAGGCGACGAACTGGGACAGGGCGTCCGTGCTGCCCGCCGCGAGGGCGGAGGCGCCGACCGAGGGCTGCTGGTTGAGCTTCTCGATGCCGCTGTTCGGATCGATGCCGGCGCGCTGCAGGGCCCGGACGAGGGTGCCGTCGGCGGCCGAGCCGACGCTCGTGGAGACCTTCTTGCCCTTCAGGTCCTTCAGGGACGCCAGCTTGGAGTCCGGTGCGGTGACGATGGTGTTGAGGCCGCCGCGGAGGTTGTAACCGGTGACCGAGACCAGGCGGGTGGGGCTGTTCAGCTGCTTGCCGCGGGCCGCGTTGATGAGCAGCGGGAAGTCACCCATCGAGCCGATGTCGATCTTCCCGGCGGTCATCTGGGCGGTGATGGGGGCGCCGGTGGCGTAGTCCTGCCAGTCGACCTTGTAGTGGACGCCGTCGTGCAGGGCGTTGAGCTGCTTCTCGAAGGAGCCCAGGGAGCGGAGCAGGGTGCCCGCCGTGACGGTGTTGATGGTGCGGGACTGGTAGCCGACGGTGACGGTGACCGTGGAGCCGCTGCCCGCCTCCGCGTCACCGCCGCAGGCGCTGAGCGGGAGCAGGAGGAGGACGGCGGATGTCGCGACGACGGTGCGTTTCATGATGGTTCGGGCCTCTCACCGGAGCAGATAGGGCATGTTGACGGTGACGGCTCCGGTGGGGCAGCGGGCCGCGCACGGGCCGCAGTACCAGCACTCGTCGACATGCATGTAGGCCTTGCCGTTGCGCTCGTCGATGGCGAGGGAGTCCAGCGGGCACATGTCCACGCAGAGCGTGCAGCCGTCGATGCACTTCGACTCGTCGATGGTCACGGGCACGTCGGCCCGCTGGGGCGCCAAGGGCATGGCTGTCTCCAGGGATGTGCGCGAGCGGGTTGGCTAACGGTTCCGGTGCAGCAGGCCGCTCATGGTGATGCGGTCGCCGCGGAAACGGATGAACTCCAGGTCGACCGGGCGGCCGTCCGCGAGGTGGGTGAGGCGTTCCAGCATGAGGACGGCGGCGCCGCGCGGGGCCTCGAGCACGGCGGCCGAGTGGGTGTCCGCGCTGACCGCTTCCAGGGTGATCTCGGCGTGGCCGAGGCGCCGGCCGGTGACGGCTTCCAGGAGGCGGAAGACGTCGGTGTTCTCCAGATCGGCACCGAGCAGTTCGGTGCCGATGTCGAGGGGGATGTAGGTGAGGTCGAGGGACAGGGGCAGTCCGCCGAGCCTGCGCAGGCGTTCGATGTAGAGGACGTCGGTGCCGGGCGCGAGTCCGAGACGGTCGGCGACCGGCGCGGGTGCCGGGGCGGGGCCCATGGTGCGGACCTCGTTGGTGACCCGGCCGTGCTCACGGAGGGTTTCCGCGAGGCCCATCAGACGGTCGAGGCCGTGGGAGTACTTGTGGGCCACGACCACGGTGCCGACACCGGGCTGACGCTCCACGAGGCCTTCGGTCCGCAGCAGGTCGAGGGCCTCGCGGACCGTGTTGCGGCTCGCGCCGTACTCGGTGGCGAGGGTCGACTCGTGGGGGAGGACCCCGTCGGGGAAGGCGCCGGTGAGCAGCAGCCGCCGGAGCAGGTCCGCCAGCTGCCGTGCCCGGTCGGCGCGCAGCCGTCGCCGCGCGCGGTGGGCGGCGACGGTGGTCGCGGCTCCCTGTCCGGCGTGGTCTCGGATGCGGTCACTGGGCATGGTTCGGACCATACCTATCCGATAGGAAAAGTGGTGTTGCAGGAATGTTGCGCCACCGGGAATGTGACGCGCCCGACGAGTGAGCTGGTCGTTTGGCCCTTCCCGAACCGGATCCGCCACCGACCGCCCGACCGGTGCCGCACGGACGGCCGGCGCGCCTCTGAACCGGCGCCGCACCTGCAGTTGGCCGCCTCTGAACCGGCGCCGCGCCGAGGGCGGTCGGCCTCTCAACCTGTGCCGCTCCGACAGCCGGCCGCCTCTGAACCGGTGCCGCACCTACAGTTGGCCGCCTCTGAACCGGCGCCGCGCCGAGGGCGGTCGGCCTCTCAACCTGTGCCGCTCCGACAGCCGGCCGCCTTTGAACCGGCGCCGCTGCGACAGCACGCCGCCTCCCGGCCGGTGCGGTTACGACAGCGCCGTCAGGCCCGGCGCGAACGCGATCAGCAGCGGCACCAGCGGCACGAGCGCGGCCGTCGTGGTGGTCAGGGCCCGGTGCCGGCGGCCGAGTCGGGGCGGCGGTTCCAGAAGCCGGTCGACCCGCTCGCCCAGCAGGCGGGGGCTGGAGGCGCAGGACAGGACACCGCGGTGCTGGTTGAGCTCGATCAGGGCCAGAGCCGTGGTCAGGTGGCCGCAGCGGCGGGAGGCCGTGTCGTCGGCGGCCAGTTCGACCAGGCGGTGGGTCTGGTCGCAGAAGTGGGCGAACAGCGGGATGCGGGGGAAGCCGGTGGCCAGGGCCGTGGACAGGTGCAGCAGCCAGTCGTGGCGGGCGCGGGCGTGACCCCGCTCGTGGGTGAGGACGGCGTCGAGCTGGTGGCCGGTCAGACGGTGCAGGGCGCCCGTGGTGACGATCAGCTGGGGCGGGTGGCCGGGCATCCACCAGGCGTCCGGGTACTCGTCCTCCAGGACCAGCAGCGGACCCCGGGCCGCGGGCAGGCCGGCCGGCAGGTCGGGTGCGCGCTCCCGCAGATGGGCCCGGGCCCGGGCCCGGCGCCGGCGCGCCTCGACGAGCTCCCGCGCGAGCATCGCGGTCGTCCAGGCGGCGCCGCAGGCCAGCAGCACGGTGAGCGCGGTGGCCCCCGGTGGGGCGGCGGACAGGTCGTACGCCGCGGTCACCGCGGCCGGTGCCGGGGCGAAGAGCTGGGCGCGGACCGTGCCGAAGACGGCGGCGGCGCCCAGGGAGAGTGCCGTCACGCACGCCAGCAGGACGGTGGCGACCAGGCACTGCCAGACCCACAGCGCGACCACCGGTTCCCGCTCGGGCCAGGCCGCCCGGGTCAGCGCACGGGGAACGGGGACGGCGGCCGTCACGGCGACGACACTCAGCAGGAGCAGGCAGACGGTCATGGCCACGGGCTCCGGTTCCTCGTCACAAGAGGGGCGGCTACGGGTCGTGCGGGGAAGGGCGGCCGCCGTGCGCACCGGTGACCACGACGAGCGTGGTGGCCGTGCGGGCACACCGCCCCGCGCCCAGTATGACGGGCCGGGCGGTGTGCGTCAGGGGCTGAACGGCAACAAGGGAGACGGGAGGGGCGACCTCGGACGCCCCCCGAGAGCGGCTCCCGGCCGGTCCGGGTCAGCCCTGGACGACCCGCCCCGTCACCTCGCCGAGCCCCACCCGCACACCGTCGGGCCCCGGGGCCCAGGCCGTCAGGGTCACCTCGTCGCCGTCCTCCAGGAACGTGCGCTTGCCGCCCGGGAGTTCGAGCGGGTCGCGGCCGTTCCAGGTCAGCTCCAGCAGGGAGCCGCGTTGCCGTTCCGCCGGGCCGCTGACCGTGCCGGAGCCGTACAGGTCGCCGGTGCGCAGGGAGGCGCCGTTGACGGTCATGTGGGCCAGCTGCTGGGCGGCCGTCCAGTACATGGTGGAGAAGGGCGGCTCGGAGACGACGTGACCGTTGACGGCGACGCTGATCCGCAGGTCGTAGCCGCCGGGTTCCTCGCCGCTGTCGTCCAGGTAGGGCAGCAGCTCGTGCGTCCGGGCCGGAGGTGCCACGAGGGCCTCTTCCAGGGCGTCCAGCGGGGTGATCCACGCCGACACCGACGTGGCGAAGGACTTCCCGAGGAACGGGCCGAGGGGCACGTACTCCCAGGCCTGGATGTCGCGCGCGGACCAGTCGTTGAGGAGGCACAGCCCGAACACGTGCTCGCGGAAGTCGCCGAGGGCCACCGGCGCGCCCATCCGGGAGGGCACGCCGACGACGAAGCCGACCTCGGCCTCGATGTCCAGGCGGGCGGACGGGCCGAAGACCGGGGCGGCGTCGGCGGGGGCCTTGCGCTGGCCGGACGGCCGCGGGACCTCCGTGCCGGAGACGACGACCGTGCCGGAGCGGCCGTGGTAGCCGATGGGCAGGTGCTTCCAGTTGGGGGTGAGGGAGTCCTCGGCGTCGGGCCGGAACATCTGCCCGACGTTCCGGGCGTGGTTCTCGGAGGCGTAGAAGTCGACGTAGTCGGCGACCTCGAACGGCAGGTGCAGGGTCACCGACGACAGGGGGTGGAACAGCGGTGCGACGGTCTCGCGGTGGGACGGCACGGTCACCCAGGCGGTCAGCGCCCGGCGGACGTCCGACCAGGCCGTGCGGCCGGCGGCCAGCAGCGGATTGAGGGTCGGCTGCGCGAGCAGGGAGGCGTAGGGCGAGCCGAGCGCGTGGGCCGCGGCGCCCGCGTCCAGTACGTGGTCGCCGAGCCGGACGCCCACGGCCCGGTGGGACGAGCCGGGCAGGGAGAACACGCCGTACGGCAGGTTGTGCGGGCCGAAGGGGTCGCCCTCGGGGACATCGAAGGGGGGCATCGGGTGCTGCCTCGCTTTCGGGTGCGCCATGTCGTCGCCACGTGTTCGTGGTCATGCCACACGTTACGGGTGACACGCCGGTCCTGGGCAGAGTCCGAGGAGGCGGAGAGGGGCGAACGGGGCAGGTGGGCGCGGGTGGGACCGGACGGGGTGACTCCGGCGCGCCGGAGGGGGCGCCGTATCCGTACGTGCCGGAAGTTATCCACAGGACGCGACGCAATCTTGACGGAGCGGTGCGAACGGGGCGACTCTGGGCGGGTGCCGGAAGGCCTCGGGGAGGGGGCTTTCCCACGGCACATCTGGGGGGCGGATGGCCATAGGGGAGGCCGGTCCGGGTTCGGTACGGCGTGGTGCGCGGCCCAAGCGGCTGGAAGAGACCATGCGCGTCCGGCTCGGCCGGGAATGTGTGTACGTACCGTCGTGCCGTTTCGGGCTGTACGTGGCGCTGCGCCACTGGTGCCCGCCCGGCGGACGGGTGCTGATGTCGCCGGTGAACGACGACGTGATCTTCTTCGTCGTGCTCGCGGCCGGACTGCGCCCGGTGCAAGCGCCGTTGAACCCGCTCGACGCGTCCATCGACCTCGATGCCGTGCCGGACGAGGTGTGGGGCTCGGTGTCGGCCGTGCTCACGACGAACCTGTACGGGAACCCGGATCCGGCACCGCGTCTCAGGCAGAAGTGCGACGCGCTGGGGATCCCGCTGTTCGAGGACGGGGCGCACGCGATCGGCAGCCGGGTGGGCGGCCGGCCGGTCGGGGCGTGGGGCGAGGCCTCCGTGTTCAGCCTGTCCAAGCACGTCGGCGCCCAGGCCGGAGGCATGCTCTCGCTCGCCGACCCGGGGTTACGGGAGGCGGTGGAGAAGACCTGCGAAGGGCTGCTCGCGCCGCGCCGGGCGAGCGCCGAACTCGCCTATCTGATCCGGCCGTACGCGGAGGCTGCGGTGCGCGGGCTGCGGCTGCGGCGCGCTGCCTGGGCCGCGATCCGGCTGCTGGGGCTGGCGGACCGCGAGGAGATCCGGATGCCGCTGCGCCCGGACGAACTCGCCCTCGCCGCCCGCCACACGCCCGGGCTCGACGCCCACCACCCGTGGGTGCGCGTCGACATGCACGACTACCGCCTCCGGTCCGGCCGGCTGCGGCTGCGCCGCATCGGTCACGAACTCGACCGGCTGGACGACGTGCTGGACGCCTGCCGCGCGGGCACGGAACTGCTGCTGTCCACGCCCTGGGCCAAGCCGCGCGACGGCCAGGGCACGCAGCCGCTCTTCCGGGTCCCGCTGTTCGTGGCCGACCGGGACGCGGCGATCGCGGCTCTGGCGCGGCAGGGCATCGTCGTCGGCTACCTCTACGACCCGCCTCTGGACGACTACGCCGGTGCGGAGTTCACCGACCCCTCACCGGCTCCCGAGGCGGCCCGCTGGTTCGCGCGGCACGCACTGCCCGTGGATCCGCTGCGGGCGCGGACGGTCGTCGAGGCGCTGGAGTGGTCCGGGGTTCAGCCGGTCCGGGCGCCGGGAGAAAAGCCCGGGAACAAGCCGACGCCGGGAGAACGGCCCGGTGACGAGCCGACGCCGGGAGGGCTGCCCGGGGACAGGCCGACGCCGGGAGGGCTGGGACGGCCCGGTGGCTGAGATCCAGGTGCACGAGCCCGCCGCCGCGCGCACCGACGGCGGCGGGCCGAAGCCTGCCCAGAGCGACCACACCCACGACTCGCTGTTCAAGAACGCCTACTTCCTCATGCTCAGCACCGGCGTCTCGGCCGTACTGGGCCTGGGATTCTGGCTGGTGGCCGCCCGCTACTACACGGAGGAGGCCGTCGGCCAGGGCTCGGCCGCGATCGCCGCGATGCGGCTGCTCGCCAGCATCACGGCGACGACGATGATCGGCGCCGTCGTCCGTTTCGTCCCGCGTGCCGGGCGGGAGACCGGACGGCTGGTGTGGGGCACGTACGTGGCCAGTTCGCTGGTCGTGGCGCTCGCAGCCGCCGTCTTCCTGCTCACGCTCGACGCGTGGGGAGCCTCCTACGCGCCCCTGGGCACACCCGCGGCGGGTGCCGTGTTCGTCGCCGCCTGTGTGGCCTGGGCGTTGCTCACCCTGCAGGACGGGGTGCTGACCGGACTGCGCAAGGCGGAGTGGGTGCCCGCCGGGAACGCGGTCTTCTCGGTCGGCAAGCTGGCCCTCCTGGTCGTCTTCGCCGGCGCGCTGCCGGTCCTCGGCATCTTCGTCTCCTGGGCGGTGGCGATCGCCTTCTCCACTCTGCCGCTGGGCTGGCTGATCTTCCGCCGGCTCATCCCGCGCCAGGCGGCCGCCGACCGGGACAAAGACCCCCCGAAGATCCGGGACATGGGCCGCTTCCTGGCCGGGGACTCGCTGGGCGCACTGTTCAGCCTGGCGATGATCAACCTGCTGCCGGTGATGGTCGCGGTCCGCTTCAGCGCCGCCGAGAACGGCTACTTCTACGTGGCCTACACCGTCGGCGGCACGATGGAGTTCATGGCCATCAACATGGCCTCGTCGCTCACCGCGCACGCCTCGCACGACCCGCGCCAGCTCGCCGACGGCGTCCGGGGTGCCCTGCGGCGCATGACGCTGCTTCTGGTCCCGGTCGTGGCCGTGCTGGTCGTCTTCGCCCCGCAGATCCTCACGCCCTTCAGCCCGGACTACGCCGAGCACGGCTCGACCGTGCTGCGGCTTCTCGCCCTCGGTGCCCTGCCGCGGGTCGTGGTGGAGCTGTACATCGGCGTACTGCGCGTGCAGGGGCGCACGGGTGTGCTGGCCGCGCTCCAGGGGGCCATGTGCGCCCTGGTGCTGGGCAGTGCGGCCGTGCTGTTCTCCCCGTCCGGGATCGCGGGCGCCGGCTGGGCGGTGCTGCTGAGCATGACGCTGATCGCCGTCGTCTCCATGGCCGGACTGCGCGCGGCCCTGCGTCACGACGACAGCACCCCTGCCGTCCGTCCGCCGGCCGAACCCGCCTACGGCACCCGCTGGGCGAAGCTCAACGCGACCGCCGGATACGGCACGACCTGGGCCCGCCGGGCCGCCTACCAGCCCAAGGACGGTGACCAGGACACGGTCACACTGTTCATCGGGCGCCCCGGCTACGAGCGGGAGGCGCTGCAGGCGGACAGGCTGGCGCTGATCGTGCGGCCGGACGGGCCGACCAGGGAACCACCGCCCCACCTGGCCGGGAAACCGGACCAGGAGCCGCAGGAGCAGCAGGAGCCGCAGGAGCGGCGGCTGCGAGGCGCCCTGTGGAGCCTGCTCGGGGTCGCCGTCGTGTTCTTCTGGGCTCCGTTGCGGGACCTGCCGTGGCTCGATGGGGCCTTCGAAGCCGCGCTGTCCGGCCGCCAGTTGCTGGAGGGCCTGCCCCTGCCGTCGCTCACCGCGGGCGGCCTGCTGCTCGTGGTGTTCGTCGCCGCCGTCACGCTGAGCACCCGGCGCGACCCGTGGTTGCCCGGCACGGCACTGTGCGCCGTCCTGTGCGCCCTGTACGCCGCACCGGTCGCCCTCGGACGGGAACCACGGCCGGCGGACGGGGCGTTGTACGAGAGGACGGCCGGTTTCCTGGCGGACGCGGTGGGGCTCGACGGGCCCGAACCGCTGCTGCGCTGGGCGCCGCCGGTCTGCCAGCTGCTGTGTCTCGTACCGCTGGGGCTGCTGCTCGCGAACGCGGGTGGCCGGCTGACGTGGCCGGGGCGCTGGGGGGTTCTGTATCTCGTCGCGGTCTGCGGCTGGGTGTGGCGCGACGCGCTCGCACCCCTCGCGCCGCCCCTGCTCGTCGCCCTCACGCTGCTCCTGCCGCTTCACCGCGCCGCGTCTGCGTGGTGGCGCTCCCGCACCGCGGCCCCGACAGATCCGACAGCCAACCGAACGGCCGGCGGCTTACCGAGCGGCCGGCCCCGCGACTGATCACACCCGAAGCCGAGAACGACCGGGCCCGGGCCCGGGAAAAGCCGAGCGCAGCCGAAGAGAGCAACCGCCAGGGGGGAACCACCGTGCGTCCGCCAGTCACACCGAGGGAGAGATCCACGCCGGAACCCACACCCGCACGGGACGGCGCGAGCACCCCCGCCGGCGGCCCCGAGACGGCCAGCCAGTCCTCCAGCCCCAGCTCCTCGGAGTCGTCGAGCCCCGCCCATGGGTTCGGGACGGATCTGTCCGACCTGCCCCCGGCCTGGCCTGGCCGCCGCGCGCTCGCCCTGCCCGGTGTCCCGCTGCTCGTCGCGCTCGCGCTCTGGGCGTACGCCGTGCGGCACACCGACGTCTCGCGGCTCGACGACTACGGCTTGGTCAGCGCGCTGCACCCGACGTTCTGGGCAGGGCTCGCGGTGCTCACCGCCGGCTTCTGGTTCACGGTCCGCGACGCACACCGCCCGGCAGCCTGGTCGGCGGCGTACGTACTGGGCCTGCTGGTGATGGAGCGGGCCACGCAGGCCGTGCTCTACCCGACCCCGCTGTACGCCTGGGCGTGGAAGCACGAGGCGGTCATCGACCATCTGCTGACCGCCGGCGGACTGCAGACCGCCGATCAGGTCGGCGACATGGCGGTGTACGACCAGTGGCCGGGCTTCTTCGCCGCCCAGGCCGCCCTGCAACGGCTGCTGGGCGTGGACTCGGCGGCGATGTTCATGGCCTGGTGGCCCCTGGTCTCCAGCCTGATGCTGCTGCTCCCGCTGCTGCTGATCTACCGCACCTTCACCGAGGACCGGCGGCTGATCTGGACCGCGGTCTGGCTCTTCTACGTGGCCAACTGGGTCGGGCAGGACTACTTCTCCCCCCAGTCCGTGGCGTACGCGCTGCACGTGGGCGTGCTCGCGGTCGTCCTGCGGCGCTTCGGCCGGTCCGCCGTGCGGAGCGGGCAGCCGCGGCAGGCGGTGTGGACGGTGGTGATCACCGTCATGATCGTGGCGATCGTCATCTCCCACCAGCTCACCCCGGGCATGCTGGCCGTCTGCCTGCTCGCCCTGTGCCTGAGCCGCCGCTACCGCGACTGGGTCCCGGTCGTCACGACCGTCGTCATCTTCCTGGCCTGGTGCCTCACGGCCGCCCTGCCCTTCCTGTCCGCGGCGATGCCGGACATGATCCGCTCCATCGGCGACGTCGGCGCCAACGTCGAGACGGGCTACGGCGCCACCCCGACCGGCGCCGGAGCGATCGCGACGTCCTGGGCCGCCCGGCTGCTGTCCGGTTCGGTCCTGCTGCTCGCGGCCGTCGGAGTACTGCGCCAGCGGGTGCTGCGCCACCGCGCCCTCCCCCTGCTGCTGGTCGCGGCGGCCCCGCTGCCGATGTTCGCGGCGAGCAGCTACGGCAGCGAGATGATCTTCCGGGTGCTGCTGTTCATGCTGCCCGGAGCCGCCTTCTTCGCCGCCGCGGCACTGCTGCCCGAGGTCCGCACCCTGGCCGCCGACGCCGCCGTACGGGAAGCCGGCAACCGGCGGACGAGCGGCCCCTCCTGGGCCCGCCGGCGGGGGGCCGGCACCTGGGTGCCGCTGGCCGCGCTGCTCGGCACCACCCTGGCGTTCGTGCCCGCCTACTCCGGCAAGGACCGGATCAACTACTTCCCGCCCCAGGAAGTGGCGCTCGTGCGGCAGCTCTTCGAGCAGGCCCCCGAGGGCTCGCTGGTCGTGGCGGCCAACCGCAACTACCCGGACGCGTACGCCGACTACTGGAGCGTCGACCACTACTGGTTCCTCGACGACGGCCGCAGTCACGTCGACCGGATCGTCAGGCAGCCCGCCGCCACCCTCGCGCGCGACATGGCCGGGGTGGAGCGGCCGGGCCGGGCCTACTTCCTGCTCACCCAGGGGCAGCTGGCCAACTCCGAGATGAACGGGCAGCTCGACCGGGCGCAGCTGGAGCGCATCCAGAGATCCGTCGCCGCGTCGCCGAGATTCCGGCTCGTGGCGGAGAACGGCGCCGGATGGCTCTACGTACTGAAGCAGTCAGGGGGAGCGGAGCGATGACACCGCAGGAACTCGTGGTCCGGATGCTGCCCCCCTTCGGCGGCTGGCTGGCGCTGGCCGCCCTGGCCCTGCCCGGCGGATCGCCGCTGCGGGGCGCCGCGGTCGTGCTGTTCCTGGCCGCGGGGCCCGGCGCGGCCGTGGTCAGAGTCTGCGCCCCCGCCCTGGGGGCGCGTCCTGCCGAAGGGCCCGTGGAGCGCCGGGACCCGGACTTCGCCCGCCACTCCGACCTGCTGGAGCGGCTGATGCTGACGCTGTTCCTGAGCATCGGCGCCGTGATGCTCGTCGCGACCGTGCTGATCGCCACGCACACCTTCAGCGCGCAGCGGGTGCTGCTGACGCTGACAGTGCTGACCACACTCACCGCGTGCTGTCCGCCGCTGCGCGCCTCCCCGCAGCCGGGGACGACACCGAGGACACCGAAGGGTTCCGCTCAGTGAGGTTCAACCGCCCCCACCGTCCCTTTCGCCGCACGCCGCACGCCACCGGAGGCCAGCACCGCAGAACGCACGGGGAGAAGCCACACGAGGAGCACACGGTCGAAGGCCCGCTGGCCTCGAGCCGTCGCAGACTGCTGATCACGTCCGCCACCGTCGTCAGCGCGGTGCTGGTCGCCGTACTCGCTCTGCGGAACGCCTCCGGACCGCAGGAGCAGGGAGCGGCCGGGTCCCCGGCGGACTGCCGCCCGACGGCTCTTCTGGTACCGCCGTGCGGCGCCTGGTTCGGGGCCTTCGTGCCGCACGAGCGCGACGACCTGCCGGAGAAGGTACGCGCCTACGAGAGGCGCGTGGGCCGGGAGCTGGACATCGTGTACACGTACCACGACATGTCCCTGCCCTCGGGCACCCGGCGGGAGGGACAGCTGCTCACGCCGGAGGAGCGGCGCGTCGGCGAGGACCACCTGCTGCTGCTCTCCTGGGAGAGCAAGTGGTGGGGCGGCGCCAAGGGGCAGCAGCCGACCTGGAAGCAGATCGCGGCCGGTGAGCTGGACGACCGGGTGATCGACGTCCAGGCCCGGCGCATCAAGGACTACGGCAAGAAGGTGTTCCTCTCCTTCGACCTGGAGATGGACACCCGCACCCCGGCGAGCGGCACGCCCGCCGACTACGTGAAGGCCTACCGGCACATCCACGACCGGTTCCGCGCCCTGGGCGTCGACAACGTGGTGTGGACGTGGATCACCACCGGGTACCTCGACCACGCCGGCACGATCGAGAAGATGTACCCGGGCGACGACTACGTCGACTGGATCGGCTACAACCAGTACAACTACTACCTCTGCCACGACGCGGACTGGCTGACCTTCGCGCAGACGCAGAAGGCCACCCACGACTGGATCCGCACGCACCTCTCCGACGACAAGCCGCTGATGCTCTCCGAGTTCGGCACCGCGGCGGACGCGAACCGCCCGCGACGGCAGGCCGAGTGGTACGCGCAGGTGCCCGGGGTGCTCAAGGGCCTGGACGGCGTCAAGGCCGCCCTCCAGTGGAACTACCGCGACCCCGGCCCGCACTGCGACCTGGCGGTGGCGAACGACACCGCCTGGCACAGCCTGCGCAAGGCCGTCTCCGACCCCTACCTCAACCAGCCGCTGCGGTAGTCCCCGCGGGGGTCAGCCCGCGAACTCGGGCCCGTGCAGCACCGCACGGGCCCGCCGGTACCAGCGCCACGCGATCGTCTTCGGCCCGTCCCGGTACGGCGCGACCCGCGCGCCCGCCCCGGCCAGCCAGCCCTCGACGTCGGCGACGGTGTGGGTGCGCCGGACGATGAGCCGGGCGATGCGGTACCGCTCGTCGCGGTCGGAGCTGAGCGCGTGCCGCACGGCCGTCGCGGTCTCGTAGCCCGCCCTGGCCGACATGGCCCGTACCCGGGGGCTGTTGTAGCCGTGCGGGTAGGCGAGGTGCCGGATTTCGTGCCCGAGGGCGTCCTCCAGCACGGCCTTGGAGGTGCGCAGCTCGTACGCCAGGGCCTTGGCGGACAGGGTGTCGAGCTGCGCGTGCGTCACGGTGTGGCTGCCGATCTCCATGCCGGAACGTTCCAGCTCCGCCGCGCCGGCCAGGCTCATCATCGGCGCGGGCGGCAGCAGACTGCGGCCGCCCGGGGCGATGGCGCCGGTGGTCAGATAGGCGGTGGCGGGCAGCGCGCGTGCGGCCAGGGCCTCGGCGGTGGGTCCGGGCAGGTCCGCGAATCCGTCGTCGAAGGTGAGCAGCACCGGCCGGGGCGGCAGCGGTGCCCGCCCGGCCAGGTGATCGGCGATCGCGCTGATCGTGACGGGCGTACGCCCGCTGCGGACCACGGCGTCGAGATGCGCGGCGAACTGCCTGGGGGTGACGGTGAACTCGGCGATCCAGTCCGGCGGATCGTCCATCACGGAGTGGTACAGGAAGACGGGGACGGCGGGAGCGCCTTCGGCCGGCGGCGGACCCACCGGTCCCTCGCTCTCCCGCGCACTCCGCTCCGCCCTGCCTCTGCCGTCCGCCCTCATATCGCCCCCCGGGCCGTCTTCCCGCGTGCGGTCGCGCGCAGCGCACGCCGTGCTTTCAGATAGCCGACCGGCCCGTACAGCATCCCCCTGCGCTGCAGCCGTGACAGCCGCCGCGGCCACGGGTGTGTGCGGGCGTCGTGGTCGCCCGGCGTGCCGGTGCCGTCCGCCCCGTCCGTCGCGCGTACCGCCGTCAGCGTGCGGGCGTGGGCGAGGCCGCGGGGCAGCCGCGCGAGGAACGCCGGGAGCAGCGCGGGCCGGTTCACGAGCACCGCGGTGAGATAGGCGGTGAGCCCGGCGCCGTAGCCGTAGGCCTGGGTCTCCAGGTCCCGCCAGGTCTCGCGGTGGTGGTGCCACACCAGGGCGTACGGCGTGTAGCGCAGCCGGTGGCCCTGGGCCAGGACGCGCACGAAGCCGTAGAGGTCGTCGCCGCCCCGGGCCGCGGTCCCCGCCCCGGTGGCCGGGTCGAAACCGCCGACGGAACGCAGCACCGCCGTGCGGAACGCCATGTTCGCGCCCGACCCGAACCGCCCGGCCGTGAACGGGAACAGCGGCTCGTCGACCGGCGGGTGCGCCGGGTCGTACGTCCTTGGAGTGAAGCCTTTCGCGAAGCCGCCGTGGCTCTCCAGCAGCACCTGGGCCGGAGTCGTCAGCCGCGCGGGCAGGATCAGCCCGGTGCAGCACCCGAGCCCCGGGTCGGCGGCGAAGGGCGCGGCCAGCTCGGTCAGCCAGCGCGGATCGGCGACCACGTCGTCGTCGGTGAAGGCGACCACCTCGCCGCGCACGGCGTCCAGCCCGGCGTTGTGGGCGGCTGCGAGCCCCGGAACGGGCTCACAGACGTACCGCACCCGCTCGGCGTACTTCCGCTCGACCAGCTCCCGCGTCTCGCTCGTGACGGGCGCGTTGTCGACGACGACGATCTCGCACCGCGGATGGTCCTGCGCCAGCAGCGAGTCCAGCGCCCGTGCCAGCTGCCCGGCCCGCTCCCGCGTCGCGACGACCACGCTCGTGAACGGCGGCTCCCCGGGGTCGCCGAGGTCGGCGGGGCCGCATTCCGCCCGGGCCCGCTCCGCCAGCACCGCTGTCGGATCCGCCCCCTGCGGCACCCGCCCGAGCAGCGTCCCCACGGGCCGGCCGCCTCTCCTGACCAGCACGAACACCTCTCCATGCGTCACGGGCGGACTCCCCGGGCCGGGTCTGAGCACCGCCTCGTCGCCGTCGAGGTCCAGCTCGGCGACCTGCACCGCCCCGATGGCCAGGAACCGCCGAATCTCCTCCCGCGCACGCGCCGAACGGGCCATGCGCCCACCCCCCTCGTGTGTTCAGGTACGGCGCAGCCGGGCCGCGCCCTTGAGCGTCCGCGCGGCCAGCGACGCGAGCCGTGGCCTGCCGCGGACGAAGCTGTGCGCGCGGCGTGCCGGTTCGCGGCTCAGCCAGTGCAGTGCCGCGCCCGCCCCCGGACGGGTCACCGCGCCCTCGTACACGGGCAGTTCGCCCGTCTTCAGCGCGTCCTTGTACTCGGCCGCGCCCCGCCCCAGGTCGAGCAGGGCGACACCGGCGGCGGCCGCCGCCTCGGCCATGCGCAGGTGCAGCACCAGACCCGGTGAGAACTTCGCGAACTCCGGGTCGTAGGCCGGGAACCAGCAGGCCAGCACCGAGGCCGAACGCAGCCCGAAGTGCGCGGCGACGGGCCGCTCACCGGCGTACAGCACGGACAGCGTGCCGCTGCACTCCGGCGCCCGGGTCCGGGCCAGCTGCCCGACGAGCCGGGTGATCCACTCCTGGGCGAACCGGTCCCGGCGGCCGGTCCTGCGGTACTGCGCGGACTTCCACTCCATGAGCGTGCGCAGCGCGGCCGGGTCACGCTCGTCGAACACGAACCGCAGCTCACCGGCCTGCCGCCCCAGCCTGCGCTCCTTGGCCAGGGTCGTCTTCAGGAACTTCGGCGACTGCGCGCGCAGCACCGACTCGTACGTCTCGTAACCCTTTTCCACGTCGATGACGTAGGTGGCGTGCTCCTCGGCCGCGTACCGGACGAACAGCCGCTGCTCGGCCTCCAGATTGTCGAAGGCGAAGCTCGACACCGAGCAGGCCTTCAGCAGTTCACCCGTCTCCACGTCCAGACCCGGCCGCAGGATCGCGCCCTGCGCGTCCGAGACGCCGAGCCCGATCGCCCGGCCCTGCCCCAACGGGCCCCGCTCAAAAGGCAGGAAGCCGGACGGCTCCCGCCCTTCGTACACCACCGCGATCCGGGCCCCCGGCCTGAACAAGCCGACGGCTTCGGTGAACTCCGGTTCCATGAAAGGGTTGCGCGGCGCCTCCGAGGCGGCGCGCAGCGCACGCCAGCGCTCCCTGTCCCCTTCGCCGAGCTCCCCGGGCCCAGCCACGCGAATGCGCCCACTGCTCAACCCGACCCCCCGATCAAGTCCCCCCTGGACACTTGGAAGGTACCGCTCTATGCGGCCCCACGGGTAGGTAGCGGAGCATGTTGTTGCCAACCGGTGCAGAGGCCTTCAACCGGGCAATCGGCGCCCACCGTCCGATGAAACGAAGGGGCGCGTTGTCCGTATTCTCTGATCATGGCCGCACCCCTCGCATATTCGCTCATCGCCACCGATCTGGACGGGACGCTGCTGCGCGGCGACGACACCCTGTCCGACCGGGTTCTCGCCGCGCTCGCGCGGGTGGCGGACGCCGGTGCCCAGCACCTCGTGGTGACGGGCCGGCCGGCGCCGAGAGTGCGGCCGCTCCTGGACGACCTCGGCTGCACGGGGCTCGCGGTGTGCGGGCAGGGCGCGCAGGTGTACGACGCCGGCGCGGACCGGCTGCTGTGGTCCATCACCCTGGACCGGGAGCTGGCGGAGACCGCCCTGGGCAAGATCGAGGCCGAGGTGGGGCAGGTCTACGCGGCCGTGGACCAGGACGGGGTGGAGGGGCTCACGCTGATCGAGCCGGGGTATCTGATGCCGCACCCGACGCTGCCCGCGGTCCGGGTCGAGCGGCGCGAGCAGCTGTGGGGCGAGCCCATCAGCAAGGTGCTGCTGCGCCACCCCTACCTGACGGACGACGAGTTGGCGGCGACGGCCCGCTCGGTGGTCGGCTCGCTGGCGACGGTGACGATGTCGGGGCCCGGCACGGTCGAGCTCCAGCCGTGCGGGATCACCAAGGCGACGGGGCTGGCGCTGGCCGCCGAGCATCTGGGGCTGCGGCCGGCGGACACCATCGCCTTCGGCGACATGCCCAACGACATCCCGATGTTCGACTGGGCCGGTCACGGTGTCGCGATGGCCAACGCCCACCCCGAGCTGAAGGCCGTGGCCGACGAGGTCACCCTGTCGAACGAGGACGACGGCATCGCCGTCGTCCTCGAGCGACTGCTGGACGGGGCGGATCAGTACGGGCCGTTGACGTTGTCGATCGAGCCGTAGCGGGCCGCCGCGTAGTTGCAGGCCGCCGTGATGTTGGCGACCGGGTCGTACGGGTCCCACGACGTGCCGTCCACGTGGTAGGCCTGGAAGGTCGGGTCGATGGTCTGGAGCAGGCCCTTGGACGGCGTGCCCGCGGCGGCGTTGGAGTCCCAGTTGTTGATCGCCTGGGGGTTGCCGGACGACTCGCGCATGATGTTGCGGTAGATGCCGTCGTAGGACCCGGGGATCCCCTTCTGCGCCATGATGTCCAGCGCCTCGCGGATCCACCCGTCGAGGTTGTTCGCGTAGGTCTTCGCGGATGCCTGCGTGGCCTGGGCGACACCGCCGGCGGGCTTGGCGGGGGCGGACGACTTGGTCGCCGTCTTCTTCGGGGCGAGCGACTTGGTGGTCTTCACCTTGAGCTTCAGACCCGGGTGGATCAGCTTCGGGTTGTCGCCGACGGCGGCGCGGTTGTCCTTGTAGAGCTGCTTCCAGCCGCCCCGGACGTCGTACCGGTCCGCGATGCGGGCGAGCGAGTCGCCCTTGGTCACGGTGTACGTGAGGGACTTGGCGGGCTGGGCCGCCTGCTTCACGGACTGCGCGGCGGGGGCGCTCTGGGGCTCGGCGGCGCTCGCGTGCGTGGCCCCGAGGAGCGGAAGGGTCAGTGCGGCTCCACCGGTGCCGACGGCGACGATGCCTCGGGTCAGCGGGTTGGTTCTGGGGCGACGGTGCTTGCCTCGTCCGGCCATGGCGATGTTCCTCTCCGGCGCCTGCGAGGTGAGCTGTCGGGTTCGGGCCGGGAGGTGCCCGGCCGCCTACGGCACCGTGTGCCGTACGCGGCTTCACCCCGAGCCGTGCCGCTGTGCGGACCGGCGACTTACCTGGGTCCCCCGCTCCTGCCACGCGTGAGTGAGTTCGGTTCCTGTGGGGAGTCCGGGCGGCGGCAGGATTAGGCGTCCGCCGGACAGGGCCGGAACGTATGCGAGAGCACATGTCGGGAACAAGCACCTCAGTCACATATCGCGCGGTTGACCTTGGTCGGGGGCGTTTGGGCGACTTGATCCTTTGCGAGAGCCAAGGCTCAACTGGCTTTCACGGGAAGGCGGTAGGGGCTGGTGTGGGCACGGGGCGGAAAAGGGGAAGTAGTGATTCAACTCACTGATCACGAGCCCGTGGGGCAATTTCCGCCAAGGGGAATTCCACGACTCAACACGGCAAATCGTGCATAACTCGCTACCCTCGGGTAAGTCGATAAATATCTGTTCTTATAGGTTGATCGAAAACATAGCGGTCGTGATCGGATACCACCCGGCCTGTAACCACGGGCGCTGGCGGTGATCGAAACGTGACCGGATACGCTGACTCGAGTGAGGGCAGCGACCTATCGACAATCCGCGTAATCACCGGCAGACACAGCAGACAGGAGACCCCTCGTGACCGACGTCGGGCCGTTCGGGCTGAGCGTGCGGGACCAGGCTCTGGAAGCCGACGTCCAGGCCGGATTGACGGCTGTCGAGGAAGGCTTGCTCGAGGCCACCAAGAGTGAGGTGCCCTTCATCACGGAGGCCGCCCAGCACCTGGTGCGAGCCGGCGGCAAGCGGTTCCGCCCGCTGCTCGTGATGCTCTCCGCCCGGTTCGGTGACCGCCACGCGCCCGGGATCGTCCCGTCGGCGGTCGTCGTGGAGCTGACCCACCTCGCCACGCTCTACCACGACGACGTCATGGACGAGGCCGCCGTGCGCCGCGGCGTCCCGAGTGCGAACACCCGCTGGGGCAACTCCGTCGCCGTCCTCACCGGCGACTTCCTCTTCGCCCGCGCCTCGCACATCCTGGCCGACCTCGGCCCGGAGGCCGTCCGGGTGCAGGCCGAGGCGTTCGAGCGCCTGGTGACCGGCCAGATCCTGGAGACGGCCGGACCGCAGGACGGCCGGGACCCCGTCGAGCACTACCTGGACGTGCTGGGCGGCAAGACCGGTTCGCTCATCGCGGTGTCGTGCCGGTTCGGCGCGATGATGTCCGGCGCCGACGAGACCGTCGTGGACGTGCTGACCCAGTACGGCGAGCGGCTCGGCGTCGCCTTCCAGCTCGCGGACGACGTCCTCGACATCGCCTCCGACTCGCACGAGTCCGGCAAGACTCCCGGTACCGACCTGCGCGAGGGCATCCCCACCCTGCCGGTGCTCCGGCTGCGTGAGCGCGCGGCCCGGCTCGGGCTCGCCGAGGACATCGCCCTGTGCGAGCTGCTCGACTCCGACCTCACCGACGACGGCCGGCACAGCGAGGCCCTGCGCCTGCTGCGCGCCCACCCGGCCCTGGAGCAGGCCCGGCGGGACACCGTCCGCTACGCCCAGGACGCCCGTTCGGCGCTGGCGCCGCTGCCCGAGTGCACCGCGAAGACGGCGCTCCAGGAGCTGTGCGACGCGGTGGTGCACCGGGCCGGCTAGCCCGCCCTCCCCGGCCACCCGGACCTCCCAGGTCCCGACGACCCCTACGGGTCGGGGGACAAGCCGCCCTCCCGTGTCATACCCCAGCAGTACGCGGAGTTGATTCCGGGGTCTGACGCAACTCCCCGGCCGATTTGGTCAGATGGGGACCACGGAAAACACCACTCCTCACCTGTTCGGGTGAGAATGGCGGCTCAGGGACGAGTGCGTGGACGACACGGACAGCCGCCGCCGACCACGGAGGTAGGGCACACATGGCACCGTACGCATCCGACGACAGCACGACCGCCGGAGAGGTCGACGAGCAGCGCTCCGGGCAGCGCAAGGCCGCGCGGTACATCGTCCCGGTCGCGGTGGTGGGGGTGGCCGCCGCGACGATCGGGCTGGTCCCCGCGCTCGCCAGCTCCGGTGACCCCGACCTCCCGAAGATCACCGCCCAGCAGCTCATCGAGAAGATCGCGAAGTCGGACGTCCAGCAGCTGTCCGGCACGGTGAAGATCAGCACGGACCTCGGCCTGCCGGACCTCGGCGGCCTGGAGTCGGGCCTGCTGTCCGGCGCGGCGGGCAAGGGCGAGGGCGGCTCCTCCGCCGATCCGTCGGCCAGGCTCACCGAACTGGCCTCCGGCACGCACACGCTGCGTGTCGCCGCCGACGGCCCGGACAAGCAGAAGCTGTCGCTGGTGGAGAACGCCGCCGAGTACAGCCTCATCCACAACGGCAAGGACGTCTGGGGCTACGACAGCAAGGCCGGCGAGGTGTACCACGGCACCGCCGCCGAGAGCCCGGAGCGCGGCAAGGACCAGCAGCCGCCGGCCACACCGAAGGACTTCGCCGAGGAGGCCCTGAAGGCGGTCGACGACACGACGTCCGTGACCGTGGACGGCACCGCTCAGGTCGCCGGCCGGGACGCCTACAAGCTCGTCGTGAAGCCGAAGCAGTCCGGCTCGACGGTCGGCGCGATCACCGTCGCCGTGGACGCGAAGACCGGCATGCCGCTGAAGTTCACGCTCACCCCGGCGAGCGGCGGCGCGGCCGTCGTCGACGCCGGCTTCACGAAGGTCAGTTTCGCCGCGCCGGCCGCGTCGACCTTCGACTTCACGCCGCCCAAGGGCGCGAAGGTCACCGAGGAGAAGGACGCCGGCAAGGCCGCGGGCGGGACTCCGCGCAAGGCCCCGGGCCTGCCCTTCGACCTGGGTGAGGCGCCGGGCCACGCCCCCGGGGCCGGGAAGGACGCCGGCCGTGGCGTCGGCGGTCATGACGGCATGAAGACCATCGGCGAGGGCTGGACCGCCATAGCCACGTTCGACACCGGCGGCGAGGGTGTGCCCTCCGGCAAGTCCGGCGGGGCGTTCGGCGGCTTCATCGACTCGCTCGGCGACAAGGTCCACGGCACGTTCGGCTCGGGCACGGTCTTCTCCACCCGCCTGGTCAACGCCCTCGTCACCGACGACGGCAAGGTCTACGCGGGCCTGGTCACCAAGGACGCGCTCGTGAAGGCGGCCGACGCCGGCAAGTGAGCCCCGTGGCCCCGCGGGACGTCGAGAGGACCGCTCCTCGGCGGTCCGCGGGGCGCCGACGGGGGCGTGCTTCACGGCGAAGGGCACCACCGCGCAGCGCTCAGTCCTCGTACAGGAACCTGGCCAGGGGCGCCTCCTGCGCGAAGAAGGTCTTGGCCCGGGTGAGGGCCGCGTCGTCGTTCAGCACGTCACCGGGCTTGCTGCCGTTGCCCAGCAGCACACCGCCGAAGCGCATCCCCATGTACGCCGCCGAGTTGTGGAGCGTCCCGACGAGCGGGTCGGCGACCACTTCCTGTGTGTGCGCGAGGGCGGTCACGCCCCACAGGGTGCGGCCGGCCAGGGTCGCCTTGAAGTCGAGGCCGGGGGTGCGCAGCCAGCCCGACCAGTAGTCCAGGTAGCGCTTGGTCTGCGCGGAGACCGAGTACCAGTACAGCGGCGAGACGATCACGATGTCCGTCGCCGCGAGCGTGGCGTCGAGCAGCCGGGCCACGTCGCCCTCGGTCGGGCGGACGTGGTCGCTGTCGTGCCGCAGGTCCTCGAAGTCCGGCACCGTAACGGCGGAGAGGTCGATCCACTCCTGCTCGACGTCCGGCGGCAGTTGCTCGGCGGCCCGGCGGGCCAGCAGCTCGGAGTTGCCCTCGGCGCGAGCGCTGCCCAGGACGAAAAGGAAACGGCGGGTCATGGGGTGCCCCTCTGGAAACTCGGCGTACGTCAATTACGTGCGTGTGCATCATATGCGTACGCAAGTACTTGCGCCAGGGGTGCCCGTCAGCTCCGGTCCGCCCTCCGTGCCACGGCCAGCAGCAGCGCCTCCCGCCCGTGCGGCGCCACCAGCTGGAGTCCGGCCGGGCAGCCGTCGCGGCCGAACCCCGCGGGCAGACTCAGCGCAGGGTGCCCACTGAGATTGAACGCCCAGGTGAGGGAGGTGGAGTAGCGATCCCCGGGCCCCTCGTGGCCATGCGGGGCGGTGGGTGCCGTCGGGGTCAGCAACAGCTCGGCCTCACCGAGGATTCCGGCGAGCCGCAGGTCGTTCTGCGCCCGGACGTGCTCGGCCCCGGCCGGATCGGCACCGGGAGTGCGCAGGGCGAGCCAGGCCGGCCCGGGGTCCGCCAGCCGCACCGGTCTCCGCGGCCGTACGAGCCGGACGACCCCGGCCGCCTCGAGCCGTTCCACCTCGGCCCGCGCCAGCGCCACGGGCTCCGGATCGGGTCCGGCGAACCCGAGGTCGGGCGACCAGACGGCGGTGACGGGGCGGGGCGCTTCGGCCGGCTCCGGCTCCTCGGCCATCACCGTCCACCACAGCCCGGCGTCCGCCGCCGAGCGGGCGAGCACCCCCGGTACGGCGAGCCCCGTACGGTCGGGCGACGGCAGCCGCCCCCTCGTGGTCTTCAGGCCGACCACCCCGCACCACGCCGCCGGGATCCGCACCGACCCGGCTCCGTCGCCGCCCGTCGCCAGCGGCACCAGTCCGGCCGCCACGGCCGCCGCGGCCCCGGCCGAAGAGCCGCCCGGCGTACGGTCGGCCCGCCACGGATTGACGGTCCGGCCCCGGGCCCCGAGCCCCCACGTCTGCCAGGGCGTCCCCGGCCCGGGCACGGAGGTGGCTCCCACGGCCACACCACCGGCCGCGAGCAGCGGACCCGCCGCCTGCAGCCCGCCGCGCCCCTTCACCGCGATCGGCACACCCGCCAGCGGCAGGGACGGGCCGGCGCCCCGCCGGTCGAGCCGCGTGTCCAGCTCACCCGCCCGCCGCAGTGCCTCCTCACCCCACACCTCGACGAACGCGCACAGGTGCGGATCGGCCCGCTCGATCCGGTCCAGGGCCGCCGCGACCACGTCCATCGCACGCAGCTCCCGGGCCCGAACGCCCGCCGCGATCTCCCCGGCCGACAGCGGCACGGCCGTCAGCGGTACGGCCGTCAGCGTGCCGCCCCCGTCAGCCGGGCCAGGGCCGCCGTCTCGCGTGGCGGGCGGCCCGGCTCGCCGAGCCGCCAGGACGCCACCCACGGCACGCGGTACACGTCGATGACCGACTCCAGCGACCTGACCCGCTGGGCGAGCGGGCGCGGCAGCCGCCCCGGGGCGTCCGCCACGAGCACGACGGCGTCCAGATCGAGCCCCGGCGGGGCCTGGCCGCGCCGGAAGAGCTCCACCACCCCGGCGACCGTGTCGAGCCCCGCCGCGTGGGTGCGCGCCACCAGCAGCACCGACGGGGGATCGCCGGGGCCGGGCCAGGACCGTCCGCTGTCATGGCCGCCGTAGACCGCGGCGAGGGTGGAGACGCCCGCGCCGCCGTGGGTGCCGACCCAGGAGAAACACCGTGCCGCGGCATGGGCGTGCGCGGGCTCCGGCGGGCCCGGCTCCGGAGTGGTCACCGGACCGCGCAGCCAGATCTCCGGCCCTTGTCGCATGCCTGTGTGCATGCCCCTCTCCTCCCTCGTGCGCCCGGTTCTCATACCCGCCCCGACGGCCGCGGCGGGGTGGACGGCCCTTGGGACGAGCCTGTGACACCGTGGTGACGTGAGAAACGGGGGCGAGCGGACACACTCGACAGTAGGTGTCCGACGCCGAGTGAGGGGACGATGGCGCGACTCAGCCGCGAGAAGAAGCGGGAACAGAAGCAGGCCGCGCACGCGGCGACCCCGGCGGCGCCGATCGACGTCCATGTCCCCGGGGCCGGTACGGATGTGAACGGGGGAGCCGGTGGGGTGTCAGACGGCGCCTCCGTCGGCGGCGTCCCGGTCTTCGCGGCCCCCGGCGAGGAGATCCAGCGGGCCGTCCTGAACCGCCTCCACCACATCGCCCTCGCCACCGGCCATCCCGTCCTCGCGACGATCCGCGACGAGCGCATCGGCTACGTCGTCCCGCTTCAGGTCGACCCGGACGGCTCCAGCCACTTCACGGCAGAGCCGATCGCCACGACCCCGCCGGAGCGGCAGCACACCCGCGGCACCGACACGACGACTCCGCCGGGACCGCGGCAATCCCGGGGTGCGGGCGCCGGAACTTCGTCGGGGCGGCAGCCCGCCGGGGGTGCGGGCGCCGGAACTTCGTCGGGGCCGCAGCCCGCCGGGGGTGCGGGCGCCGGAACTCCGTCGGGGCGGCAGCCCGCCGGGGGTGCGGGCGCTGCAACTTCGTCGGGGCCGCAGCCCGCCCGGGGCGCGGACGCCGCAACTCCGCCTGAGCCGCATCCCGCCTGGGGCGCGGACGCCGCGACTCCGCCTGAGCCGCAGCATGTCCGAGGCGCCGACGCGACGGCCGCGTCCGAGTCGCAGCGCGCCCGGAGCGGCGGTGCCATGGCGCCACCGTCCGAGCCCCCGCATCCGCCCGGTGACAGCGCCACACAGGTGCTGCGTCCCGTGCCGGACTCGGGCCATGGCTCCGCCCCGACCTTCCGGCTGCGGGCCGTGTCCGAGCCGCAGCCGGCCGAGGAGGTCGTACCGACGTTCGAGCTGCGAGCCGTGCCGGAGTCGGTGGAGCCCGCGCCGGAAGACGCGCCCCCGGCCCCGGAAGCTGTGATGCCGCCCGGCACCGTCGCGCCGCCCACCGGTGCGTTCGGTCCGCCCCCGCCCATGGACGCGCGGCCGCTCCCCGTCCCCGAGGCCCGGCCGGCTCCCCGGCCCGCCCCGGTTCACGAAGAGGCCCTGATCGCCGCCGACCCCGACCCCAAGCCCACGCCTCCCCGCGGCTTCGACGCCGTCGCTGAGGCCGTGCTCGGGGACGAACCCCTCACCGCCCCGGGCGATCCCGCCGCGCCCGCGCTCCTCGCGGAGCCGGTCACGCGGATCAACGAGGCGGTGAAGGAGGGCAGGATCGAAGAGGCCGCAGGCCTGGCCGAGCAGACCCTCGCGCAGGCGTCGCGAACGCTGGGGGCGGAGCACCCCGAGGTGCTCCGGCTCAGCGAACTCACCGCGTACATCGCCTACTTGGCCGGGGACCCGCTCCGCGCCTTCCGCCTGTCGCTCGACCTGGCCGGTGCCCACCGCCGGGCCGGCGACGCGGAGGCCGCCTACGGCAACGTGGAGAGCGCGGCCACCGCCTGGCGGGCGGTGCGCGACCCGGCGCTGGGGCTGGAGCTCGGGCGGGACCTGATCGGCCTGTGGACGGAGCTCGCAGCCGAGGACGGCCCGGCCGCCGAGGAGGTCGAGCAGCTGGAGTCGGCCCGCGCCCGCATGGGCCGCCTCACCGAACGCGCCGCCCGCAACCAGTAGGCGCTGACGCGCGGGCTACTCCGACAACCCCCACACCGCGTACGCCAGCGCGTCGCTGTTGCGGTTCAGGGCGGTGTCGTTGATGTTGGCGGTGGTGTCGCAGGACGAGTGGTAGCAGCGGTCGAAGGCCCGCCCGGCCGTACCACCCCACTTGGCCGCCTGCGCCGCCGTCATCGTCCGGCTCGCCCCGGTGAACAGACCGCCCACCGGCACACCCGCGCTCTTGAAGGGCGCGTGGTCGGAGCGGCCGTCGCCCTCGGTCTCGATCTCGGTCGGGACGCCGATGCCGCCGAAGTAGTCCTTGAAGGTCTTCTCGATCGCCGGGTCGTCGTCGTAGACGAAGTAGCCGGGGTTCGGGGAGCCGATCATGTCGAAGTTCAGATACGCGCTGATCTTCGAACGGTCGCCGGTGGCCAGCCGGTTGACGTAGAAGCGGGAGCCGACCAGGGCGAGCTCCTCCGCTCCCCACCAGGCGAACCGCAGGTGCTTGGTGGGCTTGTACTGCGCCCGGGACACGGCCAGGGCGGTCTCCAGGACGGCGGCGGAGCCCGAGCCGTTGTCGTTGATGCCGGGCCCGGAGGTGACGCTGTCGAGGTGCGAGCCGGCCATCACGACCTGGTTCGCGTCGCCGCCCGGCCAGTCGGCGATCAGGTTGTAGCCGGTGCGGCCGGAGGCGGTGAACTGCTGGATCGTGGTGGTGTACCCGGCCGCGTCCAGCCTGGCCTTGACGTAGTCGAGTGAGGCCTTGTAGCCGGCCCGGCCGTGCGCCCGGTTGCCGCCGTTGGCGGTGGCTATGGACTGCAGCTGGGACAGGTGGGTCTTGACGTTCGCCACGGGGATGTCCGGCGCGGCGGCGGATCTGGAAGGAGCGGATGACGCGGCGTCCGCCACGGCACCGCCGGTCAGGAGCATGGCTGTTGCCATGCCGCCCGCGGCGACGGCGCGCGCGGAAACGGAGAGCTTCATGTGGGGGCTCCGGATTCCGTCAGGAGGCCCGTGGGGTGTCCACGGGCCGCCCACAGTGAATGGGGTGCCTGGATGGTGAAGCTGGTACTGACTCTCCGTCAAGGTCGTGATCCGGCCAGGGCGTTACGGAGTACGAGCCTCCGCCCCTCAGGTCATTGCACGCAGAATTCGTTCCCCTCCGGGTCCGCCATCACGACCCATGTGCCGCCCTGCTCCTTCACCCGCCGCAGCACACCGGCCCCGAGTCCCTGCAGCCGGGCGACCTCCTCGTCACGCCGCCCCTCGCCCGGGTGCAGATCGAGGTGCAGCCGGTTCTTGACCGTCTTCGCCTCCGGCACCCGCTGGAACAGCAGCCGCCGCCCCAGCCCGGTCCCGCTCTCCTCCTCGAACGGGTCCTCGGGGTGCCGTACGGCGACGAGGTCCTTGAAGGCGCGGCGGCCGTGGAACTCGACCGTGGCCTCCTCGGGCAGGGCGCCGAAGCCGAGCAGCTTCCCGATCAGGGCGCTGTTGTCCTCGACCTCGTACCTCAGGGCGGCGGCCCAGAAGTCGGCCTGCGCGTGCGGGTCGTTCGCGTCGATGACGACTTTCCAGTGCACGGGAGCGGGTGATGCGGATGTCTGCGTCATGTAACCACTTATACTGGTTAGGTGAGTGGACGCGCAGGGGAAACGCCGGATCGGACGCCGGGCCTGGTGCTGGTCTCGGGCGGGGGCAAGCCCTACCGCTTCGACCCCGGCGCCCTGTGCCTGGAGCTGACGACGACGGGCGGCCCCGGGGCCTTCGCCCGCTGGGAAGTGCTGCACGAGCCCGCCGACCTGATCGCCTGGGCCGGGCGCAGCCGGCTGCCGGACGGGCTCGACCTCACCGTCTCCGGGCAGGAACTGCAGCGGGCCCGCACCCTGCGGGACGCCGTTCTCCTGCTGGCCGCCGACCGCGCCCACGGCCGCCCCCTGCAGGCCGCCCACCTGGACGTCGTCAACGCCGCCGCGGCCGCACCCCCGCTCGTCGCCCGCATCGAGCCCGACGGCACCCGCTCCTGGGCCCCGGGGGCCACGGGCAGCCGGCTGCTCGCGACCGTCGCCCGCGACGCGATCGAGCTGTTCACCGGGCCCTACGCCGACCGCGTCCGGGAGTGCGGCGCGCACGATTGCCACCTGCTCTTCGTCGACACCTCCCGCCCGGGCCGCCGCCGCTGGTGCGCCATGGAGCACTGCGGGAACCGCGAGAAGGCCCGGGTGCACCGGACGCGCCACGCTCCCACGAAGCCGTAGCGTCCGTGGCCTGCGCCGCGGGTGTCGCAGGCGGTGCCGCTCACGCCCCCTCACCCGAGCAGGGCAGCGCCCCGGGTCGGCTCGCGCGGCCGGACGCCGGCGCAGCAGAACGAGCCGCACCAGCGGCGCGGTCTACGGCCTGGCGTCCACCGGGTCCGGCCCGGAGGCCGCCACGCTCTCGGCGTTCCGCGCGGCGCCGGCCGTGCCGGCCGTGCCGGCCGCGCCGGTGGTGCCGGGCACGCTGATCTCGCTGGTGAGTCTCCGGGCGGCCCGGTGGGCGGTGCGCAACGCGTCCCAGGTGAGCAGCGTCAGCGCCAGCCAGACCAAAGCGAACCCGGCCCAGCGCTCCGGCGGCATCTCCTCGTGGAAGTAGAGGATGCCGAGCAGGAACTGGAAGACCGGCGTCAGGTACTGCAGCAGGCCGATGGTGGACAGCGGCACGCGAATGGCGGCCGCGCCGAAGCAGACCAGGGGCAGCGCGGTGACGATGCCGGCCGAGGCGAGCAGCGCCGCGTGCCCCATGCCCTCGGTCGCGAAGGTGGAGCCGCCCCGCGCGGAGAGCCAGACCAGGAAGCCGAGCGCGGGCAGGAACTGGATCGCCGTCTCGGCGGCCAGCGACTCGATGCCGCCGAGGCCCACCTTCTTCTTCACCAGCCCGTACGTTGCGAAGGAGAACGCGAGACAGAGCGAGATCCACGGGAGCCGGCCGTAGCCGATGGTCAGCACGACGACCGCCGCGCAGCCGGTCCCGACCGCCGCCCACTGCGCCGGCCGCAGCCGCTCCTTGAGCAGCAGCACGCCCAGGGCGATGGTGACCAGCGGGTTGATGAAGTACCCGAGCGAGGCCTCGACGACGTGCCCGGAGTTCACGGACCAGATGTAAAGACCCCAGTTGACGGTGATGACCGCCGCGGCGACCGTGATCAGCGCCAGTTTGCGGGGCTGCCGCAGCAGCTCACCGGCCCAGGCCCAGCGACGCAGCACGAGCAGGGCGGCGCCCACGAAGACCAGCGACCACACCATCCGGTGGGCCAGGATCTCCGCCGCGCCGGCCGGCTTCAGCAGGGGCCAGAACAGGGGGACGAGCCCCCACATCCCGTAGGCCGCGAAGCCGTTCAGCAGTCCTATGTGGCGCTCACCCCTCGGCTTGCCGCTCACGTGCCCCTCCTTCGCGCCTGGCCTGCGTCCGCGTTCACGACGGTAACGCCGAGCACCCCCGACTGTCATGCCCGTATCGGCATACGGTCATGACAGCCGGGGGTGGCGTACAGGAGGGCGGTGTCAGCCCTTGAGCGCGGCGGTGATGGCCTCGGAGAGCGGGGTGGTCGGACGGCCGATCAGGCGGGACAGGTCACCGCTGGAGACGACCAGCTCGCCCTTCTCGATGGAGACGTCCACACCGGCGAGGGTGCGGGCGAACGGCTCGGGCAGACCCGCGCCCGTGAGGATGCCGACGAGGGCGTCGGGGGAGACGGCGCTGTAGGAGATCTCCTTGCCGGTCTGACGGCTCAGCTCCGCCGCGTACTCGGCGAAGCTCCACGGGGTGTCGCCGCCCAGCTCGTACGTCTTGTTCTCGTGCCCCTCGCCGGTCAGCACGGCGACCGCCGCGGCGGCGTAGTCGGCGCGGGAGGCGGAGGACAGCTTGCCCTCGCCGGCCGCGGCGACGACCGCGTTGTGCTCCAGCACCGGGGCCAGGTTCTCGGTGTAGTTCTCGTGGTACCAGCCGTTGCGCAGCAGCGCGTAGGGCACTCCGGAGTCCAGCAGGATCTCCTCCGTGCCGCGGTGGTCGTCGGCGAGCGCGGCGGTCAGGGTGCCGGGGGCGCTGGTGTAGGCGAGCAGGGCGACGCCGGCGGCCTTGGCGGCGTCGATGACGACCTTGTGCTGCTGCACCCGGCCCTTGTCGAACTCGTTGCCGGAGACCAGCAGCACCTTGTCACCTGCGGAGAAGAGGCCGTCGAAGGTGGCGGGGGTGTTGTAGTCGGCGAGGGCGATCTTCACACCGCGGTCGGCGAAGTCGGCGGCCTTGTCGGCGTTGCGCACGACCGCGGTGATCTGCTCGGCCGGAACCTTCTCCAGCAGCTGCTCCACGACGTGACGGCCGAGGTTTCCGGTGGCTCCGGTGACGACGATGCTCATGGTGAGAACTCTCCTTGTGGGGTGCGTTGTAACTAACCTTAGGGGGTGCGCTAACTTTTGGAAAGTACCCACTTTGAAGTAAGGTACTGGCATGGCGGTAAGTGACAAGGAAGCCCTGTGCCCGTACCGGCTCGTCCTGGAGCACGTGACCAGCCGCTGGGGCGTGCTCGTCCTGATCGAGCTCCTGGACCGCCCGTACCGGTTCAGCGAGCTGCGCCGGACGATCAGCGCATACGGGGGCGGCCGGGGCGTCAGCGAGAAGATGCTCACGCAGACCCTCCAGACCCTGGAACGGGACGGACTCGTCCACCGCAACGCCAAGCCCGTCATCCCGCCGCGCGTCGACTACTCCCTCACCTCTCTGGGCCGCGAGGCCGCCGAGCAGGTGCGGGCCCTGTCGCAGTGGACGCGCGACCGCATGGACGACGTGGAGAAGGCGCGGCAGACGTACGACGAGGCCCGGGCCGCCTCCTAGCGGTCCCGGGCCTCGGGTGGGTGTCCGGCAGGTCAGCCGATGACGGTCCAGGTGTCGCCGCCGGCCAGCAGTGCGCCCAGGTCGCCCTTGCCGTGCTGCTCGATCGCGGTGTCGAGCTGGTCGGCC
>NZ_JBEZWO010000013.1:0-216607 GCF_040637515.1 Streptomyces sp. NPDC029041 | reverse complement strand
ATCTTGAGGTTGACGTTGCGGCGCAGGGCGTGGATGAGGTGGTTGCCGCCGATGGACAGCGCGTCGCCGTCACCGGTGACCACCCACACCGACAGATCCCGGCGCGAGCTGGCCAGCCCGGTGGCGATGGCGGGGGCGCGGCCGTGGATGGAGTGCATCCCGTAGGTGTTCATGTAGTACGGGAAACGGGAGGAGCAGCCGATGCCCGAGACGAAGACGATGTTCTCCTTCGCCAGCCCCAGCTCCGGCATGAAGCCCTGCACCGCGGCGAGGATGGCGTAATCGCCGCAGCCCGGGCACCAGCGCACTTCCTGATCGGACTTGAAGTCCTTCATCGACTGCCTGCCCTCGGCCTTGGGGACGAGGGACAGCGCTTCGACGGTGCCCGCGCCGTGCGTGGACGTCTCAGCCATCGATGGCCTCCTTCAGAGCCGCGGCGAGCTGTTCCGCCTTGAACGGCATGCCGTTGACCTGGGTGTAGGAGTGGGCGTCGACCAGGTACTTCGCCCGGATGAGCGTGGCGAGCTGCCCGAGGTTCATCTCGGGGATCACCACCTTGTCGTAACGCTGCAGCACCGGACCCAGATTCCGCGGGAAGGGGTTGAGGTGGCGCAGATGCGCCTGCGCGATCGACTCCCCGGCCCGGCGCAGCCGCCGCACCGCCGCCGTGATCGGCCCATAGGTCGAACCCCACCCCAGCACCAGCGTCTTCGCCCCGTGCGGGTCGTCCACCTCGACGTCGGGCACGTCGATGCCGTCGATCTTCGCCTGGCGGGTGCGCACCATGAAGTCGTGGTTGGCCGGGTCGTAGGAGATGTTGCCCGTGCCGTCCTGCTTCTCGATGCCGCCGATGCGGTGCTCCAGCCCCGGCGTGCCCGGGATCGCCCAGGGGCGGGCCAGCGTCTCGGCGTCGCGCTTGTACGGCCAGAACACCTCGGAGCCGTCGTCGAGCGTGTGGTTGGGCCCTTGCGCGAACTGCACCCGCAGGTCCGGCAGCTCCTCGATGTCCGGGATCCGCCACGGCTCGGAGCCGTTGGCCAGATAGCCGTCGGACAGCAGAAACACCGGCGTGCGGTACGTCAGCGCAATCCGGGCCGCCTCCAGCGCGGCGTCGAAGCAGTCGGCCGGGGTGCGCGGCGCCACCACCGGCACCGGCGCCTCACCGTTGCGCCCGAACATCGCCTGCAGCAGATCCGCCTGCTCCGTCTTGGTCGGCAGACCCGTCGACGGGCCGCCGCGCTGGATGTCCACGACCAGCAGCGGCAGCTCCAGGGACACCGCCAGGCCGATCGTCTCCGACTTCAGCGCCACACCCGGACCGGACGTCGTCGTCACCGCAAGCGAACCACCGAACGCCGCACCCAGCGCCGCCCCGATCCCGGCGATCTCGTCCTCCGCCTGGAACGTGCGCACCCCGAAGTTCTTGTGTTTGCTCAGCTCGTGCAGGATGTCCGAGGCCGGAGTGATCGGGTACGACCCCAGGTACAACGGCAGATCCGCCTGCCGGCTCGCCGCGACCAGCCCGTACGACAGGGCGAGGTTGCCGGAGATGTTGCGGTACACACCCGGCGGGAACGCCGTCGCCGCCGGCGCCACCTCGTAGGAGACCGCGAAGTCCTCCGTCGTCTCCCCGAAGTTCCAGCCCGCCCGGAACGCCGCGATGTTGGCGGCCGCGATGTCGGGCTTCTTCGCGAACTTCGACCTCAGGAACTTCTCCGTGCCCTCGGTGGGCCGGTGATACATCCAGCTCAGCAGACCCAGCGCGAACATGTTCTTGCTGCGCTCGGCCTCCTTACGGCTCAGGTCGAACTCCTTCAGCGCCTCGACCGTGAGCGTCGTCAACGGCACCGGGTGCAGGTGGTAGCCGTCCAGCGAGCCGTCCTCCAGCGGGGACGTCTCGTAGCCGACCTTCTGCATCGCCCGCCGGGTGAACTCGTCCGTGTTGACGATCACCTCGGCACCGCGCGGCAGGTCGCCGATGTTCGCCTTCAGTGCCGCCGGGTTCATGGCCACCAGCACGTTCGGCGCGTCGCCGGGCGTGAGGATGTCGTGATCGGCGAAATGCAACTGGAACGACGACACACCCGGCAGGGTCCCGGCGGGCGCCCTGATCTCGGCCGGGAAGTTCGGCAGCGTCGACAGGTCGTTGCCGAACGACGCCGTCTCCGAGGTGAAACGGTCACCGGTGAGCTGCATACCGTCACCCGAGTCCCCCGCGAACCTGATGATCACCCGGTCCAGACGACGCACGTCCTTCGCGCCCGCCGCTTTGCGCTGCTCCTCTGCGACTGCTTCGTCGGCCTGCTCCGCTGGGCTACTGACCTGGCTGGTCACTGAACTGGACCTCCCTAGAGGACGCTGTCCGGGACAGGCCCTCCCGGAGGCCTTCCCAGGATCAACACTACGACCGCGGGGGTCGCGTTCTTCGGGTCATTCGCATCTTGGACACGACTTCGGTATGGCTATGCGTCCGTCTTTGTCCGGGTTTCCGGTGGCGGGGATCGTGAACGTCAGGAGTTCAGATACGTCAGCACGGCCAGGACCCTGCGGTGGTCGCCCTCGCTCGGGGACAGCCCCAGCTTCATGAAGATGTTGCTGACGTGCTTCTCGACCGCCCCGTCGCTGACCACGAGCTGCCGTGCGATCGCCGAGTTCGTCCGCCCCTCGGCCATCAGCCCCAGCACCTCACGCTCCCTCGGGGTGAGCCCCGCCAGCACGTCCTGCTTGCGGCTGCGTCCCAGCAGCTGCGCGACCACCTCCGGGTCGAGCGCCGTACCGCCCTCCGCGACCCGCACCACCGCGTCCACGAACTCCCGTACCTCGGCGACCCGGTCCTTCAGCAGGTAGCCGACACCCCGGCTGGATCCCGCGAGCAGCTCCGTGGCGTAGCGCTCCTCCACGTACTGCGACAGCACCAGCACCCCGAGTCCCGGGTGGGCCTTGCGCAGCTGCACCGCCGCCCGCACCCCCTCGTCGGTGTGCGTCGGCGGCATACGGACGTCGGCCACGACCACGTCCGGCAGCTCGCCCTGCGCGTCCAGCTCCGTGATGGTCTTGATCAGTGCCACGCCGTCACCCACACCGGCGACGACGTCGTGACCCCGGTCGGTCAGCAGCCGGGTCAGGCCCTCCCTGAGCAGCACTGAATCCTCGGCGATGACCACCCGCACCCTGTCCTCCACGATTGTCCGGCCCCCCACAGCCCGATGCCGCCCGTCCGCAGCCCACAACGGCTGCGCGCCCACCCGTGCGACGGGTCCAGCATTTCAGGGTCGGGGGGTGGATGGGGGCAGGAGCGGCCTCTTGGCCGACGGAATCGGGGGCCCCGCGGCTCTCGTCCGGCCGGTCCCCTGGCCTTGCTTCCTGGCCCACCGCGTCGGACGGCGGACGGGCGAAGGCCGCCGGCCCAGGGGGCGGAGCGGCCTGGCCAGGTCACCGGGGCGGAGCCCCGGCACCGGCCCCCGACCGCAGGTCACCGCACATGAGCTCCCCGCCACGGCAACTCCGCGGTCACCCGGGTCGGGCCGCCCGCCGGCGAATCCACCACCAGGATCCCGTCCACCGCGTCGAGCCGGTCCGCCAGACCCGCCAGACCCGAGCCCCGGGACGCGTCGGCCCCGCCCACGCCGTTGTCCACCACCTGCAGCATCAGCCGGTTCTCCGTCCGCCACACCTCCACCCCGGCCCAGGTGGCCCGCGCGTGCTTGCTGATGTTCTGCAGCAGCTCCGACACCGTGAAGTACGCGATCCCCTCGATCGCCGGCGCCGGCCGCTCCCCTAGGTCGACCTCGACCCGCACCGGGACCGTGCACCGCGATGCCACCGAGGACAGGGCCGCGTCCAGACCCCGGTCGGTCAGGACCGCCGGGTGGATGCCGCGCGCCAGGTCCCGCAGCTCCTGCAGCGCCGTCTTCACCTCGCCGTGCGCCTCGTCCACCATCCGCGCGGCCGCCCTCGGATCCTCATGGAGCTTCTCCTTCGCCAGCCCCAGATCCATGGCCAGCGCCACCAGCCGGGCCTGCGCCCCGTCGTGCAGATCCCGCTCGATCCGCCGCAGATCGGCCGCCGCGGTGTCGACCACCACCCCCCGGTCCGACTCCAGCTCCACCACCCGCGAGACCAGCCGCGACGGCCCGAGCAGCCCGTGCACCAGCAGCCGGTCCACCATCGTCAGCGCCCGCACGATCCACGGCGCCGCGATCGTGAACAGCAGCCCCACCAGCGCGGTCACCGTGATCTCGAAGGGGTTGTCGAGGCGGATCCCGCGCGTCTCGCTGCTGTACAGCTGGAACCCGTCCGTGCCGGCCCGCATCGGGAGCGCCCAGAACCACAGCGGATACGTCAGCAGCCCCCAGCCCAGCACCCACACGTTCACGGCGACGACGAACGAGAACACCGCCCAGGGCAGATGCAGCACCGCGTACAGCAGCGCCCGCCACGAGGCGCCGCTCTTGAGGACGGCCCCCATCCACGCCATCGCGCCCGGCTTGGCCGCCCGCAACGGCTCCGGCTCGCCCACCTCCATGCCCAGCAGCGCCCGCGCCCGCGCCCGCTCCAGCGCCCCGATACCGCGGCACCCGGCGAGCGCCGCCGCCAGCACCGGAATCCCGATGAACGTGACCAGCAGCCCCGCCCCCAGCGACACCATCGTGACCGCGTAGGTGAACATCAGGATGCCGACCGGCAGGCTGAGCAGCACATGGGCGAACTCGCGCCACGAGCGGCCCTCGACCGGCGCCCGCAGTGCGGCCGGCAGCCGGTACCGCCGTTCGGTGCTCCCGGGGAACCCGGACCCACCGTCGAGCCCGTACCCCTGTCCGTACTCCGTGGCCATCGGCGCCGTCCTTCTCCTCGTCACGCGACTGTGCTCCCGTACCTCCACCCTGCTCCGCCGCAGGCCGGCGGACCATGGAGTACGTCGGCGTGTTGAGCGGGGGGTTTTCCCTACCCCCGGGCCTCGGACCGGTCACGCCACGGCAGTTCCGCGGTGACCGTCGTCGGGCCGCCCTCAGGCGACTCCAGGACGAACAGCCCGTCGACGGCGTCCAGCCGGTCCGCCAGGCCCTTCATCCCCGTACCGCCGCCGAGGCTCGCGCCGCCCACCCCGTCGTCCCCCACCTGAATCAGCAGCCGGGTGTCGGTCCGCCACACATCCACCGAGGCCGACTTCGCCCCGCTGTGCTTGCTGACGTTCTGCAGCAGCTCCGAGACGGTGAAGTAGGCGATGCCTTCGATGGCCGCGGCCGGCCGCTCCGGCAGGTCGACCGTCACCTTCACGGGGACCGTGCAGCGCGAAGCCACCGAGGACAGGGCCGCGTCCAGACCCCGGTCGGTCAGCACCGCCGGATGGATGCCGCGTGCCAGGTCCCGCAGCTCCTGCAGCGCCAGCTTCACCTCGCCGTGCGCCTCCTCGACCATCGCCGCCGCCGCGTCGGGATCCTCCAGCACCTTCTCCTTCGCCAGGCCGAGCCCCATCGCCAGATTGACCAGCCGGGCCTGCGCCCCGTCGTGCAGGTCCCGCTCGATGCGCCGAAGGTCGGCCGCGGCCGTGTCCACCACGACCCCCCGGTCCGACTCCAGCTCGGCGATCCGCCGCTCGAGCTCGTCCGAGGGTGACAGCAGCGCCCGCACCATGGCCCGGTCGGCATTGGCCAGCCCCCGCGCGATGAAGGGCAGCACCGGCCACAGCACGAACAGCGAGACCAGCGTGACGGTGAAGGTGAGCACCCCCCACGGCAGCCGGATGAACTCGTACAGCACCGTGCGCCAGCCCACCGGGTCCTTCAGCTGCATCCACAACCGCTGGAAGAAGCCGCCCTCACCCCACAGGCGCAGCCGGCTCGGCTCCTCGATCCGCACCCCGAGCAGCGCCCGGGCCCGCGCCCGCTCCAGCCTGCCCAACAGCCGCGCACCCATCAGACCGGCCGCGAGCAGCGGGAACCCGACCACCGTGACGGTCAGCCCGAAACCGACGGACAGCATCGTCACCACATAGGTGAAACCGAGCAGCGCGACCGGAAGGTTCGCCAGCAGGTGCGCGATCTCTTTCCAGGTGTGCCGGTCATAGGCGAGACGGGCCGGCGGCGGACGGTCGTCCGGCCCGGCCGCCGACCGGGCCGCCGTCGTGCCCGAGGACGGGATGCGTTGGGTCATGTGCGTCAGCCTGCCCGGCGGCGGACGGCTGCGCCATGAGGGGGACCGCCAGGATCGACTGAGGAAAACCCCACCCCCCGTATGCCCGGCGGTGACGGGCTGCTTACCCTGCCCTTATCAGGGCCTAGACTCCCGTGCGTACAGATCGCCGAACGGCGGCACCCAGCGAGCCGCGGCCTCGTCGAAGGATCCAGGTCCGAAATTCTGAGGGAGCGAGGGACGGACGTGCCGGAACCGACCGTCGTCACCACGACCGTCGTCGCGGCGGACTACTTCCAGTCCTACTCGGTCGTCGGACTGCTCGCCGTGATCGGCGTGCTGTTCGTCGCCGTCGCCTTCGGGGCCGGCCGCCTGCTGCGGCCCGTGGTCCCCACCCCCGAGAAGCTCCTGACGTACGAGTGCGGCGTCGACCCCGTCGGCGAGGGCTGGGCCCACACCCAGGTCCGCTACTACGTGTACGCCTTCCTCTACGTGATCTTCGCCGTCGACTCGATCTTCCTGTTCCCCTGGGCGACCGTCTTCGCCGCCCCCGGCTACGGCGCGACGACCCTGGCCGAGATGTTCATCTTCCTCGGCTTCCTGGCGGTCGGCCTGCTCTACGCCTACAAGAAGGGCGTCCTGGCATGGACGTGAACCCCTCGGTGTCCGAGCCTGTTCTGCTGCCCGAGCCCAAGCGGCTGGGCGCCCTGGCCCGCCTCGCCCCCGAGCCGATGAAGGTCGTCCTCAACTGGGGCCGCCGCTACTCGCTCTGGGTCTTCAACTTCGGCCTCGCCTGCTGCGCGATCGAGTTCATCGCCGCGTCGATGGCCCGCCACGACTTCATCCGCCTCGGCGTCATCCCGTTCGCCCCGGGCCCCCGCCAGGCCGACCTGATGGTCGTCTCCGGCACGGTCACGGACAAGATGGCCCCGGCCGTGAAGCGCCTCTACGAGCAGATGCCGGAACCGAAGTACGTCATCTCCTTCGGCGCGTGCAGCAACTGCGGCGGCCCCTACTGGGACTCGTACTCCGTCACCAAGGGCGTCGACCAGATCATCCCCGTCGACGTCTACGTCCCCGGCTGCCCGCCCCGCCCCGAGGCGCTGCTCCAGGGCATCCTCAAGCTCCAGGAGAAGATCGCCCGCGAGTCGCTGGGGGAGCGGTACGGCAGCGGTGCCGAGCGCCCCTCGGCTGCGGCACTGCAGAGCGGACTGGTGCGGCCGCCCGCCCCGGAGACGGCCCCGGGGGAGGGGCGATGACCGCCGTCGGCTGGCTGCCCGCCACCGCCGAGGAACTCTTCGGCCCCGACGCCACGGCCGAGGAGTCCTACGAGGTCCTGACGGTCGACGTCCCCCCGGCAGCCTGGATCACCGCCCTGGAGACCGCCCGCGACCGCCTCGGCTGCACCTACTTCGACTGGCTGAGCGCCGTCGACGAACCGGGTACGGGCTTCCGCGTCACGGCCCACGTCGCCGCGCTCTCTCCCGTCCGACGCCTCCTGCTGCGTACGACGGTCCCGCACGACGCCCCCACCCTGCCCTCGGCGGTCGACGTCTACGCGGGCGCCGCCTGGCACGAACGCGAGACGTACGAGATGTTCGGCATCACCTTCGACGGCCACCCGGCGCTCGACCACCTCCTCCTGCCCGAGAACTTCGAAGGCCACCCCCTGCGCAAGGACTTCGTCCTCGCCGCCCGCGTGGCCAAGGCCTGGCCCGGCGCGAAGGAGCCGGGCGAGTCGGACCACGGCGGCCCCAAGCGCCGTCAGATGCTCCCGCCCGGCGTCCCCGACCCCAACGAATGGGGCCCCCTCAAGGGCCAGCTCCCGCCGGCCCCCGCACGCCCGGCCCGCGGCGCGGCCCGCGCCGCAGGCGACCGTCCCGCCCGATCCGCGGCACGCCCCCCGGGGGAACGCCCCGCGGGAGAACGCCCGCCCCGCCGAACCCGCTCGGCATCGGAAGGCTCGGCGAGCCAGTCTGCTGCCGGTGAAGGGTCTCCGGCCGCGGGCACGGAAACCTCGGCTGCCGGTGGTGCGGACACCCCGGCTCCCCGTGCGCAGGCTCCGGCTGTTCCGCGCCGTGGGCGTACGGCCGCCGAGGGCTCGGCGAGCCAGTCGACCCCCGGCGAGCCGACGGCCCGGGCCTCGGCGGGGCCGCGCCGGAACCGCTCGGCGGCACAGGGATCGGCAAGCCAGCAGCCCAGCACTGCCGCATCTCCGACGCCCGGCTCCGGATCCCCACAGCCTGGCCGCCCCGAGCCGGCGACGCCTGGTTCCGAAGCCTCGAACTCCCCGCGCAGCTCGGACGCCCCCTGGCACCACGCCCGTCCCGCCTTCGATGAACCGGCCCCCGAACCGTCGCCGGAAGCAGCGCAGTTGCCGCCTCAGTTGCCGTCGGTCGCGTCGCAGCCCACCGAGCCCGCGGACAACCCGGAGTCCTCCAAAGCCCCGCAGAGCCCCACCAGCTCGCCGGATGCCCCGAACGCCCCCGATGCCCCGGGTTCCTCGGGCACCCCGAGCTCGGGTACCAGGGACACCCCGGGCTCGGGTACCAGGGACACCCCGGGCTCGGGTACCAGGGACACCCCGGGCTCGGGTTCCTCGGACGCCCCGGGCTCGGGTTCCTCGGGCCCGGCGGACGAGACGAAGCCCACGGACGACGACGCGAAACCCACCGCCAAACCCGGCGAGACCGGTGATCCGGCCGACCCCGCCACCCCCGAGGACCCCACAGGAGGCCCGCAGTGAACGACGTGCTCGACGTCGCCCTGCGACTCCTGGTCGTCTTCGTCGTCTTCCTCACCTTCCCCCTGATCATCGGCCAGACCGAACACAAGGTCATGGCCCATATGCAGGGCCGCCTCGGCCCCATGTACGCCGGTGGCTTCCACGGCTGGGCCCAGCTGATCGCCGACGGCGTGAAGTTCGCGCAGAAGGAGGACGTCGTCCCCGCGGGCGCCGACCGCCGCATCTTCCAACTGGCCCCCGCCGTCGCCCTCCTGCCCTACCTCCTCGTCCTGCTCGCCATCCCCGTCGGCCCCGGCGAGGGAGCCGTCGGGCAGGTCATCGACGCGGGCGTCTTCTTCGTCCTGGCCGTCATGGGCGTCGGCGTCCTCGGCTCACTCATGGCCGGCTGGGCGTCCGCGAACAAGTTCTCCCTCCTCGGCGGACTGCGCACCGCCGCCCAGCTCCTCGCCTACGAACTGCCGATGCTCCTGACCGCCGCCTCGGTGGCCATGGCGGCCGGCACCGTCTCCCTCCCCGGCATCCTCGACGCCTTCGAGTGGTGGTGGCTGCCCTGGCAGATCGTCGGCGCGATCGTGTTCTTCGTGGCCGGACTCGCCGAACTCCAGCGCCCGCCCTTCGACATGCCCGTCGCCGACTCGGAGATCATCTTCGGCGCCTACACCGAGTACACCGGCCTCCGTTTCGCTCTCTTCCTCCTCGCCGAGTACGCCGGAATCGTCGTCCTGTGCGGCCTGACCACCGTCCTCTTCCTGGGCGGCTGGCACGGCCCCTGGGGCGCCGACGGCCTCGGCTGGGTCTGGACCCTGCTGAAGACCGCCGTCCTCGCCTTCCTCGTGATCTGGCTGCGCGTCACCTATCCGCGCCTGCGCGAGGACCAGCTGCAGAAGCTCGCCTGGACCCTCCTCGTCCCCCTCTCCCTCGCCCAGATCGCCCTCACCGGCATCGTCAAGGTGGTGATCCGGTAACCATGGCTGAGTCGCTTCCGCCCACCCGGCCCCGCATCCCCGGCCGTGGCCTCGCCAAGGGCCTGGCCGTCACCCTCCGCACGATGACGAGGAAGTCCGTCACCGCGCAGTACCCCGACGCCCAGCCCGACCTCCCGCCCCGCACCCGCGGTGTGATCGGCCTGTTCGAGGAGAAATGCACCGTCTGCATGCTGTGCGCCCGCGAGTGCCCGGACTGGTGCATCTACATCGACTCCCACAAGGAGACGGTCCCGCCGGCGGCCCCGGGGGGCCGGGAGCGCAGCCGCAACGTCCTCGACCGCTTCGCCATCGACTTCTCCCTGTGCATGTACTGCGGTATCTGCATCGAGGTGTGTCCTTTCGACGCCCTGTTCTGGTCACCTGAGTTCGAGTACGCCGAGACCGACATCCGCGACCTCACGCACGAGCGCGACAAGCTCCGCGAGTGGATGTGGACCGTCCCGGCCCCGCCGGCCCTCGACCCCGGCGCGGAGGAACCGAAGGAACTCGCCGCCGCCCGCAAGGCCGCCGACAAGCTGGCCGCCCAGCAGGCCCCGCCGGCCGCCGAACCCCACGCCGACGAGCAGGCCCGCGCCGCCGAACAGCCCACCCGGCCCCAGGGCGACTCCCAGCAGCAGACCGACCAGCCGAAGCCGGACCGCCAGGAGCCGGGCCGTCAGGACCCGGACCACCGGGAGCCGATCCGCCAGGAACCGGATCGCCCCAGGCCGACTCGTCCGGAGCCGGGTCACCCGAAGCCGGATCGCCCCAAGCCCGGGCAGGAGGGCGCGGAATGACGCTCGCCGCACACCCCGCTCTCCTCGCGACCGGTCCGGCCACCGGGGCCGCCGCGCAGACCCACGGCTTCCTCTCCCCGACCGGCGTCGAGATCGCCTTCCTCCTCGTCGGCCTGGTGACCTTCGGCGCCGCCCTCGTCACCGTCACCACCAGGCAGCTGGTGCACGCCGCCCTGTGGCTGGTGGTCACCCTCGGCGGACTCGCCGTCGAGTACCTCCTGCTCACCGCCGAGTTCATCGCGTGGGTGCAGGTCCTCATCTATGTCGGTTCCGTCGTCGTCCTCCTCCTGTTCGGTCTGATGCTCACCAGGGCCCCCATCGGGCGCTCTCCGGATGCCGACTCCGGCAACCGCTGGGCCGCCCTCGTCGTGGCCGTCGCCGCTGCCGCCGCTCTGGTCTGGGTCGTCGTCGACGCCTTCCGCACGACCTGGATCGACCTGGACGGCCCCGCCGCCGGCTCCACCGAGGCCACCGGCGCGAGTCTCTTCCAGAACTGGGTGCTCCCCTTCGAGGCCCTCTCCGTTCTCCTCCTCGCCGCACTGGTCGGCGCCATCGTCCTGTCCCGCAAGGCGAAGGCGGAGTCGAGCTCTCCCCCCGTGAACGCCCCAGGTGCCACCAGGAGTTCCCGGACGGTCACGGAGAGTTCAGGTTCAGGCCATTCGGGGCGTTCCGAGCAGGAAGGCACCCGCTGATGCACCTCGCCTACCCCGCCGTGCTCTCCGTCCTGCTCTTCTGCACGGGTCTGTACGGAGTCCTGGCCCGTCGCAACGCGATCCTGGTCCTGATGTCGGTCGAGCTCATGCTCAACGCCGTCAACCTGAACCTGGTCGCCTTCGACGTCTGGCTCAGCAAGGCCGCCAGGGAGACCCTGCACTCCGGTCAGGCCCTGACCCTGTTCACCATCGCCATCGCCGCCGCCGAGATCGGCATCGGGCTGGCCATCGTCCTGGCCGTCCACCGCAACCGCGGCACCTCGGACATCGACAAGCTCCGCGACACCGCCGAACGGCACGACCCCGACGACCCCGACCACGACGCCCGCCCGGCCCAGCAGTCCGACGAGGCCCAGAAGGCTGAGGCCACCGCGTGACCACCACCACCCTCGCCGCCCTCGTCCCCCTCCTTCCGTTCCTCGGCGCCGCCGCCGGCCTGCTGCTGGGCCGCACGGCACCCGGCTTCGTCCGCCCCCTCGCCGTCCTGCCGACGCTCACCTCCCTGGTGCTCGCCGCACTGGTCGCCGTACGCCAGGGCGGCGGAGCGGCCGTCGACTCGGCCACGGAACTCACCCCCACCGGCTCGGTCCCGATCGAGCTCGCCCTGCACATCGACGGCTTCGCCGCCCTCGTCGCCGTGCTGGTCGGCCTGGTCGCCTCCTGCGTGCAGATCTACTCGACGGGCTATCTGCGCGACGACCCGCGCTACCCCTCCTACGCCGCCCTCGTCTCGCTGTTCACCTCCGCGATGTTCCTGGTCGTCTACTCCGGCGACCTGATCGTGCTGCTGGTCGGCTGGGAGGTCATGGGCATCTGCTCCTACTTCCTCGTCGGCCACTACTGGGAGACCCCGGAGGCCCGCGCCGCCTCCCTCAAGGCCTTCCTCGTCACCAAGCTCGGCGACGTCCCCTTCCTCATCGGCCTGTTCGCCCTCGCCACCGACGCCGGCTCGTTCCGCATCACCCGCATCCTCGGCACCGTCGCGTCCGGCGGGCTCGACAACCCGACGCTCATCGCGTTGCTGCTCCTGGCGGGAGTGGCGGGCAAGTCCGCGCAGTTCCCGCTGCACACCTGGCTCCCCGACGCGATGGCGGGCCCGACCCCCGTCTCCGCCCTGATCCACGCGGCGACGATGGTGGCCGCAGGTGTCTACTTCATCGCCCGTCTCCTCCCGGTCTTCGAGGCCTCCCAGGCCGCGATGGTCGTCCTCGCGGTCATGGCCGCCGTCACGATGACCGGCTCCGCGCTCGCCGCGCTCGCCCAGGACGACATCAAGCGCGTCCTCGCCTACTCGACGATCGGCCAGCTCGGCTACATGACCGGCGCTCTCGCCGTCGGCGACCGCGGGGCCGCCGTCTTCCACCTCCTGTCCCACGGCGCCTTCAAGGCGCTGCTGTTCCTCGCGGCCGGCGTGATCATCCACGCCGCCGGCACCAACTCGCTCGCCGCCATGTCCCGCATGCGGAACCTGCGCGACCGCATCCCCGACGCCTACTGGACGATGACCGTGGCGCTGCTCGCGCTCGCCGCGATCCCGCCGTTCAGCGGTTTCTTCTCCAAGGAGGCCGTCCTCGGTGTCGCCGAGCACGTCGTCACCGGGCACACCGAGCACGCCCCCGCCGCCGCGGGCTGGATCGTCCTCGTCGCCGGCCTGCTCACAGCCGTGCTCACCGCCGCCTACGCCATGCGCCTGTGGCTGCTCGCCTTCCGCGGCCAGGGTCCCGAAGCCCCCGACCACGGCAGGCAGCCCCTGACGATGACCGTCGTGCTGTGGGTCCTCGCCGTCCCGTCCCTGGCCCTCGGCGGGTTCGCGTTCCGCCTGCTTCCCGACTGGTTCGACGGCCGGGACCTCGGCCCGACCCTGACCACCTCCGTGCTCGGCACGGGCGTGGCCCTGGTCGGCGGCATCGTCACCTACGCCGCCTGGCGGCACACCACCGCCCTCGCGGCCCGCGTCCCGCTGGGAGCCGTCGCGGCGCATCCCGAGGGCGACGCCGCCCAGGTCGAGGCAGAAGCCATCGCCACCCATGAGCCGGCCTACGGCGACATCGCCTACGCGCCCGACCCCGCCGATCCCGGGCGGCTCCTGCTCGGCCCGCTGCACCGCCACGCGGCCGCCGGCTTCCACCTGGACGCGGTGTACACGGCCCTCTTCGTCCGCCCGGTCCAGGCCGGGGCGAGCCTCGTCAGGTTCCTCGACCGCGAGGTCGTCGAGACCTATGTCCGCGGTGCGGGGGAGCTGCCCCGCTGGCTCGGCGCCGCCGTACGGCGGTCCCAGACCGGCAACGTCCAGACCTATGTGAGCGCGCTGCTCGCCGGCACCGTCGTCCTCGCGGTCGCCGTCGTCCTCGTCGCCACGGGAGCGTGAGCAGGCGTGATCGATATCAACGAGTCCGTGATGCAGTTCCTTCTGGCATTCGTTGTCGTCGGCCCGCTCCTGGGCGCCGCCGCGGCTCTGCTGCCCGCCCCGCCCGGGCTGAAGGGGAAGTCACCCGAGCAGGCCGTCCTCCGGCACGGTGTCACGGTCACCGGCGCGATCCTCATCGCGGCGATCGTCCTCGCGCTCGGCTTCGACCACGACCAGCCGTCGAAGATGCAGGCCAGCACCGACATCAGCTGGATTCCCGCACTCGACGTACGCATCCACCTCGGCATCGACGGCATCTCCCTCCCCCTCCTGGTCCTCACCGCGCTGCTGACCTTCCTCTGCGCGCTCTACTCGTACTTCAAGATGCCCGAAGGGCCGACCCCGAAGGCCTTCGTCGCCCTGCTGCTCGTCCTCGAAGCCGGCACGCTCGCGACCTTCGCCGTCCTCGACCTGGTGCTGTTCTTCCTCGCCTTCGAGATGGTCCTCATCCCGATGTACTTCCTCATCGCCCGCTGGGGCGGCGAGGGCCGGAGCCAGGCCGCCTGGCGATTCATCCTCTACACCCTGCTCGGCTCCGTGGTCATGCTGCTCGGCCTGCTCCTGATCGGGATCAAGGCGGGCACGTTCGACATGATGGCACTGGCCACTGACAACGGCCGGTCACTGAGCACATCCGTGCAGGTCATCGCCGTTCTGTCGATCGGGATCGGACTCGCGGTGAAGACGCCGATGTGGCCGCTGCACAGCTGGCTGCCCGACGCCCACACCGCCGCGCCGACCGTCGGCTCGGTCCTCCTCGCCGGCGTGCTGCTGAAGATGGGTACGTACGGGTTCGTCCGGATCCTGCTTCCCATCGCACCCGAGGGGTTCCGCACCTTCGCGCCCTACCTCGCCGCCCTGGCGGTCGTCGGCATCATCTACGGATCCCTGGCCTGCCTGGCCCTCGCCAAGCAGGGCGCGAAAGGCGACCTCAAGCGCCTCATCGCCTACTCCTCCGTCGGCCACATGGGCTTCGTGCTGCTCGGCATCGCCACCATGACCCCGACCGGCGTGAACGGCGCCCTGTTCGCCAACATCGCCCACGGCCTCATCACCGGCCTGCTCTTCTTCCTGGTCGGCGCGCTGAAGGACCGCACCGGCACCACCGACCTCGACACCCTCGCCGAGGAGACCGGCGCCGCCCTCTACGGCAAGGCCCCGCGCCTCGGCGGCCTGCTCGCCTTCGCCGCCGTCGCCTCGCTCGGCCTGCCGGGCCTGGCCGGGTTCTGGGGCGAGATGCTGGCCCTGTTCGGCGCGTTCCGGCCCGCCGAGGGACTCAGCCGGCCGGCCTTCCTCACCTTCATGGCGATCGGGGCGTTCGGCACGCTGCTGACGGCCGCCTACCTGCTGGTCGTGGTCCGCCGCGTCTGCATGGGCGCCCGGCCCCAGGACGCTCCGACGCTCCCCGACGTCCGTGCCTACGAGTTCGCGGCGTGGACCCCGCTCGTGGCCCTCACCGTCGTCGCGGGCCTGTGGCCCAGAGTCCTCCTCGGCCTGAGCGACCCGGCCGTCCAGCAGCTCCTCGCAGGAGGCACCCGATGAGCTCCCCGGTCCAGCCCCCGGCGGCGTCGCTGGTCCAGTCCGTCGACTGGCTCGCGATCGCCCCGCCCACCATCGTGGCGGTCGTCGCACTCGTCGTCCTGGTGGCCGACCTGTTCGTCGCCGAACACCGCAAGGCCGTGCTCGGCTGGACATCGGTGGCGGGCCTGGCCGCCGCCACGCTGATGCTGCTGCCCCTCCTGGACGGCGACCGCAGCACCTTCTGCCTGACCGGTGACACCACCGTGTGCAGCTACACGGCCGACCGCTTCACCCTGGTCATCCAGTTCCTGGTCCTCGGCGGCGCTCTCCTCGCCGCCCTCCTGTCGGTCACGGCCCTGAAGGACGCCCGCAAGGAGCTCCCCGAAGGCGAGTACTGGTTCCTGCTGCTGTCCTCCGCGGCCGGTGCCGCCCTCCTGCCCGCCTCCCGCGACCTCGCGACCCTGATCGTCGCCCTGGAGGTCGCCTCTCTGCCCGCCTTCGCACTGGTCGGCCTCAGGTACGGCGACCGGAAGTCCTCGGAGGCGGCGCTGAAGTTCTTCCTGTCCTCGGTCACCGCGACCGCGGTCAGCCTGATGGGCATCAGCTTCGTGTACGCCACCACGGGCACCCTCTACCTCACCCAGGTCGCCGACCGCATCCAGCACGTCGACGGGCAGTTCCACACCCTCGCCCAGACCGGCGTCGTCCTCACCCTCGTCGGCTTCGCCTTCAAGACGGCCGCCGTGCCCTTCCACTTCTGGGTGCCCGACACCTACGTGGGAGCGCCCCTGCCGATCGCGGCCTACCTGTCGGTCATCGGCAAGGCGGTCGGCTTCAGCGGCCTCATCCTCGTCACGGTCGTGGCCCTCCCGTCGTACGCCGACGTCTGGGGCCCCGCCCTGGCAGCACTGGCGGCGCTCACCATGACCGTGGGCAACGCCGGAGCCCTGCGCCAGCAAGCCACGCGCGCGTACAGCGCCGTCCGCCTGCTCGCCTGGTCCTCCGTCGGCCAGGCGGGATACCTCCTGGTGCCGATCGCCGCCGCCGCGTACTCGGGGGACGCCGAGAAGTCGATCGGCTCCACCGTCGCCTACGCTCTGATGTACGGCGCCGTGAACCTCGGCGCCTTCGCGGTGGCCGCCCTCGTGGGCCGCACGAAGACCCCCAACCGGATCGCCGACTACCGCGGCCTGTACGCCTCCAGCCCGCTGTCCGCGCTGCTCCTGGCGTTCTTCCTGCTCTGCCTCGCCGGACTGCCGCCGGGCATCATCGGTCTCTTCGCCAAGGTCACCGTCTTCTCGGCGGCCGTCGACGCCGGGCTCGGCTGGCTGGCCGTGGTCATGGCCGTCAACGTCGTGATCGCACTGTTCTACTACCTCCAGTGGACGGCCCTGCTGTTCCGCGCCCCGGAGGGTGAACCCGAGAAGCACCGTGTCCCCGGACCGGTCACCGCCGCGATCGCCCTGACCGCAGTCCTCGGTATCGCCCTGTCCGGCGCACCCCAGCTGGTCCTGCGCTTCACCGACACCCAACTCTTCTGAATCTCGCTCCGGGTACGGACGTCTACCGGAAGGACGGCGAAGGCCCACCGGAATGACGGCCGCTTACACCGCACGCGTGCGGGGCACTCGCTCCACGGGTGCGGGGCACTCGCTCCACGCGTGCGTGCCGCTTGTCGGTGCCGTCACCCGGACGGTCCACACCCGCCGCCGCACGCACCAGGGAACTCGAGCCTCCCGCCTGGCGTTGACCAGTACGGGAGGGTCCACTGGACGTGAGAACGCGGCACCAGTGGCACCGCAGATTCAGCAAGCAAGGGTCCCCCTGCCGCACGACTTGGAGGGCGTACCGTGCACCGCCGGCACAACGGGCTCAGGACAGCGATACTCCTGGGAGGCCTGTCCGCACTCATCATCGTCATCGGCAGCTTCTTCGGCCGCATGGGGCTCGTCATCGCCGTCCTGGTAGCGCTGGCCACCAACGCGTACGCCTACTGGAACAGCGACAAACTGGCCCTGCGCGCGATGCGTGCCCGCCCGGTGAGCGAGTTCGAGGCGCCGGCGCTCTACCGCATGGTCCGCGAGCTCTCCACCCAGGCCCGCCAGCCCATGCCGCGCCTGTACATCTCCCCGACGGAGGCCCCCAACGCCTTCGCCACGGGCCGCAACCCACGCAACGCCGCGGTGTGCTGCACCGACGGCATCCTGCGCCTGCTGGACGAGCGTGAACTGCGTGGCGTCATCGGCCACGAGCTCAGCCACGTCTACAACCGCGACATCCTCATCTCGTCGGTGGCCGGCGCCCTCGCCTCCGTCATCATGTTCCTGGTCAATTTCGCCTGGCTGATCCCCATCGGACGCTCGGACGACGACGACGGCCCCGGTCTGCTCGGCATGCTGCTGATCATGCTCCTGGGCCCGCTCGCCGCCTCGCTCATCCAACTCGCCATCAGCCGCTCGCGGGAGTACCAGGCGGATGCCTCCGGTGCCCAGCTCACCGGCGACCCGCTCGCCCTGGCCAGCGCCCTGCGCAAGCTCGAACTCGGCACGAAGCAGCTCCCGCTGCCGCCCGAGCCGCGCATCGAGACCGCCAGCCACATGATGATCGCGAACCCGTTCCGGCCCGGCCAGGGCCTCTCGAAGATGTTCTCCACGCACCCGCCGATGGCGGAACGCATCGCCCGGCTCGAGAAGATGGCAGGTGGGAACCAGTGAGGACCATACTCAACGTCATATGGCTCGTGCTGAGCGGCTTCTGGCTGTTCCTCGCCTACATGCTCGCGGGGGTGCTGCTCTGCATCACCATCATCGGCATCCCGTTCGGGATCGCGGCCTTCCGCATCGGCGTCTACGCCCTGTGGCCCTTCGGGTACACGACGGTCGAGCGCCGTGACGCGGGCGCGCCGTCCTGTGTGGGCAACGTGCTGTGGCTGGTGCTCGCGGGCTGGTGGCTCGCCCTGGGCCACATCGCCACCGGCATCGCCCTGTGCGTCACGATCATCGGCATCCCGCTGGGCGTCGCCAACTTCAAGCTCATCCCGGTCTCGTTGCTTCCGCTCGGCCGCGACATCGTGCGGACGGACGAGCCGTTCGCGGTGCGCTGAACGGAGAGACGCCGCTCCTCCGTTGTCCACAGGCCGGAGGTTGTCCACAGGCCCGCCCGGCTGTCAGCGGCGGTCTGCATCATGGATCCATGACCGCGATCGAGCAGTTGCCGACCCGAGTGACGACCGAGACTCACAACACCGGCTGGCCGGGCGGTACTCCGCCCCACGAGCCGACCACCGCGATACGAGGCGCCCGAAGGACGATGGCGAACGGCCGTGGGAGATCCGAGCCGAGAAGCCATGCAAGTTCTGGGCTGGCAGGCCGTGCGGGGCTTGAACCGAGAGGCTCCCGAAGCCCGGGCTGAAAGGCCGCGCGGGCCCGAGCCCAGGCGCTCCTGCAGTTGCGGGCCCTCGTGGAGGCCGGTCCTACCGTTCCCCTGCCCCGGCCCCTGCCTGCTTCGACCGCCGCACCGCATAGGCAACGATCCCCGCCACCAGCACCCCCGCGCCCACGACGACCGACACCACGGGCAGCGAGAACGCCAGCACCGCACACCCGGCCAGCCCCACCGCCGGCACCACCCTTGCCGACCACGCCGAAGACAGAGTCCAGGCCGACGCGTTGGCCACGGCGTAGTACGCCAGCACACCGAAGGAGGAGAACCCGATCGCGCCCCGGACGTCCACCGTGGCCGCCAGGACCGCCACCACGGCACCCACGGCCAGCTCCGCCCGGTGCGGCACCTGGAACCGCGGATGCACAGAGGCCAGCGCCCTCGGCAGATGCCGGTCCCGTGCCATGGCAAGCGTCGTCCGCGACACCCCGAGGATCAGCGCCAGCAGCGACCCCAGCGCGGCCACGGCGGCACCCACCCGCACCACCGGCACGAGCCAGGGAACCCCGGCCGCCCGCACCGCCTCGGCCAGCGGCGCCGTCGTGGCCCCGAGACCACTCGACCCCAGTACCGAAAGGACAGCCACCGCGACACACAGGTAGACCACCAGGGCGATGCCCAGCGCCAGCGGGATCGCACGCGGGATGGTCCGTGCCGGATCCCGCACCTCCTCACCGAGGGTCGCGATCCGGGCGTACCCCGCGAAGGCGAAGAACAGCAGACCGGCCGCCTGCAGCACCCCGTCCGCCCCGCCTGAGGCCCCGATGTCCAGGCGCCCCGCGTCGGCCTCACCGGATGCCAGACACACGACCACCACACCTGCGAGGACCGACAGGACGAGCGCCACGATCACCCGCGTCAGCCGGGCGGACTTCTGGACACCGCCGTAGTTCACCGCGGTCAGTGCCACCACGGCCGCGACCGCCACCGCGTGCGCCTGCTCCGGCCACACGTACGTGCCCACGGTGAGCGCCATAGCCGCACAGGAGGCCGTCTTCCCGACCACGAACGACCAGCCCGCGAGATACCCCCAGAACTCCCCGAGCCGCTCCCGCCCGTACACATAGGTACCGCCCGAGGCCGGATACAGGGCGGCGAGCCGAGCCGACGACATGGCGTTGCAGTACGCGACCACAGCGGCCACGGTCAGCCCGAGGAGCAGCCCGGAGCCGGCGGCGTGCGCGGCCGGCGCGAGGGCGGCGAAGATCCCGGCTCCCACCATCGAGCCGAGTCCGATGACGACGGCGTCGCCCACGCCGAGCGTGCGGCGCAGTCCAGGGCCGGAGGCTGTCATGCGTCGCACCCTACTGATCAGTGCAACCGGCGGGCGTGGCCGGGGCGTCTTCCCGACCAAGACGGCGTGAACGTGCGGGGCGAGGAGGCCGCGCGCGGGATCCCCGACGTACGACGCATGGGCCGGGCCTGCCGAAAGCAAGATCACATGCCCGAAACCGTGCGGGCACAGCGTGGAAGGGCAGGTTCACGGCATGACCATCATCAGCTGGATCATCCTGGGGCTGTTGGCCGGAGCCATTGCGAAGTTCCTGTTGCCCGGGCGCGACCCGGGCGGCCTCGTCGGCACGACTCTGATCGGCATCGCGGGCGCGTTCATCGGCGGCTGGATCTCGGCCCGCTGGATGGACCACCCGGTCACCAAGGACTTCTACGACGGTGCGACCTGGGCAGCGGCGATCGGCGGATCGCTCGTCCTCCTGATCGCCTACCGCCTCCTGTTCGGCAACTCGCGCGACTGACGCGCCCGCCGAGGGAAGCCGGCGGACGAGAAGGGTGGGCACCGCGGGTGCCCACCCTTCTCATGTCCGTGGATGCGTGGGCCAGGGCCCTGCGGGGGGCCGGACCTACCGGTAGTTCACGAACTGCAGGGCGAAGTCGAAGTCCTTGCTCTTCAACAGGGCGATGACGGCCTGCAGATCGTCACGGTTCTTGGAGCTGACCCGCAGCTCCTCGCCCTGCACCTGCGCCTTCACGCCCTTGGGGCCCTCGTCGCGGATGGTCTTCGCCACCTTCTTCGCGTTCTCCTGGGAGATGCCCTCCTTGATGGACGAGAAGATCTTGTACTCCTTGCCGGAGAGCTGGGGCTCGCCCGCCTCCAGAGCCTTCAGCGAGATGCCCCGCTTGATCAGCTTGGACTGGAAGACGTCGAGGATGGCCTTCACCCGGTCCTCGGAGTTCGCCTCCATGAGGATCTGCTCACCGGACCACGAGATCGAGGCACCCACGCCCTTGAAGTCGTAGCGCTGCGAGATCTCCTTGGCGGCCTGGTTGAGTGCGTTGTCGACCTCCTGCCGCTCGACCTTCGAGACGATGTCGAAACTGGAGTCGGCCATGTCCTGTGGCTCCTTGTATCGGGGTGCGTATCGTGCGTACCGGCGTTGTGGGCGGTCGCAGGGCCCGTTCGGGTCCCGGGCCGCATCCGGACCAGCCTAGCCACCCGCGGCCCTCCGAGCGCTGATCAATCGGGTGGCGAAGCACCCCTCGGCATCAGGTATTGTTTACGTCGTTGCCACGGAGCGCCGCGGAAGAGCGGCTCGAAGGGCAGCAACCCCGGCGGTGTGCCCGAGCGGCCAAAGGGAGCAGACTGTAAATCTGCCGGCTCAGCCTTCCCAGGTTCGAATCCTGGCGCCGCCACACTGGGGAAGACCCCCTCTGATCAGGTTGTGTACCTGACCGGAGGGGGTTTTTCGTTGTCTGCTCCTCGCCAGGCCAGGCCCCCGGGCGGTCCCTCCGGCCCCGGTCCCCCCGGCGCCCCGGGCGTGAGCATGATCACTGCACCTTGCCGGGACCGGAAGGGATGAGCGTGTCGGATACGCTGCCGCCTCTTGTAACGGCACCCTCCTGAAGAGGTGTAATGAAATCAGTCAGACGGACCGTCGCGGTGGCCACGCTCGTGGGGGCGCTGGGGCTCTCGGTGCTGAACGCGCCGACCGCTCAAGCGGCGGACACCGGTATCACCGTGTCGGACATCGTCATCAACAACGGCAAGCCGATCGTCGTCGGCACGTCGAAGGTGGTGGAGCCGCCCATACGCTTCAACATCGCGCTGCCCTCCGGGTACAGCACCGCGGACCCCTCCCGGTACGACGCGTATCCCTTCCTCTACCGCGGCACCATGAAGACGGCGGCCGACACGGGCGAGAACTTCATCCAGCCGGGCGGCTACACCTGCTTCGAGATCGACGCCAAGCACGCTCGCTGCGAGGGCAACCTCTACATCGACCCGCATCCGAGCCAGGAACACGTCGACTCCAACAGCGACGCCACCAGCTGGAAGGTCGGCGTCTCGCTCAAGCTCTGGAAGGCCGACGGCGGCCTCAAGACCGGGGAACTGGAGACGCGGTCCACGACCGTTCAGCTGAAGCGCGCGGCCAAGGCCACCACCAACGCCTCGCCGGAACCGGTCGTCAAGGGCAAGACGATCACCGTCACGGGCAAGCTGACCCGGGCGAACTGGAGCACGAAGAAGTACGACGCCTACAGCGGCCGCACGGTCAGCCTGCAGTTCCGGGCCAAGGGCACGGACAGCTACAAGACGCTCAAGAAGGCCACCACCAGCAGCACCGGGGGACTGAAGACCACGGTCACCGCCTCGGTCGACGGCTCCTTCCGCTGGGTGTACTACGGCAACTCCACGACCGGCGCGGCCACCAGCGCGGCCGACTACGTCGACGTGAACTGACGCCCTTCGGCGATCCGGCCGAAATCCCGGGCCCGGTCTTCCCCTGGCCCGGCCCGGCTATTGGCGCCGCACACCGGGAAAGCCCCCTCTCATCTACGGAGACGCAGATGAGAGGGGGCTTTCCCCGTGCCCCCGAAATCAACGTCCCCGCAAATCAGCGTTCCCTCACCTCGCCGGCCCAGCGCGGCCGGAGCCCGCATGATGACCTCTGACCTGCCGTTACGCAGTGAAATGAGATGCGTTGGCACACATGAGAAAGGCAAGGAGTTCCTCACTCCTTGCCACTCTCAACGTATAGCGCATGGGGGGTCTTGCGGCAAGGCCCCTGTCGTACCGCACAATTTCCGGCCTGAAGTCAGAAACGGGCGAAAATTGGGGTCTGCCTTGATCGATGTGGTCATTGCCGGCGGTGGTCCGACCGGAATGATGCTGGCCGGGGAGCTGCGACTGCACGCCGTGCGGGTGCTCGTACTGGAGAAGGAGGCGGAGCCGGCCCCGTACGTTCGCGCGCTCGGGCTGCACGTGCGCAGCATCGAGATGCTCGACCAACGCGGGCTGCTGGAGCGCTTCCTCGCCGAGGGCAGCAAGCACCCGCTCGGCGGCTTCTTCGCCGGACTCGCCAAGCCGGCGCCCGACCGGCTGGACACCGCGCACGGATACGTCCTCGGCATCCCGCAGCCCGTCACCGACCGCCTGCTGGCCGAGCACGCGGCCGAGCTCGGGGCCGAGATCCGGCGCGGCTGCGAACTGGTCGGGCTCAGCCAGGACGACGACGGTGTGACCGCCGAGCTGGCCGACGGCACGCGGCTGCGCTCCCGCTACCTCGTCGGGTGCGACGGCGGCCGCAGCACGGTGCGCAAGCTGCTCGGCGTCGGTTTCCCCGGCGAGCCCTCCAGGGTCGAGACGCTGATGGGCGAGATGGAGGTCGCCGCCCCGCCGGAGGAACTGGCGGCCGTGATGGCCGAAGTCCGCAAGACCCACTTCCGGTTCGGCGCCATGCCGATCAGGGACGGCGTCCACCGCGTCATCGTGCCCGCCGAGGGCGTGGCCGAGGACCACACGACCCCGCCGACCTTCGAGGAATTCAGGCGGCAGCTGCACAAGTTCGCCGGCACCGATCTCGGTGTGCACTCCCCGCGCTGGCTCTCCCGCTTCGGCGACGCCACGCGGCAGGCCGAGCGCTACCGCACCGGCCGGGTCCTGCTGGCCGGCGACGCCGCGCACGTCCACCCGCCGACCGGCGGGCAGGGGCTCAACCTCGGCCTCCAGGACGCCTTCAACCTCGGCTGGAAGCTGGCCGCCGAACTGCGCGGCTGGGCACCCGAGGGATTGCTGGACAGCTACCACACCGAACGCCATCCGGTGGGCGCCGCGGTGCTGGACAACACCCGCGCGCAGATGCACTTGCTGGCGCCAGAGCCGGGGCCGCAGGCGGTGCGCCGGCTCCTGGCGGAGCTGATGGACTTCGAGGAGGTGAACCGGCTCCTGATCGAGAAGGTCACCGCGATCGCCGTCCGCTACGACTGCGGCGAGGGCCATGAACTGCTCGGCCGGAGGCTGCGGGACGTGGCGTTGCGGCGGGGCCGCCTCTACGAGCGGATGCGTGACGGCCGCGGCCTGCTGCTCGACCGGACCGGCGGCCGGCTGTCGGTGGCGGGCTGGTCGGACCGCGTCGGCCACGTCGTCGACGTCAGCGCGGAACTCGACGTGCCCGCGGTGCTGCTGCGACCGGACGGACACGTGGCATGGACCGGCGACGACCAGCAGGATCTTCTCGACCGGCTGCCGAGGTGGTTCGGGGCGGCAACCGGCTGACATGACGTCGTGCGGCCGGTGGGGGCGTGCGGGCGGCCGAGCTCACCACCCCACCGGCGCACGCCCTGCCACGCCTCCTCACACGCCCCGGACGCCAAGGGGGCAGCACGTGAGAAGGAGCCGCAACCGCGGGGGAGCGGCTCCGCGCGGCACACTGGCCCCATGTCCTCCCGCCGCAGACTCTGCCCCGAGTGCCGCCGTGAGATCGCCGTCGTCGCCGGGCGGTACGCACGCCACGACCCGCCCGGCGCCCGCGAGCACGGCGAACTCACCTCGTGCCCGGGCTCCCGCCGCCAGGCTCGCCCGGGCCCGGAGCAGCCGTCCCTGGACGGCTACACGGTTCCGGACTTCCCCGGCCAACTGCCCCTCTTCTAGAGCCCTGCGAAGGGCCCCACGAGTCGGCGGACGCGAACCTCAGTTCCCGGCCACCGACTTCACCGCCACGGACACCGGTACCGGACCGCTGATCAGCTCCAGGGTGAGCCCGGCGGTCGCCGACGTGTCCACCAACTCCGCCAGTACGGCGGCCACGTCGTCGCGTGGGATCGGACCGCGGCCCGTGCGCGCCTCCAGCCGTACGAGACCGGTGCCGGCGTCGCCGGTGAGCTGGCCGGGGCGCAGGATCGTCCAGTCCAGGGCGTCCAGGCCACGCACGTACGCGTCCGCCTCGCCCTTGGCCCGCAGATACACGTCGAAGATCTCGTCACCCTGGTGACGCGGGTCGGCGCCCATGGACGACACGACCACGAAGCGCCGCACGCCCGCCCTCACCGCCGCGTCCGCGAAGAGGACCGCCGCCGCCTTGTCCACCGTGTCCTTGCGGGCCGCCCCGCTGCCAGGCCCCGCGCCCGCCGCGAAGACCGCGGCGTCGGCGCCCCTGAGCCGCTCCGCGACCTCGTCGACGGACGCCGACTCCAGGTCGAGCACGACCGGTTCGGCACCGGCCTGTCGCAGCTCGTCGGCCTGTTCGGCCTTCCGGATGATCCCGACTGCTTCGTCCCCGCGCGCGGCGAGCAGCCGCTCCAGCCGCAACGCGATCTGACCATGACCACCAGCGATGACAATGCGCATGCCTTCGACCGTACGCCTCGACAGCACCCTCCGCCGCACGACTTGGGCCGCGCCCCACCGCAGGCCCACCACACTTCGCCCCGCCCCCCCGCTCCCCTCCGTGCCTACGACACCTCGCCCCGCCCCAGGCCCGCCCCCCGCTCGACTCCGTGCCTACGACACCTCGCCCCGGCCCTGCCGCGGCAGCCCCAGTTCGACCGAAGCCGCCGAACTGCAGTACTCGCGCACCGCGCTGGTCCGCGCCACCACGCGCCCCTGGTGCACGACGATGCGGCTGTACGCCAGGGACAGCACCCCCGCGAGCCGCTCCCCGCGCACCGCGAGCAGCTCCGCCGGGAAACCCGCCTCCACCCGCACCTCCGGCAGCCCCAGCACCGCCCGCGCCGAGGAGCTCACCGCGTCGTACGCCTCCTCGGGCGGCAACCCGTGGCGCGAGGCCAGCAGGAAGGCCGCCTCCAGGGGGTCGCCGCGTCCCACCGGGTTGGACACGTCCCGCAGCGCCCCGCTCCCGGCGGCCACCCGCACCCCGGCCGCGCGCAGCAGCCGTACCGGAGCCGCCCCGCGCCGGTCGACGCCGCCGCAGCCGCCCTGCGGCAGGCACGCCACGGACACACCGGCCGCCGCGAGCTGGTCGGCCGTCCGCGAGGCCACCTCGGAGGGCAGCCGGCCGAGGTCGCCGCACGGGCTGAGGGTCACCCCGGGGCGCAGTCCGCCCGCCATCGCGGCGAGCCGGGCGAGCCGGGCCGGGTCCCCGGCGTCCGTGTGCAGGTCGACGGGACAGCCGTGCTCGGAGGCCGTCTCCAGGACCGCTTCCACGTACCCCGCCGGATCCGGGTCGAGGTCCGGCCGGCCGCCCACCACCGAGGCGCCCATCTTCACGGCGTCCCGCAGCATCGCCAGCCCGTCCGCGCCGGCCACCCCGGTCAGCACCCGGGGCATCGCCACCGTCGTCAGCTCCGCAAGCCCCCGCAGTGCCCGCCGCGCCTGCAGCACGGCCGTCAGTGCGCCGAGGCCCTGGACGTCCCCCACGCGCACGTGCGCCCGCAGCGCCGTCGCCCCGTGCCCGAGCTGGAGCAGCGCGGCCTCCGTGGCCCGGCGCTGCACGTCCTGCGGCTCGTAGGAGACGGGCCCCTCGGTGTCGGCCGACAGGGCTGTGTCGGCGTGGGCGTGCGGCTCGGCCGGGGCCGGCAGCAGCAGATAGCCGCTGAGGTCCACCCGTGCCCCGCACGCGCGCGTGCCGCCGCCTCCCAGGCTGCCGGCCGTGCCGACCGCCTCGATGCGCCCGCCGCACAGCCGCACGTCCACGGTCCGGCCGTCGGTGAGCCGCGCCCCGCACAGCAGCAGCGACGACGGGTCGGCCGGACCCGGCGAGGACGACGGGGGCGGTGGTGGCTGCGGCCGGCTGTCGGGCATCGCACTCCAGGGGCTCGGGCTGCGCACGGGAGGACGCGTGATCACGCAGAGTGAGACGAGCCTAGGACGGCCTCACGCCGCTGTCGGGGAGGAGCGCAATAGTCGTACCGGCGTGGTCCGCCCGTGGTGCGCCCACCGTCCGACCGAGGTCCGCTCCTGGGGCGGGAGACGTTCACGGGGCTGCCGGGAGGACGGTTCGAGCGCCCGGGGCGGGGGCATCGCAACGGATTTGGGCGAACGGCGGCCGAGCGTGTAATGTCTTCATCGCTCGCCCCAATAGCTCAGTCGGCAGAGCGTCTCCATGGTAAGGAGAAGGTCAACGGTTCGATTCCGTTTTGGGGCTCTGGTGTGACTGGTTCCGTCGCGAGGCGGAGCCGGACCACATCAAAGCGGTGTAGCTCAGTCGGTAGAGCAAGCGGCTCATAATCGCTGTGTCACCGGTTCAAGTCCGGTCACCGCTACTCTCAGTAGCCGATTGCGGGGTCGGTCCTTCGATCGGCTACTCTTTTCTGCGTTAAATAGTCCATCCGTTCGTCTTAGGAGCACTCACGTGGCTGCCACCGACGTCCGCCCGAAGATCACGCTGGCCTGCGTGGAGTGCAAGGAGCGGAACTACATCACCAAGAAGAACCGGCGTAACAACCCGGACCGTCTTGAGATGAAGAAGCACTGCCCGCGTTGCAACGCGCACACCGCGCACCGCGAGACGCGATAAATCAGGCTCGTACGCGAGGCCGTTCCCGAGTGATCGGGGACGGCCTCGCGTCGTTGAGGTACCCGTAGCGGTCAGTAGAGCCGCAGAGCTACCAGGAGGTGCCGAGCCATGGCGCTCGACCAGTCCTTCGTGGGGCGGACGTACCCGCCCACCGCGCCCTACGAGGTGGGCCGGGAGAAGATCCGTGAGTTCGCCGAGGCGGTCGGGGACGACAACCCCGCGTACACGGACGCGGAGGCCGCCAAGGCGCTCGGCCACCCCGACGTGATCGCCCCGCCGACCTTCGTCTTCGCGATCACCTTCAAGGCCGCCGGTCAGGTCGTCCACGATCCGCAGCTCGGCCTGGACTACAGCCGCGTGGTGCACGGCGACCAGAAGTTCGCCTACCGCCGCCCGGTCCGTGCCGGTGACCGGCTCACGGTCACCTCGACCATCGAGGCGGTCAAGTCCCTCGCGGGCAACGACATCCTGGACGTCCGTGGCGAAGTCCACGACGAGGCCGGCGAGCACGTCGTGACGGCCTGGATCAAACTCGTGGCCCGCGCGGCCGAGGAGGCGTGAGCGATTCCATGACCGCGAAGATCTCCTACGCCGACGTCGAGGTCGGCACCGAACTGCCCGCCCAGACCTTCCCCGTGACCCGCGAGACCCTCGTCCGGTACGCAGGTGCCTCCGGCGACTTCAACCCGATCCACTGGAACGAGAAGTTCGCCAAGGAGGTCGGCCTGCCGGACGTCATCGCGCACGGCATGTTCACCATGGCCGAGGCGATCCGGGTGGTCACCGACTGGACCGGCGACCCGGGCGCGGTCGTCGAGTACGGCGTCCGCTTCACCAAGCCGGTCGTGGTCCCGAACGACGACCAGGGCGCCGTGATCGAGGTGGCCGGCAAGGTCGCCGCCAAGCTCGACGACAACACCGTCCGCGTGGACCTGACGGCGACCAGTGCCGGGCAGAAGGTCCTGGGCATGTCCCGGGCGGTCGTCCGGCTGGCCTGAGGCGGTTCGCGACATCACGTAAGGGGCGCTCGCCGTTGCGGGCGCCCCTTACGCATCGCGGGGAAGGCGCACTGCTTGACATAGTTAGTGATTGAGCACTAACTTCATTCGCATGGCCAGGATGAGTGCGGAAGAGCGACGCGAGAGCGTCATCCGGGCGGCGACGACCGAGTTCGCCCGCGGCGGCTACCACGGCACCTCGACCGAGGCGATCGCCCGCCGGGTCGGCGTCTCGCAGCCGTATCTCTTCCGGCTGTTCCCGGGCAAGAAGGCGATCTTCCTGGCGGCGGCCGAGCGGTGCGTCGAGGACACCATCCGGATGTTCGCGGAGGCGGCCGAAGGGCTGGAAGGCGAAGAAGCTCGCCATGCCATGGGCGGGGCGTACATCGAGACCATCTCCGAGCAGCCCGAGCGGCTGATGATGCAGATGCAGATGTATCTCGCCGTGGCGGCCGCCGAGGAGGAGGGGGACCGCGAGTTCGGTGAGGCCGTGCGTGCGGGCTGGATGCGGCTGTGGGACACCATCCATCTGCCGCTGGGCGCCGACTCTCACGAGACGACGACGTTCCTCGCGCAGGGCATGCTGATCAACTGTCTGGTGGCCATGGGCTTCCCGGCCGATCACCGGGTCTGGGCGGGGCTGGGTGCGCCGGAGTCGGACGGCTGACACAGCAAGGTGAGGAGTCGGACCCTTTTCATGACCTCGAAAGTTAGTAATCAATAACTAATCGATCACGGCACACACTCCATGGGGGAGCGATGTCACAGCAGACCGCACGTCGCGGGGGAGCCGCCTGGGCCCTCGTCATCACCAGCGTCGCCGGGTTCATGGCGGCTCTCGACAATCTCGTCGTCACCACCGCCCTGCCCTCCATCCACGAGGACCTCGGCGGCGGCCTGCACGACCTGGAATGGACGGTGAGCGCCTACACGCTCACCTTCGCCGTCCTGCTGATGTTCGGCGCGGCCCTCGGTGACCGCTTCGGCCGCCGCCGGCTGTTCATCGCCGGACTCGCCGTCTTCACCGGCGCCTCCGCCGCCGCGGCCATGGCGCCGGGCATCGACTCCCTCATCGCCGCCCGGGCGGTCCAGGGCGCGGGCGCCGCGGTGATGATGCCCCTGACGCTCACCCTGCTGACCGCCGCTGTTCCCGCCGCCAAACGCGGGATGGCGTACGGCATCTGGGGCGCCGTCAACGGGCTCGCCGTCGCCTCCGGACCGCTCGTCGGCGGCACCCTCACCGAGCACATCTCCTGGCAGTGGATCTTCTGGCTGAACGTCCCGCTCGGCCTGGCCCTGCTGCCGCTCGCCCGCCTCCGCCTCGCCGAGTCCCACGGCACCGGAGCCCCGCTCGACGTCCCCGGCACCCTCCTTGCCAGCAGCGGCCTCTTCGGCATCGTCTACGGCCTGGTCCGCGGCCCCGTCGACGGCTGGACCGGCGGCATGGTCCTCACCGGCCTCGTCGCGGGCACCGCGCTGCTGACCGGCTTCGTCCTCTACAGCGTCCGCGCCAAGAACCCCATGCTCCCGATGCGGCTGTTCCGCTCCCGGGCGTTCGCCGGCGTCAACGCGGCCAGCCTGCTGATGTTCCTCGGCATGTTCGGCTCGATCTTCCTGCTGAGCCAGTACATGCAGGGCGTGCTCGGCTACTCGCCCACGGAGGCGGGCCTGAGGATGCTGCCTTGGACCGGCATGCCGATGCTGGTCGCCCCGATCGCCGGCCTCCTGGCCGACCGCGTCGGCGGCCGCCCGGTCGTCGCCACGGGTCTGTTCCTGCAGGCCATGGGCCTCGGCTACATGTCGGTCGTGGCCACCACGGACGCCTCCTACGCCGCCCAGCTGCCCGCCCTGATCATCAGCGGCGTCGGCATGGCCCTGTTCTTCGCCCCCGCCTCGCATCTGGTGATGTCCAGCGTGCGGCCGTCGGAGCAGGGCATCGCCTCCGGCGCCAACAACGCCCTGCGCGAGGTGGGTGGGGCGCTCGGCATCGCCGTCATGGCCTCGATCTTCGCGGCCCAGGGCGGCTACGAGACCGGCCAGACCTTCGTCGACGGCATGCGGCCCGCCCTGGTGACGGGGGCCGCGGTGGTCGCCCTCGCGGGCATCGCCGCCCTGCTGATACCGACCCGGCGGCACACCGAGCGGCAGGCGGCCCCGGCCGAACCGGCCCCGGCACTGGAGACGGCCACCCACTGACCCCTCAGGACCCCGACAAGGAGAAGCGGCATGCCCACTCTTCCCTGGACCGTCCCGAACACCCCGCCCCGCGACACCGAGGTGCACGTCTTCGCCTCCCGCTTCGAGACCCGCACGCTGTGGGGAGCGCTGAAGTTCCTCGCCGGGACGCCCGCCGTCTGGCGGCAGGTCCGCCGCAGCCCCGGCGCCTACGGAGCGACCCTGAGGGCGAAGCCCCTGAAGCGGACCTTCTGGACCCTGTCGGCCTGGGAGTCCAAGGACGCGCTGCACGCCTTCGTCCGTGCCGGTGCCCACGGCCCGGCCTCCCGGGGCCTGGCCCCGCAGATGAAGGACGCGGCCTTCACCTCCTGGCAGGTGAGCAGCGACGACCTCCCCCTCTCCTGGTCCGAGGCGCTCCGCCGCCTGTCCTGACAACCACCACACGCGCGTGCGGCCCCTTCCCTCCCGGAACGGGGCCGCACGCACGCGTGCCCGGCGCCGTCAGTGCCGTCTCGTACGCTTGGGCCCGTGCAGGAACTCCACGACGCCCCCCTCGCCCCGCTGACGACCTTCCGGCTGGGCGGCCCCGCGACCCGGCTGCTCACCGCCACGACGGACGACGAGGTGATCGCCGCCGTCCGCGAAGCCGACGAGGCGGGCACCCCGCTGCTGCTCATCGGCGGCGGCTCCAACCTGGTCATCGGCGACAAAGGCTTCGACGGCACCGCCCTCGTCATCGCCACCCGGGGCTTCACCCTCGACGGCACGACGCTGGAGCTGGCCGCCGGCGAGGTATGGACCGACGCCGTCGCCCGTACGGTCGAAGCGGGCCTGGCGGGCATCGAATGCCTGGCCGGCATCCCCGGCTCGGCCGGCGCGACGCCCATCCAGAACGTCGGGGCGTACGGCCAGGAGGTCTCCGCCACGATCACCGAGGTCGTCGCCTACGACCGCCGCACCGGCGACACGGTCACGCTCGCCAACGAGGACTGCGCCTTCTCCTACCGCCACAGCCGCTTCAAGTCCGACCCCGAGCGGTACGTGGTCCTGCGCGTCCGCTTCTCCCTGGAGGACGCCGAGGGCCTGTCCGCCCCCCTCCGGTACGCCGAGACGGCCCGTGCCCTCGGTGTGGAACCGGGCGATCGCGTCCCCCTCGCGCAGGCCCGCGAGACGGTGCTCGAGCTGCGCGCCGGCAAGGGCATGGTCCTGGACCCCGAGGACCACGACACCTGGTCGGCGGGCTCCTTCTTCACCAACCCGATCCTCACGGACACGGACTTCGAGACGTTCCGCGTCCGCGTCCGCGACCGGCTCGGCGACGGGGTGGAGCCCCCGGCGTACCCGGCCGGCGAAGGCCGCACCAAGACCTCCGCGGCCTGGCTGATCGACAAGGCGGGCTTCACGAAGGGGTACGGCGAGGGTCCGGCCCGTATCTCCACCAAGCACACCCTGGCGCTGACGAACCGCGGCAGCGCGACGACCGAGGACCTCCTCGCCCTCGCCCGCGAGGTCGTCGCCGGAGTCAACGAGGCCTTCGGCATCACCCTGGTCAACGAGCCGGTGACGGTCGGGGTCAGCCTGTAGCCACGCGGCGTCGCTGCTGGGGCCGGGGGTGCAACCCGGCGGAGCGGGGTGCCGCTGCGCCCACCCGTGCCGCCCTCAGCCGCACGCATGCCCGCAGCGGGGCCGCCGTACGACGCAAGGGGCCGTGTCGGGGGGTGTCCGCCCGCAGCGGTTGTCGCGTCAACGCCAGTCAGTCGGTATGGGGGCCCATCGCGACGTTCCGAGGACGGACACCCCCCGGCGCGGCCCCGACCCCCACCCGGCGCCAGGCGAAGACGCGCACCTACGACGCCAGCCAGTCGTCCACCCCCGCCAGCAGCTTCGACTTCACATCCTCCGGCGCCGCCGACCCTCGCACCGACTGCCGCGCCACCTCCGCCAGCTCCGCATCCGTGAACCCGTGATGCCGCCGCGCGATCTCGTACTGCGCCGCGAGCCGCGACCCGAACAGCAACGGATCGTCCGCACCCAGCGCAAGCGGCACCCCCGCCTCGAACAACGTCCGCAGCGGCACGTCCTCCGGCTTCTCGTACACCCCCAGCGCCACGTTCGACGCCGGGCACACCTCGCACGTCACCTGCCGGTCCGCGAGCCGCTTCATCAGCCGCGGATCCTCCGCCGCCCGCACCCCGTGCCCCACCCGGTTCGCCCCCAGGTCGTCCAGACAGTCCCGCACCGACGACGGCCCGGCCAGCTCACCCCCGTGCGGCGCCGACAGCAACCCGGCCTCACGCGCGATCCCGAACGCCCGGTCGAAGTCCCGCGCCATCCCCCGCCGCTCGTCGTTCGACAGCCCGAACCCGACGACCCCCCGGTCCGCGTACCGAGCCGCCAGCCGCGCCAGCGTCCGCGCGTCCAGCGGGTGCTTCATCCGGTTCGCCGCGACCAGGACCCGCATCCCGAGCCCGGTCTCCCGCGACGTCGTCTCCACCGCGTCCAGGATGATCTCCAGTGCCGGGATCAGCCCGCCCAGCCGCGGCGCGTACGACGTCGGGTCGACCTGGATCTCCAGCCACCCGGACCCGTCCCGCAGATCCTCCTCCGCGGCCTCGCGCACCAGCCGCTGGATGTCCTCCGGCTCCCGCAGGCACGAGCGCGCGGCGTCGTACAGCCGCTGGAAGCGGAACCAGCCCCGTTCGTCCGTCGCCCGCAGTCTCGGCGGCTCCCCGCCGACCAGCGCCTCGGTCAGCGCGTCGGGCAGCCGCACCCCGTACTTGTCGGCCAGTTCCAGCACGGTCGAGGGCCGCATCGACCCGGTGAAGTGCAGGTGCAGATGGGCTTTCGGCAGCTCAGAGACATCACGTTCACGCTCCATCCCAGGATCCTGCCGCATGCCTCAGCAGTCACAACAGCGTTTTCCCCGAACGTGGTCTTGCTCGCACGCGCACACGGCAAAGCACACAGCAAAGCGGGCCGCTCCCCGCAAGGGGAAGCGGCCCGCTCAGCCGACTCACATGAGGAGGCTGGATCAGTCCCTGGCCTCCGCCAGCAGCTTCTGGATCCGGCTCACGCCCTCGACCAGGTCCTCGTCGCCCAGCGCGTAGGACAGCCGCAGGTACCCGGGCGTGCCGAACGCCTCACCCGGCACCACCGCGACCTCGGACTCCTCGAGGATCAGCGCGGCCAGCTCGACCGTGTCCTTGGGCCGCTTGCCCCGGATCTCCTTGCCGATCAGCGCCTTCACCGACGGGTAGGCGTAGAACGCCCCCTCCGGCTCCGGGCACAGCACGCCGTCGATCTCGTTCAGCATCCGCACGATGGTCTTGCGGCGCCGGTCGAAGGCCTCTCGCATCTTCGCCACGGCGTCCAGCTCACCGGAGACGGCGGCCAGCGCGGCCGCCTGGGCGACGTTGGACACGTTGGACGTGGCGTGCGACTGCAGGTTCGTCGCGGCCTTGACGACGTCCTTCGGGCCGATGATCCACCCGACGCGCCAGCCGGTCATCGCGTACGTCTTCGCGACGCCGTTCACCACGACGCACTTGTCGCGCAGCTCGGGCAGCACCGCCGGCAGCGACACGGCGGAGGCGTCGCCGTAGACCAGGTGCTCGTAGATCTCGTCCGTCATCACCCACAGGCCGTGCTCGACGGCCCAGCGGCCGATCGCCTCGGTCTCCTGCTCGCTGTAGACCGCGCCGGTCGGGTTGGACGGCGAGACGAACAGGACGACCTTCGTCTTCTCCGTACGGGCGGCCTCCAGCTGCTCGACGGTCACCCGGTAGCCGGTCGTCTCGTCGGCGACGACCTCCACCGGGACACCCCCGGCCAGCCGGATCGACTCCGGGTACGTCGTCCAGTACGGCGCGGGCACGATGACCTCGTCGCCCGGGTCGAGGATCGCGGCGAAGGCCTCGTAGATGGCCTGCTTGCCACCGTTGGTGACCAGGATCTCCGAGACGTCCGGCTCGTAGCCCGAGTCACGCAGGGTCTTCGCGGCGATCGCGGCCTTCAGCTCGGGGAGGCCGCCGGCCGGCGTGTAGCGGTGGAACTTCGGGTTCGAGCAGGCCTCGATCGCGGCCTGCACGATGTAGTCCGGGGTCGGGAAGTCCGGCTCACCGGCGCCGAAGCCGATCACCGGACGCCCGGCGGCCTTGAGGGCCTTGGCCTTGGCGTCCACGGCGAGGGTGGCGGACTCGGAGATCGCGCCGACTCGGGCGGAGACCCGGCGCTCGGTGGGAGGGGTTGCAGCGCTCATGGGCCCATCGTTTCAGACCGGAAACGCGCGCGGCACGGGGGTTTCACAGACTGAACAACGTCGGGCAAACCCCTGAACAACCGTGCGGATCGCCCGCTCGGCCTGGGCGATCTTCAGCGGATTCACGTCAGCCCCGCCCCCGTTCCGCAGGCGATCTTCCGTCAACGAGCCCTCCCGCGGGCCCTTTCTGTTCGACGACCGGCCTCGGAGCACGTACACTCTCACCTCGTTGGCCTCCCGCAGGCCGCGCCCGTTCGGTGCACACCAAGCATCCGGACGGATGCGGTACGTTGGGGGACACACAAAGGGTCGTAGCTCAATTGGTAGAGCACTGGTCTCCAAAACCAGCGGTTGGGGGTTCAAGTCCCTCCGGCCCTGCTACACACTCCATCGCCAGGATGTGTGCGCATGTACGTACAGCAATGCACCGCCGTGCGGCTCAGACCGGGCGCGGCACGGCCACGACCCGGAATCAGGTGAGGACGAGTGACGGACGCCGTGGGCTCCATCGACATGCCTGATGCCCAGGACGAGGCGCCGGAGTCAAAGAAGGCCCGCAAGGGCGGCAAGCGCGGAAAGAAGGGCCCGCTGAAGCGGCTCGCCCTCTTCTACCGCCAGATCGTCGCGGAGCTGCGCAAGGTCGTCTGGCCGACCCGCAACCAGCTGACGACCTACACGACCGTGGTGATCATCTTCGTCGTCATCATGATCGGCCTGGTCACCGTGATTGACTATGGGCTCAGCAACGCCGCGAAGTACGTGTTCGGCTGAGCAGTCCGCGAAGAGCGCCGAGGTACCCGGCGCTCCTTTCGCATGTTCCACCCCTATGTATCCAGGAAGAAGCAGCCACCGTGTCTGACCCGAACGTGAACGACGCCATCGAGCCGGTCGAGTCCGTCGAGGACGAGCTCGACATCGTCGAGGGCGCGGACAACGAGGACACCGAGGCCTCCGCCGAGGTCGAGGCTGCCGACGCCGTCGCGGACGACGCCGCAGAGGCGGAGACCGAGGACGGCGAAGAGGCCGCGGAAGAACTTGAGGAAGAGCCCGAGGACGACCGCGACCCGATCGAGAAGCTCCGCGAGGAACTGCGGGTCCTGCCCGGCGAGTGGTACGTCATCCACACCTACGCCGGCTACGAGAACCGCGTGAAGACCAACCTCGAGCAGCGCGCCGTCTCGCTGAACGTCGAGGACTACATCTTCCAGGCCGAGGTGCCGCAGGAAGAGGTCGTCCAGATCAAGAACGGCGACCGCAAGACGATCAAGCAGAACAAGCTCCCGGGCTACGTCCTGGTCCGCATGGACCTGACGAACGAGTCCTGGGGCGTCGTCCGCAACACCCCCGGCGTCACCGGCTTCGTGGGCAACGCCTACGACCCGTACCCGCTGACCCTGGACGAGATCGTCAAGATGCTCGCCCCCGAGGCGGAGGAGAAGGCCGCCCGCGAGGCCGCCGAGGCCGAGGGCAAGCCGGCTCCGCAGCGCAAGGTCGAGGTCCAGGTCCTGGACTTCGAGGTCGGCGACTCGGTCACCGTCACCGACGGCCCGTTCGCCACGCTGCAGGCGACCATCAACGAGATCAACCCCGACTCGAAGAAGGTCAAGGGCCTCGTCGAGATCTTCGGCCGCGAGACGCCGGTCGAGCTCTCCTTCGACCAGATCCAGAAGAACTAGTTTCTTCCGGACACCACCGCTTCCGCGCAGGTCAGGCGATCGCTCGAGCGTCCGCCTGACCTGCTCGGTTTTCAGCCGCGCATCTATACCCGCTATCGTTGTGCGGTATGCCTGCGTCCGGGTGGTCCCCGGCGGCGGGCAGGACCCGAATCGAAAGGACCCGGAGAGCTATGCCTCCCAAGAAGAAGAAGGTCACGGGGCTCATCAAGCTCCAGATCCAGGCCGGTGCCGCCAACCCGGCCCCGCCGGTCGGCCCCGCGCTGGGTCAGCACGGCGTGAACATCATGGAGTTCTGCAAGGCCTACAACGCCGCGACCGAGTCGCAGCGTGGCTGGGTGATCCCGGTGGAGATCACGGTCTACGAGGACCGTTCCTTCACCTTCATCACCAAGACGCCGCCGGCCGCGAAGATGATCCTGAAGGCCGCGGGCGTCGAGAAGGGCTCTGGCGAGCCGCACAAGACCAAGGTCGCGAAGATCACGCGTGACCAGGTCCGTGAGATCGCCACGACCAAGATGCCCGACCTCAACGCCAACGACCTGGACGCCGCCGAGAAGATCATCGCCGGCACCGCCCGTTCCATGGGCGTCACGGTCGAGGGCTGAGCCCCAACCTCCATCAGCAGAAGTGGCAGGGCCTGCTCGGCCCGGACCACGACTCCTAAGAATCCACAGGAGCAGTAGTGAGCAAGCGCAGCAAGTCCCTTCGCGCTGCGGACGCCAAGGTCGACCGGGAGAAGCTCTACGCCCCGCTCGAGGCCGTCCGTCTCGCCAAGGAGACCTCCACGACCAAGTTCGACGGCACCGTCGAGGTCGCCTTCCGTCTGGGTGTCGACCCGCGCAAGGCCGACCAGATGGTCCGTGGCACCGTGAACCTTCCGCACGGCACCGGCAAGACCGCCCGGGTCCTGGTCTTCGCGACCGGTGACCGTGCTGCGGCCGCGGAGGCCGCGGGCGCCGACATCGTCGGCTCCGACGAACTGATCGACGAGGTGGCGAAGGGCCGTCTGGACTTCGACGCCGTCGTCGCCACCCCGGACCTCATGGGCAAGGTCGGCCGTCTCGGCCGCGTGCTCGGTCCGCGTGGTCTGATGCCGAACCCGAAGACCGGCACCGTCACCCCCGACGTGGCCAAGGCCGTCACCGAGATCAAGGGCGGCAAGATCGAGTTCCGCGTCGACAAGCACTCGAACCTGCACTTCATCATCGGCAAGTCGTCCTTCGACGACACCAAGCTGGTGGAGAACTACGGCGCCGCGCTGGAGGAGATCCTCCGTCTGAAGCCGTCCGCCGCCAAGGGTCGCTACATCAAGAAGGCCGCCATCACCACCACGATGGGCCCCGGCATTCCGGTCGACCCGAACCGCACCCGCAACCTCCTCGTCGAGGAGGACCCGGCCGCGGTCTGAGCCTGAGGCTCACCCAACCGGTCACGGGCCCCGCACCTCTTACAGGTGCGGGGCCCGTTCCCTTTTCCGGTACGTACGCCGGTGGCCTGGGTTAACGTGCGGGAACCGGATGCGAACGGGGGGACGTATGCAGGGCACGACCGTGCGCCGCGTGGGCCTGGTGCTCGTGGCGACCGCGCTGACGGGGGTGGCCGCCTGCACGTCCCAGGAGTCCTCCGGCACCCCCGGCCGGGACGACCGCGCCGTACGCGGCCGGGCCCTCGCCGCCCTGCGCGCCGCCGAGCGCGCCACCGAACACGCCGAGTCCGCCCGGGTGGAGTCCACGACGACCATGGGCTCGCTGATGTCCATGACCGCCGACGGCACCCTCGGCTGGAGCGACGGCATCACCGGCACCCTCACCATCGAGTACACCGGCGGCACCATCGCCGACACCATGCGGCGGCTCGGCACCACCTCGATGGAGGCCCGCTACCTGCCGGAGGCCTACTACGCCCGCATGGGCGAGAAGTTCGCCGAGCAGACCGGCGGCAGGCGCTGGATCCGGTACGCGTACGAGGACCTCGAAGCCCTCGCGGGCGGCTCCGGTGCCCACCTCGGCGACCAGATGCGCAGCACCACGCCGAACCAGTCCGTGAAGCTCCTGCTGTCCTCCGGCGACGTCAGGAAGGTCGGTGAGGAGACCGTTCGCGGCCGGTCCGCGACGCACTGGTCCGGCACGGTGACAGCGGCCGACGTCGCCGATGCCGGCCTGCGCAAGCAGCTCACCGGGGCCGGGGTCACCACCGAAACCGTCGACATCTGGGTCGACGAGCGGAACCTGCTGGTCAAGAAGGTCGAGAAGGCGCGGATGGCCACCGGTCTGATGACCCAGACCGCCCACTACGCCGACTACGGCGTCACGGTCCGGGCCGAGCGACCCCCGCGGTCCGACACCGGAGACTTCGAGGACCTGATGCGCAAACAGCCGGGCACGCCCTGAGGCCTGCGCCTATAGCGATAGATCACGTGTGCCCCCTGGGATAGGCTCACGGCCTTGCTGTGTAGCAAGCATGTATTCCTTGGGGGGAATCGATGAGAACATCCATACCTGCCGCCGGGGCCTGTGCCCTGCTTCTCGCCGTCGGCGCCGTCGGCTGCGGATCCGAGCAGTCGCCGGAGATGACGCCCGCCGCGGCGGTCGCCAAGGCGGCGAAGAACACGGAGGACATCACGTCCTTCCGTTACCGGCTGAAGGGCACGGTCCCGGAGTCGGGCCGCGTCGAGGGCGAAGCCTCCATGCGTCTGAAGCCCACGATCGCCATGAGCATGAAGATGACGGCCCCCGATCAGGCGGCCGGCGAGAGCGTCGAGATCCGTCTCGTCGACAAGGCCATGTACCTCGGTGGGGGAGCCGAGATGGCCAAGGAGATGGACGGCAAGCGCTGGCTGAAGTTCGACTTGTCCGGCTCCGACGCCGCCAAGGACCTGGAGCAGATGGGGTCCCCGAGCCAGGCCGAGCAGAACCCGGCGGCGCAGTCCACCTTCCTCACGGGTGCCAAGGACGTGAAGAAGGTCGGCAGCGAGAAGGTCGACGGCGTCGAGACCACCCACTACACGGGCACGGCCACCCTCGCCGATCTGCGTGCTTCGCTCAAGGACAGCAAGGGCGAGACCCGCGAGCAGCGCGAGAAGAGCCTCAAGCAGTTCGAGAAGCTCGGCGTCGACAAGCTCACGATGGACATGTGGGTCGACGGCGAGGACCACACCAAGCAGTTCCGCATGAAGGGCCAGGCCGACAAGGGCCCGATGGACATGACCATCACCTTCCTCGACTACAACAAGCCCGTCACCGTCACGGCCCCGCCGACCAAGGACGTCGCGGACCTGAGCGAGATGTTCAAGGAGCTGGGGCAGGGCTGAACCGCCCCGCTCCGATCCGCCGTACGGGCGGATTTGCCTCACGGTGAACCGTTCCCGTACTCTCCTACTGAAGCCAAAGACCGCTGGTCGTTACCGCGCGCTCATCAGAGGGCGCGGTGGCCGAAGGATCCGCTGAAACGGCGGACGGCCCGCGCAGGTGACACTGGAGAAGCTCCCGGAACCCGCCGCCTCGTGCGTGTGTGAGACCGGTCGAGCTACGCCCCGTGCGCTTGCGCCGGGGCGTTTCGTTTTCCCCAGTCCTCCTTCGGGTCCGCGCGGTCCGAATCACCCGGAAGGAGGCCGAGGCTCATGGCGAGGCCTGACAAGGTCGATGCCGTCGAGGAGATGCGGGACAAGTTCCGCAACTCCAACGCTGCTGTCGTTACCGCGTACACCGGTCTCACCGTCGCGCAGCTCCAGAAGCTGCGTCGTTCACTCGGTGAGAACGCTCAGTACCGTGTGGCGAAGAACACGCTGACCAAGATTGCGGCCAACGAGGCCGGGATCACGACGCTGGACGACCTCTTTGCGGGTTCGTCGGCCGTCGCCTTCGTGACCGGTGACCCGGTCGAGGCGGCGAAGGGTCTCCGTGACTTCGCCAAGGACAACCCCAACCTCGTCATCAAGGGCGGCGTCCTTGACGGCAAGGCGTTGTCCGCCGATGAGATCAAGAAGCTTGCGGACCTCGAGTCCCGCGAGGTTCTGCTCTCCAAGCTGGCCGGTGCCATGAAGGGCAAGCAGTCCCAGGCTGCCTCTGTCTTCCAGGCGCTGCCGTCGAAGCTCGTCCGCACCGTGGACGCGCTCCGTGCCAAGCAGGACGAGCAGGGCGGTGCCGAGTAACTCGGCTCGCATCCCGGCCGCCGCTGCCTGAACGCGGCGACCGTCGCGGGCCAGTAGTACGCCCGCCTCACATGTACATCCGGCACCTGCCGAATTAGTGGAAGGACCGCCAATCATGGCGAAGCTCAGCCAGGAAGACCTGCTCGCGCAGTTCGAGGAGATGACCCTCATCGAGCTCTCCGAGTTCGTGAAGGCGTTCGAGGAGAAGTTCGACGTCACCGCCGCCGCTGCCGCGCCGGTCGTCGTCGCCGGTGGTGCCGCTGGTGGCGCCGCTGCCGAGGCCGCTGAGGAGCAGGACGAGTTCGACGTCATCCTCACCGGTGCCGGCGACAAGAAGATCCAGGTCATCAAGGTCGTGCGTGAGCTGACCTCCCTGGGTCTGAAGGAGGCCAAGGACCTCGTGGACGGCGCCCCGAAGCCCGTTCTCGAGAAGGTCGCCAAGGACGCCGCCGAGAAGGCCAAGGAGTCCCTCGAGGGCGCCGGCGCCTCCGTCGAGGTCAAGTAAGACCTTCCGGATCCGCCAGGATCCACGACACGTCCCCCTGGACGTGTAACGCGTAAGCGCGGAAGAGCGATCATCCATCCGGGTGGTCGCTCTTCGGCGTTCTCGGGGGCGGGCCACGGTTGCCTTGAAGCCCCGGTGACGGGGGGTATGGTGATCTTCCTCGTGTCCCCGGGCGGCGCCGGATCGGGCAAGGGGGCCTTGACGAACCGCACGCAGCGCGCAATTCTCAGGACGCGTCGTCACGGGATCCGAATCCGAGGCATGGATCGACGACGAAGAGGGCAGTATCAACGTGCGTTGAGGGCAGCGCCTTGTCGCAGGAGTGGAACAACGAGGGTGAACACGGGTTCCAGAACCCGCACTGGACATCAGTGTGCCAAGTGGCTACACTGACCCTTTGCGCTGCCTGTTAGCTGTCCCCTGCCCGTCACCAGGGGTCTGCCCTCGCCCGAGCATCGATGACAAGACATGCCTGACCTGGCCTTTAGGCCCCCATGGCACAGCTTGTCTCCGTGTACGGGAGAGGGGCCGGTACGCGCGTAGTGAGTCCGAGCCCTCGGAAGGACCCCCTCTTGGCCGCCTCGCGCAACGCCTCGACCGCGAATACGAACAACGCCGCCAGCACTGCCCCGCTGCGCATCTCTTTTGCAAAGATCAAGGAGCCTCTTGAGGTTCCGAACCTGCTCGCGCTGCAGACCGAGAGCTTTGACTGGCTCCTCGGCAACACCGCCTGGCAGAGTCGGGTCGAGGAGGCTCTCGAGAACGGTCAGGACGTCCCCACCAAGTCCGGGCTCGAGGAGATCTTCGAGGAGATCTCCCCGATCGAGGACTTCAGCGGGTCGATGTCGCTGACCTTCCGCGACCACCGCTTCGAGCCGCCGAAGAACTCCATCGACGAGTGCAAGGACCGCGACTTCACGTACGCGGCCCCGCTCTTCGTCACTGCCGAGTTCACGAACAACGAGACCGGCGAGATCAAGTCCCAGACGGTCTTTATGGGCGACTTCCCGCTCATGACGAACAAGGGCACCTTCGTCATCAACGGCACCGAGCGTGTCGTGGTGTCGCAGCTCGTCCGTTCGCCCGGTGTCTACTTCGACTCCTCCATCGACAAGACGTCCGACAAGGACATCTTCTCCGCCAAGATCATCCCCTCCCGGGGTGCCTGGCTGGAGATGGAGATCGACAAGCGCGACATGGTCGGTGTCCGCATCGACCGCAAGCGCAAGCAGTCCGTCACCGTCCTGCTCAAGGCGCTCGGCTGGACCACCGAGCAGATCCTCGAGGAGTTCGGCGAGTACGAGTCCATGCGCGCCACCCTGGAGAAGGACCACACCCAGGGCCAGGACGACGCGCTGCTCGACATCTACCGCAAGCTGCGTCCGGGCGAGCCCCCCACGCGTGAGGCCGCGCAGACGCTGCTCGAGAACCTCTACTTCAACCCCAAGCGCTACGACCTGGCCAAGGTCGGCCGCTACAAGGTCAACAAGAAGCTGGGTGCGGACGCTCCGCTGGACGCGGGCATCCTGACCGTCGAGGACATCATCTCGACGATCAAGTACCTGGTGAAGCTGCACGCGGGCGAGACCGAGACGGTCGGCGACAGCGGTACGAACATCGTCGTCGAGACCGACGACATCGACCACTTCGGCAACCGCCGCCTGCGCAGCGTCGGCGAGCTCATCCAGAACCAGGTCCGTACGGGTCTGGCGCGTATGGAGCGTGTCGTCCGCGAGCGGATGACGACCCAGGACGTCGAGGCGATCACGCCGCAGACCCTGATCAACATCCGGCCGGTCGTCGCCTCCATCAAGGAGTTCTTCGGCACCAGCCAGCTGTCGCAGTTCATGGACCAGAACAACCCGCTGTCGGGTCTCACCCACAAGCGCCGTCTGTCGGCTCTTGGCCCGGGTGGTCTCTCCCGTGAGCGGGCCGGCTTCGAGGTCCGTGACGTGCACCCCTCGCACTACGGCCGCATGTGCCCGATCGAGACGCCCGAAGGCCCGAACATCGGTCTGATCGGCTCGCTCGCCTCCTACGGCCGGGTCAACGCGTTCGGTTTCGTCGAGACCCCGTACCGCAAGGTGTTCGAGGGCCAGGTCACCGACGAGGTCGACTACCTGACCGCCGACGAGGAAGACCGCTTCGTCATCGCGCAGGCCAACGCGCCGCTCACCGACGACCTCCGCTTCGCCGAGGCGCGCGTGCTGGTCCGCCGCAAGGGCGGCGAGGTCGACTACGTCGGTGGCGAGGACGTGGACTACATGGACGTCTCGCCGCGCCAGATGGTGTCGGTCGCGACCGCCATGATCCCCTTCCTCGAGCACGACGACGCCAACCGTGCCCTCATGGGCGCGAACATGATGCGTCAGGCCGTGCCGCTGATTAAGTCCGAGGCCCCGCTCGTCGGCACCGGCATGGAGTACCGCTCCGCGGTCGACGCCGGCGACGTGGTCAAGGCCGAGAAGCCCGGTGTGGTCCAGGAGGTCTCCGCGGACTACATCACCACCGCCAACGACGACGGCACGTACATCACGTACCGCCTGGCCAAGTTCGCCCGCTCCAACCAGGGCACCTCGGTCAACCAGAAGGTCATCGTCAACGAGGGCGACCGGATCATCGAGGGCCAGGTCCTCGCCGACGGTCCGGCCACCCAGAACGGCGAGATGGCGCTGGGCAAGAACCTGCTCGTGGCGTTCATGCCGTGGGAGGGTCACAACTACGAGGACGCGATCATCCTGTCGCAGCGCCTCGTGCAGGACGACGTCCTCTCCTCGATCCACATCGAGGAGCACGAGGTCGACGCCCGTGACACCAAGCTCGGCCCCGAGGAGATCACCCGGGACATCCCGAACGTCTCCGAGGAGGTCCTCGCCGACCTCGACGAGCGCGGCATCATCCGCATCGGTGCCGAGGTCGTCGCCGGTGACATCCTCGTCGGCAAGGTCACGCCCAAGGGTGAGACCGAGCTGACGCCCGAGGAGCGCCTGCTGCGCGCCATCTTCGGTGAGAAGGCCCGTGAGGTCCGTGACACCTCGCTGAAGGTGCCGCACGGCGAGATCGGCAAGGTCATCGGCGTCCGCGTCTTCGACCGCGAGGAGGGCGACGAGCTTCCCCCCGGTGTGAACCAGCTGGTGCGCGTGTACGTGGCGCAGAAGCGCAAGATCACCGACGGTGACAAGCTCGCCGGCCGTCACGGCAACAAGGGCGTCATCTCGAAGATCCTGCCGATCGAGGACATGCCGTTCCTGGAGGACGGCACCCCGGTCGACATCATCCTCAACCCGCTCGGTGTGCCGTCCCGAATGAACCCGGGACAGGTCCTGGAGATCCACCTCGGCTGGCTCGCCAGCCGCGGCTGGGACGTCTCCGGCCTCGCGGACGACTGGGCGCAGCGCCTGCAGGCCATCGAGGCCGACCAGGTCGCCCCGGGCACCAACGTCGCCACCCCCGTCTTCGACGGTGCGCGTGAGGACGAGCTGGCCGGTCTGCTGAACCACACCATCCCGAACCGCGACGGCGAGCGCATGGTGCTCCCGACCGGTAAGGCGCCGCTGTTCGACGGCCGCTCCGGCGAGCCGTTCCCGGAGCCGATCTCGGTCGGCTACATGTACATCCTCAAGCTGCACCACCTGGTCGACGACAAGCTGCACGCCCGGTCGACCGGTCCGTACTCGATGATCACCCAGCAGCCGCTGGGTGGTAAGGCCCAGTTCGGTGGCCAGCGCTTCGGTGAGATGGAGGTGTGGGCGCTGGAGGCTTACGGCGCCGCGTACGCCCTCCAGGAGCTGCTGACCATCAAGTCCGACGACGTGACCGGCCGCGTGAAGGTCTACGAGGCCATCGTCAAGGGCGAGAACATCCCCGAGCCCGGCATCCCCGAGTCCTTCAAGGTGCTCATCAAGGAGATGCAGTCCCTGTGCCTCAACGTGGAGGTGCTGTCCTCGGACGGCATGTCCATCGAGATGCGCGACACCGACGAGGACGTCTTCCGCGCTGCGGAGGAGCTTGGCATCGACCTGTCCCGGCGTGAGCCGAGCAGCGTCGAAGAGGTCTGACGGGAGTTCGGCGGCCTTCGTCATGAAGGCCGCCGGCCCCAGGACCCCCGTATCAGACCCCATGACTTACAACCCTGAGAGGGATTGACGCATAGTGCTCGACGTCAACTTCTTCGACGAGCTCCGGATCGGTCTGGCCACCGCTGACGACATCCGTCAGTGGAGCCACGGCGAGGTCAAGAAGCCCGAGACGATCAACTACCGCACGCTCAAGCCCGAAAAGGACGGACTCTTCTGCGAGAAGATCTTCGGTCCGACCCGGGACTGGGAGTGCTACTGCGGCAAGTACAAGCGTGTCCGCTTCAAGGGCATCATCTGTGAGCGGTGTGGCGTCGAGGTCACCCGCGCCAAGGTGCGCCGTGAGCGGATGGGCCACATCGAGCTGGCCGCCCCGGTCACGCACATCTGGTACTTCAAGGGTGTTCCGTCGCGCCTGGGCTACCTGCTCGACCTGGCGCCGAAGGACCTCGAGAAGGTCATCTACTTCGCGGCGTACATGATCACGTACGTCGACGAGGAGCGCCGTACGCGCGACCTGCCCTCGCTGGAGGCCCACGTCTCCGTCGAGCGCCAGCAGATCGAGCAGCGCCGCGACGCCGACCTGGAGGCCCGCGCCAAGAAGCTCGAGACCGACCTGGCCGAGCTGGAGGCCGAGGGCGCCAAGGCCGACGTGCGCCGCAAGGTGCGCGAGGGTGCCGAGCGCGAGATGAAGCAGCTGCGTGACCGCGCGCAGCGCGAGATCGACCGCCTCGACGAGGTGTGGAACCGCTTCAAGAACCTCAAGGTCCAGGACCTCGAGGGCGACGAGCTGCTCTACCGCGAGCTGCGTGACCGCTTCGGCACGTACTTCGACGGCTCGATGGGTGCCGCGGCGCTGCAGAAGCGCCTGGAGTCCTTCGACCTCGACGAGGAGGCCGAGAAGCTCCGCGAGATCATCCGCACCGGCAAGGGCCAGAAGAAGACCCGTGCGCTCAAGCGCCTGAAGGTCGTCTCCGCGTTCCTGCAGACCAGCAACAGCCCCAAGGGCATGGTGCTCGACTGCGTGCCGGTCATCCCGCCGGACCTGCGTCCGATGGTGCAGCTGGACGGTGGCCGCTTCGCGACCTCCGACCTGAACGACCTGTACCGCCGTGTGATCAACCGCAACAACCGCCTGAAGCGCCTTCTCGACCTCGGTGCGCCCGAGATCATCGTGAACAACGAGAAGCGCATGCTCCAGGAGGCCGTGGACGCGCTGTTCGACAACGGCCGTCGTGGCCGTCCGGTCACCGGTCCCGGTAACCGCCCGCTGAAGTCCCTCAGCGACATGCTGAAGGGTAAGCAGGGCCGCTTCCGTCAGAACCTGCTGGGTAAGCGTGTGGACTACTCCGCGCGTTCCGTGATCGTCGTCGGTCCGCAGCTGAAGCTGCACCAGTGCGGTCTGCCCAAGGCGATGGCGCTGGAGCTCTTCAAGCCGTTCGTGATGAAGCGCCTGGTCGACCTGAACCACGCGCAGAACATCAAGTCGGCGAAGCGCATGGTCGAGCGCGGCCGCACGGTCGTGTACGACGTGCTGGAAGAGGTCATCGCGGAGCACCCGGTTCTGCTGAACCGTGCGCCCACGCTGCACCGCCTCGGCATCCAGGCCTTCGAGCCGCAGCTGGTCGAGGGCAAGGCCATCCAGATCCACCCGCTCGTCTGCACCGCGTTCAACGCGGACTTCGACGGTGACCAGATGGCCGTGCACCTGCCGCTGTCCGCGGAGGCGCAGGCCGAGGCCCGCATCCTGATGCTGTCCTCGAACAACATCCTCAAGCCGGCCGACGGCCGCCCGGTGACGATGCCGACCCAGGACATGGTCCTCGGTCTGTTCTTCCTCACCACCGACGGCGAGATGCGCGACCTCAAGGGCGAGGGCCGTTCCTTCGCCTCGGTCGCCGAGGCGATCATGGCCTTCGACGCGGGCGAGCTGTCGCTCCAGTCGAAGATCGACGTCCGCTTCCCGGTCGGCACCATCCCGCCGCGCGGCTGGACCCCGCCGGCGCGCGAGGAGGGTGAGCCCGAGTGGCAGCAGGGTGACAGCTTCCGGCTGAACACCACGCTGGGCCGCGCGCTCTTCAACGAGCTGCTGCCCGAGGACTACCCGTTCGTCGACTACGAGGTCGGCAAGAAGCAGCTCTCCGAGATCGTCAACGACCTCGCCGAGCGCTACCCCAAGGTCATCGTGGCGGCGACGCTCGACAACCTGAAGGCGGCCGGCTTCTACTGGGCGACCCGCTCCGGCGTCACCGTCGCCATCTCCGACGTCGTCGTTCCCGAGGCGAAGAAGGAGATCGTCCGCGGTTACGAGGCGCAGGACGAGAAGGTCCAGAAGCAGTACGAGCGCGGTCTGATCACCAAGGACGAGCGCACGCAGGAGCTCATCGCGATCTGGACCAAGGCGACCAACGAGGTTGCCGAGGCGATGAACGACAACTTCCCGAAGACCAACCCGATCTTCATGATGGTGAACTCGGGTGCACGAGGCAACATGATGCAGATGCGTCAGATCGCCGGTATGCGTGGTCTGGTGTCGAACGCCAAGAACGAGACGATCCCGCGTCCCATCAAGGCCTCCTTCCGTGAGGGCCTGTCCGTGCTGGAGTACTTCATCTCCACGCACGGTGCCCGTAAGGGTCTGGCGGACACCGCTCTGCGTACCGCCGACTCGGGTTACCTCACGCGTCGTCTGGTCGACGTCTCCCAGGACGTCATCATTCGCGAGGAGGACTGCGGCACCGAGCGCGGTCTGCGTCTGAAGATCGCCGACCGCACCGAGACCGGTCTGGTCAAGACGGAGGACGTCGAGACGTCCGTGTACGCGCGCTGCCTCGCCGAGGACATCGTGGTCGACGGACAGGTGCTGGCCCCGGCCGGTACCGACCTCGGCGACGTCCTCATCGAGGAGCTCGTGCAGCGCGGCGTCGAGGAGGTCAAGACCCGCTCGGTCCTGACCTGCGAGTCCGCCGTCGGCACCTGCGCGATGTGCTACGGCCGTTCGCTGGCCACCGGCAAGCTGGTCGACATCGGTGAGGCGGTCGGCATCATCGCCGCCCAGTCCATCGGTGAGCCCGGTACCCAGCTGACGATGCGTACCTTCCACACCGGTGGTGTGGCCGGTGACGACATCACCCAGGGTCTGCCGCGTGTCGTCGAGCTCTTCGAGGCCCGTACCCCGAAGGGTGTCGCCCCGATCTCCGAGGCCCAGGGCCGCGTGCGGATCGAGGAGACCGAGAAGACCAAGAAGATCGTCGTCACCCCGGACGACGGCAGCGACGAGACGGCGTTCCCGATCTCCAAGCGTGCCCGTCTCCTGGTCAGCGAGGGCGAGCACGTCGAGGTGGGCCAGAAGCTCACCGTGGGTGCCACCAACCCGCACGACGTGCTGCGCATCCTGGGTCAGCGTGCCGTTCAGGTCCACCTGGTCGGCGAGGTCCAGAAGGTCTACAACTCGCAGGGTGTGTCGATCCACGACAAGCACATCGAGATCATCATCCGGCAGATGCTCCGCCGCGTGACGATCATCGAGTCCGGCGACGCCGAGCTGCTGCCCGGCGAGCTGGTCGAGCGCTCGAAGTTCGAGACCGAGAACCGTCGTGTGGTCCAGGAGGGCGGTCACCCGGCTTCGGGCCGTCCGCAGCTCATGGGTATCACCAAGGCCTCGCTGGCGACGGAATCCTGGCTGTCGGCCGCCTCCTTCCAGGAGACGACCCGAGTCCTGACGGACGCGGCGATCAACGCCAAGTCCGACAGCCTCATCGGCCTCAAGGAGAACGTCATCATCGGTAAGCTCATCCCGGCCGGTACGGGTCTGTCCCGCTACCGCAACATCCGGGTCGAGCCGACCGAGGAGGCCAAGGCCGCGATGTACTCGGCCGTCGGCTACGACGACATCGACTACTCGCCGTTCGGCACGGGCTCCGGCCAGGCCGTTCCGCTGGAGGACTACGACTACGGTCCGTACAACCAGTAAGCGAGTGGCTTGAGCCATGGAGGGCGGTCATCCTGCGGGGTGGCCGCCCTTCGGCGTTCCCGGTACCCGGGGCGCGCGCGGGAAGGGCCCCGACGCCGTCTCACCGGGCGTCTGCGGGCGTGCCGACACGGCGGCGAATCCGGGGCGCGGCTGCGCGAGGGAGCGCCTGAGTCGGCTGTCTGGCCGACTTGCGCCGCCCCGCGCCGGACGCACCGGTGCCGGAACCTCCGCTTCGGCGCATCATGGAAGGACTCCGGCCCCTCGGGGAGGTGCTCCGTGTCGCAGTCGCCCTACTCGTCCTGGCAGCCGTGGCAGCCCTGGCAGGGCTCCGGTGGCCCGTCGATGCTGGCGTCGCACGCCGATCGGGAGCGGGCCGTGGACGTGCTCAGAGCCGGGTACGGCGAGGGGCGGATGGAGCAGGGGGAGTTCGAGAGGCGGGTGGGGCGGGCGTATGCGGCGCGGACCGTGGGGGAGCTGGCGCTGCTCGTCGCGGACCTGCCGCAGGGACCGCTGCCGCAGCCGACCTCGGTCATGCCCGTCCCGGCGACGTTCGTGCCCGTGCCGCGGGCGCGGACCAACGGCAAGGCCGTCGCGGCCGGGGTGTGCGGGCTGCTGTGTGTGCCGACCATGGGGCTGACCGGGATCCCGGCCGTCGTGCTGGGGCATGTGGCCCGGGCCGAGATCCGCAGCCGGGGAGAGCTGGGGGACGGGCTCGCGCTGACGGGCCTCGTACTCGGGTGGTTGTCCACGGCGGGCTGGGCACTCGTACTGGTGTTGCTCACGGTGGTGTCCGTCGTAGCATCGTGAAGGTATGCAAAACGGACAGTCGCCGTCGAATTGAAGATCGATAACGGCCGGGGGGCTTGACATGTCCCGCATGGCGATGCGGGCGGTGCCCATTTGTTTTGACCGCAGCGAATGCGGTAGGTACGCTCAGACCTTGTGCCTGGGGTGTGCCCTGGCTCGCGTGTGTGCCATGAACCGCACGGCGGGCCGACACCGGCCACCGTAATCTGCGCTGTTTCTGCCTCGCGGCGGGAGTCCGCGGGTTCGACACACCCGACCGCGTGGGTCGGCGACGTTCCAGGTTAGCTTCACCATTCGGCACACAGAAACCGGAGAAGTAGTGCCTACGATCCAGCAGCTGGTCCGCAAGGGCCGGCAGGACAAGGTCGAGAAGAACAAGACGCCCGCACTCGAGGGTTCCCCTCAGCGCCGGGGCGTCTGCACGCGTGTGTTCACGACCACCCCGAAGAAGCCGAACTCGGCCCTGCGTAAGGTCGCGCGTGTGCGTCTGACCAGCGGGATCGAGGTCACCGCTTACATTCCGGGTGAGGGACACAACCTGCAGGAGCACTCCATCGTGCTCGTGCGCGGCGGCCGTGTGAAGGACCTGCCGGGTGTTCGCTACAAGATCATCCGTGGCTCCCTCGACACCCAGGGTGTCAAGAACCGCAAGCAGGCCCGTTCCCGCTACGGCGCCAAGAAGGAGAAGTAAGAATGCCTCGTAAGGGCCCCGCCCCGAAGCGCCCGGTCATCATCGACCCGGTCTACGGTTCTCCTCTGGTGACGTCGCTCATCAACAAGGTGCTGCTGAACGGCAAGCGCTCCACCGCCGAGCGCATCGTCTACGGCGCCATGGAAGGTCTGCGTGAGAAGACGGGCAACGACCCGATCATCACGCTGAAGCGCGCGCTGGAGAACATCAAGCCGACCCTCGAGGTCAAGTCCCGCCGTGTCGGTGGTGCGACGTACCAGGTTCCGATCGAGGTCAAGCCCGGTCGTGCCAACACGCTCGCGCTGCGCTGGCTGGTCGGTTACTCCCGCGCCCGTCGCGAGAAGACCATGACCGAGCGTCTGCTCAACGAGCTTCTCGACGCCTCCAACGGCCTTGGTGCCGCTGTGAAGAAGCGCGAGGACACCCACAAGATGGCCGAGTCCAACAAGGCCTTCGCGCACTACCGCTGGTAGTCGCTACCCACATCGAGACCGAGAGAAGACTGAAGCCTTATGGCTACCACTTCACTTGACCTGGCCAAGGTCCGCAACATCGGGATCATGGCCCACATCGACGCGGGCAAGACGACCACCACCGAGCGGATCCTGTTCTACACCGGCGTGTCGTACAAGATCGGTGAGGTCCACGACGGCGCTGCCACCATGGACTGGATGGAGCAGGAGCAGGAGCGTGGCATCACGATCACGTCTGCTGCGACCACCTGTCACTGGCCGCTCGAGGACAACGACTACACCATCAACATCATCGACACCCCTGGTCACGTCGACTTCACCGTCGAGGTGGAGCGCTCCCTGCGCGTGCTCGACGGTGCCGTGACGGTGTTCGACGGTGTCGCCGGTGTCGAGCCGCAGTCCGAGACGGTGTGGCGTCAGGCCGACCGCTACGGCGTGCCGCGTATCTGCTTCGTCAACAAGCTGGACCGTACCGGCGCCGAGTTCCACCGCTGCGTGGACATGATCTCGGACCGCTTGGGCGCGCAGCCGCTGGTCATGCAGCTGCCGATCGGTGCCGAGGCGGACTTCAAGGGCGTCATCGACCTCGTGACGATGAAGGCCCTGGTCTGGTCGGCCGAGGCGACCAAGGGCGAGATGTACGACACCGTCGACATCCCGGACACCCACGCCGAGGCTGCCGAGGAGTACCGCGGCAAGCTGCTCGAGGCCGTCGCCGAGAACGACGAAGAGCTGATGGAGCTGTACCTGGAGGGCACCGAGCCCACCGTGGAGCAGCTCTACGCCGCGATCCGCCGTATCACCATCGCGTCCGGCAAGGGCGGCGGCACCACCGTCACCCCCGTGTTCTGCGGCACCGCGTTCAAGAACAAGGGCGTTCAGCCCCTGCTCGACGCGGTCGTGCGCTACCTGCCCACCCCGCTCGACGTCGAGGCCATCGAGGGTCACGACGTCAAGGACCCGGAGCAGGTCGTCGTGCGCAAGCCGTCGGACGAGGAGCCCCTCGCCGCGCTCGCGTTCAAGATCATGAGCGACCCGCACCTCGGCAAGCTCACCTTCGTCCGCGTGTACTCCGGCCGTCTGCAGTCCGGCACGGCTGTGCTGAACTCGGTGAAGGGCCGCAAGGAGCGCATCGGCAAGATCTACCGCATGCACGCCAACAAGCGTGAGGAGATCGAGTCGGTGGGCGCCGGCGACATCGTCGCCGTCATGGGCCTGAAGCAGACCACCACCGGTGAGACGCTGGCGGACGAGAAGAACCCGGTCATCCTGGAGTCCATGGACTTCCCGGCGCCGGTCATCGAGGTCGCCATCGAGCCCAAGTCGAAGGGCGACCAGGAGAAGCTCGGCGTCGCGATCCAGCGCCTGGCCGAGGAGGACCCCTCCTTCCAGGTGCACACCAACGAGGAGACCGGCCAGACCGTCATCGGCGGTATGGGCGAGCTTCACCTCGAGGTGCTCGTGGACCGCATGAAGCGCGAGTTCAAGGTCGAGGCCAACGTCGGCAAGCCGCAGGTCGCGTACCGCGAGACGATCCGCAAGGCCGTCGAGAAGGTCGAGTTCACCCACAAGAAGCAGACGGGTGGTACCGGCCAGTTCGCTCGCGTCATCATCGCGATCGAGCCGATCGAGGGCGGCGACGCCTCGTACGAGTTCATCAACAAGGTGACCGGTGGCCGTGTGCCGAAGGAGTACATCCCTTCGGTGGACGCCGGTGCGCAGGAGGCCATGCAGTTCGGCATCCTCGCCGGTTACGAGATGACCGGTGTGCGCGTGACGCTGCTCGACGGTGCCTACCACGAGGTGGACTCCTCCGAGCTCGCGTTCAAGATCGCCGGTTCGCAGGCCTTCAAGGAGGCCGCGCGCAAGGCCAGCCCCGTGCTGCTCGAGCCGATGATGGCCGTCGAGGTCACCACGCCCGAGGACTACATGGGTGAGGTCATCGGCGACATCAACTCCCGCCGTGGCCAGATCCAGGCCATGGAGGAGCGGGCCGGTGCCCGCGTCGTGAAGGGCCTCGTGCCCCTCTCGGAGATGTTCGGTTACGTCGGCGACCTGCGCAGCAAGACGTCCGGCCGTGCGAGCTACTCCATGCAGTTCGACTCCTACGCCGAGGTTCCGCGGAACGTCGCCGAGGAGATCATCGCGAAGGCCAAGGGCGAGTAACGCACCGCGTCTACACGCCGTAGGCTTGACTCCGGAGCCTCGTGGGGCATTCCGCCGCAACAGTGGAGGGAATGCCCCGGGGATCCGGGCCATCCAGCAAAGATCACCTGGCGCCGATGAGTAAGGCGTACCAGAACCACTCCACAGGAGGACCCCAGTGGCGAAGGCGAAGTTCGAGCGGACTAAGCCGCACGTCAACATCGGCACCATCGGTCACATCGACCACGGTAAGACGACCCTCACGGCCGCCATTACCAAGGTGCTGCACGACGCGTACCCGGACCTGAACGAGGCCTCGGCCTTCGACCAGATCGACAAGGCTCCTGAGGAGCGCCAGCGCGGTATCACCATCTCCATCGCGCACGTCGAGTACCAGACCGAGACGCGTCACTACGCCCACGTCGACTGCCCCGGTCACGCGGACTACATCAAGAACATGATCACGGGTGCGGCGCAGATGGACGGCGCCATCCTCGTGGTCGCCGCCACCGACGGCCCGATGCCGCAGACCAAGGAGCACGTGCTCCTGGCCCGCCAGGTCGGCGTTCCGTACATCGTCGTCGCCCTGAACAAGGCCGACATGGTGGACGACGAGGAGATCCTGGAGCTCGTCGAGCTCGAGGTCCGTGAGCTCCTCTCCGAGTACGAGTTCCCGGGCGACGACGTTCCCGTCGTCAAGGTCTCCGCTCTGAAGGCCCTCGAGGGCGACAAGGAGTGGGGCAACTCGGTTCTCGAGCTCATGAACGCCGTCGACACGGCGATCCCCGAGCCCGAGCGTGACGTCGACAAGCCGTTCCTCATGCCGATCGAGGACGTCTTCACGATCACCGGTCGCGGTACGGTCGTCACCGGCCGTATCGAGCGTGGTGTCCTGAAGGTCAACGAGACCGTCGACATCATCGGCATCAAGACCGAGAAGACCACCACCACGGTCACCGGTATCGAGATGTTCCGGAAGCTCCTCGACGAGGGCCAGGCCGGTGAGAACGTCGGTCTGCTCCTCCGCGGCATCAAGCGCGAGGACGTCGAGCGCGGCCAGGTCATCATCAAGCCGGGCTCGGTCACCCCGCACACCGAGTTCGAGGCGCAGGCCTACATCCTGTCCAAGGACGAGGGTGGCCGCCACACGCCGTTCTTCAACAACTACCGCCCGCAGTTCTACTTCCGTACGACGGACGTGACCGGCGTGGTGACCCTCCCCGAGGGCACCGAGATGGTCATGCCGGGTGACAACACCGAGATGAAGGTGGAGCTCATCCAGCCCGTCGCCATGGAGGAGGGCCTGAAGTTCGCCATCCGTGAGGGTGGCCGGACCGTGGGCGCCGGCCAGGTCACCAAGATCAACAAGTAAGTCTTCGGACTGGCTTGAGGGTCCACTGACCTGAGTGGCTCGAAGGGGCCCGTACGACTTCGGTCGTGCGGGCCCCTTTGCTGTGCCCTTGTGCAGCGGGGCCCGGCCGCCGGTACGACTCTGATGGGCTCGGGGCGGGTGTGCCGGCCCGGGTCGGTCGGGTGGTTCCGGGCGCGCTTGGCGTAAGAAGGGGTGATTCTCGGCGAAGGAGTGCCAGAAGACGTCGAAGGCGGTGCGTGGGTCCTCGGGGGTGGTGCGGGTGCAATCGGCCGGCCGTTCCCGGGCGCGCCGCAGTGAGCGGTGTCGGTGTCCGACCGAGGTGTCGAAGCCCAAAGTGGCGCGGTTTCCACCAGGGCCGGGGCGGACGGTCATCGTGGCGCCGTCCGCGGTCGCGTACGGGCCGGGGCCGGTCCGTCGAGCGCTGTCACCCTCGGGGCAGCTGACGGAGGTCGTCTGGAACTCCGGGAGGGTGTCGCCGTCGCGCGAGAGGACGGTGCCGTAGCCGTCCATCCACCCGAGGGCCCGCGCTCGGTCTGTCGCCGCGGTGGCGGGGGCGGCTGCCGCCGTTGCTGCCGCGAGGCCGAGGCGAGGGCGGTGGCTGTGAGGGTGCGCATGCCGGGTTCCCGTGGTGTGGTCGTGTGCCACCACGGTGACTGGGGGAGGGGAGTACCGGCCGTCCGGCGGGCTGGTGGACGGGGATGTCGGGCCGTAACACTGGAGCATGACCTCGGAAACGGCGTGCGACGACCCTCTCGATCCCGGCGCGGACACGGCCGGTGACCACCCCGACCTGGACGCGATCGAGGAGCTGTGCTCGGGTTCGACCCCCGACTCCGTACTGGCCGCCAGGGCCAGGGAGACGGTGCCGCGACTCGTGGCGGAGGTCAGGCGCCTGCGGTGGCTCGTCGAGTACGGGGCATGTCCCACGGCGGGCACCACCGGGACGGAGTTCGTGCTTCCTCTCGACGAGGACATGCTCGGCTACTTCCGCGAGATGGTGGACGTAATGGTGGGGCGTATCGGTGTCCCCCGTGCGGAGGCCGTCGCCAGGGTCAACGCGGCGTACGGGACACGGCAGTGGGTCGCCCTGGACCTCCAGCTCATGGGGCACGAGCTGCCCGAGTACTGGGCCTACGGTCTGTATTACGGCCCGGACAGCCGGGGCCGCAGTCCGGTCGGGGACCCGGTCGTGGATGCGGACATCGACTTCATGGCGCTCCCCGTACGCCCGGCACCGCCGAAGGACTCCCCATTCTGGACAGAGGAGGAGCCCGAGGTGCTCAGCGAGCCGGCCGAGGGCCCAGGAGCGGCAGAAGTCGGTCCCTGAGGAGGCCGCGCGCGGGTTCCATGGACATCCAGAGCAGCTTGTGACGGGTTCCGTCGGCCATGGAGAGCGTCATTCCGGAGGTGGTCAGGCCGCCGTGGAGCCGGGCGTGCGTGATCTCGGTCAGGGGGAGCACCTTGTTGGTGCGGTGGGCGGAGCGGATGGCGTCGGGGTCGTGGGCGAGGGTCAGGAACGTGTCCGGGGTCGCCAGTTCGGGCCCGAGGAGCCCGACCGCCATGGTGGCCGGTACGCCGCCGCGGATGCGGAGCAGCTGATCGGGGAGCAGCCACAGCTCGCCGTGGATCCAGTCCAGCCAGCCGGTCGTGCAGGTACGGGCGATGAGCTGCGCCGACCGCAGGCTGATCCGCCCGGCCCGGGCCACCGCCTCATCGAGCAGTGCGCCGACCGCCTCCACGGAGGCGACCCGGCGGGACTCCTGGACGGCCTGGCCTCCGCTTCCGAACTCGCTCTCGCTCGGCGAAGTGAAGTGGAGGCGCGCGTGACCGCTGCAGTGCACCTCCACCAGCAGCCGCACGGCCCAGCCCGCAGCGCTGAAGTGCACTGCCAGCCACTCGCGATCGTCGGCCCAGGGCACGGAGGACACCTGGATCCCGTCCGAGATCCACTGCGACCTGCGCCGCTCGATCTCCGCCCCGGCCATGTCCATGGCTATCGCTTGTCTCATCCGTCTCACGCCGCTGATCTTGTCGCACTCAGCCCTCGCACGATGGGACGATGGCCGGACTTGTGATCGAGTGAACGGGAGGCCGGCGCCATGGCCCGGTACATGGAGACCCTGACCGTCGAGCGGGGCGGTTTCCGGATCAAGGTGCCGGAGTCGTGGTGGGAGTTCGACGTACGGCCGGAGACTCGGGACGACTCGATCCGGCGGATGGTGAGCGAACGGGTGCGGGAGCGTCCGGAGTTGGAGCAGCACCGCGGCACCTACGTCGACTTCCTCCGGAAGGCCGCTGCCGATGCCTGGAAGTCGGGCGCGCTGTACTGCGGTTGCATGGCGGAGAACTTCGGCGGGGACACGCCGATCACCGGCTCGGTGACCGTCTCCCTGGTCGGCGGCCGCAACGAGCGCGGCGAGCCGCTGTCCAACGACCCGTCGGTCATCGCGAGCCAGCTCGCGGTCAAGGAGGCCAAGCGGGAGGGCGACTCCTGGCGGAAGGTCACGACGGTCGACATCCCGGGTGTCGGCCCGGCCGCGCGCACGCAGGGCATCGAGGACATCGCCGTACCGGGGGACGCACTCAACCGCACGATCCGGGCCGTGCTGATGCAGACGTACATCCCCGTGCCGGGCCAGGAGGGCAAGGTCGCCCTGGTCGCCGGCAGCACCCAGGTCCTCGACCTCGCGGACTCGTTCTTCGACATCTTCGACGCGATCACGTCGACGTTCCGCTTTTCGGGCTGATGTGCCGGTGTCCCGGGGGTGGGACTGGGAGAGCGTTGAGGGACTGCTCGGGCTGGACGACCCGGGGGAGTGGGACCTGGCCTTCGAGCGCGGCGAGGCGCGTCTCGGGACGGCGGTGACAGGCCTGGCGTTCCACTGCTCACTGGCGGAGGCATCCCCGCGGATCGCCCGGGCGATGCGGTTGCCGGACGCCGCTCAGCGGGGGTTCGCCTTCACGGCGGCGGGTCACGCGGCGCGTCTCAACGGGGAGTTGACGACCGAGCTGTACGCGGCCCGGCGGGCGGTACGCGGACACATCTCCTGACGCTGGTCTCCGTAGTCTCCGTCGGCAGTACCACCTATCCGTCGAACGGCTGTGCCTTGTAAGTTCACGTGTGCATACGGTTGTTGCTGGAGATGTGCACGTGACGGGGGTTGCGGTATGGCGGGGCACAGGCCTTCGGACTGGCATGTCCTGGACTTGGACGGGGATCCGACGCCTGGTGATCCGCAGCGGGTGCGCACGCTTGCGAAGCATCTGCACGATTTCGCCGATGACGTCTCCGACGCGTTGCGTCTGGTCAAGGGCATGGCGGGGGAGGGCACGCTCCTGGAGTGGGCGGGCAAGTCGGCGGACGTGTTCAAGGAGGACTTCGCCGACGTCCCGAAGAACCTCAAGAAGCTGAAGAAGTCCTATGAGATGTGCGGGGATGCGCTGGCGGACTTCTGGCCGAAGCTGGAGCGTGCGCAGTCCCTGGCGGACAAGGCTCTGCGCAAGGGCCGGGAGGCCCGCGACACCCTCTCCTCGGCCCAGTCCCGCCTCACCTCGGCCGACTCGTGGGTGACACGGGCCGGCAAGGAGGCGGACAAGTACAAGGACGACCCGACCGGCAGCAAAGGTGCCGAGACGCCGGATGAGGCCAAGGTGCGGGCGGCGACCCGGGACGTCCAGCACGCCAAGTCGGCACAGTCCAAAGCTCAGTCGGACGTCTCCGACGCGCAGGACGCCCTAGCCGCCGCGAAGAAGATGGCCGCGGACGCGCGCAAGATGCGTGACGAGGCGGCTCGGGAAGCCAAGTCGAAGATCGACGAGGCTTCCGATGCCGGGATCCAGAACCGGTCGTGGTGGGAAGAGGCCGGCGACTGGTTCGTCGACAACTGGGACACCATCGTCGCCGTGTGCAAAGTCGTCGTGGCCGTCGTCGGGATCGTCGCGATGATCATCGGTGGACCGATCCTCGCCGCGATCGTGGTGGTGGCGGGACTCATCGTCCTTGCCGACTCGCTGTACAAGTATTCCAAGGGACAGGCGTCCCTATGGGATGTGGGATTCGCGGCACTGGACTGCATACCCGGCATGAAGGGCCTGACCACCCTCGGCAGACTCGCGAAGGGCATGAAGGCTCTCGGCAAAGGCGGTCTCAAGGCCATGGCCAAGGGGCTCAGGAGCGGTCTGCGCAGAGAGGCGGACGACGCCCTGGCCAAGAGCAAACCGGTGGAGGGCCGGTGCAAGGGTGGCGACCCCGTCGACATGGTTTCCGGCGAGATGCTGATGGAGCACACCGATGTCGAACTGCCAGGTCTGCTGCCGCTGATAGTGCGCCGCACCCACCTGTCCACCTACGCCTCCGGTCAGTGGTTCGGTCCCTCCTGGGCCTCGACGCTGGACGAGCGACTGGAACTCGACAGCGCGGGCGCCTTGTTCGCAGCTGAGGACGGAATGGTCCTCGTCTATCCGGTCCCCGCCCCCGGGGAATCGGTGCTCCCCCTCGAAGGACCCCGATGGCCCCTCGACTGGGACGGTGAGCCCGGCGCCCCGATCCGCATCACGAACCCGGCCACAGGGCGCACCCGTCACTTCGCGCCGACTTCCCAGCCGCCCTCCACCGCACAGAGTTTCACTCTCCCGCTCGCCGCAGTGACCGACCGCAACGGGCATCGGATGGACATCGACCGTGATGAGCGTGGCGTCCCGGTGGCCGTGCGCCATTCCGGCGGCTATCACCTGCGCATTCTCACCGACGATGCACGCATCACTCAGCTGCGACTGAGCGACCCGCAGGCCGGCCCGGACGGGATCACACTGGTGAGGTACGGCTACAACGCCGAGGGGCACCTCACCGAGATCTACAACTCGAGCGGTCTGCCGTACCGGCTCACCTATGACGATCGGGGACGTGTCACCTCGTGGACCGACCGTAAGGGCTCCTGGTACCGCTACACCTACGACGACCAGGACAGGTGCATACGAGGTGAGGGGGCGGAAGGCTTCCTCGACTGCGTCATTTCCTACGACACCGAAGCTCGTGAGACCCGGTACACGAACGCGCTTGGGCACACCACGGTCCATCGCTACAACGAGTTCCTGCAACGTACGGAGATGATCGACCCGTCGGGCCGAACGGTCCGCACGGCCTGGGACCGGTACAACCGGATGCTGTCCTATACGGACGCACTGGGCCACACCACCACATTCACCTACGACTCACACGGCAACCTCGCCACCGTCACGCGTCCGGACGGTCTTCGAACGACGGCTGAGTACGACGACCTCGGTCTTCCCGTCCGACTCGTCGAGGCGGACGGGGCCGTGTGGGAGCAGCGTTTCGACGACTGCGGCAACCGTCTGAGGATCGTCGACCCGTCGGGCAACTCACGTCAGTACAGCTACGACGAGCAAGGCCGCAGCACTGCGGTGACCGACGGCCTCGGCCATGTGACCCGTATCGAGTGCAATGCGGCCGGATTGTCGATTCGAGAGACCGATGCGCTCGGAAACACGACGCACGCCGAACGTGACGCCTTCGGCCGTGTCGTCAGGGTCGTGGATGCCGAAGGCCGGGTCGAGTCCATGGGATGGACCGTGGAGGGGCATCCGGCATGGCGTCTCGCCGCCGACGGTTCCCGGGAAAGCTGGGAATGGGACGGCGAAGGCGACCTCGTCGCCCACACGGACCAGCTCGGCCGCAGGTCCCTGATCGAGACCGGTCACTTCCACCAGCCGACCAGCCGCATCGACCGCAACGGCAGCGAGTACCGGTTCACGTACGACTCCGAGGTGAACCTGACCGAGGTCATGAACCCTCGGGGCCAGACCTGGAAGTACGTGTACGACTCCACCAACCGCCTGGTCGCCGAAACGGATTTCGAGGGGCGCTCGCTCACCTACTCCTACGACGCGGCCGGCCGCCTGGCCCGTCGCACGGATGGCGACGGCCAGGAGACCGTGTTCCTGCGCGACGAACTCGGCAGGATGGTCGAACAACGCACGGGCGACCAGGTGTCGCGCTTCACCTACGATCCGGCCGGGCGGTTGGTCCGAGCGGTGAGCGACACCAGCACCCTTGAATGCGCCTACAACTCCTCCGGACGCTTGGTGCGCGAGGCGCTGGACGGTGCTGAGACGACCTACGCCTACGACGCACTGGGCCGTCGGACGGAACGCCGCACGCCCAGTGGGATCACCTCGACATGGAGCTATGACGCCGTTGGCCGCCCGGCGTCCCTGCATGCGGCAGGGCAGACGGTCACCTTCGGGTTCGACGCCCTGGGACGGGAGCGCGTCCGCGAGTTCGGGTCGTTCGCGTCGCTCACTCAGGCTTGGGACGAGCGCGGACACCTCGTCGGACAGGAACTCCACGGCAACGGAATCCGCGGCCGAGCGCTCCTGCAGAACCGCACCTACACCTACAGGCCGGATGGCCTGCTGTCCGGAATCGACGAACTCACCACGGGGCAGCGCAGGTTCGATCTCGACGCAGTCGGCCGCGTCACGGCGGTACACGCGCGGGACTGGACGGAGAACTACGCGTACGACGCCCTGGGCAACATCCAGGATTCGACCGCGCCCTCGTCGGTGGACCGCCCGACCACGCGTGACTACGCCGGAACGCGACTTCGGCGATCCGGCCGTACCAGCTACGAGTACGACCAGCGAGGACGGCCTGTCCGCACCGTCAAGCGGCTCCTGAACGGGCAGAAGCGCATTGCCACCTACACCTGGGACGCGCAGGACAGGCTCACGGCCGCTGTCACACCGGACGGAGACCACTGGCGCTACCGCTACGACCCCACGGGACGGCGCCGCGCCAAGGTGCGGCTGGGTGCCGACGGCTCGGTCGCCGAGGAGACGCGGTTCACCTGGGACGGCACGCGCCTCGCCGAGCAGGTCAACGACTCCGGAGAGGCGCTGACTTGGGACTACTTCTCCGGCACGCATCGCCCGCTGACACAGATACGTCGCGGGGCGGACGGTGTCCGGTTCCACGGCGTGGTCACGGACACCGTCGGAGCTCCCACCGAACTCGTCGACGCCGAGGGCACCGTGGCATGGCATCGCAGGACCGAGCTGTGGGGCCGGGAGCTGGAGCCACGCCCGGCAGATGTGGGCTCCGGTGTGCCGGTCGACTGCCCACTGCGTTTTCCTGGACAGTACGCCGACGCCGAGACCGGCTGGAACTACAACCACGCCCGCTACTACGACCCCGAAAACGGCCGCTACCTGACGCCCGACCCGTTGGGGCTCGCTCCGCAGCCGAATCACTACGGGTACGTCCCCAACCCCTTCTGCTTCATCGATCCGCTCGGCCTGGCACAACCCCGCGGCGGAAACGGACGGTGGGTAAGGGACCCCGACGCACCGGACACCCGCCACAACCGTTCTTCGGAATACCCCCATTCGTACTGGGACGAGACGCATGAGGACATGGTCTCCCGATTCACCGACGAGGGCCGGGCAGCGGGTGGCTGGCCTCTCGATCAGAACGGCAATCGAATCCCGCGGGACCAGCTCACATGGCGAAACAATGCGGGTGAAGTAATTCCGGCAGACTCGAAGATCCTCACCTACGACCACAATCCGCGAGTGGTCGAACATTGGAATGAGACGGGTTACAACACCAATTATCCGGAACGTGAGGCTTGGTACAATGACACAACCGACATGGAGCCCATGACGCGGGCGGACAATGGCCGGGACGGTGCGCGCGCTCCCAGGTACCGTCAGGACACCGGGCCCAACTATTCCTGCAAGGGAGCATAAGGGGAGGTAGATGTGGATCCGGTTGCCGTAGTGTCCAAATTTCCCGGGGTAGAGGTCTTCGACGGAATCCCCGATGCCTGGCACTGGTCTCCTGTGCCAGGGCTGGATTTCGCCGCGGCGCTCAGTGCTGATGGGCGCCACCTCTTCCAGGTGAATGCTCGCGACTCGTACGACCAGGCTCTGGTGGCTGCGATCCTCCGGACTGCTCGCGAGGCCAGTTCGCTGTTCCTGGAAAGCGGTGCGTTGCTGAGTGCTCCCCAAGGTTTTCGTCACCCCGGGCGCGACTTTGAGGTCATCGCGGCAGCACGGCCCGGAGTCCATCGCTACCACGAAGTTCAGCAGCCCGAGCTGCAGCAGGTCACATGGGCGGTATTCCCCGGCTACACGTGTGAGTTCGCCGATCCCGGCCGGTACTCCCTTGAAGACGCCCGGGAGAGCTTTATCCGGTTCCTTACGCCGGCCGATCTCAACAGGGAGCCCGTACCGTTCCTGAGGCTCTGGTACGACAACACGGTCACCAAGGGCGGAACGGACGGGCCGGACGGAATCCTCGCAGCGGAGAAAACGTTGTATCGAGAGATCAAGCTGCTGGAAGGCGCTCCGGGCAGCTTCGTCCGCTTCGAGAACTTCCGAGGGAGCATTTTCCGGATCGAGTGGAGCCCGGAGCGGGCCTGGACACTTGCCGAAGAGACGCAGAACAGCAGTCCGGAGCCTTTCGAGATCTCCGGCCTGCTGTCATTTGTGGAGCGGTCTCTGCGATGACCCAGCCCCGCCTGCGGGTCACCGTGGCCGACGACGAGGTGTGGGACGGCCCCTCCGGCCAGCAGATCCAGAAGCTTTTCGCCGGACTCAACACGCGTCGGCACTTCCTCGTTCTCGAGCGGCTCGACGTGCCGGAGGGCGAGGTCGGGCAGCACTACCTGCAGATCGCGCTCCGCGACGATCTGACGCTGCTGCTCGAGTACCGGGCCGGGAGCGCCATCGCACACCATCGCGCGGAAGTCGGCGTGCCGTCGGATCAGGGGGGCGCCGATCTGGTGGTCCCTGTGATGCTCGACTGGGCCGCGGGCCGACCGGGCTGGCGTACGGCACTGCCCTGGGTGCACTGGGATACGGAGCGCGAATGCCCCTGGGGCGACCGGCGGTGAAGGCTCCCTCGCGTGCTCGCCCAGCCGGCTGGGCGTGATGATGCGCGGGTACGGCCCGGACGCGCAGGACGACGAGGGGGAGTGGCTCTGACGCGCAGCCCGGCGTGCGACGACGGCCGGATCCCCTCGACCCGGGCCGAGCCCATGGCGCGGGCGATCTTCGCCGCCCTCGGCGGCACCGTGGAGATCGGCGCCGTCCGCTCCACCGGAACCTGGCTGCTCGCCGACGTCTCGGTCGGGGCCTTCCTCGCGCCCCGTACGGAGGACCTGGGCCGTCTCATGGAGGGCGTGCGCGTGGTCGGGCGATTCTCCGGGGAGGTCATGGTCGTCGCCGACGAACTCGGACACTTCCGGGACCACGAGGTGTCCGCTGCTTCCCTCCTGCTCTGGTCCGAGGGCATCACAGGGGTCCCCCAGCCCCCGAGCGACGGGTGGAGCCGGCCCTGGTGCGCCACATGTGCCGGATCGGGGTGGATCCTCAGCTGACCCGGCTGCTCCAGGCCCGCGCCGTCCGCAGCGCGCTGCGCTCGGAACTTCGCTCCATCGGACAGCGGGTCGAGAGGGCGCCGGCGAGCGGGCAACCGGCTGCGAACGCGTGTGGACGGCACCGTGATGGACTGTGCCGGTGCGACGGCGGACAAGGATGGTGACGCGATGACTGACGTGCCCGGTGGGGCGCTGTCGGTATACCGGCTCCTGCCGAGCCTCAGTGAGTACCGGCAGCTGCATCTCGACAGCGTCGGAGTGCGTCACCTCATGCGCTGGCAGAGTGCGGGCGCCCGTGCGGAGCCGCCCGCCCGGCTGAGCGCGGAGTGGATGGGTGAGCGGCGCTGGGCCAGAAGCGAGTTCCCCTCCGGCAGACCGGGCGCTCCCGTGCTCAGTCGGCGTCTCGCCGACGGCCTGGGGGACGCCTTGTCGTCGGCCGGTCGTCTGGTGCCGGTCGACATCAAGGGCGCCGAACACGATGAGTACTTCGTCCACCTGGTGGAACAGGTGGTCGACTGCCTCGATCTGCGCAGGTCGTCGAAGCCGAAGCGGCTGGACGGGGAGGTCAAGAAGCCCGTGTACCGCGTCGAGGCGCTGCCGACGCGTCTTCCCGCCTTCCGGCTGCCGCAGTTTCCTGGTGCGGTCCAGTGGAACGGCTGGGCGGCCGACCGGCTCGTCGACCTCACCGGGGACCAGATCGAGAAGCGTCTGACATGGTCCCAGGATCCGGCACTCAAGCCACACCCCGACCCCTGGGGCATCTGACAGAGCACTCGGGGTGCCGGGCCGGAGCGGCTCGGCGGCGGACCGCGCCCGTCCACCGGTTTGACCTACGTCACCCCCGGGGTATTCTCTCCGGCTCGATTGGCGTAGCCCCCGCCCCATATGGCAGACTGTCCGAGTTGCTCGGTCGAGTGTTGATGCTGCGCGCCTCCCGCCGGGGGGACCGGAAGCGAGTCCCACAGTACTCGTCGCCCTAACTGCCGTAAGGCAGCGCTGGGGCGGACGTACGGGAATCTTTCGGGAAGTGCGGTGCGGCACTGGCCAGGCACCCGGTGGGCCTTCGCCCCCGGTCTGCGGTTCCGGAAGGGCCGTGTGCATTCCCAGCAGGGATGTTCGAACAAGGGACATCTGTGTCAGCGGGAGCGCGACACGCCCGACCGCGTGGGTCGGAGGAGCGAAGGCAGCAGAAGGAATCCGCCGGGTTCCAGAGCGTAAGAGAGACAGGACTACTGAGTAGCCATGGCGGGACAGAAGATCCGCATCCGGCTCAAGGCCTACGACCACGAGGTCATCGACTCCTCGGCGAAGAAGATCGTCGAGACGGTGACCCGCACTGGTGCGTCGGTCGCGGGCCCGGTGCCGCTGCCCACTGAGAAGAACGTGTACTGCGTCATCAAGTCGCCGCACAAGTACAAGGACTCGCGCGAGCACTTCGAGATGCGCACGCACAAGCGCCTGATCGACATCCTCGACCCGACCCCCAAGACCGTTGACTCTCTGATGCGACTCGACCTCCCGGCCGGTGTCGACATCGAGATCAAGCTCTGAGGCCGGTGATCTGAACGATGGCTAAGCAGATCAAGGGCATCCTGGGCGAGAAGCTCGGCATGACGCAGGTGTGGGACGCGAACAACCGTGTTGTTCCGGTCACCGTCGTCAAGGCCGGCCCCAACGTCGTCACCCAGGTCCGTACGAACGACGTCGACGGCTACGAGTCCGTCCAGATCGCGTTCGGCGAGATCGACCCGCGCAAGGTGAACAAGCCCCTCAAGGGCCACTTCGCCAAGGCCGACGTCACTCCCCGCCGCCACCTCGTCGAGATCCGTACCGCTGACGCCAGCGAGTACACCCTCGGCCAGGAGATCACCGCCGAGGTGTTCGAGGCCGGCATCAAGGTCGACGTGACCGGCAAGAGCAAGGGCAAGGGCTTCGCCGGTGTCATGAAGCGTCACAACTTCAAGGGCCTCGGCGCCGGACACGGCACCCAGCGCAAGCACCGCTCGCCCGGTTCCATCGGTGGCTGCGCCACCCCGGGCCGTGTGTTCAAGGGCCTCCGCATGGCGGGTCGCATGGGCAACGAGCGGGTCACCACCCAGAACCTGACCGTCCACGCCGTTGACGCGGAGAAGGGTCTGCTGCTCATCAAGGGCGCTGTCCCCGGTCCGAACGGCGGCCTCGTCCTGGTCCGCACCGCGGCCAAGGGGGCCTGAGGTAACCGATGAGCACTGTTGACATCCTTTCGCCGGCGGGCGACAAGGCCGGTTCCGTCGAGCTCCCCGCGGAGATCTTCGACGTCGAGAAGGTCAGCATCCCGCTGATCCACCAGGTCGTCGTCGCGCAGCTGGCCGCGGCCCGTCAGGGCACGCACAAGACCAAGACCCGTGGCGAGGTCCGCGGCGGTGGCAAGAAGCCGTACCGCCAGAAGGGCACCGGTCGCGCCCGTCAGGGTTCGACCCGCGCGCCGCAGTTCGCCGGTGGTGGCGTCGTGCACGGTCCCGTGCCGCGTGACTACTCGCAGCGGACCCCGAAGAAGATGAAGGCTGCCGCGCTGCGTCACGCCCTCACCGACCGGGCCCGCCACAACCGCATCCACGTCGTCTCCGGCGTCGTCGAGGGTGAGAACCCGTCGACGAAGGCCGCCAAGACGCTGTTCGGCAAGATCTCGGAGCGCAAGAACCTGCTCCTGGTCGTCGACCGCGCCGACGAGGCCGCGTGGCTGTCCGCCCGCAACCTGCCCCAGGTCCACATCCTGGAGCCGGGCCAGCTGAACACGTACGACGTTCTCGTCTCGGACGACGTGGTCTTCACCCAGGCCGCCTTCGAGTCCTTCGTGTCCGGCCCGAAGGCCAATGACACCGAAGGGAGCGAGGTCTGATGGCTATCCGTCACCCCGCAATCGCCTCCAAGGCCGCGAAGAAGGCCAAGGCCGCTCGCGTCGCCAAGGCGCGTCGCCACGCGACGGAGGGCAAGAACACCGTCGAGACCCCGCTGAGCAAGTCCTTCACGGACCCCCGTGACGTGCTGCTCAAGCCGGTCGTCTCCGAGAAGAGCTACGCGCTCCTCGACGAGGGCAAGTACACGTTCGTCGTGGACCCGAGCGCCAACAAGACCCAGATCAAGCAGGCCGTCCAGGCGGTCTTCTCGGTCAAGGTCACCGGGGTCAACACGATCAACCGCCAGGGCAAGCGCAAGCGGACCCGCACCGGCTTCGGCCAGCGCGCGTCCACCAAGCGCGCGATCGTGACCCTCGCTGAGGGCGACCGTATCGACATCTTCGGCGGTCCGACCGCCTAAGGGCGGTCCGGATCGTCCGATATCGGACGAGGACTGAGAAATGGGAATCCGCAAGTACAAGCCGACTACGCCGGGCCGTCGTGGCTCCAGCGTCGCCGACTTCGTCGAGGTCACGCGGTCCACGCCGGAGAAGTCGTTGGTCCGCCCCCTGCACAGCAAGGGTGGCCGTAACAACTCCGGTCGTGTGACCGTCCGCCACCAGGGCGGTGGCCACAAGCGCGCCTACCGCGTGATCGACTTCCGTCGTCACGACAAGGACGGCGTGCCGGCGAAGGTCGCGCACATCGAGTACGACCCCAACCGCACCGCGCGCATCGCGCTCCTGCACTACGCGGACGGCGAGAAGCGCTACATCCTCGCGCCGCGTGGCCTGAACCAGGGCGACCGCGTCGAGAACGGTCCCGGGGCCGACATCAAGCCGGGCAACAACCTTGCCCTGCGCAACATCCCGGTCGGTACCACGCTGCACGCCATCGAGCTGCGTCCGGGCGGCGGCGCGAAGTTCGCCCGCTCCGCCGGCGCCTCGGTGCAGCTGCTCGCGAAGGAGGGCTCCATGGCCCACCTCCGCATGCCGTCCGGTGAGATCCGCCTGGTCGACCAGCGCTGCCGCGCCACGGTCGGCGAGGTCGGCAACGCCGAGCAGAGCAACATCAACTGGGGTAAGGCGGGCCGTAAGCGCTGGCTGGGCGTTCGCCCGACCGTGCGTGGTGTGGTCATGAACCCCGTGGACCACCCGCACGGTGGTGGCGAAGGCCGTACCTCGGGTGGTCGCCACCCGGTGTCCCCCTGGGGCAAGAAGGAAGGCCGTACTCGTTCGCCCAAGAAGGCGTCGAACAAGTACATCGTCCGCCGCCGCAAGACGAACAAGAAGCGCTAAGGACGGGTTGAGATGCCTCGTAGCTTGAAGAAGGGGCCCTTCGTCGACGACCACCTGATCAAGAAGGTGGACGCCCAGAACGAAGCCGGCACCAAGAACGTCATCAAGACCTGGTCCCGTCGCTCCATGATCGTGCCGGCCATGCTCGGCCACACGCTCGCGGTGCACAACGGCAAGACCCACATTCCGGTGTTCGTCACCGAGTCGATGGTCGGCCACAAGCTCGGCGAGTTCTCGCCGACGCGCACCTTCCGGGGTCACGTCAAGGACGACCGGAAGTCGAAGCGCCGCTAAGCGCGGGGTGGAATGACCATGACAGACACTGGAAGGACAACCATGGAAGCCAGGGCCCAGGCGCGGTACATCCGCGTCACGCCCATGAAGGCCCGCCGCGTGGTGGACCTCATCCGTGGCCTCGACGCCACGGAGGCTCAGGCGGTCCTGCGTTTCGCCCCGCAGGCCGCGAGCCAGCCGGTCGGCAAGGTGCTGGACAGCGCCATCGCCAACGCCGCGCACAACTACGACCACACCGATGTCGACAGCCTCTTCGTCTCCGAGGCCTACGTCGACGAGGGCCCGACCCTGAAGCGGTTCCGTCCGCGCGCCCAGGGCCGTGCCTACCGGATCCGCAAGCGGACCAGCCACATCACCGTGGTCGTCAGCAGCAAGGAAGGAACCCGGTAATGGGCCAGAAGGTAAACCCGCACGGGTTCCGGCTCGGTGTCACGACCGACTTCAAGTCGCGTTGGTACGCCGACAAGCTGTACAAGGACTACGTCAAGGAAGACGTCGCCATCCGTCGGATGATGACGTCCGGCATGGAGCGCGCCGGCATCTCCAAGGTCGAGATCGAGCGCACCCGTGACCGCGTGCGTGTGGACATCCACACCGCTCGTCCGGGCATCGTCATCGGCCGCCGTGGCGCCGAGGCCGACCGCATCCGCGGTGACCTCGAGAAGCTCACGGGCAAGCAGGTCCAGCTGAACATCCTCGAGGTCAAGAACCCCGAGACCGACGCTCAGCTGGTTGCCCAGGCCGTCGCCGAGCAGCTCTCCTCCCGCGTCTCCTTCCGCCGTGCCATGCGCAAGAGCATGCAGTCGGCGATGAAGGCCGGCGCCAAGGGCATCAAGATCCAGTGCGGTGGCCGCCTCGGTGGCGCCGAGATGTCCCGCTCGGAGTTCTACCGCGAGGGCCGTGTGCCCCTGCACACGCTCCGCGCGAACGTGGACTACGGCTTCTTCGAGGCCAAGACGACCTTCGGCCGCATCGGCGTGAAGGTCTGGATCTACAAGGGCGACGTCAAGAACATCGCCGAGGTCCGCGCCGAGAACGCTGCGGCCCGTGCGGGTAACCGCCCGGCCCGTGGTGGCGCCGACCGCCCGGCCCGTGGTGGCCGCGGTGGCGAGCGTGGCGGGCGCGGTCGCAAGCCGCAGCAGGCTGCCGGTGCCGAGGCCCCCAAGGCCGAGGCTCCCGCCGCCGCCGCTCCGGCTGAGAGCACCGGAACGGAGGCCTGACCGTCATGCTGATCCCCCGTAGGGTCAAGCACCGCAAGCAGCACCACCCCAAGCGCAACGGCATGTCCAAGGGTGGCACGCAGGTCGCGTTCGGCGAGTACGGCATCCAGGCGCTGACCCCGGCGTACGTGACGAACCGCCAGATCGAGGCCGCTCGTATCGCCATGACCCGCCACATCAAGCGTGGCGGCAAGGTCTGGATCAACATCTACCCGGACCGCCCCCTCACCAAGAAGCCCGCCGAGACCCGCATGGGTTCCGGTAAGGGTTCTCCTGAGTGGTGGATCGCCAACGTCAAGCCCGGACGCGTGATGTTCGAGCTGTCGTACCCCAACGAGAAGATCGCGCGCGAGGCCCTGACCCGTGCGGCTCACAAGCTGCCGATGAAGTGCAAGATCGTCAAGCGCGAGGCAGGTGAAGCGTGATGTCGGCCGGTACCAAGGCGTCCGAGCTGCGCGAGCTGGGCAACGAGGAGCTCCTCAACAAGCTCCGCGAGGCCAAGGAAGAGCTGTTCAACCTCCGCTTCCAGGCGGCGACGGGCCAGCTCGAGAACCACGGCCGGCTCAAGGCCGTCCGTAAGGACATCGCGCGGATCTACACCCTGATGCGTGAGCGCGAGCTGGGCATCGAGACGGTGGAGAGCGCCTGATGAGCGAGAGCAACGTGACTGAAGAGACCAAGACGGACCGCGGTTTCCGCAAGACCCGTGAGGGTCTGGTCGTCAGCGACAAGATGGACAAGACCGTCGTCGTCGCCGTCGAGGACCGCGTCAAGCACGCGCTGTACGGCAAGGTCATCCGCCGTACGAGCAAGCTCAAGGCCCACGACGAGCAGAACGCCGCGGGTGTCGGCGACCGCGTCCTCCTCATGGAGACCCGGCCGCTGTCCGCGACGAAGCGCTGGCGCGTCGTCGAGATCCTCGAGAAGGCCAAGTAATTCCCGCGAGGGAATTCCGAAGGCAAGCACATCCCTCCTAGGGGGACTCCCTAGGAATCGTTCCGCCAGGCTCGGGGCGGGGAGCGTCATGCACTCCGCCCCGGGAACCGGCAGACAATCAGGAGATAGACGTGATCCAGCAGGAGTCGCGACTGCGTGTCGCCGACAACACTGGTGCGAAGGAGATCCTTTGCATCCGTGTGCTCGGTGGCTCCGGTCGCCGCTACGCGGGTATCGGTGACGTCATCGTCGCCACCGTCAAGGACGCGATCCCCGGTGGCAACGTGAAGAAGGGTGACGTCGTCAAGGCGGTCATCGTTCGCACCGTCAAGGAGCGCCGCCGTCCGGACGGCTCGTACATCCGCTTCGACGAGAACGCCGCCGTCATTCTGAAGAACGACGGCGACCCTCGCGGCACCCGTATCTTCGGCCCGGTCGGCCGTGAGCTGCGCGAGAAGAAGTTCATGAAGATCATCTCGCTCGCGCCGGAGGTGCTGTAAGCATGAAGATCAAGAAGGGCGACCTGGTCCAGGTCATCACCGGTAAGGACAAGGGCAAGCAGGGCAAGGTCATTGCCGCTTACCCGCGCGACGAGCGCGTCCTGGTCGAGGGTGTCAACCGGGTCAAGAAGCACACCAAGGCCGGTCCGACGGCTCGCGGTTCGCAGGCCGGCGGCATCGTCACCACCGAGGCGCCGATCCACGTCTCCAACGTCCAGCTGGTCGTGGAGAAGGACGGCAACAAGGTCGTGACCCGCGTCGGTTACCGCTTCGACGACGAAGGCAACAAGATCCGCGTTGCCAAGCGGACGGGTGAGGACATCTGATGGCTACCACCACCACTCCGCGTCTGAAGCAGAAGTACCGTGAGGAGATCACGGGCAAGCTGCGTGACGAGTTCAAGTACGAGAACGTCATGCAGATCCCCGGTCTCGTCAAGATCGTGGTCAACATGGGTGTGGGCGACGCCGCCCGCGACTCCAAGCTGATCGAGGGTGCCATCAAGGACCTCACCACGATCACCGGTCAGAAGCCGGCCGTCACCAAGGCCCGTAAGTCCATCGCGCAGTTCAAGCTGCGTGAGGGCCAGCCGATCGGTGCCCACGTCACGCTTCGTGGCGACCGCATGTGGGAGTTCCTGGACCGCACCCTGTCGCTCGCGCTGCCGCGCATCCGCGACTTCCGCGGCCTGTCCCCCAAGCAGTTCGACGGCCGTGGCAACTACACCTTCGGTCTCACGGAGCAGGTCATGTTCCACGAGATCGACCAGGACAAGATCGACCGCACCCGGGGTATGGACATCACCGTGGTGACCACGGCGACCAACGACGCTGAGGGCCGCGCGCTCCTTCGTCACCTCGGCTTCCCCTTCAAGGAGGCGTGAGCGAGATGGCGAAGAAGGCTCTGATCGCTAAGGCTGCTCGCAAGCCCAAGTTCGGTGTGCGTGGCTACACCCGCTGCCAGCGCTGCGGCCGCCCGCACTCCGTGTACCGCAAGTTCGGCCTCTGCCGCGTGTGCCTTCGTGAGATGGCTCACCGTGGCGAGCTGCCGGGCGTGACCAAGAGCTCCTGGTAATCCCCCTTATAAGGGATACGCAGGGCTCTCGGTAAGCACGTAAGGGTGGTAAGACGCCCGGCCCGCATGGCTTAGGCTTGTGGGGTTGGGCGTCTGCCGCCGCCCGTACGCCGCGGACACCTGTCCGCTCATTGAATGCTTACTACGCCGTAGGTCCACCGCGCCGCACCCGTCCCGTCTCGGATCGGGGAGAGGGATGGCGCACCAGGAAACCCCGGCGAGAGAGGCCGAAGGCCAATTCATGACCATGACTGATCCGATCGCAGACATGCTGACGCGTCTGCGGAACGCGAACTCGGCATACCACGACTCCGTGACGATGCCGGCGTCCAAGATCAAGTCGCACATCGCGGAGATCCTCCAGCAGGAGGGCTTCATCACGGGCTGGAAGGTCGAGGACGCCGAGGTCGGCAAGAACCTCGTCCTGGAGCTGAAGTTCGGCCCCAACCGTGAGCGCTCCATCGCGGGCATCAAGCGGATCTCCAAGCCCGGTCTCCGGGTGTACGCGAAGTCCACCAACCTGCCGAAGGTTCTCGGCGGCCTGGGCGTGGCCATCATCTCCACGTCCCACGGTCTCCTGACCGACAAGCAGGCGCAGAAGAAGGGCGTGGGTGGGGAAGTCCTCGCCTACGTCTGGTAATTCGGGAACGGAGGAGAGACAGCAATGTCGCGTATCGGCAAGCTCCCCATCCCGGTTCCCGCCGGCGTGGACGTCACCATCGACGGCCGTACGGTCTCGGTCAAGGGCCCCAAGGGCGAACTGACCCACACCGTCATCGCGCCGATCGACATCGCGAAGGCCGAGGACGGCACCCTTCAGGTGCTGCGGCCGAACGACGAGCGGCAGAGCAAGGCCCTGCACGGCCTGTCCCGCACGCTGGTGGCGAACATGATCACCGGTGTGACCACGGGATACGTCAAGAAGCTCGAAATCAGCGGTGTCGGCTACCGTGTCCTGGCCAAGGGCTCCAACCTGGAGTTCTCCCTGGGCTACAGCCACCCGATCCTGGTCGAGGCCCCCGAGGGCATCACCTTCAAGGTGGAGTCCCCGACCCGCTTCTCGGTCGAGGGCATCGACAAGCAGAAGGTCGGCGAGGTTGCGGCCAACATCCGCAAGCTGCGCAAGCCCGACCCGTACAAGGCCAAGGGTGTCAAGTACGAGGGCGAAGTCATCCGCCGCAAGGTCGGAAAGGCGGGTAAGTAAGCCATGGCATACGGGCAGAAGATCCTTAAGGGCGACGCCTACAAGCGCGCCGCGATCAAGCGCCGCCACATCCGTATCCGTAAGCACATCAACGGTACGGCGGAGCGTCCGCGTCTGGTCGTCACCCGCTCGAACCGCCACATCGTGGCCCAGGTGATCGACGACATCAAGGGTCACACCCTGGCGTCGGCGTCCACCCTGGACACGTCGATCCGCGGTGGCGAGGGCGACAAGTCCGCGCAGGCCAAGCAGGTCGGCGCCCTGGTCGCCGAGCGCGCCAAGGCCGCCGGTGTCGAGGCCGTCGTGTTCGACCGTGGTGGTAACCAGTACGCGGGGCGCATCGCCGCCCTGGCGGACGCCGCCCGCGAGGCCGGACTCAAGTTCTGAGTCGGTTCCGTAGCTAGCGGAAACAGAGAGAGGTAATTCCAATGGCTGGACCCCAGCGCCGCGGTGGCGGTGCCGGTGGCGGCGAGCGGCGGGACCGGAAGGGCCGTGACGGCGGCGCTGCTGCCGCCGAGAAGACCGCGTACGTTGAGCGCGTCGTCGCGATCAACCGCGTCGCCAAGGTTGTGAAGGGTGGTCGTCGCTTCAGCTTCACCGCGCTGGTCGTGGTGGGCGACGGTGACGGCACCGTGGGTGTCGGATACGGCAAGGCCAAGGAGGTGCCGGCCGCCATCGCCAAGGGTGTTGAGGAGGCCAAGAAGCACTTCTTCAAGGTCCCCCGCATCCAGGGCACCATCCCGCACCCCATCCAGGGTGAGAAGGCTGCCGGCGTCGTGCTCCTGAAGCCCGCGTCGCCCGGTACCGGTGTTATCGCCGGTGGTCCGGTGCGCGCCGTGCTCGAGTGCGCCGGTATCCACGACGTGCTGTCGAAGTCGCTCGGCTCCGACAACGCGATCAACATCGTGCACGCGACCGTGGAGGCCCTGAAGGGTCTGCAGCGTCCCGAGGAGATCGCGGCCCGCCGTGGTCTGCCCCTCGAGGACGTCGCTCCCGCGGCTCTTCTCCGTGCGCGTGCCGGGGCGGGTGCGTAATCATGGCGCAGCTCAAGATTACGCAGGTCAAGTCCTACATCGGCAGCAAGCAGAACCACCGTGACACCCTGCGTTCCCTTGGTCTCAAGGGCATCAACACGCAGGTCGTCAAGGAGGACCGCCCCGAGTTCCGCGGCATGGTGCACACCGTCCGCCACCTCGTGACGGTCGAGGAGGTCGACTGATCATGGCGGAGCAGAACCCGCTCAAGATCCACAACCTCCGTCCCGCCCCGGGCGCCAAGACCGCCAAGACCCGTGTCGGTCGTGGTGAGGCGTCGAAGGGTAAGACGGCCGGTCGTGGTACCAAGGGCACGAAGGCCCGTTACCAGGTTCCGGAGCGCTTCGAGGGTGGCCAGATGCCCCTCCACATGCGTCTCCCGAAGCTGAAGGGCTTCAAGAACCCGTTCAAGACCGAGTTCCAGGTCGTGAACCTCGACAAGCTGGCCGCGCTCTACCCCGAGGGTGGCGAGGTCACCGTCGAGGGTCTGGTGGCCAAGGGGGCCGTTCGCAAGAACAGCCTCGTCAAGGTCCTCGGCCAGGGCGAGATCTCCGTGGCGCTGCAGGTGACGGTCGACGCCGTCTCCGGCTCCGCCAAGGAGAAGATCACCGCCGCCGGCGGTTCTGTCACCGAGCTCGTCTGAACACCACAGGCGTCTCGATGACCTGAACGATCCCGACCGGGGATACTCCACAAATGGGGTATCCCCGGTCGGTCGTTCCTAGGGCGGCAGTCTCGCCGGTAAGGTGGCCTGCACTGCCCACTTTTCACAGGGTGCTTCACTTCGGGCACTCTGGGCGGCAGTTGACCGTTACTCATGTCGTTGTTCTATTGGACTCTCAAGACGTCACCCTTGACGCAGTTGCGCGGGGGTCGCAGGAGGCACCGTGCTCACCGCGTTCGCCCGGGCGTTCAAGACGCCCGACCTGCGCAAGAAGCTGCTCTTCACGCTCGGCATCATCGTGGTCTACCGGGTCGGCACGCACATCCCGATCCCCGGCGTCGACTACCGGAACGTCCAGACCTGTATCGACAACGCCCAGGCCAACCAGGGAATCTTCGGCCTGGTCAACATGTTCAGCGGCGGCGCGCTGCTGCAGATCACGATCTTCGCGCTGGGCATCATGCCGTACATCACGGCGAGCATCATTCTGCAGCTGCTGACCGTGGTGATCCCGCGCCTGGAAGCCCTGAAGAAGGAGGGCCAGGCCGGTACGGCGAAGATCACGCAGTACACCCGTTACCTGACGATCGCCCTCGCCATTCTCCAGGGCACCGGCCTCGTCGCCACCGCCCGCAGCGGCGCTCTGTTCCAGGGCTGCCCGGTGGCCAGCCAGATCGTCCCGGACCAGTCGATCTTCGTCACCATCACCATGGTCATCACGATGACCGCCGGTACGGCGGCCGTGATGTGGCTCGGTGAGCTGATCACCGACCGCGGCATCGGCAACGGCATGTCGATCCTGATGTTCATCTCGATCGCCGCCACCTTCCCCTCCGCCCTGTGGGCCATCAAGCAGGAGGGCTCCCTGGCCGGCGGCTGGATCGAATTCGGCACGGTCATCCTGGTCGGCTTCGCCATGGTCGGCCTGGTGGTCTTCGTCGAGCAGGCCCAGCGCCGTGTCCCGGTGCAGTACGCCAAGCGCATGATCGGCCGCCGTTCCTACGGCGGCACGTCCACCTACATCCCGCTCAAGGTGAACCAGGCGGGTGTGATCCCCGTCATCTTCGCCTCGTCGCTGCTCTACATCCCCGCGCTGATCGCTCAGTTCGCCGGTGGCACCTCGGGCTGGAAGACCTGGATCGAGCAGCACTTCGTCAAGGGCGACCACCCGTACTACATCGCCACGTACTTCCTGCTGATCGTTTTCTTCGCGTTCTTCTACGTGGCGATCTCGTTCAACCCCGAGGAAGTCGCCGACAACATGAAGAAGTATGGTGGCTTCATCCCGGGCATCCGGGCTGGCCGACCGACCGCTGAGTACCTGAGCTACGTACTCAACCGGATCACCTGGCCGGGTTCGCTGTATCTGGGGCTGATCGCTCTCGTGCCGACGATGGCGTTGGCTGGTTTCGGGGCAAACCAGAACTTCCCGTTCGGCGGGACCAGCATCCTGATCATCGTGGGTGTCGGTCTCGAGACGGTGAAGCAGATCGAGAGCCAGCTTCAGCAGCGCAATTACGAAGGGTTCCTCCGCTGATGCGTATCGTCCTCGTCGGGCCGCCGGGCGCCGGTAAGGGAACGCAGGCCGCGTTCCTGGCACGAAACCTGTCGATCCCGCACATCTCCACGGGCGACTTGTTCCGGGCCAACATCAGCCGGCAGACGGAACTCGGCAAACTGGCGAAGTCCTACATGGACGCGGGCAACCTGGTGCCCGACGAGGTCACCATCGCCATGGCGAAGGACCGCATGGAGCAGCCGGACGCCGAGAACGGCTTCCTGCTGGACGGCTTCCCGCGCAACGTCTCGCAGGCCGAGGCGCTCGACGAGCTCCTCGAGACCGAGAGCATGCAGCTCGACGCGGTGCTGGACCTGGAGGTCCCCGAGGACGAGGTCGTCAAGCGGATCGCCGGCCGGCGCATCTGCCGCAACGACTCCTCGCACGTCTTCCACGTGACGTACAAGCAGCCGGCCAAGGACGGCGTCTGCGACGTCTGCGGCGGCGAGCTGTACCAGCGCAACGACGACTCCGAGGAGACGGTGCGCACGCGCCTGGAGGTCTACCACACCCAGACCGAGCCGATCATCGACTACTACAAGGCCCAGGGCCTGGTGGTCACGATCTCCGCGCTCGGCAAGGTGGAGGACGTCACGACCCGCGCCATGGAGGCGCTGAAGCGTGGCGAGGACGGCAAGTAGCCGTCCGTACGCAGCTCCGGCCGCGGTTCCCCTCGGGGTGCCGCGGCTGCTGTGTGGAGGGGGCCGGTCGCGCGGCCCCGTATCGTTGAAGGCGTTCGTCGTCGCCGAAGGTCCAGAAAGGCCGTAGCTCCCATGGTGCAGATCAAGAGCCCCGAGCAGATCGCCAAGATGCGTGAGGCGGGGCTGGTCGTCGCCGCCATCCACGCGGCGACCCGTGAGGCCGCCGTCCCCGGGGCCACGACGAAGGATCTGGACCAGGTGGCGCGCAAGGTGCTCGCCGAGCACAACGCCAAGCCGAACTTCCTCGGCTACGGCGGCTTCCCCGCGACGATCTGCACCTCGGTGAACGAGGTCGTCGTCCACGGCATCCCGTCCGACGACGTCGTCCTCAAGGACGGGGACGTCATCTCCATCGACTGTGGCGCCATCATCGACGGCTGGCACGGCGACGCGGCCTTCACGGCCTTCGTGGGGTCCGGTCACTCCCCGGAGCTCGTCGAGCTCTCCCGGGTGACCGAGGAGTCGATGTGGGCCGGTATCGCCGCCATGAAGCAGGGCAACCGCCTGGTCGACGTTTCCCGGGCCATCGAGACCTACATCCGCCGCCAGCCCAAGCCCGGCGGCGGCAAGTACGGGATCATCGAGGACTACGGCGGCCACGGCATCGGCACCGAGATGCACATGGACCCGCACCTGCTGAACTACGTCGACCGGCGGCGCGGCAAGGGCCCCAAGCTGGTGCCGGGCTTCTGCCTGGCCATCGAGCCGATGGTGTCCCTGGGGACGCCGAAGACGGAGGTCCTCGAGGACGACTGGACCGTCATCACGACGGACGGTACGTGGTCCTCGCACTGGGAGCACTCGGTCGCTCTGACGGAGGAGGGGCCGCTCGTGCTGACGTCTCCCGACGGGGGGAAGGCGAAGCTCGCCGAGCTGGGGATCGTCGCTGCTCCGGATCCGCTGGCCTGACCGCTTTCCGGGGTGGGGTCCCGTGCACGTCGGCGACTGCGGGTGCGTTGTGGTTTGTCGCGCAGTTCCCCGCGCCCCTGAAGGGCGCGCATAAAGCCCTCTCCGCCGGGGCAGACTCTCGATTCGTGTTTCTGAGGGCCCTGTCGTAGACTGACTCGTCGGCTCTTGTGTACCCGCATGTCTGCATGCGGCCCGCGCAGAGTCGATCAAGGTAGTCGATTCGAAGGGCGAAGCGTGGCCAAGAAGCAAGGTGCCATCGAGATCGAGGGCACTGTCGTCGAGTCTCTGCCGAACGCCATGTTCAAGGTCGAGCTCCAGAACGGCCACCAGGTCCTGGCACACATCAGCGGCAAGATGCGTATGCACTACATCCGCATCCTCCCTGACGACCGGGTCGTGGTGGAGCTGTCTCCGTACGACCTGACCCGTGGCCGGATCGTCTACCGCTACAAGTAGATCTTGCCCGCATCCCGTTCCGGCGGGGTGGTGGCACTGACCCGGAGAACCTCAATCCCATGAAGGTCAAGCCGAGCGTCAAGAAGATCTGCGACAAGTGCAGGGTGATCCGCCGTCACGGCCGGGTCATGGTCATCTGCGACAACCCGCGCCACAAGCAGCGCCAGGGCTGACGCACGACCGATCCCTCTGCCTTCCTCGCAGAGTCTTCGCGCGACGCAAGCTGAATTAGTTCATACGCAGGGCCCAGGCGGACAGCGATCCGTCTGACACCCCCGGTCGGAGGCCGGGGACCCAGTTCGTACCTGGTACGGCGGCTGGGAGTCGGTTCCTGTGGAAGACCTCCGACAAGTAACTGGAGCCATTGAATGGCACGCGTTTCCGGTGTTGACATCCCGCGCGAAAAGCGCGTGGAGATCGCCCTCACCTACGTGTTCGGCATCGGCCGGACCCTCTCCCAACAGACGCTGGCCGCCACCGGCGTGGACCCGAACACCCGTGTTCGGGACCTCTCCGAGGAGCAGCTGGTCGCGATCCGCGAGTACGTCGACAACAACATCAAGACCGAGGGTGACCTCCGTCGCGAGATCCAGGCCGACATCCGCCGCAAGGTCGAGATCGGTACCTACCAGGGTCTCCGTCACCGTCGTGGTCTGCCCGTCCGCGGTCAGCGCACCAGCACCAACGCTCGTACCCGCAAGGGTCCGCGTCGCGCCATCGCCGGCAAGAAGAAGCCGGGCAAGAAGTAGTCCACAGCGGACGCCTGTCCACGGTCTTCGCTGTAGGACCGACCACCTCCCGTAGGAGTTATAGATGCCCCCCAAGGGTCGTCAGGGCGCTGCCAAGAAGGTGCGCCGCAAGGAAAAGAAGAACGTCGCTCACGGCCACGCGCACATCAAGAGCACGTTCAACAACACGATCGTCTCGATCACGGACCCGTCCGGCAACGTGATCTCCTGGGCCTCCGCCGGCCACGTCGGCTTCAAGGGCTCCCGGAAGTCCACGCCGTTCGCCGCGCAGATGGCCGCCGAGTCGGCTGCCCGCCGCGCCCAGGAGCACGGCATGCGCAAGGTCGACGTGTTCGTGAAGGGCCCGGGTTCCGGTCGTGAGACCGCGATCCGCTCCCTGCAGGCCACGGGCCTCGAGGTCGGCTCCATCCAGGACGTCACCCCGACCCCGCACAACGGCTGCCGTCCGCCGAAGCGCCGCCGCGTCTGACGCACCGGCTCAGGCCGGTCGGCATCCTGCTGGGGGTGCGGGGGTCGTCCCCCGCAGTGTCGCAGCACGGCTGCCGTCCGCCGAAGCGCCGCCGCGTCTGACGCGAGGCTGCTGCACGCAGACCGTGGTTCCGGGCGGTACGGCTCCGTAAAAGGGCCGTATCGCCCGTACCCTTGCAGTACCCGCACTTTTCCCGGTGCGGTTTCCGTCGGGCGTCATATAGCGGGCGTCCACGAAAGAAGGATCTGATCCACACATGCTGATCGCTCAGCGTCCCTCGTTGACCGAAGAGGTCGTCGACGAGTTCCGCTCCCGGTTCGTGATCGAGCCGCTGGAGCCGGGCTTCGGTTACACCCTCGGCAACTCCCTGCGCCGCACCCTCCTGTCGTCGATCCCCGGTGCCGCTGTCACCAGCATCCGCATCGACGGCGTCCTGCACGAGTTCACCACCGTGCCGGGCGTCAAGGAGGACGTCACCGACCTGATCCTCAACATCAAGCAGCTGGTCGTCTCCTCGGAGCACGACGAGCCGGTCGTGATGTACCTGCGCAAGCAGGGCCCGGGTCTGGTCACCGCCGCCGACATCGCGCCCCCGGCCGGTGTCGAGGTGCACAACCCCGACCTGGTCCTCGCCACGCTCAACGGCAAGGGCAAGCTGGAGATGGAGCTGACGGTCGAGCGCGGCCGCGGTTACGTCTCCGCCGTCCAGAACAAGCAGGTCGGCCAGGAGATCGGCCGGATCCCGGTCGACTCCATCTACTCGCCGGTGCTCAAGGTCACGTACAAGGTCGAGGCCACGCGTGTCGAGCAGCGGACCGACTTCGACAAGCTGATCGTCGACGTCGAGACCAAGCAGGCCATGCGCCCGCGTGACGCCATGGCGTCCGCCGGCAAGACCCTGGTCGAGCTGTTCGGTCTGGCCCGCGAGCTCAACATCGACGCCGAGGGCATCGACATGGGCCCGTCCCCCACGGACGCCGCCCTGGCCGCCGACCTGGCGCTGCCGATCGAGGAGCTGGAGCTCACCGTTCGGTCGTACAACTGCCTCAAGCGCGAGGGCATCCACTCCGTGGGTGAGCTCGTCGCCCGTTCCGAGGCGGACCTCCTGGACATCCGCAACTTCGGTGCGAAGTCCATCGACGAGGTCAAGGCGAAGCTGGCCGGCATGGGCCTGGCCCTGAAGGACAGCCCGCCCGGATTCGACCCGACCGCCGCCGCGGACGCGTTCGGTGCCGATGACGATGCTGACGCCGGTTTTGTGGAGACCGAGCAGTACTGATTCGGCTGCCGGTCCGTTGTGGCTGGTCGCGCAGTTCCCCGCGCCCCTTACGGGGCGCGGACCCTTCCGGGCGTCTGAAAGGGCGCCCGGATCTCTGACAGGCAACCGTCTGCTCAGATACTGACCCCGGTACCTGATACGGCCGGGGCAGACACCTAGGAGAAACACCATGCCGAAGCCCACCAAGGGTGCCCGTATGGGCGGCAGCGCCGCGCACGAGAAGCTGCTCCTCGCGAACCTCGCGAAGGCGCTGTTCGAGCACGGTCGCATCACCACCACCGAGGCGAAGGCGCGCAAGCTGCGTCCGTACGCCGAGCGTCTGGTCACCAAGGCGAAGAAGGGTGACCTTCACAACCGCCGTCAGGTGCTCCAGGTCATCACGGACAAGAGCATCGTGCACACGCTCTTCACCGAGATCGGCCCGCGCTACGAGAACCGTCCGGGTGGCTACACCCGCATCACCAAGATCGGTAACCGCCGTGGCGACAACGCGCCCATGGCCGTCATCGAGCTGGTCGAGGCGCTGACGGTGGCGCAGGAGGCGACGGGCGAGGCCGAGGCCGCGACCAAGCGCGCCGCGAAGGACGCCGAGGCCTCCGAGGCTCAGGTCGACACCACCAAGGCCGAGGACGCCGAGGAGTCGAAGGACGCGTAAGCGTCTGCCGGGGACCGTGCGTCGGAGGCTGCGGCTTCGTCGTGGTCGTTCGCGCAGTTCCCCGCGCCCCTGAAGGGCGTTGTTGGCGGGTCCGTTCCCCTTGTGGAGGGGGACGGGCCCGCCTTCGTGTTGGTGAGAGGATCCTGGGGTGAGTGACGAAGTAGAGGCCGGCCACGTCCGGGTCCGGCTCGATCTGTCGTACGACGGGAGTGAGTTCTCCGGGTGGGCCAAGCAGGCCGGGGGGCGGCGCACCGTGCAGGGGGAGATCGAGGACGCCCTGCGGACCGTGACGCGGTCGGGGGAGACGTACGAGCTGACCGTCGCGGGGCGTACCGATGCCGGGGTGCACGCGCGGGGACAGGTCGCGCATGTCGATCTGCCGCGTGAGGTGTGGGCCGAGCACCACCAGAAGCTGCTGAAGCGGCTGGCCGGCCGGTTGCCCCGGGACGTACGGGTCTGGGCCCTCCGGGAGGCGCCCAGCGGCTTCAACGCCCGTTTCTCGGCGGTCTGGAGGCGGTACGCCTACCGGGTCACCGACAACCCCGGCGGCGTCGATCCGCTGCTGCGCAGCCATGTGCTGTGGCACGACTGGCCCCTCGACGTGGACGCCATGAACGAGGCGGCCCGGGGGCTGCTGGGCGAGCACGACTTCGCGGCCTACTGCAAGAAGCGGGAGGGCGCGACCACGATCCGCACCCTCCAGGAGCTGAGCCTGGTGCGCGGTGACGACGGGATCATCACCGCCACCGTGCGGGCCGACGCCTTCTGCCACAACATGGTGCGCTCGCTCATCGGGGCGCTGCTGTTCGTCGGGGACGGGCACCGGCCGGCCGACTGGCCGGGCAAGGTGCTGGCGGCCGGGGTGCGGGACTCGGCCGTGCACGTCGTACGGCCGCACGGGCTGACGCTGGAGGAGGTCGGCTACCCGGCCGACGAACTGCTCGCCGCGCGCAGCAGGGAGGCGCGCAACAAGCGGTCGCTGCCGTCGGCCGGCTGCTGCTGACGTCCGGTCACTCGTTCGCCGCGGCCGAGGCCTGGGCCTCGCCGCGGCGGCGGATCTGGTTGAACGTGAACTGGACCAGGTCGTCCCCGGTCCTGTAGACCGCGGTGTCCTTGGGCGTCACGTTCTTGCCGCTGGTGAAGCCGGCGTTGCTGAAGTAGGCGTAGCGGCCGTAGGAGTTGCTGGTGGTGCGGCAGAAGCCGGACTCGCAGAAGGCCTTCACGCCGCCGCCGGAGAGCGACTTGATGTAGCTCTTCTTGGTGCTCTGGCCCCTTGCCTCGGCGGCCTGGGCCTCGGTGTCGAAGACGGCCACGCCGACCGTCACCGCGATGCCGTCCTTGACGTAGGTCACCCGTATCAGACGGGTGCAGTCGTTCCCGGTGAGGATCTTGGGGAGGGTGCCGCCGGCCGCCGAGGCGCAGTCCCTCGTGTCCGCCGTCGGGCCCTTCTTGTAGACCGTCTCGCCCACGGTGAGCTGGGTGCCGGGGAAGAGCGTGTCCGGGCTGAGCGGGGCCTTGTCCTTCTTCGCGCTGGCGATGAAGTCCTTCGGGTCCAGCGGCGGCGGGGCGCTGGTCGGGGCGAAGGACGGGGCCGAGGCGGACTGGCTCGGGAGGTCGGACGAGGGCAGGGAGGTCGGGTTGCCCCGGTTGTCGCCCCCGGCCGAGACCACGGCCACCGCGACGGCCGTGCCGATCGCGACCGTGGCGAAGGCGCCGCCGCCGATCAACAGGACCCGTCGTCGCTTGTTGCGGGCCTCGGAGGCTTCAGCGAGCGCTGCCCAGTCCGGGGACTGGCCGCCCCCGCTGTTCCAGGGCTGCTGCGACTGCGGTTTCCAGGGATCCCACTGGGACTGAGGTCCCCCCTGCCCAAAGCTCATGGGGCGCATCTTAGACGGGACAAGGGGCGTGCTGGTCCGTCCGGTTGGGCTCTCGAGCCCCTAGCGTTCCTCCCATGCGCACGGGCAAAGGCGACATCTGCGGGTGGTTGGGGCGACTGCTGCCGACCGTGGTGCTGCTGGGGTGTCTGCTGTCCTGGCCGGCCCTGGCGGCCGGGGTGTGGCCATCGGTCGTGGTGGGGGCGCTGGGGGCTGTGGGGGCGGTCCGCCGGCCGCGCGGTGGCGGGTCCGTGCTGCGGTGGTGTGCCGCGGTGGCGGTGGACGTGCTGGTCTCGTCGGTGTTTCCCTATGCACGGCCGCCGCGCCGGCGGACCCTGCGCAGGGCGGTCACGCTCTGTGCCGCCCTGTGCGTCTCGGTGACCGAGCGGCTGCGGTGATACCGCGTTTTGACCCTTGTGGTGCGCCCCGGTATTCTGCTTGTTCGTTGTGTATTGGCTTGCTCATTCTCACGGGACGGGCCCTTACACCGGTCCACCGGGCCGATGACCAGCGACCCCACGTACGCGGTATGCGTCGCCGCAGTGCGGTCCAGGCTGTCGTGATCGTTTCGGTGACCAGTTATGGACCATTCACTCGAAGCGAAGGCTACGAACCGTGCGTACGTACAGCCCCAAGCCCGGCGATGTGACGCGCCAGTGGCACGTCATCGACGCTCAGGACGTTGTCCTGGGTCGTCTCGCCACCACTGCCGCGACGCTCCTCCGGGGCAAGCACAAGCCGATCTACGCGCCCCACGTCGACGCTGGTGACTTCGTCATCATCATCAACGCGGACAAGGTGCACCTGTCCGGCAACAAGCGGACCCAGAAGATGGCGTACCGCCACTCCGGCTACCCGGGTGGTCTGCGCTCCGTCCGCTACGACGAGCTGCTCGACAAGAACCCCGAGAAGGCCATCGAGAAGGCCGTCAAGGGCATGCTCCCCAAGAACACGCTGGGCCGTCAGATGCTCTCGAAGCTGAAGGTCTACAAGGGTGACCAGCACCCGCACGGCGCGCAGCAGCCGCAGCCGTTCGAGATCACCCAGGTCGCGCAGTAAGTCCGGCCACCCCCTAAGACTGAAGAGAATCTGAGGAGCATCGTGGCCGAGACCACTGCCGAGCAGCCGCTCGAAGAGATCGACATCGACAGCTACACCACCGAGTCCGAGGTCCCCGTCGAGGGTGAGTACACCTCGGAGTCCATGGCGTCCCGCTTCGGCGAGCCCCAGCCGGCCGCCGGCCTGGGCCGTCGCAAGAACGCCATCGCCCGCGTCCGGATCGTTCCGGGCACCGGCAAGTGGAAGATCAACGGTCGCACCCTCGAGGACTACTTCCCGAACAAGGTGCACCAGCAGGAAGTCAACGAGCCGTTCAAGGTTCTGGAGCTCGAGGGCCGTTACGACGTCATCGCCCGCATCGCCGGTGGCGGTGTCTCCGGTCAGGCCGGTGCGCTCCGTCTCGGTGTCGCCCGTGCGCTGAACGAGGCCGACGTCGACAACAACCGCGGCCCGCTGAAGAAGGCCGGCTTCCTCAAGCGCGACGACCGTGCGGTCGAGCGCAAGAAGGCCGGTCTGAAGAAGGCCCGCAAGGCTCCGCAGTACAGCAAGCGCTAAATCGCGTCGCCTGTCCTCGCGACCGGCCTCGCTACGATCGCCCCGGCGGCACGGTTGTGCTGCCGGGGCGGTTCGTTTACACAACCCCTACAGCCCCCGGACAGTCTCAGGGGGTGCACATCGGGATGTGAGCCGCATTCCCCTCAGCAATTCGGAGGACACCACTGTGGGACGACTCTTCGGCACGGACGGCGTGCGCGGTGTCGCCAACGCGGACCTGACGGCGGAAATGGCCCTGGGCCTCTCCGTGGCCGCGGCACACGTACTGGCCGAGGCGGGCACGTTCGAGGGACACCGGCCCAAGGCCGTGGTCGGACGTGACCCCCGTGCGTCCGGGGAGTTCCTGGAAGCCGCGGTGGTCGCGGGCCTCGCCAGCGCCGGCGTGGACGTCCTGCGGGTCGGTGTGCTGCCGACGCCCGCCGTGGCGTACCTGACCGGGGAGCTCGGTGCCGACCTCGGCGTGATGCTCTCCGCCAGCCACAACGCCATGCCGGACAACGGCATCAAGTTCTTCGCCCGCGGCGGCCACAAGCTCGCCGACGAGCTGGAGGACCGCATCGAGTCCGTCTACGAGGAGCACCGCACCGGTGCCCCGTGGGACCGGCCGACCGGGGCCGGAGTGGGCCGCGTGCGCGCGTACGAGGAGGGCTCCGAACGGTACGTCGCGCATCTGCTGAGTGTCCTGCCGAACCGGCTCGACGGGCTGAAGGTCGTCCTCGACGAGGCGCACGGCGCCGCCGCCCGGGTCTCGCCCGAGGTGTTCCAGCGGGCCGGTGCCGAGGTCGTCACGATCGGGGCCGAGCCCGACGGGCTCAACATCAACGACGGGTGCGGTTCGACGCACCTGGACAAGATCAAGGCCGCCGTCGTCGAGCACGGCGCCGACCTCGGCATCGCGCACGATGGCGACGCCGACCGCTGCCTCGCCGTCGACCACACCGGCGCGGAGGTGGACGGGGACCAGATCCTCGCCGTGCTCGCGCTGGCGATGCGGGAGCGGTCCGTGCTGCGGTCGGAGACGGTCGTCGCCACGGTGATGTCGAACCTCGGGTTCAAGCTCGCCATGGAGCGCGAGGGCATCCGGCTGGTGCAGACCGCCGTCGGTGACCGGTACGTGCTGGAGGAGATGAAGGAGCACGGGTTCGCCCTCGGGGGCGAGCAGTCCGGGCACGTGATCATCCTCGACCACGCGACGACCGGCGACGGGACGCTGACCGGGCTGCTGCTGGCGGCCCGGGTGGCGCAGAGCGGCCGCACGCTGGCGGATCTCGCCGGTGTCATGGAGCGGCTGCCGCAGGTGCTGATCAATGTGCCGGATGTCGACAGGACGCGGGTGGGGACGTCCGCGGAGCTGTCGGCGGCGGTCTCGGATGCGGAGCGGGAGCTCGGGGAGACCGGGCGGGTGCTGTTGCGGCCCTCCGGGACCGAGCCGCTGGTCCGGGTGATGGTGGAGGCGGCCGATATCGAGCAGGCCCGGTCCGTGGCCGGGCGGCTCGCCGATGTGGTGAAGTCCGCGCTCGGCTGACGAACCGGGCCGGGGGGCTGCGGTTGGCTGCGGGCTGACCGTCCGTTGTGGCTTGTCGCGCAGTTCCCCGCGCCCCTCTAGGCGTCGGCCTTCTGGCGTTCTCTTGCCCAGAACCACTTCTGGGCCAGCAGGGTCGCCGTGCCCGCCACGACGATGCCCAGCAGGTTCAGCAGCAGCTGCTCCGTGGAGCCCCAGGTCTGGCTGGTGTCGCCGTAGCTGAGGGCGACTGCCGCGTTCGCGGCGGCCGGGACCGTGGTGACGGAGATGGCCACCCCCACCAGCGCGCCCGACTTGGCGGAGGTCAGGGAGAGGGTGCCGGCGATGCCGGCCAGGACCGCCACGATGAAGGAGAACTTGTCGGGGGCGTAGATGAAGCCGGTGTTGGGGCGGTCGGCTTCCAGGCGGCTCTCCGTGAACTGGCCGGCCGCGTCCATGAGGAGGCTGAAGCCGACCGTCACCGCCATCGCCACCGCGAAGCCCACCAGCAGTGCGATCAGCGAGCGAAGGGCCAGCCGCGGCCGGCGCCGGACGATCGCGGTGCAGATGCCGGTGAGGGGGCCGAACTCGGGGCCCACCGCCATGGCGCCCACGATCAGGATCGCGTTGTCCAGGACCACACCGCACGCGGCGATCATGGTGGCGAGCGTGATGAAGGCGAGGTAGGTGACGGAGAGGGTCGACTCCTCGTGCGTCGCCTCGGTCAGCTGCTCCCACAGGACCGCGTCCGCGCCCTCGCCCGGGGCGTCGGCCTCCGCCTTGTCGGCCCGCTCCGACAGGGACAGGTCGATGGACTCCACAGCGATGGAACCGGTGGTGTCGATGCCCAGTTCCCGCAGCCCGGCGAGGAGTTCGTCGCCCGCCTCGCGGGCCACGTCGCACATCACCACGTCCCCGGCGGGGTCGCGGGAGACGCCGGGCAGCACGACGAGGTGGGTGGTGCCGACCGTCTTCTCGATCAGCAGGACCACCTCGTCGGTCCTGCCGGCCGGTGTGATCAGACGCAGATGGAGCATGGCGCCCATCTAACCGGTCTTTCCCCCGGCGGTCACAGCTTGCGCAGGCTCAGCCGCTGCACCTTGTGGTCCGGGCCCTTGCGCAGCACGAGGGCGGCGCGGCCGCGGGTGGGCGCGATGTTCTCCACCAGGTTGGGCCGGTTGATCGTGCGCCACATCGTCCGGGCGTAGTCCAGGGCCTCCTCCTCCGAGACCTGGGTGTACTTGCGGAAGTACGAGGACGGGTCCTGGAAGGCGGTCGCGCGCAGCTTGCGGAAGCGGTTGAGGTACCAGGTCTCGATGTCCTCGACGCGGGCGTCGACGTACACGCTGAAGTCGAAGTAGTCGGCGAGGCCGACGCGGGTGCGGCCGTCCTTGCCGGGCAGGGCCGGCTGGAGGACGTTCAGGCCCTCGACGATCAGGATGTCGGGGCGGCGGACCGTGAGCCTCTTGTCGGGGACGATGTCGTAGATCAGGTGGGAGTAGACGGGCGCGGTGACCTCGTTCTTGCCGGCCTTGATGTCGGCGACGAAGCGGGTCAGGGCGCGGCGGTCGTAGGACTCGGGGAAGCCCTTGCGGGACATCAGGCCGCGGGCCTGGAGGTCCTTGGTGGGCAGCAGGAAACCGTCGGTGGTGACCAGCTCGACGCGCGGGTGCTCGGGCCAGCGCGAGAGCAGGGCCTGCAGGAGGCGGGCGACCGTCGACTTGCCCACGGCGACCGAACCGGCGACCCCTATGACGAACGGGGTGCCCGACTGGGAACCCTGCTCGCCCAGGAACGTGTTCAGCGCGCCTCTGAGGCCGTCGGTGGCACCGACGTAGAGGTTGAGAAGTCTGGACAGCGGGAGGTAGATGTCCCGCACCTCGTCGAGGTCGATCACGTCGCCGAGACCGCGCAGCTTCTCGACCTCCTCGGCCGTCAGTGGAAGCGGCGTCTTGTCACGCAGCGCGCTCCACTCGGCTCGGGTGAGGTCGACGTAGGGAGTCGCCTCCGGGCGGGGCCGGTGGGCGCTCCGGGGCATCGAGGAGACCGGAGAGATCACAGTCCATTGTTACGGGCGTACGAACGGGTGGTGAGGTGGGATCCGTCACGCGAGGTGTTCGCCCCGTTTCCTCCTGAGAAAAAGTGATGCGGGAGGAATGTCAGTGGTGTGCGTCACAGTTGTGGGAGAGGTGGGCCCGGTCCGGGGTCCACGGACGCCTGGGGGTACCCATGACGTACGCGATAGAGGCGGAAGGCCTGGCCAAGCGGTTCAAGGAGACCGAGGCGCTGGTCGGCGTCGACCTGGCGGCCCGCAAGGGCACGGTGCTCGGGCTGCTGGGGCCCAACGGCGCGGGAAGACGACCGCGGTGCGGATCTTCGCGACACTGCTGCACCCGGACCGCGGCAGGGCTCGGGTGGCCGGCCACGACGTGGTCCGGGAAGCCGGGGTCGTACGCTCCCTCGTCGGGCTGACCGGGCAGTACGCGGCGGTCGACGAGAACCTGACCGGAACGGAGAACCTGCTGCTCATCGGCCGTCTGCTGGGCCTGCCGAGGCGAGAGGCGAAGGCGCGGGCCGGTGAACTGCTGGAGCGGTTCCAGCTGACCCACGCGGCCGGGCGGGCAGCCAAGACCTTTTCGGGCGGCATGCGCAGGCGCCTGGATCTCGCGGCCAGCCTCGTCGGCCGGCCCAGCATCCTCTTCCTCGACGAGCCGACCACCGGTCTCGATCCGCACAGCCGCGGTGAGCTGTGGGACATGCTGCGCGGCCTGGTCGCGGACGGTGCGACCGCCCTGCTGACCACGCAGTATCTGAACGAGGCCGATGTCCTCGCCGACGACATCGTGGTGATCGACAAGGGCCGCGTGATCGCCGAGGGCACACCGGACCAGTTGAAGGCGCAGGTCGGAGGCCAGGTGCTGGAGCTCAGGCCGATCGTCGGGCGGGACCTCGGGCGGGCCCACGCGCTGGTGGCCGGGGCCGCAGGGCCCCAGGCCCGGATCGAGGGCGAGACGGTCACCGCCCCGGTGAAGGACCCCGAGCTGATGCCGGCCGTCGTGCGCGCGCTGGACCGGGAGGGCATCGCGGTCGGTGAGCTGGCCCTGCGCCGCTCCTCGCTCGACGAGGTCTTCCTCTCCCTGACCGGCCACCGCGCCGAGCCGGGCGAGGCCGAGGAGGACGGTGGTGCGGCCGTCCGAGAGGAGGATCTGGAAAAGGCGGTGAGCGGGTCATGACCGCCACCAGCCTCACCGCGCCGGTCACGGGGTCGGGTCGGGTGCCCGCCCTCGCAGGGCTGCGGCAGACCTTCACGATGGCCTGGCGGAGCCTGGTCGCCGTCAAGCACAACCCCCTCGAACTGGTCGACTACAGCATCACGCCGATCATGTTCGTGTTCCTGTTCACCTACGTGCTGGGCGGGCAGATGGCCGGCTCACCCGATGCCTATCTGAAGTACGCGCTGCCCGGGATCATCGTGCAGAACACCCTGTTCATGACGATGTACACGGCGATGGCACTCAACACCGACCTCACCAAGGGCGTCTTCGACCGGCTGCGCAGCCTGCCCATCGCCCGCTCGGCCCCGCTCATCGGCCGGATCACCGCGGACCTCGCCAAGCACCTGTGGGCGCTGCTGCTGATGATCTGCCTCGGCCTGGCGCTCGGCTTCCGCATCACCGGCGGACTCGGCGGTCTGGTGCTCGGCGCGCTGCTGGTGATGGTGTTCGCCGCAGCCGTGTCCTGGAGCGCGGTGTTGATCGGGATGCTGGCAGGCGACGCCGAGAAGGTCCAGGCGTTCGCCTTCACGCTCATCTTCCCGATCACCTTCACCAGCAGCGCGTTCGTCGTCGTCGACACGATGCCCGGCTGGCTCCAGGCCTGGAGCGACGTCAATCCCGTGACGCACCTGTCCGACGCGTTCCGTGGGCTGCTGCTGGGCGGGGCGGTCGCGGAGCCGGTCTTGTGGTCGCTGGTGTGGGCGGCGGGTATCGCGTTGGTCTTCTACCCGCTGGCGATGCGGGCTTACCGGGCGAAGGTCTGAGAGGTGCTCAGGGGCGCGGAGGCATCGGTTCCGCCATGAGTTCGGAGTTCGGCGGATCGCAGGCGACGGGAGCGGAAAGTCACCGCCGCAGGTCCGCGAAAGGCGGGATCATTTCCGATTCCGGGCACGCTGGAGGGGTTTTCCGGGAGTATCGGCCCGTAGGCTGCGCCTCATGTGTGGAATCGTGGGATACGTGGGGCCGCAGTCCGCGCTCGAGGTCGTGATGGCCGGGCTGAAGCGGCTGGAGTACCGGGGGTACGACTCGGCGGGCGTCGCCGTCCTGGCCGACGGGGGGCTGGCGACGGCGAAGAAGGCCGGCAAGCTGCTCAACCTGGAGAAGGAGCTGGACGGCAGACCGCTGCCGACCGGCACGACGGGCATCGGGCACACCCGCTGGGCCACGCACGGCGGGCCCACGGACCGCAACGCCCACCCGCACATCGACAACGCGGGCCGCGTCGCGGTGGTGCACAACGGCATCATCGAGAACTTCGCGCTGCTGCGGGCCGAACTGGCGGAGCGCGGCCACGATCTGTCCTCCGAGACGGACACCGAGGTCGTGGCGCATCTGCTCGCCGAGGAGTTCTCCTCCTGCGCGGATCTCGCCGAGGCGATGCGGCTGGTGTGCCGACGGCTGGAGGGGGCGTTCACCCTGGTCGCCGTGCATGCCGACGAGCCGGACGTGGTTGTGGGCGCGCGGCGCAACTCGCCGCTGGTGGTCGGCGTGGGGGAGGGCGAGGCCTTCCTCGCGTCGGACGTCGCCGCGTTCATCGCCCACACGCGTGCGGCGATCGAGCTCGGGCAGGACCAGGTGGTGGAGCTGCGCCGGGACGGCGTGACGGTGACGGGCTTCGACGGCCGCCCGGCCGACGTGCGGTCGTACCACGTCGACTGGGACGCGTCGGCCGCGGAGAAGGGTGGCTACGACTACTTCATGCTCAAGGAGATCGCCGAGCAGCCCAAGGCGGTCGCCGACACGCTCCTGGGCCGGGTCGACGGGGCCGGGTCGCTGACGCTGGACGAGGTGCGGATCCCCCAGGGGGTGCTGCGGGAGATCGACAAGGTCGTCATCGTCGCCTGCGGTACGGCCTTCCACGCCGGGATGATCGCCAAGTACGCGATCGAGCACTGGACGCGGCTGCCCTGCGAGGTGGAGCTGGCGAGCGAGTTCCGCTACCGGGACCCGATCCTCGACGCGCAGACGCTCGTGATCGCCATCTCCCAGTCGGGCGAGACCATGGACACGCTGATGGCGTTGCGGCACGCCCGTGAGCAGGGCTCCAGGGTGCTGGCGATCTGCAACACCAACGGCTCGACGATCCCGCGCGAGTCGGACGCGGTGTTGTACACGCACGCCGGGCCGGAGGTGGCCGTCGCCTCGACCAAGGCGTTCCTGACGCAGCTCGTGGCGTGCTACCTGGTCGCCCTGTACCTGGGTCAGGTGCGCGGCACGAAGTGGGGGGACGAGATCCGGGCGGTGATCCGCGACCTGTCCTCGATCGCCGGTGCGGTGGAGGAGGTGCTGGGCACGATGGAGCCGGTGCGGGAGCTGGCGCGCACCCTGGCCTCGAAGAACACGGTGCTGTTCCTCGGCCGGCACGTGGGGTATCCGGTGGCTCTCGAAGGGGCGTTGAAGCTCAAGGAACTCGCCTACATGCACGCGGAGGGGTTCGCGGCCGGGGAGCTGAAGCACGGGCCGATCGCCCTGATCGAGGAGGACCTGCCGGTGGTCGTGGTGGTGCCCTCGCCGCGCGGCCGGTCGGTGCTGCACGACAAGATCGTGTCCAACATCCAGGAGATCCGGGCGCGCGGCGCGCGCACGATCGTGATCGCGGAGGAGGGCGACGAGGCGGTCGTGCCGTACGCGGACCACCTGATCCGGGTGCCGGCCACGCCGACCCTGCTGCAGCCGCTCGTGGCGACGGTGCCGCTGCAGGTGTTCGCCTGTGAGCTGGCGACGGCCCGCGGCAACGAGGTGGACCAGCCGCGGAACCTGGCGAAGTCGGTGACGGTGGAGTGAGCGGGAAGCCGGAGTGAGCGGAAGGGGCGAAGGGCCGGATGCCCTTCGCCCCTCGGCTCAGCCCGTCAGGGCGTCAGTGCTCGGCTCAGATGGGCAGGCAGGTCGCCGGGACCCAGCCCTCCACGCTGGTGCTGTTGGGGCCGCCGAAGTACCACTTGTTGCTCGTCTTGCCGCAGGCCGTGTAGCTGCCGCCCGTCACGGGCCTGCTGCCGCCGAAGCAGATGCCGCCGTTCTGGCCCTTGCCCCAGGTGCCGAGGGCGGTCGAGCTCGTCTTGGGCTGGCTGCGGAGGTTGACGGTCGCCTTGGGCTTCACGTTGGTCAGCGCGCTGCTGCAGTCGGGCTGCGTCGCCGCGGCGGCGGTACCGGCCGTGGCGACGGTGCCGGTGAGGGCCGTGGCGAGGAGAGCTATGGCACTGGCCGTGGTCCCCAGCGACGTGAACTTCATGGGGTGGATGTCCTCCCGTTCGGTGCGATGCCGTTTGCTCATCGCGGTCAGCGCGAACTCTACATCTGCCAGGGGGAGTTGAAGATCGTGGGTGGCGCGGGCGGCGCTTGGGGAGCCTTTGCCGCCGGATCCGGCCCGTCACCGTAGGGTGCTGCCCATGAGCATCATCGGGGTCGGCATCGACGTTGCCGAGATCGAGCGGTTCGCGGCTTCGCTGGAGCGTACGCCCGCGCTGGCGGGACGGCTGTTCGTGGAGCGGGAGTTGCTGCTGCCCAGTGGGGAGCGGCGGGGGGTCGCCTCGCTCGCCGCGCGGTTCGCGGCCAAGGAGGCGTTGGCCAAGGCGCTGGGTGCTCCGCCGGGGCTGCTGTGGACCGACGCCGAGGTGTGTGTCGAGAACACGGGGCGGCCCTGGCTGCGGGTGACCGGGACGGTGGCCGCCCGGGCCGCCGAACTCGGCGTGCGCAGCTGGCACGTGTCGCTGAGTCACGATGCGGGCGTCGCCTCCGCGGTGGTCATCGCCGAGGGGTGAGAGCCCCTCCGGGGCGGGGCCGGGACCCGCGACGCCGGCATGCTCCGAACGGCAGGCCCTAGTACAGGGCAAAGAGCAGTGTGGCCGTGGCGATGAAGGCGATCGCGCCCAGGGCCGCACCGGCCGCCGCCGGCCACGCCCGGCCCATGCCCTTGCGGGCGTAGTGGAGGCCCATGGCGCCGAACGTCATCGCGAGCGCTCCGGCGAGGACCGTCCAGGGAAACAGGAACGCCCAGGTGCCCACGGCCGAGAAGATGCCGAGGACCAGGGCCGTGGGGCCGAGGGCGGTGGCGGGGCTGTCCGATGTCGTGGATGCAGTCGAGTTGGTCATGTCTCGTCGATCCCCCTTTTTGAACGAGTTCAAAACACGGCTCGACTATACGCCCGGCACGGCATCCGGCGAAACAGGGCCCGAAGCCCCCGCCCTGGTGAGGCGCGAGGGCTTCGGTGGCGCGGTCAGCAGATCGACTGGCCGCTGTTCACCCGGGTGATGTTGCGGAACGTCGTGTTCTCGCCGCACGGGCTCTCCCTGATGGCCGTGTCGGTGACCGTCAGGTTCTGGATGGTGATGTCCCTGTTGTTGGGGAACTCCGAGCGGGCGGCCAGGCGCAGTTCGCCGCCGCCCGTGATCGTGCCGCTCCGGGCCGCGAGGCTGACGTTGTAGCAGTTCTCGATCAGGACCGAGTTGTTGCCCGTGCGGGAGAGCGTCACCTTGTCGATGACGGCCCCGCCGCTCTCCGAGACGCAGAACACGCCCCGTCCGCCGCCGCGTGCGACGACCTCGCCGACGCGGATGTTCGTGGGGTAGCCGCTGCCGATCCGGCCGTTGCGATTGGCCATGCGAAAGGCGGCGTACCCGGTGCCCGTGCCGGCGTTCTCGGCGTCCACCTTGGTGATCGTGGCGTTGACGGTCTGGTTGAGCAGCAGGCCCGACTCGCCGACGTTGCGGGCCGTCACCGTGCCGATGGTGAGGCCGTCGACGCCGTACGTCTCGACCGCGTGGCTGGACGCGCCGGAGACGTAGACGTCGTCGATGCGGACGTTGCGCGTCCACTGGCTGGTGTCGCCGCGGTTGTCGATGCGGACGCCCAGGCCGCGGGTCAGGCGCATGTCGATCTGGCCGAGCACCACGTTCTGGACGTTGCGCAGGAAGATGCCGTACAGCGGGGTGCCGGTGAGCTTGAGGTTCTGGACCTCGACGTCGCGGGTGCCGCGCGAGTAGACCGGCGCCTGGTCGCCCGAGCCGCTGCCGGTGACGTCGATGGTGCCGCAGACGTCGAGGGCCGTGTAGCTCGGCAGGGAGATGCGGGAGCCCGCCGGTACCGAACCCGAGCCGCGGACCACGACCCGTTCCTTCGCGGTGCGCCCGGGGGTGAGGCTGTTGACCGCGGCCTGGACGGCCGCGCGCATGTCGGTGCCGGTGTACACCGTGCCGCCGCCGCGCCGGGCGGTCCAGGTGCCGCCGCTCTGCACGGCCTCGGCGTGGTGGGAGCCGTCTCCGCAGGCCAGTGCGCGCGTGGGCGCGGCCGTGGCGGGGGCGGTCAGGGTGCCGGCCGCGGTGAGGAGGGTGGTTGCGGCGACGGCGGCGAGTAAGGCGGCTCTGCGTCCCATGGGGGCCTCGGTTTCGTCGGACGTGGGGGGGTGGGCAAGCGGTGCGCAGCGGGTGGGCAAGCTGCGTGCAAGCGCTTTCTGCGCGGCCGGGAGTCTGGCAAAGGGGCGGCAGAGCGTCAATGGACGCGGCACGGATCGCGCAGCGGGAGAGGAGCGGAGGCGCGTGTGAGGGGGAGTGGCCTGGCGGTACTGCGGGAAACTCGACCGCATGCGTACTGCGTACAGCGTGGAGACGGTCCGGAACGCCGAACGGGAGCTGATGGCGCGGCTGCCGGAGGGGGCGCTGATGCAACGCGCCGCCGCCGGGCTCGCCGCGGCCTGCGCCGACCTGCTGGGGCGGGTGTACGGGAGCAGGGTCGTGCTGCTGGTCGGCAGCGGCGACAACGGCGGTGACGCCCTGTACGCCGGAGCCCGGCTGGCCCGCCGGGGGGCGGGGGTCACCGCGGTGCTGCTCGCGCCGGAGCGGGCGCACGCGGCGGGGCTCGCGGCGTTGCGGCGGGCCGGAGGGCGGGTCGCGGCGGCCGGCCGGGGTGAGGCGCTCGTCGAGGGCGCGGACCTCGTCCTCGACGGGATCGTCGGGATCGGGGGGAAGGGCGGGCTGCGGCCGGACGCGGTGCCGTTGGCCGCTGCCGCCGCACGGTCGCGGGGAGCCGTGGTCGCCGTCGATCTGCCGAGCGGTGTCGACGCCGACACCGGGGAGGTGCACGGGGTCGCCGTGCGGGCCGATCTGACCGTCACGTTCGGGACGCACAAGCCGGGACTCCTGATCGATCCCGCCCGCGAGTACGCCGGTTCGGTACGGCTGGTCGACATCGGGCTGGAACTGCCCCCCGAGCCGGAGCTGGAGGCGCTGCAGCACCTGGACGTGGCCCGGCTGCTGCCGGTGCCGGGGGCGGAGAGCGACAAGTACCGGCGGGGCGTGGTCGGGATCGCCGCCGGGTCGGCGCGGTACCCGGGGGCCGCCGTGCTCGCCGTCTCCGGGGCGCTGCGGGGCGGTGCCGGGGCCGTGCGATACGTAGGCCCGGCCGGGGACGCGGTCATCGCGCGGTTTCCCGAGACGCTCGTGTCGGACCAGGGGCCGAAGCAGGCCGGACGGGTGCAGGCGTGGGTCGTCGGTCCGGGGGCCGGGGACGACGCCGGGACGGTGGCGGAGGTGCTGGCGGCGGACGTGCCGGTGCTGATCGACGCGGACGGGCTGCGGCTGGCGGACGCCGGGGTCGTGCGGGGGCGGCGGGCGCCGACGCTGATGACACCGCACGCGGGGGAGGCGGCGGCCCTGCTGGGCGTGGACCGGGCGGAGGTCGAGGGCGGCCGGCTGGCGGCGGTCCGGGAGCTGGCCCGGCGGTACGGGGCGACCGTGCTGCTGAAGGGATCCACGACGCTGGTGGCCGACTCGGGAGGCGGCGCGGTGCGGGTGAACCCGACGGGGACGGGGTGGCTGGCCACGGCCGGAAGCGGCGACGTGCTGTCGGGGCTCGGCGGCTCGCTGCTGGCGGCCGGGCTGTCCGCGGTGGACGCGGGGAGTGCCGGGGCGTACCTGCACGGTCTGGCCGGACGGCTGGCGGCGGACGGGGCGCCGGTGGGGGCGCATGACGTGGCGGAGGCGGTCCCGGAAGCCTGGCGGAATGTGCTGGGGTGACGCCCCGGTGTGTCGCGGGACGGGGCCGGGCGCTTCCGGGCTCGGCGGCATGCCGGGGGCGAGTGGGGTGCCGGGGATCGAGGGGCCGGGCCGGTCGGAGGCGGCCTGAACACGAGGGCGACCACTCCAACGGCGGCACCGTCATATCCGGCCACGCTGTACGACACGCCCCTGCCGTACCCCCGGTACAGCCCTCCGCACCGTGGTCGGCTCGCCGGGCCGCGTCGCAGTCGCCCCCGGCGACGCACAGAGGCACGTAGGCGACCCGCCGTCGGAGCCCTCTGAGACACTGGGCGCGATGAGCGAGAGAACAGCCCCGACCGCGCCCCTGCGGGCCCGCGCCGAGATCGACCTGGCGGCCCTGCGGGCCAATGTGCGGGCCCTGCGCGGCCATGCGCGGGGCGCGGCCGTGATGGCCGTGGTGAAGTCCCAGGCGTACGGCCACGGGGCTGTGCCGTGCGCCCGCGCGGCACTCGCGGCCGGGGCGAGCTGGCTGGGCACGGCCACGCCCGAGGAGGCCCTCGCCCTGCGGGCCGCCGGGCTGCCGGGCCGCATCATGTGCTGGCTGTGGACGCCCGGAGGGCCGTGGCGCGAGGCGATCGACGCCGAGCTGGACGTGTCGGTCAGCGGGATGTGGGCCCTGGAGGAGGCCGTCGAGGCGGCCAGGGGAGCCGGCCGGCCCGCTCGGGTGCAGCTGAAGGCCGACACCGGCCTCGGGCGGGGCGGCTGTCAGCCCGGGGACGACTGGGCCGCGCTCGTCGACGCGGCGCTGCGGGCCGAGGCCGAGGGGCTGCTGCGCGTCACGGGGCTGTGGTCGCACTTCGCCTGCGCCGACGAGCCCGGGCACCCCTCCATCGCCGCCCAGCTCGCGGTGTTCCGGGACATGGTCGCGTACGCCGAGGGACGGGGCGTACGGCCCGAGGTCCGGCACATCGCCAACTCCCCGGCCACCCTCACGATCCCCGAGAGCCACTTCGACCTGGTCCGCACCGGCATCGCCACCTACGGCATCTCGCCCAGCCCCGAGCTCGGCACGCCGGCCGACTTCGGGCTGCGCCCGGTGATGACCCTGTCCGCCTCGCTGGCCCTGATCAAGCACGTACCGGGCGGGCACGGCGTCAGCTACGGCCACCAATACGTGACACCCGGCCCGACGACCCTCGGCCTGGTGCCGCTGGGTTACGCGGACGGTATCCCGCGGCACGCCTCCTCGGCCGGGCCGGTCCTGGTCGAGGGCAAGTGGCGCACGATCGCCGGACGGGTCGCCATGGACCAGTTCGTGGTCGACCTGGGGGGCGACGAGCCGGAGGCGGGGGCCCAGGCCGTCCTCTTCGGGCCGGGGGACCGCGGCGAGCCCACCGCTGAGGACTGGGCCCAGGCGGCCGGAACCATCGCCTATGAAATCGTGACCCGGATCGGAACGCGTGTTCCTCGCGTCTATGTGAATGAGGAACAGGACGGGTAACTCGCACAGAGAACCGGTCACACGAGAAACGGCAGTCACCAAGGCAACATCAGCACCACCCGACCCGGCGAGTCACCCGATCGGCACCCCGGTGAAGAGGAGCGGTACGTGAGCGAGAGCAGCGCGGAGGTCGTCGCGGACGTCGCCTCCGCGGCCGTCGCGGCCTCCGCCGCGGGGGCGGCGGGAGGCTGGCGCCGGGCGACCGGTATCGCCGGCGTGGCGATAGGCGTGGTGGCCGCGGGCGCGGCCGCCGGTGTCGCCCTGGAGCGGATGACGGTCGGCCGCGGCATGCGCCAGAAGGCCCGGCTCGCACTGGACTCGGCGGGACCGTACGGCTCCCTGCGGGGCATGCCCGGCAAGGCGTTCGCCGACGACGGCACGGAGCTGTACTACGAGGTCGACGACCTCGACGACGAGGCCGCCGCCCCCGCCGCCATCGGACCGCGCCGCCGGAGGCTGTTCGGCCGCAAGTCACCCGCCCCCGTCACCGTCGTCTTCAGCCACGGCTACTGCCTCAGCCAGGACTCCTGGCACTTCCAGCGGGCGGCCCTGCGGGGCGTCGTGCGGACCGTGCACTGGGATCAGCGCAGCCACGGCCGGTCCGGGCGGGGCCTGGCCCAGACCCGGGACGGCGAGCCGGTCACCATCGAGCAGCTGGGCCGGGATCTGAAGGCCGTCATAGACGCGGCGGCGCCCGAGGGGCCGCTGGTGCTCGTCGGGCACTCCATGGGCGGCATGACCGTGATGGCCCTGGCCGACCAGTACCCGGAGCTGATCCGCGAGCGGGTCGTCGGGGTCGCTTTCGTGGGCACGTCGTCGGGACGGCTCGGCGAGGTCAACTACGGCCTGCCCGTCGCCGGGGTCAACGCGGTGCGGCGGGTGCTGCCCGGGGTGCTGAAGGCGCTGGGGCAGCGGGCCGAGCTGGTGGAGAAGGGACGCCGGGCGACGGCGGACCTGTTCGCCGGGATCATCAAGCGGTACTCCTTCGCCTCCCGGGACGTCGACCCGGCCGTCGCCCGGTTCGCCGAGCGGATGATCGAGAGCACGCCGATCGACGTGGTCGCCGAGTACTACCCGGCGTTCAACGACCACGACAAGACCGAGGCGCTCGCCCACTTCGCCGACCAGCCGGTTCTCGTGCTGGCCGGGGTGCAGGACCTGGTCACGCCGAGTGAGCACAGCGAGGCCATCGCCGATCTGCTCCCCGACGCCGAGCTGGTGCTGGTGCCGGACGCGGGGCACCTGGTGATGCTGGAACACCCGGAAGTGGTCACCGACCGCCTCGCCGACCTGCTCACCCGCACGGGTGCCGTGCCCGCAGGGGCTACCGTGAAGGGTTATGGAAGCACCAGCACCGCACAGCCCGGCTGAGCCCGGCTCCGTCCAGATCGTCGTCACGTCCCCCGAGCAGATGCGGGAGCTGGGCCGCCGGCTCGCGAAACTGCTGCGCGCGGGTGACCTGGTGATGCTCAGCGGGGAGCTCGGCGCGGGCAAGACGACGCTGACCCGTGGGCTGGGCGAGGGGCTCGGCGTGCGCGGGGCCGTCACCTCACCGACGTTCGTGATCGCCCGGGTGCACCCCTCGCTGGGCGACGGACCGCCGCTGGTCCACGTCGACGCCTACCGGCTCTCCGGCGGTCTCGACGAGATGGAGGACCTCGACCTCGACGTCTCGCTGCCCGACTCCGTGGTCGTCGTGGAGTGGGGCGAGGGCAAGGTCGAGGAGCTGACCGAGGACCGGCTCCAGGTCGTGATCCACCGGACGGTGGGCGACACGACCGACGAGGTCCGGCAGATGACGGTCACCGGTGTGGGGGAACGCTGGGCCGCGGCGGATCTGAGCGTGCTCGCCGCCTGAGTCCGCCCGAGTCCGGGTGTGCGGGCATTCGATGGACGTTCCGACAAGACGTCGGCAAGATGTTGCATCCGGCGTCTTGTGCGTGGTCACATGGTATCCAGTCAGTGGTTAGGTGTGCCTAACCACGTTGCCCCGGCCCTTCGGGAGGCATCCATGTCGGCTACAGAGAGCAAGGGGCAGCCGCAGTGGTTCGCGGTCGCCGGGGTGTCCATGCGCGACCTGCTGGCGGCCGGTGAGGCGGCGGCGCTGCTCTCCACGCCCCCGCGCGCACCCGACCCGGAACTCTCCCGGCGCGACCCCGGGCACCGCGAAGCGGCCTGAAGCCTTGGGCCCGGCCCGCACCACGGGCCTAGCGGACGACCACGACCGTGCGGCCGATCGTCGCGAACGTCCACATCGCGTCGCCGTCCGCCCGGGATTCGCGGATGCCGCCCGTGCGGACCGTGTGGCCGGGGGCGGGAGCCGGGGCGGCCGACTCGTTCACGGCCGCGCTGAAGCCGATGACCACGCCGTCCACACTGGCGAAGCGCACCACGTGCTCGACCGGGACGCCGTCGGAGCCGGTCACCGAGTTGGAGCGGGACGTCACCGCGTAGCTGCCCGGAGCCGGGTCCACATCGCTCGGGTCGACCTTGAACGTACGGCTGATCGCCTCGTCCCCCGCGACCAGCCACACCCGGTCGCCGCGCAGCGAGTACACCACCCGGGCGCCCTTCCCGGAGTCGTCGGGCAGTGCGGTGGGGTCCTTCTCGACCCGGGGTGCCTTCGACGTACCGGCCGCCGGGGCGACGCCCTCCTTCGCCGCCCTGCCCAGCCCGGCCGGGACGCTCTCGGCGGCCTCGTGGGCGAGATGGCCGACGGTCGCGAGGGCCGCGGCGGTGAGCCCGGCCACGATTACCGAGCTGCTGGCTGCCACCGGTGCCCACCTCACGTCCTGCATGCTTGTCGTGACTCCAGGTGACGGTAGCAGCAGGTGACGACCCGACAGGCGCGGCCGTGCCGGGCCCCGGGGAGCCGTAGGCTGTTTGCGTGCTCTTGCTCGCTCTGGATACCGCCACGCCCGCTGTCACCGTCGCACTGCACGACGGACGCGATGTCATCGCCTCGTCGAGTCAGGTGGACGCGCGGCGGCACGGGGAACTGCTGCTGCCGGCGATCGACCGGGTGCTCGCCGAGGCCGGTCTGCGGCTCGACGCCGTCACCGGCATCGTCGCCGGGATCGGTCCGGGACCGTACACCGGGCTGCGCGTCGGCCTGATGACCGCCGACACCTTCGGGCTCGCGCTCGGCGTCCCCGTGCACGGTGTGTGCACGCTGGACGGCCTCGCCTACGCCTCCGACCTGCGGGGCCCGTTCGTCGTCGCCACCGACGCCCGCCGCAAGGAGGTGTACTGGGCCCGCTACACCGACTCCCGCACCCGGGTGACCGACCCGGCCGTGGACCGGCCCGCCGACATCGCCGAGCAGGTCGCGGGGCTGCCCGCGATCGGTGCCGGGGCGTTGCTGTACCCGGAGACCTTCCCCAAGGCGCACGAGCCCGAGCACGTCTCCGCCGCCGCCCTCGCCCGGCTTGCCGCCGAGAGGCTGGCGGCCGGCGAGGAACTCCCCGCGCCCCGGCCGCTGTACCTGCGCCGCCCCGACGCCCAGGTCCCCAAGAACTACAAGGTGGTCACCCCCAAGTGACCGAACCCGTGACGTGCACGCTGCGCGAGATGCGCTGGTGGGACATCGACCCCGTGCTGGAACTGGAACGGGACCTGTTCCCCGAGGACGCCTGGTCCCGGGGCATGTTCTGGTCCGAGCTCGCCCACGCGCGCGGGCCCGGGGCCAACCGGCGGTACGTGGTCGCCGAGTCCGGAGCGGGGATCGTCGGGTACGCCGGTCTCGTCGCCACCGGCGAGCAGGCGGACGTCCAGACCATCGCCGTCTCCCGCGACCTGTGGGGCACCGGCCTCGGCGGACGGCTGCTGGCCGAGCTGCTGCGGGCGGCCACCACCTTCGAATGCGCCGAGGTGATGCTGGAGTGCCGGGTCGACAACGTCCGCGCACAGAAGCTCTACGAGCGCTTCGGCTTCGAGCCCATCGGTGTCCGGCGCGGCTACTACCAGCCGGGGAACGTGGACGCCCTGGTGATGCGCCTGACCGCCCCCGAGAACTCCGTACAAGGAACCGAGATCAATGGCTGACGAACCCCTCGTACTGGGAATCGAGACCTCCTGCGACGAGACCGGCGTCGGCATCGTCCGGGGCACCACCCTGCTGGCCGACGCCGTCGCCTCCAGCGTCGACGAGCACGCCCGCTTCGGCGGTGTCGTCCCGGAGGTCGCGAGCCGTGCCCACCTGGAGGCGATGGTCCCGACCATCGACCGCGCCCTGAAGGAGGCGGGCGTGACCGCCCGCGACCTCGACGGCATCGCCGTCACCGCCGGTCCCGGTCTCGCCGGTGCCCTGCTGGTCGGCGTCTCCGCGGCGAAGGCCTACGCCTACGCGCTCGGCAAGCCCCTCTACGGCGTGAACCACCTCGCCTCGCACATCTGCGTGGACCAGCTGGAGCACGGCGCGCTGCCCGAGCCGACCATGGCCCTGCTGGTCTCCGGCGGCCACTCCTCGCTGCTGCTGTCCTCGGACATCACCTCCGACGTCCGCCCGATGGGCGCCACCATCGACGACGCGGCCGGAGAGGCCTTCGACAAGATCGCCCGCGTGCTGAACCTCGGCTTCCCCGGCGGCCCGGTCATCGACCGGTACGCGAAGGAGGGCGACCCGAACGCGATCGCCTTCCCCCGGGGCCTGACCGGCCCACGCGACCCGGTCTACGACTTCTCCTTCTCGGGGCTGAAGACCGCCGTGGCGCGCTGGATCGAGGCCAAGCGGGCGGCGGGGGAGGAGGTGCCGGTGCGGGACGTGGCGGCCTCCTTCCAGGAGGCGGTCGTGGACGTGCTGACCCGCAAGGCCGTCCGGGCCTGCAAGGACGAGGGCGTCGACCATCTGATGATCGGCGGCGGTGTGGCCGCCAACTCCCGGCTGCGCGTCCTCGCCCAGGAGCGCTGCGAGGCGGCCGGGATCCGGCTGCGCGTGCCGCGGCCCAAGCTGTGCACGGACAACGGCGCGATGGTCGCCGCCCTCGGCGCCGAGATGGTCGCCCGGGGCCGGGCGGCGTCGAGCTGGGACCTGTCGGCCGACTCCTCGCTGCCGGTGACGGAGCCTCATGTCCCGGGCGATCACGACCATGTGCACGAGGCCGGCGAGGAGAACCTGTACTCGTGACGGTCGCGCTGATGTGGGAGGCCCGGGCGTCCGAGGGGCGGGGCGAGGACCTGCTGGCCTGGGCGCGGGCCCAGGAGCTTCCCCGGGAGCCCCTGCGCCGGGAGACCTTCCGGGCGCCCCGGGACCGGGTCCTCGTCCTCACCTGGTGGGACGCCCCCTTCGACGCCGAGCTGCCCGAACTGCCCGAGCCGATCGGTGAGTTGATCACCCGGGCGGTGCATCGCTGGCGGTTCGAGTCGGTGGCGGTCGACTGACCGGGCCGGTCACGGCCGGCCGTTCCCGCCGGGGACCGGGGACACCTCCGTCTCGCAGCGCAGCCGCCGCTCCGGGCCGAGCGCCCGTACCGGGCCCGTGAGGGTGAGGTGCGCGGTGTGCCGTACGTCCGTGCTGGAGGCGGCCAGCCGCAGTTCCAGGGCGCCCGGTTCGACCACCCGGCGGCCCGAGCGGTCGGTGAACGCCGACAGGTCCGCGTGGAAGCGGAACGTGACCCGGGCCGCCTCGCCCGGGGCCAGCTCCACCCGCCGGTAGCCGATCAGCCGGACGTCGGGGCGGGTCACCGAGGCCACCGGATCGTGCAGGTACAGCTGCACGACCTCGGCACCCTCGCGTCCGCCGGTGTTCCGGACGGTCACCGACACGTCGTGGGAGCCGTCCGTGCCGATCCCGGCCGGTTCCGTCGCGGTGCCGTCCTCCCAGGCGAACGCCGTGTACGAGCGGCCGTGGCCGAAGGCGTACAGCGGGGTCGGGTCGAGATTGCTGACCTCGCCCGCGAGCCCCAGCGGCGGCTGGAGGTAGGTCCAGGGCTGTCCGCCCGCCACCCGCGGGACGCTGACGGGCAGGCGGCCCGAGGGATTCACACGGCCCGACAGGACACCCGCGACCGCCGGGCCGCCCTCCTCCCCCGGGAAGAACGCCTGCACGGCCGCCCCGAGGCGGCCGTGCCAGCGGCCCAGGGCGTAGGGGCGGCCGGTCAGCAGCACCAGCACCACGGGGACGCCGGTGGCGACCAGCGCGTCCAGCAGTTCGCCCTGGGCGCCCGGCAGGCCGAGGTCCGTGGCGTCGCAGCCCTCGCCGGAGGTGCCGCGGCCGAACAGGCCCGCCCGGTCCCCGAGGACCGCCACGCACACGTCCGCCTCGACGGTGCGGGCGATGGCCTCCTCGAAGCCGGCGGTGTCCGGGTCCGTCACGTCGCAGCCCTGCGCGAAGGTCACCTTGGCGTCGGGGAGTTCGGTGCGCAGGGCGTCCAGGAGGGTCGGGATCTCGATGCCGGCCGGCACCTCGGGGTGGTGGGTGAGGACGTGGGACGGGAAGGAGTAGCAGCCCAGCATGGCCAGGGCGTCGGCCGCCCGGGGGCCGACCACCGCGATGCGGGTGTCGGGGGCCAGCGGGAGCAGGCCGTCGGGGTTGTCGAGCAGGACCACCGACTCCTCCGCCAGGCGGCGCGCGAGGATGCGGTTGCCCGTCGAGTCGAGGTTGATCGCGGTGGTGGGCTCCGGGGTCCAGTCCTCGTCCAGCAGGCCCAGTTCGCACTTCTGGAGCAGGACGCGGCGGGCCGCCCGGTCCACGAGTTCCTCGGGCACTTCGCCCGAGCGGACCGCCGCCAGCAGCGGCCGGCCGTAGCACTTGACGGTCGGCAGTTCGACGTCGATGCCGGCGGTGAGCGCCGCGTGGGCCGCCCCGGCCGGGGTCGCGGCGACGCGGTGCAGGGTCTGGAGGAAGCCGATGCCGAAGTAGTCGGCGACGACCGTGCCGGTGAAGCCCCACTCCTCGCGCAGGAGACCGGTCAGCAGCCCGGGGTCCGCGGAGGCCGGGACCCCGTCCGTCTCGGTGTAGGCCGCCATCACCGAGCGGGCGCCACCCTCGCGCAGGGCCATCTCGAAGGGCGGCAGGGTCACGTCGGCGAACTCGCGGACGCCGGCCCGTACCGGTGCGAGGTTGCGGGCACCGGCCGAGGAGGCGTACCCGGCGAAGTGCTTGAGCGTGGCGACGACTCCCGCAGCTTCCAGGCCCCGCACATAGGCCGCGCCGACCGTGCCGACCAGGTACGGGTCCTCGCCGATCGTCTCCTCCACACGGCCCCAGCGCGGATCGCGTACGACGTCCAGCACGGGCGCGAGGCCCTGGTGGACGCCGGCCGAGCGCAGGTCGTCGCCGATGCGCCGGGCCATCTGCTCGACCAGCGGCGGATCCCAGGTCGCGCCCCAGGCCAGCGGGACCGGGTAGGCGGTGGCCTGCCAGGCGGTGAAGCCGGCCAGGCACTCCTCGTGCGCGATCGCCGGGATGCCGAAGCGCCCGGCCTCGGTGATGCGGCGCTGGGCGCGGGCCAGTGCCTGCGCGCCCAGCGCCGGGTCGACGGGGGCGGTGCCGAAGGAGCGCGTGAGCTGGCCCAGCCCGTGGCTGATCAGCTCGGCCCAGTCGTACTCGACGGTCATGTCGTGCTGGTGCGGAGCGACCCCGTCGCCGTCCGTCGCGGCGCCCACCCACACGCCGTACAACTGGGCGGTCTTCTCCTCCAGGGTCATCCGGGAGAGCAGGTCGTCGACGCGGGCGGTGGCGGGCAGCGCGGGGTCACGCCAGGGCGCGGTGGTCATGAAGCTCCTGTCGGGGGAACGGACGGCCCTCTCACGAACGTTTTCACGAATGTTTCGTTATGAACTTCGAATGTTCCGGGAACCTATGGCGGTGCGAGGACTTCGTCAAGGGGGCCCGCAGGGTTACGATCGCCGCCATGACATCCCCGGAGCCCGTTGAAAGCCGGACGCAGAACCGGACGCAGGGGCGCACCGCGCAGACCGCGACGCTCGCCGAGATCGCCCGTGAGGCCGGTGTGTCGGCGCCGACTGTTTCGAAGGTCCTGAACGGCCGCGCCGACGTCGCCCCGGCCACCCGGGCCCGCGTCGAGGACCTGCTGCGCGTCCACGGCTACCGGCGACGCCGCGCCGAGGCGACGCGTTCGCCCCTGATCGACCTGGTCTTCCATGAGCTGGAGAGCGCCTGGGCGATGGAGGTCATCCGGGGTGTGGAGAACGTGGCCCGGGACGCCGGCCTCAGTGTGGTGCTGTCCGAGAGCGCGGGGCGGCTCACCCCCGGGCGGACGTGGGCCGACCAGGTCGCCGCGCGCCGGCCGCACGGCGTGATCCTGGTCCTGTCCGGGCTCGACGCGTCGCAGCGGGCGCTGCTGACCAGCCGGTCCATCCCGTTCGTGGTGATGGACCCGGCCGGCGACCCGGGCGCCGACGTGCCGTCGATCGGCGCGACCAACTGGCAGGGCGGTCTCGCGGCCACCCGGCATCTGGTCGAGCTGGGGCACCGCAGGATCGGCGCGATCAGCGGGCCCTCGCAGATGATGTGCAGCCGCGCCCGGATCGACGGCTACCGGGCCGCGCTGGAGACGGCCGGGCTGCCGGTGGATCCCGCCCTGATCGCGAGCGGCGACTTCCACCACGAGGCCGGCTACCGGCTCGGGCTGGAGCTGCTGCGCCGCCCCGACCGGCCGACCGCGGTCTTCGCCGGGAACGACCTGCAAGCGCTCGGACTGTACGAGGCCGCACGTGAGCTGGGGCTGCGCATCCCCGAGGACCTGAGCGTGGTCGGGTTCGACGATCTGCCCGTGGCGCCCTGGGTCGGGCCCCCGCTGACGACCGTACGGCAGCCCCTGACCGAGATGGCCGAGGCGGCGGCCAAGCTGCTCCTCGATCTGGGGCGGGACGAGGGGACTCCGGCGGCGACCCGCGTCGAGCTGGCGACGAGCCTGGTGGTGCGCAGCAGTACCGCGGAGCCGGGGGAGCGGTAGGCGCCGTATCGGGGGACGGGTTTCGGACACCTCCGCCCGAGCCGAAGCCAATCGGCAGGCCCGCCGAAAGTTTCGGCGGTCCTGCGCCCTGAAATCTGAGAATTTCCGAAGAAAGGCCGTGCTGAACTCCCTGGCCGTAATAATTCGGACTTATGTTCCTGCTCGTGACGGGACATCAGGGGGATCAGGACGCAGAAGCGGGCCGGCGGTCGAGAGCGCTGAGGATCGCCGGCCTCATCCTGGCGGGGACGCTGCTGCTGGGCGCCGGAGCCGCCGGATGGGCCTACTGGCACCTCAGTGACAACATCACCGGCGTCGACATCGACAACGCGCTGGGCGACAACCGGCCGCCCAAGCCGGTGACCACGCCGTCACCCGCGGCCCCCGCCGTGCCGAGCGAGGCCCTCAACATCCTGGTCCTGGGCTCGGACTCGCGCAGCGGCAAGGAGAACCGCAGGCTCGGCGGCGGTGACAGCTCGGGCGCCCGCTCCGACACGGCGATGGTCGTCCACCTCGACGCCGGGCGGACCAGCGCGACGATCGTGAGCATCCCGCGCGACACCCTGGTCACCCGCCCGTCCTGCCCACGCCCCGCCGGGGGTACGACAGAAGTCGCCCACCGGTCCATGTTCAACAGCGCCTATGAGGTGGGCGGTCCGGTCTGTGCGGTGAAGACGGTCGAGGCGATGACGCACGTCCGCATGGACCACTACCTCGAAATCGACTTCTCCGGCTTCGCCCGGCTGGTCGACGCGCTCGGCGGCGTCACCGTCACCACGGAGGAGGACATCGCCGACGAGGACAGCCATCTGCGGCTGAAGGCGGGCACCCATCACCTGGACGGCACCCAGGCCCTCGCGCTCGCCCGCACCCGGCACGGCATCGGCGACGGCAGCGACCTGGGCCGCATCGGCCTTCAGCAGAAGCTGGTGAAGGCCCTGCTGGAGCAGATCGCCTCCCAGGATCTGCTCACCGACCCGGCCAAGCTGTACCGCGTCGCCGACACGGTCACCGCCGGCCTCACCACCGACACCGGCCTGGACTCCCTCGCGGAACTGACCGGCCTCGGGCAGAGCCTCCATGGCCTCTCGGCGAGCGGCGTACGGACCGTCATGATGCCCGTGGTGCAGGCGCCGTCGGATCCCAACCGGGTGGTGGCCGAGGAACCCCAGGCCCGGAAGCTGTGGGAGTCGCTGCGCTGAACTGGGTAAACGCGTCGCGGTAGAAATCCGCGAAGAAATCGCGGCGAGCGTGTCGATCCGGCGGGCCCCCGATCGACGCAGGGGTGAGAGCGGGGAAGCGCCCCGCTCCGCAGAACCCGAGGAGTGACCATGCCACGCTTTCTCACCCTGATCCGCATCGACGAGAAGAACGCCCCCGCCGAGGGTCCGAGCCCCGAGCTCATGGAGCGGATGGGCACGTTGCTGGAGGAGATCACCAAGGCCGGGGTCATGCTCGACACGGCCGGACTCACGCCGACCTCGGACGGCAGCCGGGTGACCTGGGAGGGCGGGCAGTTGTCCGTCACCGACGGGCCGTTCACCGAGTCCAAGGAGGTCATCGGCGGCTACTCGATCAGCCAGTGCAAGGACAAGGCCGAGGCGATCGAGTGGACCAAGCGGTTCCTGTCCCTGCACGAGGACTACTGGACGATCACCGCCGAGGTCCGGCAGATCGCCGAGGACTGACCGGCCCTCGCGCCGGTTCGGCTTGGCCGGACGGCACCACGGGTGTCTGATGGGGCTTGGCCGGACGGCACCACGGGTGTCTGATGGTGGGCTGTGACCCCGCAGCCCACCCCGACCCCGGAGCCGCATCCGGCCTCGCGGCCCACGCCGGATGCGGGCCCGGCCCCGGTCTCGGGTCCTGCCTCGGCCTCGAGCCCTGCCTCGGCCTCGGAGCCGTCTCCGGCGTCGCGGCCCATGCCGGATGCGGGCCCGGCCCCGGTCTCGGGTTCTGCCCCGGACCCGGAGCCCGCCCCGGCGTCGCGGCCCACGCCGGATGCGGGCCCGGCCTCGGCCTCGGCCCCGGCCCCGGTCTCGGACCCGGCCTCGGAGCCGTCTCCGGCGTCGCGGCCCACGCCGGATGCGGGCCCGGCCCCGGCCCCGGCCTCGCGGCCCACCCCGGATGCGGGCCCGGCCCCGGCGTCGCGGCCCACGCCGGATGCGGGCCCGGCCCCGGCCCCGGCCCCGGCCTCGGACCCGGCCCCGGCCCCGGCCTCGGCCCCGGAGCCCGCCCCGGCCTCGCGGCCCACCCCGGATGCGGGCCCGGCCCCGGTCTCGGGTCCTGCCCCGGCCTCGGACCCCGCCCCGGCCCCGGAATCGGCCAAAGGCCCGCAGACCGGCCTGGATTCGGAGCCGACCTCACCCCCGGCCCCGGCCCCGGACCCGTCCCCACCGCCCCGGCCCGACCGCACCGCCGAGGCCATCGAGACCGTCTTCCGCATGGAGTCGCCCCGGATCATCGCCGGCGTCACCCGGGTCGTCCGGGACGTCGGCATCGCCGAGGAACTCGCACAGGACGCGCTGGTCGCGGCGTTGGAGCAGTGGCCGCGGGAGGGGGTGCCCGGCAACCCGGGCGCCTGGCTCATGACCACCGCCCGCCGCCGCGCCGTCGACCTGGTCCGGCGCCGGGAGAACTACGCCCGCAAGCTGGCGGAGATCGGCCGGGACCTGTCGGCCGTGGCGCCCCCGGAGGAGCCCGCCGATCCCGACGACATCGACGACGACCTGCTGCGCCTGGTCTTCACCGCCTGCCACCCGGTCCTGTCCACCGAGGCCCGCACCGCCCTCACCCTGCGCCTGCTCGGCGGCCTGACCACGGCCGAGATCGCCCGCGCCTTCCTGGTCCCGGAGCCGACGATCGCGCAGCGCGTCGTCCGCGCCAAACGCACCCTCGCGACGCGGAACATCGCCTTCGAGGTGCCCCACGGCGCCGACCGCGAGGCCCGCCTCGGCTCGGTCCTCGACGTCATCTACCTGATCTTCAACGAGGGATACGCCGCCACGGCCGGCGACGACTGGCTCCGCCCCTCCCTGTGCGAGGACGCCCTGCGCCTGGCCCGGGTGCTCTCGGCCCTGATGCGGAAGGAACCCGAAGTGCACGGCCTCACCGCCCTCCTGGAGCTCCAGGCCTCCCGGACGGCTGCCCGCACGGGCCCGTCCGGCGAGCCGGTCCTCCTGAAGGACCAGAACCGCTCGCGCTGGAACCGCATGCTCATCGCCCGCGGCTTCGCCGCGCTGGGCCGGGCCGAGGCCACCTCCTCCGGCGCCCCGGGCCCGTACACCCTGCAAGCGGCCATCGCCGCCTGCCACGCGCACGCGTACACCTACGAGGAGACCGACTGGTCCCGCATCGCCACCCTCTACGGCCTGCTGGCGGCCCGCTCCCCGTCCCCGGTCGTGGAACTGAACCGCGCGGTGGCCGTCTCGATGTCCGAGGGCCCGGGCCCGGCGCTCGCCCTGGTCGACGCCCTGGCCGCCGACCCGGCCCTGCGGGGCTACCACCTGCTGCCCAGCGTCCGCGGCGACCTCCTCGCCCGCCTCGGCCGTACGCGGGAGGCCCGTGCGGAGTTCGAACGGGCGGCGTCGCTCACCCGGAACGAGAGGGAGCGGGACCTGTTGCTGCGGAGGGCGGCCGAACCGTCCTGAAGGTCAGGCGGGGTGCCCGACGAGCATCGCCGGCGCCCCCGCGACCCGGGTCAGGAACACCGTCGCCGCGTGCGGGCCCTGCGGCTTGACCTTCCTGCGGAGCTCCTCCGGCTCGACCGCAGAGCCCCGCTTCTTCACCGTCAGCGTGCCGACCTGCCGCTCCCGCAGGAGGGCCTTCAGCCGCTTGACGTTGAAGGGCAGGTGGTCGGTGATCTCGTAGGCCGTGGCGTACGGGGTCGGAAGCAGGGCGTCGGCCGTGACGTACGCGATGGTCGCGTCGAGCAGGCCGCCGTCGACCCGGTCGGCCACCTCGGCGACCAGGTGGGACCGGATGACGGCGCCGTCGGGCTCGTAGAGGTAGCGGCCGGGCGGGCGGACGCCGGGGTCGGGCAGGCCACGGGAGAGCAGGGTGCGCGGGCCCGGCAGGAGGGTCGCCCGGACCGCCCCCGGCTCGGTGCCGAACCACAGCACCGCCTCCTTGACGTCCCCGCCGTCGGAGATCCACTCGGCCTCGGCGTCCTCGGGGACCGCCTCGTGCGGGATACCGGGCGCGATCTTCAGTGCGGCGGCGCGCGGGGCCCGGCGGGCGGCGGAGACCGCCCAGGACAGGGGCGGCGAGTAGGCCTCGGGGTCGAAGATCCGGCCGCGTCCGCCGCGCCGGGCGGGGTCCACGAAGACGGCGTCGAATCCGGCCGTGTCCACCTCCGTCACGTCGGCCTCGCGCACCTCGACGAGACCGGCCAGGCCCAGCGCGTCGGCATTGGCCCGGGCCGCGGCGGCGGTCTGCGGATCCCGGTCCACGGCCAGGACCCGGATTCCGGCGCGGGCCAGCGCGATCGCGTCCCCGCCGATGCCGCAGCACAGGTCGGCGACCGAGGTCACGCCCAGCTCCGCGAACCGCCGCGCCCGGTGGGCCGCCACGCTCGCCCGGGTCGACTGCTCGACGCCGTTCGGTGTGAAGAACATCCGGCCCGCGTCCTCGGCTCCGAACTTCGCCACCGCCCGCTGCCGCAGCCGCGCCTGGCCCAGCGCCGCCGACACCAGCTCGGCGGGGTGCTCGCGGCGCAGCCGGGTCGCGACGGCCAGCTCCTGCGCGGGTTCGGTGTCCCGCACCTCGTCGAGGAGGGCGCGGCCTTCGGGGGTGAGGAGGAGGGCGAGGTCGTTCACCGGATCATTGTCGGCCACGGGGGCAGGGGCCGGACCGGCGGTGGCCGGTCCGGTGCGAGCGACGGCTGAGCGGGCCGCTCGTGGCGTGCGGCCGGTGTGTGGGCCGGTCGGGGGATGACGGGACGCCGGCCGAGGTGTCGGACCGGGCCGACGGCAGGGGGCTGCGAGGATCCGGCATCATGCGAGCAGTCGTACAAAATGACAAAAGGTGGGCGACGGGACGGGCGTCCGCCGGCGTACGGATCGTCGTCGCCGTGCTCGTCCTCGCCGCCATCGCCTCCGGCTGCGCGCAGGACGGCGGCGACCAGGTCACCCCGGCCGGCGGCCAGCAGCCCCTCGACGCACCCCCGGCCCGCGCGCTCGACTCCTACGCCACCAAGCTGCGCGCCGCGCAGGCCGCCCGGGTCGCCGCCGCGCACCGCTGGGGTCTGCGCAAGGTCCCGTCGGCCGCCCCGCCCGCCCCCGCGAAGAAGCCCAGGGTCAGGACCCGCAAGGGCTTCGAGGTGGACGGCCACCGGAAGCTGGACCTCCCGCCCGTCTTCACCAGGATCCCCACCCGGGACAAGGTCGTCTTCCTGACCATCGACGACGGCGCGGAGAAGGACCCGGCGTTCCTGCGGATGATGAGCGAGCTCGACGTCCCCTACAGCGCCTTCCTCAGCGGCTACCTGGTCAGGAACGACACCCGCTACTTCCGGAAGATGCAGTCCCGGGGCGTGGTCCTGCACAACCACACCCTCAACCACCCCAACCTGCGGGGCATGTCCTACCGGAAGCAGAAACGCGAGATCTGCGGCATGCAGCGCTACATGGAGAGGCGGTTCGGCACCCGCCCCACCCTCTTCCGCCCGCCCTACGGCAGCTACGACCGGGCGACCCTGCGGGCCGCCAGGACTTGCGGCATCACCTACGTGCCCCTGTGGAACGAGGAGGTCTTCGCCGACCACTGGGAGTACCGCGACGGGGGCCGGAAGCTGCATCCGGGTGACATCGTCCTCACGCACTTCCGGGGTCGTGACCAGTGGAAGGGCACCATGGCCGACATGATCCGCCGATTCCTGAACAAGGTCACGGCCCAGGGGTACGCGGTCGGGCGGCTGGAGGACTACCTGTGAGGCGCCGGGCGGCCGTACTGCTGTGCGCGTTCCTGCTGTCCGGCTGCTCCGGGGCGGCGGGAGAGCGGCCGGGCATCGCCGACGGCCGGGCCCGGGCCCCGGCGCGCGAGGTGAACGACACGCGGCGGCTGCCGCCCGTGGTGGACCATGTCGCCACCCGCGAACCCGTCGTCTTCCTCACCTACGACGACGGCGCCGCACGCGACCCCCGCTTCGCGGGCCTCGTCCGCGAACGGCGGCTCCCGGTCAGCCTGTTCCTCACGGACAGCGTCACGGGGCCCGGCTACGGCCACTTCGCCCGGCTGCGCGCGGTCGGCGCGTCCCTCCAGAACCGCACCCTCGACCACCCCGCCCTGCGCGGCCTGCCCTATGCCGGCCAACGCGCCGAGATCTGCGGCCAGCAGCACAAACTCCGCTCCCGCTTCGGCACCGTCCCCCGCCTCTTCCGCCCGCCCTACGGCACGTACGACACCACGACCCTGCGCGCCGCCGCCGACTGCGGCATCACCGCGGTCGTCCTGTGGCGCGCGTCCCTGAACGCCGAGGGCGAACTGACGTACATCCGCGGCGAGCGTGGGCTGCGGGCCGGCGACATCGTCTCGGTGCCGTCGGACGGGACGGAGCCGCGCACCCTGGCCGCACGGACGCTGCGGCTGCTGCGGGAGATCGAGGCCAGGGGGCTGCGCGTGGGGCGGCTGGAGGATCACGTGGAGGGTCGCCCGCAGGGCCACTCGGAGGCCCACTCGGAGGACCACTCGGAGGACCACCGGGAGGACGCGGCTGCCCGACGCGCCGCAGGCAATTAGCAGTCCGCTTGACCGAGTGCTAATCGCAGTCATAGTCTCGGCTCTGGCACTCCCCCTAGGAGAGTGCCAACACAGCGACGGGCAGGTCCGGCACCCGCGACGACGGATCCACCTGGTCGCCACCTCAGACAGTTAACCCCGTGAGATCTCCGAAGGGGGAGGTCGGATCGTGACGACCACCAGCTCCAAGGTTGCCATCAAGCCGCTCGAGGACCGCATCGTGGTCCAGCCGCTCGACGCCGAGCAGACCACCGCCTCTGGCCTGGTCATCCCGGACACCGCCAAGGAGAAGCCCCAGGAGGGCGTCGTCCTGGCCGTGGGCCCGGGCCGCTTCGAGGACGGCAACCGTCTTCCGCTCGACGTCTCCGTCGGCGACGTCGTGCTCTACAGCAAGTACGGCGGCACCGAGGTGAAGTACAACGGCGAGGAGTACCTCGTCCTCTCGGCCCGCGACGTGCTCGCGATCGTCGAGAAGTAATTCACCCCAAGCACATTGCTTTGAACTGCGCCCCTGGCCCCCGCGATCGCTAAGAAGCCGGGCGCCCGGGGCGCAGTGCCGTATATCCCAGATTCCGGAAGAGGGCTCACGCTCCCATGGCGAAGATCCTGAAGTTCGACGAGGACGCCCGTCGCGCCCTCGAGCGCGGCGTCAACAAGCTTGCCGACACGGTCAAGGTGACGATCGGCCCCAAGGGCCGCAACGTCGTCATCGACAAGAAGTTCGGCGCTCCCACCATCACCAACGACGGTGTGACCATCGCCCGTGAGGTCGAGGTCGAGGACCCGTACGAGAACCTCGGTGCCCAGCTGGTCAAGGAGGTGGCGACCAAGACCAACGACATCGCGGGTGACGGTACGACCACCGCGACCGTGCTCGCCCAGGCGCTCGTGCGCGAGGGCCTGAAGAACGTCGCCGCCGGTGCCTCCCCGGCCGCCCTGAAGAAGGGCATCGACGCCGCCGTCGCCGCCGTTTCCGAGGACCTGCTCGCCACGGCCCGCCCGATCGACGAGAAGTCCGACATCGCCGCCGTCGCCGCGCTGTCCGCCCAGGACCAGCAGGTCGGCGAGCTCATCGCCGAGGCGATGGACAAGGTCGGCAAGGACGGTGTCATCACCGTCGAGGAGTCCAACACCTTCGGTCTGGAGCTGGACTTCACCGAGGGCATGGCCTTCGACAAGGGCTACCTGTCGCCGTACTTCGTGACGGACCAGGAGCGCATGGAAGCCGTCCTGGACGACCCGTACATCCTCATCACGCAGGGCAAGATCTCCGCCATCGCCGACCTCCTGCCGCTGCTGGAGAAGGTCATCCAGTCCAACGCCTCCAAGCCGCTGCTGATCATCGCCGAGGACGTCGAGGGCGAGGCCCTCTCCACCCTCGTCGTGAACAAGATCCGCGGCACGTTCAACGCCGTCGCCGTGAAGGCCCCCGGCTTCGGCGACCGCCGCAAGGCGATGCTGCAGGACCTGGCCGTCCTCACCGGCGCCACGGTCGTCTCCGAGGAGGTCGGCCTCAAGCTCGACCAGGTCGGTCTCGACGTGCTCGGCTCCGCCCGCCGCATCACCGTCACCAAGGACGACACCACGGTCGTCGACGGCGCCGGCAACAAGGACGACGTGCAGGGCCGCGTCGCCCAGATCAAGGCCGAGATCGAGTCCACCGACTCCGACTGGGACCGCGAGAAGCTCCAGGAGCGCCTCGCGAAGCTGGCCGGCGGCGTGTGCGTCATCCGCGTGGGTGCCGCCACCGAGGTCGAGCTCAAGGAGCGCAAGCACCGTCTGGAGGACGCCATCTCCGCGACCCGCGCCGCGGTCGAGGAGGGCATCGTCTCCGGTGGTGGCTCCGCGCTCGTCCACGCCGTGAAGGTCCTCGAGGACAACCTCGGCAAGACCGGCGACGAGGCCACGGGTGTCGCCGTCGTCCGCAAGGCCGCCGTCGAGCCGCTGCGCTGGATCGCCGAGAACGCCGGCCTGGAGGGTTACGTCATCACCTCCAAGGTCGCCGAGCTCGAGAAGGGCCAGGGCTTCAACGCCGCCACCGGCGAGTACGGCGACCTGGTCAAGGCCGGCGTCATCGACCCGGTCAAGGTCACCCGCTCCGCCCTGGAGAACGCCGCCTCCATCGCCTCCCTCCTCCTCACGACCGAGACCCTGGTCGTCGAGAAGAAGGAAGAGGAGGAGCCGGCCGCCGCGGGCCACGGCCACGGCCACGCCCACTGAGGCATGACGGCTGAGGGCTGACGACGTTGGCCCGCCCGAGCCCGAGCGAAGGCCCGGCACCCCGGAAACGGGGCGCCGGGCCTTCGCCGTTCCGGCCCGCCGGTCCTGGAACCGGCGAGACCGTCACCGGCCTCCTACACACCGGAACCGAAGGGGGATGCGATGAGCCAGGCGCTCTACGAGGAACGGTCCCGGAATCCGCTGGCGCGCACCGCGGAACTCACCGACGTCCGGCTGCGCAGGGGCGGCCGGACCACACCGCTGGAAGAGCTGAACCTCGCCGCCATGGCCGAGGCGTATCTGCGGGGGCGCTGGCTCGGCGGCGGCGGAACCGAACGCCCCCTGGAGTCGCTGGCGCAGGGCCCGGGCGTCGTCCCGGTCACCCGCGTGACCGGCACGACCGCGCCCCTGAAGGTGCGCCGCACCGCCGACTTCGCCCACGCGCTGGGGGAACTGGCCGTGCGCAGGTGCGGCGGGGCGGACCAGGTGGCCGCACTCGCCGAGCGGGCCCGGGTGGAGGGCGTGCCCCTGTGGATCGCCCGCCGGTACGCGCCGGGTCCCGCCGGGACGGTCGCCGTCGCCGTGGACCGGCGCCTGGTCCGCGTGGACGTCTGGGGCCCGCACGCTCCCGCCGTACGGCTCCGCGCACCGTGGGGTCATCGCCCCGACGCGGCCGACCGGACGGGCGGCCTGGTCATGACCGTCGGTGACAGCGCGGCACGGCTCGAACTGCGCAAGAGGATGCGCAAGTCCAAGAGCAGCGTCGAGATCCGCCTGCCCGACCGGCACTGGACACTGCGCCGCGAGAACGCCGAGAGCTCGTGGCTGCTGCGCGACGACCGGCGCGTCGCCCTGCTGACCCGCCCCTCACGGTGGCCCGGCCCTCCGCCCGGCACGGTGCTGCTGCCGCTGGCCGACGTGCACCACGAGAGCCCCGACCCCCTGGACGCCGTCATGGCGCACGCGGTCGCCGTCTCCTTCGGCCTGGGCGACACGACGGGCCTGGCCCGGTTCCGTGCCGTGAGGTCCCGCCGGGAGACGGACGACGAACTCTGGCAGCGCCCCTGGTTCAGCAACCTCGGCCGCGACCGCGACGACAACGAACCCGGCGGTGGCGACGGCTGGGGCAGCGACGGCGGGGACGGCGGCGACGGGGGAGGGGGCGGCAGCGACGGCGGCGGCGGGGACGGAGGAGGCGGGGGCGGCGGAGATTAGCCGTCCCGCGACCCACGGCTCCCGCGTCCCGAGAAGCCTTCGCCCGGGGCGGCTCACCAGGACGCGCAGTGGGAGTGGAGGCTGGCGCGAGCCGCAGCCCTGAAGTGGTCCCAGGTACGCAACTTCCGCCGGCTGTCCTCCATCACCGTCCCCCTCGGCACCGTACTCGTCGCCGCCGCCACCGCATTCGCCACGGGGGTCGCGGGAGCCTGGGCCCAGCAGGAACTCCAGCCCCCGCCCGGCGGCCCGTCACCGTCATCGACCGCCCCGGCTCAACCCGTGGGCCAGCCCGCACCCTGACCGCCGATGCCCCGGTCCTCTGTTTCCCCGGGCAGCAGCCGGCACGGATGTCCGTCTTCAAGCCCGTCGCGCGACGACGTCACGGAAAGCCGGTCGGGTCGTCCCGGCACGTTGTGACGTCGTTCCGTGCCGTCCGCATGAGAACGGGCCAGGCGGCGCGGGGACGTTCTGTCCCTCACGTGCCGCCGTGCACCGCCCACGGGGTCCATCGCATACGGCACCTCGGCCAGAAAGCAGTCGGCACCGAACCGCTCGGCCGGTGGTCGGCGAGAGCACCGTGCCCGTCCGGCTTCGGACGGGGCCACGCCGTCCGGCTTACGGTGTGTCCGGCCGGGTGATGGCCCGGTCCGAGATGTCGGATCGCGCCACCACGACGGTGTTCGTCAGGAACGCGGCTTGTCGGTCGCGGCGGATTCCTTGCCCGGCTCAGCGGGCTGGTCGGTGAAGACCGTCAGGTGCCACGTTCCCTTCTCCCGTGTGACGGTGAAGGTGTCCCGCAGGGGCTCGCCCTTCTTGTCCTCGGCGAGGAGGCGGGCCGAGCCGACGTCCGGACCCATGTCGTGCTGGATCCGCACGTCCTTGATCCTCCAGCCGCGTCCGCCCCGGTCGGCGAGGATCCGCTCGGCCTCCTGCCGGGACCATTCCTCGTCCTCGACGCCCCCGACCGAGATCAGCTCGGAGGCGTTGCGGGAGTTGAGGGCCTGGACATAGGCCTCGACGGCATCACGGGCCCCGTCGGAGGATGCCGATGCCGAAGACGAGGGTGCCGAGACCGCGGGCGGGGCTTCATCGTCCTGGGACGAACAGCCGGATGCGACAACCAGAGCGGCCGCCACGGCCAAGAGGCGTCGACGTTGCACAGCACACTCCTGCTTTCCGGTGAGGGGACGGGCAACCTGTCAGGTGCGGTGCGCATACCACCAGGCACGCGGGTAGTCGGAGAGGATCTTCTTCAGGCTTTTGTTGTGGGTGTCGCCGGTGTGGTAGGTCAGATACGGCGTACCGCGGTACTTCTTCGTGACGATCATGGTGTGATCGATGTTGTTGTTGCGGTTGAAGTCGGCCTGGAGAACATCGGCCGAGGCCAGCTTCCACACGTTGCTGAGTATCTTGGTCCGCTTCGAGTGCTTCTTCGCGAACCAGTACCAGTTTTCGGCCCCGGCCCACGTGTAGCTGGTCGTGAAATTCGTCGGCCCGTAGAACCAGTACTTGTTGCTCTTCCGCTGGATGATGGCGCCGCCCTTGGGCCCCCAGCCGCCGGCCAGCATCGCCTGGGAGATGAAGTTGGTGCAGTCGTTGCCGTACGTGCGGTAGGCGTCGTTGTGGTTGTTCCAGTACTTGTTGGCGTAGGACACCATCTTGCCGTAGTTGTAGTTCGCCGTAACCGTGGGTTTGACGTTGTCGACGCTGTTGTCGGGCAGCGGTTCGACGTCAGCCCCGGCGTCCTTGCTCCCTTCGGCCTCGTCCGGCGTCCCGCCCCCGTCGTCGACGGCGGGGTCGACGTCCACGTCGGCCACCTGGGTCGTTGCGGTCGGCCCGCCTTCCGCGTCGGCCTCGTCGGCCGACAGCAGCCAGGCACCGTCGGGGCCCTGGGTGAACTGCACCGTGTGGGGGAGTGACAACTCCTCGTACTCCGGCGCGCCTTCTTCGACTTCCTGAGGTGTGAACGGGAGGTACAGGCGGGTGTGCTCGGTGAGTTGAAGCGTTGCCGACTGGCCGGTGACGCTCGCGTCGGTGACCTTCACGTCAACCTCCGCTCTCGTATAGCCGCCGTCGGCTTCCTCGTACCGCCGGCCTTTCTCCGCCAGGGCGGCGAACTCGTCCTGTACCTGGGCCGTCATGGAGCGAGTCGCCTGAACCTGCCCGCGGGCGGACTTCACCGCAGGACGGGCCGTTGTCAGCAGGTCGGCCCGCTGCTGAAGGTAGCCCTCGGCGAGCTGGGTGAGTTCGGTGGTGTCGGCGCCCGCCGACGGAGTCGCCGCGGGCGAGGGCGTCTGAGCGTGTGCGGGTGTGCCGATGAGCGTGAGTGTCGCCGCCACCGTGGTCGCGGCCAGGGCGATGACAGGTCTGTGCCCCATGGTGCGCATGAATCCCCCTGCATGAGCTGACTGGTCGGCCTCAGCCTGTATGGCAGGAGATCGAATGCGAACACGTCGTTCCCGTACGGCGGATTCCGGATTCAGGAATGGCCGATTCCTGGTCGAGGTGTTTTCGATATACGTCAGATAGGGCCCTGCTGAGACAGGTTCTCACGGGTTTCGCAGCTCGAGGGGTTCACTTTGTGCCGCTGAGAACTGCAGCAGCGCGCGGGAAGCCGGTCGGGAGGAAGGTGGTGATCCTGCCCTGACGACAGGCCCAGAATCCTAGTCGTCCCCACTGACAGCGACGCCCGGGCGTTTCGGCTGCGGCGGCACTGTGAGGCCTGGCCGCCATGCTGCCGACGCCGGGCCACGCAGCGCACTCGGTGCATCGCGCTCACGGCCACCGCTTCCGGCTGCCTGCCCTCCGGACATCGTGCCGTGTCGGCACAGCCGCCGCTCAGACAGAGCATGGACACCGCACAACCTCGTGAGTGCACCATCGACGCGTCGGCCGGCCGAAGCAGCCCCCGAGGTCAGAGCTCCGCAGGATCCAGCACCCCAAGCTGCTGCATCAGCCCCAGCCGGTCGTACTGCCACCAGCCCTCGGCGATCTTCCCGTCCGGAGTGCAGCGGTGGACGGTCGTCCCCGTCATGGTGACCTCCTGCCCGGTCGGCGGGATCCCGAGGAACTCCCCGGTGTGCCGCCCGTGGAAGGTCCACCGCGTGCACACCCGGTCGCCCTGCGCCATCTGGTCCTCGAGGGTGAACGAGAAGTCGAACCCGCCCCGCCACACCTCCACCTCGCGCCGGACCGCGTCCAGCCCGATCACGTCCTGCACATTGGCGGGATCGTGGTCGTGGTAGTCCTCGATGAACACGTCGTTGAACGGCGGCGCGTCCCCCTGGCCCGGCGCGAGCTCGAAGAACCTGCGCGCGGTGGCCGCGTACAGCTGCTCGTCCCGCACCACGTCCAGGTCCGTGAAGGTCGGCGTCTCCTCGCAGAGCGCCACCATGTCCTGGAAGATCCGGTCGGTCTCCGGCAGCCCGGAGTTGCGCATCGCCTCCTCGTACGACGGGAACTCCACGATCTCCACGATGTGCGAGGCATCGGCCCGGTCCTTCGCCACCACGCTGTGCGACGCGGTCCGCTTCCCCTTGGTCTGCTCGACCCACCGGTCCATCAGCCGGTTCATCTCGTCGAGCCGGCTGGTCCTGCATTCGATGAGCTGTACGAAGGTCATGGCCTCGCCTCCGGCCCCCCTGGGTCCGGCTGAACAGCTCCATTGTCCCAACAGGGGCCGCCCGTCGCCTCTCGGCCCAAGCCTCCTACTGCGGCCCGTACTTCCGCCCCGTCCTGGAGGAGACGGCGCCCAGCATCCCCCGCGGCACCAGCTTCGCCGCCCCCATCAGCGCCTTGTAGCGCGGGTCCGGAATGGACAGCGTCCTGCCGCGGGCCAGATCGTGCAGCGCCGCCGCCACCAGCTTGTCCGCGTCGAGCCACATCCAGCCCGGGATGTTGTCAGTGCCCATGCCGGCCCGCTCGTGGAACTCGGTGCGCACGAACCCCGGGCAGAGCGCCATCAGCCGTACGCCGCTGCCGGCCAGGTCGCGCGCCGCGCCCTGCGTGAACTGCACGACCCAGGCCTTGGAGGCGCCGTAGGTGCCCCGGGGAACGAAGGCGGCCACCGACGCGACGTTGACCACGCCGCCGCGGGCGCGCTCGCGCATCGCCGCCGTCGCCGCCGACGTCAGCCGCAGCACCGCCTCGCAGTGCACCTTCAGCATGCGCAGCTCGTCGTCCATGGAGACGTCGAGATAGCGGCCCTTGTTGCCGAAGCCGGCGTTGTTGATCAGCAGGTCGACGGGGTTCTTGCGGTCGCCGAGGCGCGCGGCCACCGCCTCGATGCCCTTGTCCTCGGCCAGGTCGGCCGTCAGCACCTCCGCCTCGATGCCGTGCCGGTCGTGCAGCTCGGTCGCCTGTTCCCTAAGCCGCTTGGTGTCGCGGGCCACCAGCACCAGGTTGTGCCCGTCCGCAGCCAGTCGCCGCGCGAACGCGGCCCCGATGCCTGCCGTCGATCCCGTAATCAGAGCCGTTGTCATGGCAGAAGGTTAGTGACCCGGACTGAGTGCGTCCGCTTCCCCTCGGGGCCGTCCGGGGTGAAGGGTCGGTGGCGACAGGCGCGGTGAGCCGCCGTCAGGCCCCGTACTTCTCCTGATATTCACGGGCCGTCCTCAGCGCCTCCGGGTGCAGGGCCTCGCCCGCGGCCACCAGCCGCGGCAGCAGCGTCCGCTCGGTCGTCACCGCCCGGAACTGCAGCGCCACCGTCACGTCGTGACCCGGCCGGTGCACGATCTCGACGGCATCGCCCGCGCGGATCTCCCCGGGCTCGATCACGCGCAGATACGCCCCCGGTGCCCCCCGCTGCGTGAACCGCTTCACCCAGCCCTTCTCGTCCAGATGGCCCTGGAACGTACGGCACGGGATCCGCCCGGAGGTGACTTCCAGCACCACCTCGGGGCCGATGCGCCAGCGTTCGCCGATCAGCGCGCCGGACACGTCCAGGCCGCGGGTCGTGAGGTTCTCGCCGAAGGCGCCGTCGGGCAGGGTCCGGCCCAGCTCGCGCTCCCACGCGTCCATGTCCTCGCGGGCCATGGCGTACACCGCCTGGTCGTCACCGCCGTGGTGCTCCAGCTTGCACACCGCGTCCCCGGCCAGCCCGCTCCCGCCGACGCCCTTGGGCCCGGGCGCGGACACCCGCACCGGTCCGTCCACCGGCCGCTTGTCGATCCCGGTCACGCCCTGCGGGTTGTCCGTGTACGGCACGGCCACGGCGCGTCCCAGATTCACTGACAGAAGCTTCATGCCCGCACGGTAGGCGACCACGGCCCAAAGCGTCGACGCATTATCGGCATCAGCATCAAAGGGTGACTTATCCTGGAAGGGTGATCGAAGCACGTCATCTCCGCGTCCTGCGCGCCGTCGCGACCACCGGTTCCTTCTCCGCCGCGGGCCGCGAGCTGGGCTGCACGCAGCCCGCCGTCAGCCAGCAGATGAAGGCCCTGGAGACATCCGTGGGCACGCCGCTGCTGATCCGCACCGGACGCGAGATGCGCCTGACCCAGGCCGGTGAGGCCTTGGTGCGGCACGCCGCCGGGATCCTCTCCGGGCTCACGGCGGCGGAGGAGGAGGTCGCCGCCATCGCCGGGCTGCGCGCGGGACGGGTCCGGCTCGTCTCCTTCCCCAGCGGCAGCTCCACCCTCGTCCCCACGGCCCTCGCCGCACTGCGCGAGGCACACCCCGGCACCCGCGTCTTCCTGGAGGAGGCCGAGCCGCCCGCGTCCGTCGGCCTGCTGCGCGAGGGCGACTGCGACGTGGCGCTGGCCTTCCGCTACGAGGGGGCGGCCGGCTCGGAGGAGTGGGACGACCTCGTCGTACGACCGCTGCTGTCCGACCGGCTCGTCGCGCTCGTGCCGGAACGCCACCGGCTCGCGGGCGCGCGGTCCGTCGCGATCGGCGAACTCGCCGAGGAGCCGTGGATCGCGGGCTGCCCGCGCTGCCGCGGACAGCTGGTGGAGGTGTGCGCTGCGGCCGGCTTCACCCCCCGCATCGACTTCGCGACCGACGACTACCCCGCGGTCGCCGGACTCGTGGGGGCCTCACTGGGTGTGGCCGTCCTTCCCCAGCTGGCCGTCGAGTCGGTCCGGCCCCGGGGAGTGCGCGCCGTGCGGCTGGAACCGGAGGTGCGGCGGGAGATCGTCGCGCTCACCCTGCCCGACCTCGCACAGGTCCCGGCCGTGGCGGCGACACTCGACCAGCTGGCCCGGGCCGCCCGCCGCCAGTAGCGGCCCCCTCGCGTCAAAAACCAACGGCACGCGTGCGCGTGCCCGTGTGCAGAAACGTTCCTTCAGTTGTTCGAGGCGGAGTGTCCGCCCGGTGCCGACGCCGACACCAGCCGGTTGCGCGCCCGCCCCATCAGCTCTTCGCGCTCGTCCTCGGTCAGCCCGCCCCACACGCCGTACGGCTCACGCACCGCCAGGGCGTGAGCAGCGCACTCCGCGCGTACCGGGCACCTCATGCAGACCTCTTTGGCCGAGTTCTCACGAGCGCTCCTCGCCGCACCGCGCTCGCCCTCCGGATGGAAGAAGAGCGAGCTGTCCACCCCGCGACAGGCAGCCAGCAGCTGCCAGTCCCACAGGTCCGCGTTCGGTCCGGGAAGGCGGGAGAAATCTGCCATTACGTGACCCCTTGTAGCCGTTCTGGGCGGATCCGGTGTCTACGACCGTACAACTACGATCTAAGGAGATGAAAATATGACTCATTGCGAATCTATCTCCAGACACTGGCAAAGCGGAAGAAATGGGTCTGAATGGGGCATAGCTTGTGATGAAAGTTCGAGGGTCTGCTGTGCATACCGGCACCGTGTCCGCCCCCTCACGTAGAGTGCCGAAGAGGGCAGCCGCCCCCGTAACTCTTTCGGGTGACCGTCGTTGAGAGTGCGAGGCGGTTGAAGGAACAAGTGCTCGGGCGTGCGTCCGAGACGGTCGACCGCACAGGTGACGATTCGTACCAGCCTGGAGGCTCAAGGTGACGTGCATCAGCTGCGGAGGGCGGTCATGACTTCCGTCCTCGTCTGCGACGACTCCCCGCTTGCCCGAGAGGCGCTTCGTCGTGCGGTGGCGACCGTGCCCGGCGTAGAGCGTGTGACGACGGCGGCCAACGGCGAGGAGGTCCTCCGCCGCTGGGGGGCCGACCGCTCGGACTTGATTCTGATGGACGTACGCATGCCCGGACTGGGCGGCGTCGAGACGGTCCGGCGGCTGCTGTCCGCCGACCCCGGTGCGCGCATCATCATGCTCACCGTCGCCGAGGACCTGGACGGCGTGGCCCTCGCGGTCGCCGCCGGGGCCCGCGGCTACCTGCACAAGGACGCCTCCCGCGCGGAACTGCGCGCGACGGTGACCCAGGCCCTGGCCGACCCGACCTGGCGGCTCGCCCCGCGCCGGCTGCGCTCGGCCGAGATGGGCGCGGCGCCCACGCTCACCGCGCGTGAGATCCAGGTCCTCGAAGGCATGAGCCACGGCCGCTCGAACGCCGAGATCGGCCGCGAGCTGTTCCTCTCCGAGGACACCGTCAAGACGCACGCCCGGCGCCTGTTCAAGAAGCTCGGCGCCTCGGACCGGGCCCACGCCGTGGCGCTCGGCTTCCGGTGGGGTCTGGTGCGCTAGGGCCTGTCCTTCGGATCGGGCCGGCTTCGACGCCGCGCGGCCTCTGGCCGGGGCTGGAGAGCGGGGGCATGTGGATGCCCCCGCGCGAGCCGCACGCGCACGGACCGGAGCCGGCGGCCGACGGCGGCGCCGACGGGGGATTCCCCCTGCCCGGGCGAGGCCGGGAACCCGGCAGCGCGCAGGCGAGGGCCCGCGTCCCCGCGATGATCCGAACGGCAGGCCCCAGCGGTCGTGGTGAGAGCACGGAACGCCAGGTGGGCACGGGTGGGCCGGGGGCCCACAGGGTGCCCGCTGCTCGTTTCGCCGCGGATGCCGCATCCTTGAGGGTGTGGAGTTCCTCGGGGACGAGTCGGTCGAGCGGAAGGGGAGGGCGCAGGGGATGAGTGCCGGCGCACCTGCTCATAACGCTTCGGTGCACAACAACGGGCGCGGTGCCGCGGACCCGGCGGCCGCAAGGCACCATGGACCGATGCGCGACGACGAGGCGGCCCCTGCCCAGGGCGCGATCGGTGCGCTCGTCCACCGCGCCGTCGACGGGGACGAGCAGGCCACGCACGACCTGCTCGCCCATGTCCACCCCTTGGCCCTGCGCTACTGCCGCACCCGTCTGTCCCGTCTCCCGGGCGACGCCCGGCACTTCGTGGAGGACCTCGCGCAGGAGGTCTGCGTGGCGGTGCTCCTCGCGCTGCCCCGCTACCGGGACACCGGCCGCCCCTTCGAGGCGTTCGTCTTCGCCATCGCCGCCCACAAGGTCGCCGACCTGCAGCGCGCGGCGATGCGCCACCCCGGTTCGACGGCCGTCCCCTCCGACGAGATGCCCGAGCGGCCGGACGACTCCCTGGGCCCGGAGGAGCGCGCCCTGCTCAGCAGCGACGCGGAATGGGCCAAGAAACTGCTGGCCAACCTCCCGGAGAACCAGCGGGAGCTGCTGCTGCTGCGCGTCGCGGTGGGGCTCACGGCCGAGGAGACCGGCCAGATGTTGGGAATGTCACCCGGCGCGGTCCGGGTGGCTCAGCACAGGGCGCTGAGCCGACTGCGGGCGCTGGCCGAGCAGTAGCCCTGCGGGAACAGACCCTCAGTTGAACAGGCGGTACGCCGCTTCCGTACGAACATACGAAGCCCGGAGCCGACCGGAACCGTGGAATGAGACAGCCACGCTTCCCGTTAGCATGGACATCCGCACCGATCAAGGCCATTTGGGGAAGGTGTCATGACTGCCAACGTCGACGGAGTGCCCGGAAAATTCGCGACACTCGGGCTGACCTACGACGACGTGCTGCTGCTGCCGGGTGCATCCGAGGTGCTCCCCAACGCGGTCGACACCTCGTCCCGCATCTCCCGCAACGTCCGGGTGAACATCCCGCTCCTCTCGGCGGCGATGGACAAGGTGACCGAGTCGCGCATGGCGATCGCGATGGCCCGCCAGGGCGGCGTCGGCGTGCTGCACCGCAACCTCTCCGTCGAGGACCAGGTCAACCAGGTCGACCTGGTCAAGCGGTCCGAGTCCGGCATGGTCACCGACCCGATCACGGTGCACCCCGACGCCACGCTCGCCGAGGCGGACGCCCTGTGCGCCAAGTTCCGCATCAGCGGCGTCCCGGTCACCGACGGCAACAAGAAGCTGCTCGGCATCGTCACCAACCGCGACATGGCCTTCGAGTCGGACCGCACGCGTCAGGTGCGCGAGGTCATGACCCCGATGCCGCTGGTCACCGGCAAGGTCGGCATCTCCGGCGCGGACGCCATGGAGCTGCTGCGCCGCCACAAGATCGAGAAGCTTCCCCTGGTCGACGACGCGGGTGTCCTCAAGGGCCTCATCACGGTCAAGGACTTCGTCAAGGCCGAGCAGTACCCCAACGCGGCGAAGGACTCCGAGGGCCGGCTGCTCGTGGGCGCGGCCGTGGGCGCCAGCCCCGAGGCCCTGGAGCGTGCCCAGGCGCTGGCCGGTGCCGGTGTGGACTTCCTGGTCGTCGACACCTCGCACGGCCACAACAGCAACGCCCTCAGCTGGATGGCGAAGATCAAGTCGAGCGTCGGCGTCGACGTGATCGGCGGCAACGTCGCCACGCGTGACGGCGCCCAGGCGCTGATCGACGCCGGTGTGGACGGCATCAAGGTGGGCGTGGGCCCCGGCTCGATCTGCACCACGCGTGTGGTCGCGGGCATCGGTGTCCCGCAGGTCACCGCGATCTACGAGGCGTCCCTCGCGGCCCGTCCGGCAGGCATCCCGCTGATCGGCGACGGCGGTCTGCAGTACTCCGGCGACATCGGCAAGGCCCTGGCCGCCGGCGCCGACACCGTCATGCTGGGCAGTCTCCTCGCAGGCTGTGAGGAGTCCCCGGGCGAGCTGCAGTTCATCAACGGCAAGCAGTTCAAGTCGTACCGCGGCATGGGCTCGCTCGGCGCGATGCAGTCCCGCGGCCAGGCCAGGTCGTACTCCAAGGACCGCTACTTCCAGGCCGAGGTCGGCTCCGACGACAAGCTCGTGCCCGAGGGCATCGAGGGCCAGGTGCCCTACCGCGGCCCGCTGGCCAACGTCCTGCACCAGCTCGTCGGCGGCCTGCGCCAGACCATGGGCTACGTGGGCGCCGCCTCGATCGACGAGATGGAGACCAAGGGCCGCTTCGTCCGGATCACCTCCGCGGGCCTCAAGGAGAGCCACCCGCACGACATCCAGATGACGGTCGAGGCGCCGAACTACAGCCGCAGCAAGTAGCGGCCCGGCCTTCCGAGGGCGGCTCCGGGGCATCCGGGGCCGCCCTCGTCGTGCCCGTCGGCGATACTGGAAGACGCTGCAACGCATCAGGGAAAGGCCACAGACGTGACTGAGATCGAGATCGGGCGCGGCAAGCGCGGCCGCCGGGCGTACGCCTTCGACGACATCGCCGTCGTCCCCAGCCGCCGTACGCGGGACCCGAAGGAGGTCTCCATCGCCTGGCAGATCGACGCCTACCGCTTCGAGCTGCCCTTCCTGGCCGCCCCCATGGACTCGGTCGTCTCCCCGGCCACCGCGATCCGCATCGGTGAGCTCGGCGGCCTCGGCGTGCTGAACCTCGAAGGCCTGTGGACGCGCTACGAGGACCCGCAGCCGCTGCTCGACGAGATCACCGGTCTGGACGCGGAGACCGCGACCCGCCGTCTGCAGGAGATCTACGCGGCCCCCATCAAGGAGGAGCTGATCGGGCAGCGCATCAAGGAGGTGCGCGACTCCGGCGTCGTCACCGCCGCCGCGCTCTCCCCGCAGCGCACCGCCCAGTTCTCCAAGGCCGTCGTGGACGCGGGCGTGGACATCTTCGTCATCCGCGGTACGACGGTCTCGGCGGAGCACGTCTCCGGCGCGCACGAGCCGCTGAACCTGAAGCAGTTCATCTACGAGCTGGACGTCCCGGTGATCGTCGGCGGCTGCGCTACATACACGGCGGCCCTGCACCTGATGCGTACCGGCGCGGCGGGCGTCCTCGTCGGCTTCGGCGGCGGTGCGGCGCACACCACGCGCAACGTGCTCGGCATCCAGGTCCCCATGGCGACGGCGGTCGCCGACGTCGCCGCGGCGCGCCGCGACTACATGGACGAGTCGGGCGGCCGGTACGTGCACGTGATCGCGGACGGCGGTGTCGGCTGGTCCGGCGACCTGCCCAAGGCGATCGCCTGCGGCGCGGACTCGGTGATGATGGGTTCCCCGCTGGCCCGCGCGACCGACGGCCCGGGCAAGGGCCACCACTGGGGCATGGAGGCCGTGAACGAGGAGCTGCCGCGCGGCAAGAAGGTCGCCCTCGGCACGGTCGGCACCCTGGAGGAGATCCTCACGGGCCCGTCCCACACCCCCGACGGCTCGATGAACCTCTTCGGCGCCCTGCGCCGCGCCATGTCCACGACCGGCTACAGCGAGCTCAAGGAGTTCCAGCGCGTCGAGGTGACGGTGGCGGACTCACAGCACCGGCGGTAGTCCGCTCCGGCTGAGAAGGGCCTGGTCACTCGGGGAGTGGCCGGGCCCTTTTGCATGCCCAAGTGGCTGTGACGGGGCGCGTGTTGGCGGTGGGGGGCGCACGGGTGCCTTCGGGCCGTTTCTACCCGTGGAGGGGGGTTTCGAGGGGCTGGTGTCCGTGATCGGCGCCCCGGTTCTTCTGGGAGCCCCCTTCCAAGGACACGGTCCGGACCCCGCCCTCGGGGCCCGGCCCGAATTCCGACGAGCCGCCTACCGGGTCAATGGGCGGCGTCGTGGAAGGGGGCGCCCATGGGACGTCACCGCAAGCCCACCCGCTGGGACCGACTCCGTCTTCGGACGGCGCAGTGCCGGAGGAGGTGGATCTTGCGGATTTTCGGATGGTGAGCGGCCGCCCCCAAGAGGAATAGGGGCGGACACTCCGTGATCCATCCAGGAGCCTGCCGCAGTGACCGCTGCGGTGGGCTCCACCTTGTTTCGGATGGTGAGCGTCCGCCCCCATGAGAACTAGGGGCGGACACTCCGTGATCCATCCAGGAGCCTGCCGCAGTGACCGCTGCGGTGGGCTCCGCCTGTGTCCGTAAGGTACCCGCGCCGCGTGCCTCATGCCACCAGTTGCCTGGGCTCACGCACCCCGCGCGCCCCCCTTCACAACCGATGCGCCGCCCCCATGGGCGCCGCCCCGCGCGTGTCGAGCAGGAGCTGGGCCTTCACCGACAGGCCCTGGAGGTCGTACGTGCGGTGCTGCTGGAGGAGGATGGTCAGGTCCGCGTCGGCTGCTGCCTCGTAGAGGGCGTCCGCGCGGGGGACCGGGTGGTCGAGGACGCTCCAGGACGGGACGTAGGGGTCGTGGTAGCTGACGGCCGCGCCCAGTTCCCTCAGCCGCAGGGCGATCTCGCGGGCCGGAGTGCCCTGGAGGTCGGCGAGGTCGGGCTTGTAGGTGACGCCGAGGAGGAGCACGCGGGCGCCCCGGGCCGACTTGCCGTGTTCGTTGAGGAGCGTGGCGGCGCGCTGGACGACGTAGCCCGGCATGCGGTCGTTGACCTGCCGGGCCAGTTCCACCATGCGCAGTCCGCGGCCGCCGGGAGCGGTCATGTCCTGGGGGACGGAGTGGCCGCCCACGCCGGGGCCCGGGCGGAAGGCCTGGAAGCCGAACGGCTTGGTCTCGGCGCAGCGGACGACGTCCCAGAGGTCGACACCCAGGTCGTTGCAGAGGACGGCCATCTCGTTCACCAGGGCGATGTTCACGTGCCGGTAGTTGGTCTCCAGCAGGTACACGGTCTCCGCCTCGCGCAGTCCACGCGCGCGTACCACCTTGTCGGTCAGCCGTCCGTAGAAGGCGGCGGCCGACTCGGTGCAGGCCGGGGTGAGGCCGCCGATGACCTTGGGTGTCGTGGCGGGCGTGACGTCGCGGTTGCCGGGGTCGACGCGGCTGGGGGAGTACGCGAGGTGGAAGTCGCGGCCCGCGCGCAGACCGGAGCCCTCTTCGAGCAGCGGCCGCAGGAAGGTCTCCGTCGTCCCCGGGTACACCGGTGACTCCAGGATCACCGTGGTGTGCGGGCGCAGGTGGCCGGCCAGGGTGCGGGCGGCCGTTTCCAGCTGGCTCAGGTCCGGCCCGCCGTCCGCATCGGGCGGGGTCGGCGCGCAGATGACCGCGGTGCGCACCCGGCCGAGCTCGGCCGGGTCGGTGGCCGGCCGGAAGCCCCCCGAGAGCATCCGGCGCAGCTCGGCGGGGCTGAGCGAGCCCGCCTCGGGTCCGGTCCGGTAGCCGAGGGTGGCGATGCCGGCGGCGACGGCGGCCTGGGCCAGGGGCAGGCCGTACGGTCCGAGTCCGATGACGGCGAGGTCTGCGGGCATGGCGGCCGTCCTTCCCGATAGCCGAAGTGGGACAGGTACGCAAGCCCTGTGGACAGGACGGGCGAGCGCAATGTCAGACTAGGAGTAAATATGACCGATATGCGGGATTGTCCGGCCGAGTTTCGGTGAGTGTTCCGTGAGCGTTGTCCACAGGCTCCGGGCCCGTGGTGGCTGAAGTCGGGCAACCCGGTCAGAATCTGGGCAGGGGGATACGGACGGGGCCACGCCCGACGGGTGCGGCCGGTGCGACCGATGAGCGGGAGGCAGCGGTGAGGACAGCGACACTCGGACCGGCGCAGCGCGCCGAGTCACTCGCATCCATGGCCGAGCGCGAGCTGGACGTGCTCGTCGTGGGTGCAGGCGTGGTGGGTGCGGGCACCGCGCTCGACGCGGTGACCCGGGGCTTGTCCACAGGTCTGGTCGAGGCGCGTGACTGGGCGTCCGGCACCTCCAGCCGGTCCAGCAAGCTCATCCACGGCGGCCTGCGCTATCTGGAGATGCTCGACTTCGCGCTCGTCCGCGAGGCGCTGAAGGAACGCGGCCTGCTGCTGGAGCGGCTCGCCCCGCACCTGGTGAAGCCCGTGCCGTTCCTCTACCCCCTGCAGCACAAGGGCTGGGAGCGGCTCTACGCCGGTTCGGGCGTCGCCATGTACGACGCGATGTCCATGGCCAAGGGGCACGGCCGGGGACTTCCGATGCACCGCCACCTGACGCGCACTCACGCCCTGCGCGTGGCCCCCTGCTTGAAGAAGGACGCGCTGGTCGGGGCGCTGCAGTACTACGACGCGCAGATGGACGACGCCCGGTACGTGACGAACCTGGTGCGTACGGCCGTGGCGTACGGGGCGAAGGCGGCCAACCGCGCGCGGGTGACGGGCTTCCTGCGCGAGGGCGAACGGGTCGTCGGCGCGAGGGTGCAGGACGTCGAAGGGGGCGGCGAGTACGAGATCCGCGCCAAGCAGGTCGTCAACGCCACCGGCGTCTGGACGGACGACACCCAGGCGATGGTCGGTGAGCGGGGCCAGTTCCACGTGCGGGCGTCCAAGGGCATCCACCTGGTCGTGCCGCGCGACCGGATCCACTCCACGACCGGGCTGATCCTGCGCACGGAGAAGTCCGTGCTGTTCGTCATCCCCTGGGGCCGGCACTGGATCGTCGGCACCACGGACACCGACTGGGACCTCGACAAGGCCCACCCGGCCGCGTCCAGCGCGGACATCGACTACCTGCTGGAACATGTGAACTCGGTGCTGGCGATACCGCTCACCAGGGACGACGTCCAGGGCGTGTACGCGGGCCTGCGGCCGCTGCTCGCGGGCGAGTCGGACGCCACCAGCAAGTTGTCGCGCGAGCACACCGTGGCGCATCCGGTGCCGGGGCTGGTCGTCGTGGCGGGCGGCAAGTACACGACGTACCGGGTCATGGCCAAGGACGCGGTGGACGCGGCGGTGCACGGGCTCGACATGCGCGTCGCCGACTGCGTCACGGAGGACGTGCCGCTGCTGGGCGCCGAGGGCTACCGGGCACTGTGGAACGCGCGGGCGCGGATCGCCGCCCGGACCGGACTGCACGTGGTGCGGGTCGAGCACCTGCTGAACCGCTACGGGACGATGACCGAGGAACTGCTCCAGCTCATCGCCGAGGATCCGACGCTGGGCGAGCCCCTGGCCGCCGCCGACGACTATCTGCGCGCCGAGATCGTGTACGCGGCCTCCCACGAGGGGGCGCGGCACCTGGACGACGTGCTGACCCGGCGTACGCGCATCTCGATCGAGACCTTCGACCGGGGTGCCCGCAGCGCACGTGACGCCGCCGAGCTGATGGCGCCCGTGCTCGGCTGGGACGAGGGTCAGATCGAGCGCGAGGTCGAGCACTACCAGAAGCGGGTGGAGGCCGAGCGGGAGTCGCAGCGGCAGCCGGACGACCTGACGGCGGACGCGGCGCGACTGGGGGCGCCGGACATCGTGCCGTTGTGATGCTGCGGGTGCGGTCGGGCCGTGCCCGGTGCGCGGGCGGGAGCGCGCCCAGCCGTGCCGGGTGCGGTCGGGCCGTTCCGGGTGCGGCCGGGCCGTGCCGGAGGGGGCCGGTCCGCGGTCTGCCGGGTCTGCCGGGTGTCACCCGAACGAGTGTCGGGAAGCGGGATCTTCGTTCGGGACCCGGTCGTTCTACGAGGTGCGGGGGCAGAACTCGGCCGCGAGCAGCGCGCGTTCGAGACCGGGATCGGCTATCGCGTCCGTGTTCACGCGGAAGGTGAGGACACGCCGGCCGTCGACGGTGGCCGCGGTGCGCACGTAGCTGCCGGATATGTGCCCGTTGTGTCCCCACACCGTCGTGCCGCACGGAAGCTTGTCGGGGAAGAGGCCCATGCCGTACGCGCCGTGTGCGGCACGGGTGTCGAGCATCTCGCGCAGCCGGTGCGGGGGCAGCAGCCGACCGCCGAGCAGGGCTCCGTAGAAGCGGTCGAGGTCGGCGAGCGTGGTCACCAACTCGCCCGCGGCTCCGGCCACCCGCGGGTCGAGTTCGGTGACGTCGGTTCCGTCGGCGGCGTAGGCGTGGCCGTGCGGTGAGGGCAGCCGAGAGCGGGATCCGGGGAAGGAGGTGCCCGTCAGGTGCAGCGGGGTGAGGATGCGGCGCTCGGCCTCGGTGGCGTACGAGTGACCGGTGACCTGCTGTATGACCAGGCCGAGCAACACGTAGTTGGTGTTCGAGTAGGAGAAACGGCCGCGTTCGGCCGGAGGGTGGGTGAGAGCGAGGTTCAGGGCCTGACGAGGTGTGAGGGGTGCGATCCCGCCGGTGTCCCGGGTGAAGTCACGCAGGCCGCTGGTGTGGGTGAGCAGGGAGCGCAGGGTCAGCGCGCGGCCGTCGTTGCCGGCTCCCCGCACCAGGCCGGGCAGGTGCTGCTCCACCGTGTCGGACAGCGACAGCCGGTGTTCGGCGGCCAGTTGCAGCACGACCGTCGCGATGAACGTCTTCGTGATGCTTCCGGCGCGGAAGTGGTCCGACCGGGCGATTCCCGGACCGGCGGCGGCATAGCGGGCGGTGGTGCCCTCCTGGGCCAGCAGGGCCGCGGCCGGGGCCCTGCCCCGGGTCACCAGCTGGGGCAGGACCGCGTCCGTGGGCGGCATCGAGAGGGCCGACGAGTCGGCCGGGGGCAGACCGAACAGGGCGGCGGCCACCGGCAGGGCCAGCAATGTCCGAATCGGCGGCATACGGGCTCCTCCCTGGTCGGAGCCCATCATGCAAGGCGGCGCGGGGCCCGCCGCACCCGGGTTCCCGGGGGGTGGGGCCGCCGGTGCCCGCCAGGGGGCCCCTGGGCACCGGGCACTTGTCGGGTGAGAGACAATGGAGGCTCTGTCAGGGCGGGTTGTATGAGGGGACGCATGTCGGAGGCGGAGCGGGCGGGCACATCTCGTCAGGACACTCGTCAGGACAACAGGGAGCGTCTCCTCGCGGGGCGTTACCGGCTGGGCAAAGTGCTCGGCCGCGGCGGCATGGGCACGGTGTGGCGGGCCCAGGACGAGACCCTCGGGCGGACGGTCGCCGTCAAGGAGCTGAGGTTCCCGTCGAACATCGACGAGGAGGAGAAGCGGCGGCTGATCACCCGGACGCTGCGTGAGGCCAAGGCGATCGCGCGGATCCGCAACAACAGCGCCGTGACGGTCTTCGACGTGGTCCAGGAGGACGACCGGCCCTGGATCGTCATGGAACTCGTCGAGGGCAAGTCGCTCGCCGAGGTCATCCGGGAGGACGGTCTCCTCGAGCCGAAGCGTGCCGCGGAGGTCGGGCTCGCCGTCCTCGACGTGCTGCGGTCCGCCCACCGCGAGGGCATCCTGCACCGCGACGTGAAGCCGTCGAACGTGCTGATCGCCGAGGACGGCCGGGTCGTGCTCACCGACTTCGGCATCGCCCAGGTCGAGGGTGACCCGTCCATCACCTCGACCGGCATGCTCGTCGGCGCGCCCTCCTACATCTCCCCGGAGCGGGCGCGCGGGCACAAGCCGGGCCCGGCGGCCGACCTGTGGTCGCTCGGCGGGCTGCTGTACGCGGCGGTGGAGGGCGCGCCGCCGTACGACAAGGGGTCGGCCATAGCGACTCTGACGGCCGTGATGACGGAGCCGCTGGAGGAACCGAAGAACGCCGGTCCGCTGAAGGACGTCATCCACGGGCTGCTCACCAAGGACCCCGCGCAGCGGCTCGACGACGCGGGCGCCCGGGCGATGCTGAACTCGGTCCTGCACGCGCCGGCACCGGCCGAGCCGGAGCCGATGGACGCGACGAAGGTCGTGCCGCTGCCCGCGCAGCCGGACAGGTCCTCGCGCAAGGGGAGTTCGTCGGGTGCGGCGGGCAAGCGCGGCGAGGAGGCCGGGGAGCGGCTGCGCGGAGCACTGCGTTCCGTGCGCAAGGCCGCGGCGGGATCCGCGGCCGCGGGATCGGCGGCGGCTTCCGCCAAGTCGGCTTCCGCCAAGTCGGCGGAAGCCACATCGGCTTCAGCCGAGTCCGGTGCCGACGAAGCCGCCGCTGCGAAGGCGGCGGGTACGGCCTCCTCCCCGTCGGGCGGCGGCGCGGGGCGGGCCGGGGCCGCGGGTGCGTCCGTGGCGCAGTCGGGTCCGGCCGCGGGTGCCGCTGAGCGGAACGCGCCGGAGTCGAAGACGGCCTCCGCAGGGCGGAGTTCCGGGTGGCCCGTGGTGCCGCCGCCGGATCTGCCGCCGAGGCCGGTGCCCCGGGCGCCGCTCACCGACGTGGTGCCGCGGCGGACCTTGTTGATCATCGCGGTGGTCGTCGTGCTCGCCGTGATCGGCACCGTGCTCACCATCGTGTACAGCGGGGGCGACACGGGCTCGAAGGGGGCCTCCGGCGAGGGCGGCGGGAAGACCGTCGCCACGGCGGCGTCGAACAGCGCGGACACCAAGGACGACGAGAGCCACGGCACGGGCACGGACGGCACGGAGACCGAGGAGGTGCCGTCCGCGGCCGCCTCGGACAGCAAGCCGGACGGCCGGTCGAGCAATTCGTCGGACGAGGGCGGCTCCGGCGGTAAGGGCACCGCGGTGAAGTCGACTCACCAGGGCAAACAGGGGTACTCGATCGGTCTGCCGAAGGGCTGGAAGTACCAGTCGTCGGGTGCGGCGGGCGACCGCTTCACCGGGCCCGACGGACAGAAGCTGCTCATCGCCTGGACATCCACGCCCAAGGGCGACCCGGTGGCGGACTGGAAGAACCAGGAACGCTACATGGTGCGCGCGCAGTACAGGAAGATCCGCATAGAGAAGGTGGACTACCGCGGCTGGAACACGGCCGACTGGGAGTTCACCTACACCGAAGGAGGCACCCGGTACCGGACGATCGACCGGGGATTCGTGGTCGACGACCGGCAGGGGTACGCGCTGATGTACACGGCGAAGGCGTCCGACTGGGACGGCGCGCTGCGCAAGGAGACGTGGCGGACCCTGACGAAGACCTTCGAACCCAAGTCCTGAGCATGAGGCCCCGGGGGCTTGGGGAGTGAGATCTGGCATCCCCGTAATGCGGGTTGCCTGCGGCACGTATCGTAAATGTTTGCGGACCGTGCGCAGTCGGAGCGGACCGTGGGGCGAACGGATGTGACCGACCGGGCTGCCGGGGGAGGCAACGTGGACGACTACGCGGGTCGGGTGCTGGCCGACCGCTACCGCCTGCCGCTGCCGCCGTCCGACGAGTACGAACTCACCGAGACCCGCGCCTTCGACACCTACAGCGGACAGGAAGTCCTGGTCCGGCAGGTCCCGTTGCCCGAGGTCGTCGAGGCCGAAGTGCTCGACGCGGAGGGGCTGCCCGACGGTTTCACCGCCAGGGACGGCGGCGCGTGGCGGTCCGGTGCGCGGGGCGGCACCCGGCGGCCCACGGATCCGGTGGTGCGGCGCGCGGTGGAGGCGGCGCAGGCGGCCGCGGCCATTCCCGACCATCCCCGGCTCGACCAGGTCTTCGACGTGTTCGCCGAGGGCGGCTCGCTGTGGATCGTCAGTGAACTGGTGGCCGCGCGTCCGCTGGCGGCGCTGCTCGCCGAGAAGCCGCTGACGCCGTACCGGGCGGCCGAGGTGGCCTCCGACGTGCTGATGGCCCTTCGGGTGCTGCACGCGCACGGCTGGGTGCACCGGAACATCACCGCGCGGACGGTGCTGGTCTGCGACGACGGCCGCGTGATGCTGACCGGGCTGGCGGTGGGCGCCGCGGAGGAAGCCCTGTGCGGGTACGACCCGGTTCCGGAACAGCCCTTCGAGGAGTCCGGGCGAGGGCCGGGGCAGGACGGCGGCACCGGGCCCGCCCACGGCGCGGGTGGCACGAGTGATCCCGAGGCCGCGCGACGCGCTGCCATAGAGGCCAGGGAGGCCAGAGGGCTGCCCCCGGCAGGGGGTGACACGGCGGGCGGCGGCCGGGCGGTGCCCGTACGCGGGCCGGTGGCGGGCAGCGGGGATCCCCGGGCGGCGCGTGCCGGGGCGATCGCGGCCTACCGGGCGGGTGCCCGGGCCGCGGCACGGGTGCACGAGGTTCAGCAGGGCGGGCGGACGGCACTGCCCGGAGCCCGGACCGCCCCGGACGGTGACGCCGCGCCCCACGGCAACGGATCGTCACCGTCCCCCTACATCCCCGGGCAGGGCACTTCCCCCGGAGCCGTACCGCCGGGGCGGATCGCCGATCCCTACGGTGTGGGCGGCGGTCCGCGGACGACCGGGTGGCACGGTGCGACACCCCGTGGCACGACCGGTGACGCACCGGCGCCGCAGAGCGCGGAGCAGGCGGCGCTCCCGCAGGCCCCGGAGGCCGCCGCCCAGGGCGGGACCGCCCGGTGGGACGACCTGGTCGCCGACACCTCAGCCCCCCGGCGCGGTCCGGCCACGGCGCTGGCGGCCGAACGGGCGCGGCAGGCGCGGATGGCCGTGGTCGGGCCGGTGACCGAGCGCTGGGCGCCGGAGCAGGCCGGACCCGTGCACGAGAACTGGCAGTTGGCGGCGCCGATCGGTCCCGCGACCGACCTGTGGGCGCTCGGCGCGCTGCTCTTCAGGGCCGTGCAGGGGCATGCGCCCTACCCGGAGGAGTCGACGGCCGAGCTGGTGCAGATGGTGTGCGCGGAACCGCCCGCCTACGCCGAGGAGTGCGGGCCGCTGCGGCCGGTCGTGGAGTCGCTGCTGCGGCAGGACCCCACCGAGCGCCTCGACTTCGAGGAGGTGCGGGGCTGGCTGCGCTCGCTGGTGCGTTCGGCTCCCGAGCCGGAGGCCGGGGTGCACGTCGTCGCGGCGCCGCCCGTGGACGCCGGCCGGCTGCCCGTCGTACGGCGCCGTGGCGAGCTGGTGCGGCGGCGGAAGGCGGGGCTGCCCGCGCACCACGGGCGGCACAAACGGGCCAGGAAGGAGTCCGGTTCCCCGCATCGTCTCGGTCGCACCCTGCTCCTGCTGGTCCTGCTCGCGATGGCCGCGGCGATCGCCTACGCCATGCTGTTCATGCCCAAGTCGGACAGCGAGGGCGCGGACGGCACGGACCGTACCGGTGCCGCCGGTGAGGTGAGCCGGGCGCCCGAGCCGGACGCCAGCAGTGAGCCGCGGCCCGAGCAGACCTCACCCGAGCCGGAGAAGAGCCCCTCGTCGTCGGCCGGCACCACCGAGACGCAGACCACCGGACCCGACGTCGGCGACGGTTTCACCCTGCGCAAGGACCCGGCCGGTTTCCAGGTCGCCGTCGCCAAGGGCTGGGACCGCGCCGCGTTGGGCGGCAGCGGCCAGGTCGTCTACTCCAAGGGCGATTTCGAGCTCATCGTCGTACCGGGCCGGGACAGCGCGTCGGAGCACGGCCGTGATCCGATGGCCTACCAGCGGGAGAAGGAGCCGGAGTTGCAGCCGTACCGCGACTCCAGCTGGGCCACCTCCACCGGGCTGAAGACGATCGAGGTGGGCGGACGGACCATGGCCGAGGGTCAGTTCACCTGGACCGGCCGCGACGGGGGCGAGCTGTACGTACGCAACCTCGCGATGCTGGTCCAGGGGCGCTACCACGTGGTCCAGGTGCGCGGGCCGGAGTCCGACCGGGACGAGGTGACCCGGCTCTACGAGCAGGCGGCGGCGACGTACAAGGCGACGAAGTGAGCGTCCGGCGCGCCGCGTGTACGCCGCAGTTCACCCTCTGGTCGCCTCACGTCCCGGCAGGCGGCAACCGTCACAGTGCGGTCACCGTGGTACCCCGCTTGTTCCCTGGGTGAGGGCGGGTCCTTACGCTGACCCTGTCAAGACCATTGCGGGGCAACGTGAATCAGATGCAGGGCCTGCTCGTCGCGGGCCGCTACCGGCTGGCCGAATCCATCGGCAGTGGCGGCATGGGCCGGGTCTGGCGTGCGCATGACGAGGTGCTGCACCGGTCGGTCGCCATCAAGGAGCTGACCGCCGCCCTCTACGTCTCCGAGAGCGAGCAGGCGATCCTGCTGGCCCGTACCCGGGCGGAGGCCAGGGCCGCCGCACGGATCAACCACTCCGCGGTCGTCACGGTGCACGACGTGCTGGAGCACGACGGCCGCCCGTGGATCGTGATGGAGCTGGTCGAGGGCCGCTCCCTGGCCGACGCGGTCAAGGAGGAGGGGCGCATCGAGCCGCGCGAGGCCGCCCGCATCGGCCTCTGGGTGCTGCGGGCCCTGCGTGCCGCGCACACCGCCGGGGTCCTGCACCGCGACATCAAGCCGGGCAACGTCCTCCTCGCCCGGGACGGACGCGTGCTGCTGACGGACTTCGGCATCGCGCAGATCGAGGGCGACACGACCATCACGCGCACCGGAGAGGTCGTCGGCTCGGTCGACTACCTGGCGCCCGAGCGGGTGCGCGGCCACGACCCGGGCCCCTCCTCCGACCTGTGGGCGCTCGGGGCGACGCTGTACACGGCCGTGGAGGGCCGGTCGCCCTTCCGCCGCACCACCCCGCTGACCACCATGCAGGCCGTGGTCGAGGAGGAGGCCGCCGAGCTGCGGCACGCCGGTCCGCTCGCCCCCGTCATCACCGCCCTGCTGCGCAAGGACCCGGCCACCCGGCCCGAGGTGTCCGAGGCCGAGCACATGCTCGCCGAGGCGGCGGAGGGCCGGCGGCCGAACGGGGCGCAGGCGTACGTACCGACGCAGTACGCGGGGACGACGCCGTACCGGGACCACCACAGCGGAACGGGCACGGGGACGGCCACCACCGGCACGGCCACCGGCACGTCCGGCACCGGCCCGGTCGGCACCGGCTCGGGGTCGCACACCGGGACGCCGCTCCCGCCCCTGGCCGGCAACCCCGCCACCGGGACGTCCACGACCGGTGCTCCGCCCTACGGCCCGACCGCGGCCGGCACGACGACGGCGGGGCCGCAGCCGGCCGGCTCGGGCAGGCGCCGCCGGCTGCGCACCCTCGCCCTGGTGGTCGCGCTCGCCGCCATCATCGGCGGGGGCACGGCCGTGGTGCTCCAGCAGTGGAACGGAACCTCCCAGGGCGACGGATCCGGCTCGACGCCGTCCACGAGCACGCAGGCGGCCGGCGGATCGGTTCCGGACAGCTGGATCCGCTACGACGATCCCGTGGGGTTCAGCCTTTCCCTGCCCAAGGGCTGGAAGCGCAAGCCCTTCGGCCCCCAGGGCGAGCTCAAGCAGATCGACTACTCGCCGGACGGCGGCCGCCACCTCGTCCGCGTCGCCATCGACACGTCACCGGACTTCGCCGACGCCGGGGCCCACCAGGAGGACCTCGAGCAGGAACTCCAGAGGCTGGTCGACTACAAGCGGGTGACCATGGAGGACAACACCTACCGGGACCGCAAGGGCTCGCTGTGGGAGTACACCTGGACGGCGCTGGCCAAGGACCCGCCCTACGTCGCCGGACCGCGCCACGCGATCGAGGAGACCTACTTCTCGCGGGACGGCGTCGAGTACGCGATCTACATGTCCTCGCCGGAGGAGGACTGGGCGCAGACGAGCCGGCAGTTCAAGTGGGTACTGCAGGGGTGGCAACAGCCCCGGTAGGCACACCGCCGTGCCGGGCGGCGACCGGATTTCGCGGGCCTTGTCGCCGTCTGCGGCATGATGGGGCGCATGGGGACCGAGGGAGCCGACTTCCGTGTGGTCGCGGGGCGTTATCGCCTGGAGGCAAGGCTCGGTCGCGGCGGCATGGGAGTGGTCTGGCGGGCGACCGACCAGCTCCTCGGCCGGAGCGTGGCCGTCAAGGAACTCCCCTACGACGAGACGCTCTCCGCGGTCCAAGCGCGCCGGCAGCGGGACCGCACGCTGCGCGAGGCCCGGGCCGTCGCCCAGTTGAGCCACCCGCACATCATCGTCGTCCACGACGTCGTCGAGGACGGTGCACGTCCCTACATCGTCATGGAGCTGATCGAGGGCGGCTCGCTCGCCGACCGGCTCGCCCACCAGGGCCCCGTCGACGCCGTCGAAGCGGCCCGCATCGGCATCGCCCTGCTCGGCGCACTGCGCGCCGCGCACGCGGCCGGGGTGCTGCACCGCGACCTCAAGCCGGACAACGTGCTGCTGGAGACCGGCACCGACCGCGTCGTCCTCACCGACTTCGGTATCGCCCAGGTCGCGGGCGCCCCTACGCTCACCGAGAACGGGGCCTTCGTCGGCTCGCCCGAGTACACCGCGCCGGAGCGGATGTCGGGGGTCAGGACCGGGCCCGAGTCCGATCTGTGGTCGCTGGGCGTGCTGCTGTGCGCGGCCCTCAGCGGCGCATCGCCGTTCCACCGCGACTCGCTGGGCGGCATTCTGCACGCCGTCGTCGTGGGTGACATCCAGCCGCCCGCCCAGGCCGGACCGCTCCTGCCCGTCGTACGCGGTCTGCTGGAGCGCGACCCGGACCGGCGGCTGGACGCGGACCGGGCGGAGCGGATGCTCCGGGCCTTCCGTGACACGGGCCGCACGCCGCCGATGCCGCCACCCGCGTACGCGCCGACGGTGGCGGCCGCACCGCGGAGCCGACCGCAGGACTCCGCCGTCCGGCAACCGCCCATGCCGCCGGTGGAGCCGCGCGGTCCGCACCGGCCCGAGGAACCCTTCCTCCGGCAGCCCGCACGCCGCGCCCTCATCGCGGCGCTGCTGGTCGCTGCGATGGCGGGAGCCGGGGTGTCCGCGGCGGCGCTGCTCAGGGACGGGAGCGACGGGGACGTCGGCCCCACGCCGACGCGTACCGCACCGGCCACGCCGAAGACTCCGGCGACCCGGCAGGCCTCCCCGAGCGCGTCCGCCTCCACGCCCTGACCGCCGCAGCCCGTACCGCCTCGCAGACAGAGAAGAAGCCCACGCCGACGTACCGGCCGAGGACGTCAGGTGGCGAGCGCGGCGGTCGCGAACCCGGTCATCGGCACGACCTGATCCCGTCGCCCCAACACCCCCGGAAACGGCCCGCGTCGACAGATCAGCGTCCCGCGGGGTACTGATGGGGCATGAGCAACGACGGGGGCGCGACGGACGACGCCCGGGGCCGGACGGTCGGCGGGCGGTACCGGCTGATCGAGCGCATCGGCTCCGGCGGCACGGGCACCGTCTGGCGGGCCCTCGACGAACTCGAGCAGCGTGAAGTGGCCGTCAGACAGCCCCGGTTGCCGGGCGGCCCGGAGGACGAGAGCCACCGGCGGGCGGCCCACCGGCTGCACCGCGAGGCCCGGGCCGCCGCCCGCGTCGACCATCCCGCCGCCGTCACCATCCACGACGTGGTCGTCGAGCCGGAGCAGCGGGACGCCCGCCCGGGCCCCGTCGGCCCCGACGAGCTCGACGCGGCCGAGGCGCTCGACGGACTGCCGTGGATCGTCATGGAGCTGGTCGGCGGTGAGTCCCTGCGTGAGAGGCTCCGGCGCGGCCCGGTCGACGTGCCCGAAGCCGCCCGGATCGGCCTCGCCGTCCTCGGCGCGCTGCGCGCCGCGCACTCCGTCGGCATCGTGCACCGGGACGTGAAGCCCGCCAACGTGCTGCTGGGTCCGGACCGGCGCGTCGTCGTCACCGACTTCGGCATCGGCCACGGGCAGAGCGAGGATTCCGGCACGGGGGGCGAGGGATCCCGCAGGGGGAGCGGGGATTACCGCACGGAGGGCGAGGACTCCCGCACGGGGAGCGGGGATTCCAGCACGGGGGACGAGGATTCCCGCAGGGGGAGCGGGGTTTCCTGCACGGGGGACGAGGATTCCAGCACGGAGAGCGGGGATTCCCGCACGGAGGGCGAGGACTCCCGCACGGAAGGAGGGGAGTTCGCCGGCTCGGCGGAGTTCGTCGCGCCCGAGCGGATGTCGGGCCGTATGGCGGGGCCCGCCTCCGACCTGTGGTCCCTGGGAGCCTTGCTGTACGCCGCCGTCGAGGGCTCCTCCCCCTTCCTGCGGACCACGCCGGAGGCCACGCTCGCCGCGGTCCTCGCCGCCGAACCGCCCGAACCGACGCGCGCCGGACCCCTCGGGCCGCTGATCGCCCGACTGCTGGTGCCGGAGCCCGAACAGCGGCCGGAGGCGGAGGAGGTCGCGAAGGCTCTGATGGCGGTGGCCGGACCGGCACGGACCGAGGCACCCCGGGCGGCCGAGCACACAGGCCACCCCGCCGACCGGGCCGCACGACGGCCCGCGCCGGGGCGTGCCGCCCCCCTCGTTTCGGTGCCCGCCGCAGGCTCCGGCCCGCTCACTCCGGTACAGGCCGCAGAATCCGGTCCGGTGCCCGCCGGTGTGGGGCCGGGGGCGGACGCGGCTGCGGGCACCGGGCCGGACGCCGCGCAGCAGCACGACTCCATACCCCTCGCGCAGCAGCACCCCCACCCGCCGGCGCGGCAGGACCCCCTGCCCCCCAAGCGCCAGAGCCTCCTGCGCCCCGGCCCCCTCGCCCTGCTCTCCGCGCTGCTCGCCGGTGGCGCCGGGGCCGTCACCCAACTCGCCGACACACCCAGCGCGGAGAGTGCCGGGCAGGCCGCCGACGTGACCGACGCCTGGACCCCGCACGCCGAGCCGGACATGGCGGCCGTCCTCCACCTCCCCGGCCACTACCGCCTCCTCGGCCGGACCGGCAGCGCGGCCGACCAGCCCCGCACGGCCCTCTACGGCGACACGGGGACCGGCGCGATCCAGGTCCGCCTGCTCGTCTGGGAGAAGGCCCCGGCCACACCGATGGAGCAGGCCAGAGCGCACGACTCCGGCGGGCGGACCCGGTACGCCCGCACCAGCGTCCAGGGCCACGAAGCCGCCCTCGCCGACACCACGTACCGTCGGGGCGAGACCCCCAGGCGGGTCATGAGGATGGTCGTCCGCACCGACGACGACCGCATGTACGAGCTGCGCGTCGACATGCCCAGGGGCACACCGCAGGAGAAGGAGGGCACTTCGGTGTTCGAGGAGGCCCGGGAACGGCTCGGGATCGTAAAAGGCTGAAATACCCCGGCGGTCACCGCTCGACGTCCTGATCAGCGCATTTGTTGCCAGCAGTCACTGGCATCGTGTGTGTACTCGGTGAAGCCGTATTACCGACGGGTACCCAAAGCCCCCGCCGCCGCATACCCTGCGCCTCATGACGGACGCGCAGGCCACCGAGAAGACGGCAGAGACCGGCACGGCACAGACCGGTACCAACCCCCTCGCCCCCGCCCCGGAGGGCGCCCGCACCGCCGCGGACGTGGTCACGCCCGAGCTGGTCGCCCAGCTCACCAAGGGGGTGGTCGGCTCCGGCCGGACCGCCAACCACACGCCGCTCACCGGCGAGAAGCTGGCCGACCTTCCCGAGTCGACGCCCGAGGACGTGGCAACGGCCTACGAGCTCGCCCGTGCCGCCCAGGCCGTGTGGGCGCAGACCCCCGTACGGCAGCGCGCCGCCGTCCTGCTGCGCTTCCACGACCTGGTGCTGGAGCGCCAGGCCGAGGTGCTCGACCTGATCCAGCTGGAGACGGGCAAGGCCCGCCTGCACGCCCACGAGGAGGTGCAGGCCGTCGCGGTCGCCGCCCGGCACTACGGCCGCAAGGCCCCCTCCTACCTTCGCCCCAAGCGGCACGCCGGCGCCATGCCGACCCTCACCAAGGTCACCGAACTGCGCCACCCGCGCGGTGTCGTGGGCCAGATCGCCCCCTGGAACTACCCGCTGGAACTGTCGGTGGGCGACGCCCTCCCGGCCTTCGCCGCGGGCAACGCCGTCGTCATGAAGCCGGACACGGAGACCTGCCTCACCGCGCTGTGGGCCCGCGACCTGCTCATCGAGGCCGGTCTGCCCGCCGACGCCTTCCAGGTCGTCCTGGGCGACGGCCCGGTCGTCGGCCCCGAGGTCGTCCGGCACGCCGACTACGTCTCCTTCACCGGCTCCACCCGTACCGGCCGCGAGGTCGCCCAGGGCGCGGCCGCGCGGCTGATCGGCGTCTCCCTCGAACTCGGCGGCAAGAACCCCATGCTGGTCCTGGAGGACGCCGACATCGAGAAGGCCGCGGCCGGCGCCGTCCGTGCCTGTTTCTCCTCCGCCGGCCAGCTCTGCATCTCCATCGAACGGCTCTACGTCCACGAGTCCATCGCGGACGCCTTCCTGGAGCGCTTCGCCGCCCGGACGAAGGCGATGCGCCTCGGCACCTCCCTGGCGTACGGCGCCGACATGGGCTCCCTGGTCGGCGAGCGCCAGCTCGAGACGGTCACGCGGCACGTCGAGGAGGCGGTCGCCAAGGGCGCGAAGGTCGTCGCCGGCGGAGTGGCCCGCCCCGACATCGGTCCGTACTTCTTCGAGCCGACGATCCTCGACGGCGTCGTCACGGACATGTCCGTCTGCGGCGAGGAGACGTTCGGCCCGGTCGTGTCGGTCTACCGCTTCAGCAGTGAGGACGAGGTGATCGAGCGCGCCAACGCGACCGCCTACGGTCTGAACGCCTCGGTCTGGACGAAGAACGGCCGCCGCGGCCTTGAGGTCGCCGCCCGTCTGCGTACCGGCACGGTCAACATCAACGAGGGCTACGCACCCGCGTACGGCAGCGTCCAGTCGCCCATGGGCGGGATGAAGGACTCGGGCCTCGGCCGCCGTCACGGCTCCGAGGGCATCCTCAAGTACACCGAGGCCCAGACGGTCGCCCACCAGCGAGTCCTCCCGATGGCCCCCTCCCTGGGGATGGACGACGAGCAGTACGCCCAGTTCATGAGCAGGAGCCTGCGCCTGATGAAGGCGTTCCGGTTCCGGTAGACGACCCTCGCTTCAGCCACTCGAACGGGAGACGGCACGTGCCTCAGGACGCTTACGACTACGACGTCATCGTCGTCGGCTCCGGCTTCGGCGGCTCGGTGACCGCCCTGCGCCTCACCGAGAAGGGCTACCGCGTCGGCGTCCTGGAGGCAGGCCGCCGCTTCACCCGCGACACCCTGCCGAAGAACTCCTGGGACCTCAAGAACTACCTCTGGGCGCCGAAACTCGGCATGTACGGCATCCAGCGCATCCATCTGCTGGGCAACGTCATGGTCCTGGCCGGCGCGGGTGTCGGCGGCGGCTCCCTCAACTACGCCAACACCCTGTACGTCCCGCCGAAGCCGTTCTTCGAGGACCCCCAGTGGCGTGACATCACCGACTGGCAGGACGAGCTGGCGCCGTACTACGACCAGGCCCGCCGCATGCTGGGCGTACGGCTCAACCCGACCATGACCCCGTCGGACGTCCACCTCAAGGCGGCGGCGGAGCGGATGGGCTGCGGCGACTCCTTCCACATGGCCCCGGTCGGTGTCTTCTTCGGCGACGGCGAGGACGCCGACGGCACGGTGAAGGCGAGGCCGGGCCAGGAGGTGCCCGACCCGTACTTCGGCGGGGCGGGACCGGCTCGCAAAGCCTGCGCCGAGTGCGGCGAATGTATGACCGGCTGCCGGCACGGCGCGAAGAACACCCTCAACGAGAACTACCTCCACCTCGCGGAGAAGGCCGGCGCGGTCGTCCACCCCATGACGACGGTCGTCTCGGTCACCGACGACTCGCGCGGCGGCTACGCCGTCGCCACCCTGCCCACCGACGACCGCGGCAGGAGGAAGGGCCGCACCTTCACGGCCCGCCGGGTCGTCCTCGCCGCCGGCACCTACGGCACCCAGACCCTGCTGCACCGCATGAAGGCGGGCGGCCAACTGCCGTACCTCTCGCACCGGCTGGGCGAGCTGACCCGCACCAACTCCGAGGCACTGGTCGGCGCCCAGACCGACGACCGGCGCTACCGCAAGGCGCACGGCGCGCCGAAGGCCGACTTCACGCGGGGCGTGGCCATCACGTCCTCGATCCACCCCGACGCCGACACCCACATCGAACCGGTCCGCTACGGCAAGGGCTCCAACTCGATGGGCGGACTGTCCATCCTGCAGGTCCCCTACGCCGGGACGGACTCGGGAGCGTCACGGATCCTGGGCTTCCTCGCCCACGCGGCCAGACACCCCTTGCTGGTCCTGCGCTCCCTGTCCAACCGCCGCTGGTCGGAGCGGACCATCATCGGTCTGGTGATGCAGTCGCTGGACAACTCCCTGACGACGTACGTGAAACCGTCGGGTGTCGGCCGCGGCCTGCTCACCGCCCGGCAGGGTCACGGCGCCCCCAACCCCAAGCAGATCAAGGCCGCGACGGAGAGCGCCTCGGCCCTCGCCGCCGAGATCAACGGCTTCGCGGGCTCCAACGTAGGCGAGCTGATGGGCACCCCGCTCACCGCCCACTTCCTGGGCGGCTGCCCCATCGGGGACTCCCGTGAGACCGGCGTGATCGACCCGTACCACCGCCTCTACGGCCACCCCGGCATCTCCGTCGTCGACGGCGCCGCGGTCTCCGCCAACCTGGGCGTCAACCCGTCCCTCACCATCACCGCCCAGGCCGAGCGGGCGATGTCGTACTGGCCCAACAAGGGGGAGCCCGACCCGCGCCCGAAGCAGGGCACGGCCTACGAGCGGCTCCAGCCGGTCGAGCCCAAGTCCCCGGCGGTCCCGGCGGAGGCGTTCGGCGCGCTGCGGCTGCCGTTCCTCGGCATGCCGGCGGTACCACCGAAGAGCTGAAGCCCCCGGGCAGCAGAAGAGGGACCTGCACCCCCCTCCGAGCGCAGGTCCCTCTTCTGCTTGGTGCTGCGGCCTGTCGGCCGCCGCGGCTTACGCCTGCGCGCCGGCCTTGCGGCGACGGACCACGAAGATCGCGCCGGCACCGGCGACGACCGCGGCACCGCCGACCAGGCTGATCATCGGCAGGGCGGAGCTGGAGCCGGTCTCGGCGAGGTTGCCTTCAACCTCGATCGGCTTGGCCTCACCCTGGGGCTTGATGTCCTTCGGCGGCTTCTGACCAGACGGCTTGGAGTCGTCCACATCGCCCGGGTTGGAGCCCGGCTTGAGGATCTGGAACGGGTAGACGTCGCCGTTCTCGAAGCAGTCGCCTTCGGCTTCGTAACCGCCGAGCGCGATAGCCAGGCTGTCACCTGCGGGTGCACCGGCATCGATCTTCAGTCGCAGGTCGATCGTGACCTTCTGGCCGGCGTCGAGCGGGAACTCACCGTAGAAGAACCCGTTGTTGATGCCGGTGTCCGCGAAGTCGTTGGTCCACTTGCCCGTGCTCGGGTTGCGGTACTCGAAGTGCGCGTACTTGTCGAAGAGCTGGCTCTCCTCGGAGTCCAGGTCCGACACGGAAAGCGCGGTGGCCATGACCTGAAGGCTCTCGATGTCCGTCTTGCCGGTGTTCTTGACGTTGAACTCGAACGTCTTCCAGCCGCTGCCCGCGACGATCTTCTCCGGGAAGCCGGAGAGACCCACGGTGATGCTCGCCTCCTTGCACTCCGGGACCTCCTCGTCGTCGCCCCCGGCGGGCTCGCTGGGCGTCGTGGACACAGACGTCGACGGGCTGGGAGACGTGGAGGCGCTGGCCGAAGCGGATGCGGACGCCTCGGGAGCGGACTCGCTCACGGACGCGCTCGGAGTCGGCGACGTCTCGGCAGACTCGGACTCGGTGACCGACGGCGAGGGCGACGTCTCGGTGGCCGACTCGCTCACGGACGTGCTCGGCGCGGGCGACGTCTCGCCGGTCGCGTACGCGGCCGGTGCCGCGAGCAGTGCCACCGGGGCTATGACCGCCGTAGCGGCCGCTGCTGCCATGGCGCGGCGAAGCTTCATGAAGACCTCGGAAAGTCCGGCGTACCGCGGGATGCGGCACGAACGTTGGGGGAGGCCTCCGCGTGTGGGGCGCGGGTGTGGCCCTTGGTTCAGCACGTTGGATCCGTGAAGCATGCAAATGGTTGTGGCCCCACTGACAGGATCTTTATGTGACGCCGGTCACAGGAGGATGTCAAAGGGTCAGCCGTTGCCGACGGGTTTGCTGTGAACGATGTGGTAACTGTTACGTTCGAGCGCAGTGAAACTATTGTGTCTCCTTGATTGCATGTCTTAAGAATCTTCCCGCTCTTGATTACTTGGGTGGGGGTTTCTGTGCGACCAGCACGTCCGCTTGTAGTTGCTGTTGCCTTTGTCATGGCCGTGCTGGCCGGGACCGAACAGGCTGCCCTGGCGCTGGGCCAGGGAAGATCCGGCGCCTCTGGGCCCGACGCCCCCGACCAGCGCTGGGGATCCGCCGCCGGACGGAGCCACAAGGCCTCCACGGGCGCGACGGATGCCTCGGCGAAAGGTGGCCACAACGGCCCGCGCAAGGGGAGTGGAGAACTGCCCGCCGAGGGCGAGCCGGGACTGACCCGGCTGGGCGGGGCAGCGAAGCCGCCGAAGCCGGGGCCGGTTAAGGAGACGAAGGCGCCTGCCACCTCCGCCGTCCAGGGCTTCGACGCCAAGCGCAGCAAGGAGGTCAGGAGCCGGCGCAAGGTACAAGAGCGCACGTACCAGAACCCGGACGGCACCTACACGACCCGCTTCTACAAGGAGCCGGTCAACTTCCGGGCCAAGGACGGCAGCTGGCAGTCCGTCGACACCACGCTGGTCCGCCAGGACTCCCTGGGCCCCAACACGATGAGCGCCGCGGACGAGGGCTGGGAGACGCGCTCCACTGAGTCGCCCATCGAGTTCGCCGGCACCGCCGACGCCGACGCCGTGGTGCGGGTGCAGGTGGGCGAGGGTCTGTCGGTCGGTTACGGCGTGGCTGACGCCGAGGCGGCGGGCGGGCAGGCCAAGGGCAGCACTCTCACATACCCGGGCGTGCGCCCGCATGCGGACCTGGAGTTCGTCGCGGGCAGCGAGTCGGTCAAGGAGACGTTGGTCCTCAAGGACGCCGACGCCCCCACCGAGTGGCGGTTCCCGCTCGATCTCCAGGCGCTGACGGCCCGTATCGACGACCACGGTGGCGTGGAGTTCATCGACGCCGACGGCACACCGCGCGCCTGGACACCCGCGGGCTGGATGGAGGACTCCAACTTCGCCAAGGACGCTAACGAGGGCGCGATCTCCTCGGGCGTCACCTATGACCTGGACGAGGAGAACGGCCGCCAGGTCCTGGTGGTGAAGCTGGACGAGGACTGGCTCAAGGCGCCCGAGCGGGTCTTCCCGGTCCGCGTCGACCCCTCGGTCAAGTCGTTCGACTCCACCTCCGGCACGTACGTGGAGGCGCCGTACGACCAGAACTTCGCCTCGGACACCGTCTTGAAGGCGGGCACGTACGACGCCGGCGGCCACAAGGCCGCGGCTTTCCTCCGCTTCACCGGCGTGGAGAGCACGCTCAAGAACGCCTGGGTGCTGGGCGCCAACCTGGCCCTCTACAACACATGGTCACAGTCCTGCGCGGCGCGCCCGGTGACCGTGCACCCGATCACCTCGAACTGGTCGGAGACCACGACTACCAAGTACCCCGGGCCATCGACCGGCGCGTCTCTCGCCTCGAAGAGCTTCGCGCACGGATGGCGCCCCGCAGGCACGACGACCTGGTCGTGCGGACCGGCCTGGGAGAGCATCAAGCTCGGCTCGGCAGGCCGCAAGCTGGTCGACGACTGGACCCACGGCCGCAGGAAGAACTACGGCCTCGCGGTGAAGGCGTCCACCACCGACTCCAAGGGCTGGAAGCAGTTCGGATCCGACGACTACCCGAACGGCAAGCCCAGCCTGGACGTGACCTGGACGAAGTACGGCGCCACCTACAAGCTCGGCGACTTCACCGCGCCGGTCACCGCCACGAGTGAGGGCGTGCAGAAGGTCACCGTCACCAACCGGGGGCAGGAGACCTGGCCCGCGGGCGGCAATTACAAGTTGCGGTACAACCTCTACGACTCCACCGGCAAGGAGATCACGGACAGCGCGAAAATCCGCTGGACGGCGATGCCGGAGGCAGTCTCCCCCGGCGAGAGTGTGACCCTGGACGCGAAGGTCGCGCCGCTGACCCCCGCCACGTACACGGTTCAGTGGACGATGGACGACGTCGGCGTCAGCCGCTTCACGTCGGCCGGCGTGCCCGGCCCCGCCGTGAAGATCGCCTCGGTGAACATCCCGCCGCAGCTGACGGCCGAGTCGCCGGGCAGTGGTGTCACGGTCGACTCGCTGACCCCCACCCTGTGGGCCAAGGGCACCGACGCAGACCACTACCCGAAGTCGACACTGCAGTACAGCTTCGAGGTCTGCCAGGTCGAGGGCAGCAACCTGCGCAAGAACTGCAGGATCGGCACCCGCAGTACCGAGCAGCAGTGGGCGGTGCCCACTGGCTGGCTGTCCTGGGGCAAGACGTACGCCTGGTACGCGTACGTCTACGACGGCAGCGCAACCTCGTCCCGGCCCGGTCCTGCTCTGCTGACCACGCAGGTACCGCAGCCCACGATCACCAGCCACCTCGGTGGTGCCGACGCCGGCAAGGAGATCGGCATACGGGCGGGCAACTACGTCACGGCCGCCACAGACGCGGCGATCGCCACCGTCGGTCCGGAATTGTCTGTCACTCGGACTTACAACTCCCTCGACCCGCGTCGCGAAGGGGCCTTCGGCGCCGGCTGGTCCACGCTCTGGGACATGCGCCTGCGGGAGGAGACGGAGACGTCGACAGTTCTCGTGACACTGGCGGACGGCTCCCAGGTAAGGTTCGGCAAGAACTCCGACGGCACGTACTCCGGTCCATCGGGCGGTTCGCTCACTCTGACTCGCCAGACCGACGGCTGGACCCTGCGGCAGCGTTCCGGTACGACCTATCGCTTCCAGACCGGCGGTGCGCTGACCCAGATCGCCGACGTGGCGGGCCGCAGGCAGACCGTCACCCACGAACCCGCGGACGCCGGCCCGGTCAGGACAGTCACCGACCAGCTGTCGGGCCGCTCGCTGACGTTCTCCTGGACCGGCAGGCATGTCACCTCCGTGACGACGAGCGCCGTGGACGCGAACACCCCGGGGCAGACCTGGAACTACGCCTACGAAGGCGACCGGCTGACCACGGTGTGTCCGCCGTCGTCCACCACCAAGTGCACCGTGTACGAGTACGGCGACGGCTCGGTGTACCGCAATGGCGTGCTCGACGCGGCCCCGACCTCTTACTGGCGCCTCGGCGAGCGGGAGGGAGCGACCGCGACGAGTGAGGCGGCGTCCCGCACCGGTCTGAACGAGGCTCTCTACCGTGACGTCCAACTCGGCACTGCCTCTGCCGTCGCGGGCACGCCCGACACCTCCGTCACGTTCGACGGCACGGACTCCGTGATCGAACTGCCCGCTGACACGTTGAAGGCCGCGGCCTTCCCGGCGATCGAGCTCTGGTTCAAGACCACGACCCCCTCCGGAGTTCTGGTGGGTTTCCAGGACGAGGAACTCGGTGAGAAGCCGACCTCGTGGCGGCCTGTGCTGAACATCGACGGCTCGGGCAAGCTGCGAGGCGAGTTCTATCTGTCCGGAGTCTCCGGGGCGACCCCCATCGTGTCGCCGCAGACGGTGACGGACGGCAAGTGGCACCACGCGGTGCTCTCGGCCGGCGCTACCGCCCAGACCCTCTACCTCGACGGCGCGAAGGTCGGTTCGTTGAGCGGTGCCATCACCGAGCAGTCGGGCGACTATGCCTATCTCGGGGGCGGCTACGGGAGCTCCGGCTGGATGGGCCTGGCCTCGGGCACGTACCGTTTCAAGGGCCAGATGGACGAGGTGGCTGTCTATCACCACCCCATGGATGCGGCAACGGTCGCCGAACACTATGCCGCGCGCTCCACGATCGGGCAGATCACGAAGGCCATACTGCCCTCCGGCAGGATCCACGCCACCGCTCTGTACGACCCGGTGGACGGCCGTCTGATCGAGCACACCGACGACAACGGCGGCACCTGGAAGGTCTCGGCACCGTCGTACTCGAACGCTTCCTCCTCCTACGCGGACACCATTCAGCGCAGCGGTCCCACGGGGTACTGGCGCTTGGGCGAGGGCAGCGGTGCAGAGGCCGGCAGCCCGTTGGGCGACGACCTTGCCGGCGGTTACCTGGGTGATGCCAGGTCCGGCACCACGGGCATCTTCACCGACGGGGATGACACCTCAGCGAGCTTCCACGGCGACGGCGCTGTAGAACTGCCCGCCGAGTCCCTGGGCGCGAACGCTCGGATGTCGGTGGAGCTGTGGTTCAAAACGACAGATCAAGGTGTGCTGCTCACGAACCAGGACGCGGAGTTCGGCGAGACGCCCGGGAGCTGGCGGCCGATGCTTCTGATCGACGCGGACGGCAAGCTGCGGGGCAGATTCTCGGCCGCCGCGAGCAGCATCCTCTCCAAGAGGGCCGTCACCGACGACGAGTGGCACCAAGTCGTGCTCACGGGCTCCACCGATGCCCAGGCCCTCTATCTGGACGGCGAGCTGCAGGGCACGGCACAGACGGGCGTGGACACCACGCGCTTGGCGCACATGTTCATCGGCGGTGGTTACTCCTCCTCCGGCTGGGACGGTCAGGCGGCCGCATACCGCAATTTCGTCGGCCAGATCGACGAGGTCACCGTGTACGACCGTTCCCTGGTGCAGTGGTTGAAGCCCTCGGTGGAATGGCTGGGCTGGACACCTGTCGGGACAGCACCCCGCGACCACTACCAGGCCCGCAAGGCCCTGGTCACGGGCACCGGCGGGCAGTACCGGGGAGTCGCTGTGGCCGACGCGCCAGCCGCCTACTGGAGGCTCGACGAGACTGAAGGCAGCACTCTCTCCAGCGAGGTGGGCGGTGCCAACACGGCGGCCACCTACCATCCGGGCGGTGCCTCCGGGCTGGACACCAGCGGTGTCTTCGGACCAGGCGACGATCCGGGGCTGATTCTGGACGGCAAGAGCGACGTCCAGGTCCCTGGTGACATCCTCGCCGGTACGGCCAACCTGTCGGCCGAAATGTGGTTCCGGACCTCGAGTACCGCGCCGGCGGTCCTGCTGGGCTTCCAGGACGCCCCCCTGGGCCAGACGCCGACCTCATGGCGGCCTGTGTTGAACATCGACGGATCCGGCAAGCTGCGCGGCGAGTTCTACCTCTCCGGTGTCTCGGGGGCGACCCCCATCGTGTCGTCGCAGACGGTGACGGACGGAGCCTGGCACCACGTGGTGCTGTCCGGTGCCGGCACGACGCAAACCCTCTACTTGGACGGTGTCAAGGTCGGTTCACTGGACGGCACCATCACCGACCAGTCCCGCTCGTACGCCTACATCGGTGGGGGCTACGGCAGTCCCGGTTGGATGGGCGTGAGCGAGGGAACGTATCGCTTCCAAGGGACGCTGGACGAGGTCGCCCTGTACCGCAGCGCCCTCACGGCCGAGCAGGTCTCCGCGCACTACCGTGCCCAGATCGAGCCCGCCGGCTCAGGGCTGACCGCCACGGTGCGAGTCACCGACCCCCACCAGAAGGCGAGCAGCACAAGCTACGACGCCCTGCACGGCCAGCGCGTGGTCTCCCGGACCGACGCCACCGGTGGCGTCACGTCGTACGCATACGACAATGCCGGCAACCTGCACACCGTCACGGACCCCAACGGCCACGCCACCGTCACCGGCCACGACGCCCGCGGCAACGTCGTGTCCACCACGACCTGCCGCGACGCCGACTCCTGCTGGACGAGCTTCCGCTCCTATCACCTCAACGCGAGCGACCCCCTCGACCCACGCAACGACAAGGTGCTGAGCTACCGGGACCAGCGCTCGACCGACCACAAGGACAACCGCTACCGCACCCAGTACGCCTACAACACGGTGGGCCTGCCCACCACCACTACCCGCGCTGACAACACCACCGCCACCACCACCTACACCGTGGGCACCGAGGCCGCGGTGGGCGGCGGCACCGCCCCGGCGCGCCTGGTGCTGACGCAGACCACGCCGGGGGGCGCGAAGACGTCGTACCGGTACTACGCCAACGGCGACCTGGCCGAGGTCATCTCGCCGTCCAGTCTGGTGACGTCCTACACCTACGACGGGCTGGGCCGGAAGACGTCCGAGAAGCAGGTGTCCGACACCTTCCCGAACGGCGTGGGCACCGCGTACGAGTACGACTCGGCCTCGCATGTGATCACGGAGACCGGCGCCGGCGTGAAGAACGAGATCACCGGCACCACGCACACCGCGAAGATCACCCGTTCCTACGACGAGGACGGCAACCTGCTGTCGGAGACGACGCAGGACACCACCGGCGCCGACGGCGAGCGCACCACGACGTTCCACTACAACGCGCACGGCCTGAACGACAGCGTCACCGACGCCGAGCAGCACACCACCAGCCTGGAGCACGACGGGCTGGGCCGGGTCACCGGCATGACCGACCCGGCTGGCACGCACTTCACGTACACCTACACCGCTCGCGGCCGGCATGCCACGACCGTGCTGGACGACTGGACCGGTGACCCGTCGGGCAGCGTGCGCGACCTGACCGTCGTCTCCAACTCCTACGACCCTGCCGGGCGGCTGGCCTCCACGACGGATGCCATGGGCGCGACGACGGCGTACACGTACTTCGACGACGGCCTGCCCGCCACCACCACCGCCAAGCAGGTCACCCAGGCAGACGGCACCCGGCACGACATCGTGCTGGAGTCCAACACCTTTGACCCTGCGGGCAATCTCATCAAGCAGGTCACCGGCGGCGGAGCGGTCACGCGTACCTTCACGGTCGACGACCTGGGCCGTACCGAGACCAGTGTCCTCGACCCTGGCGGCTTGAACCGCACCAGCACCTTCGTCTATGACGGCGATGACCGAGTGAAGGAGCAGACGCAGACCATAGCCGGAACAAAGAAGCACACGACGACCTCGGAGTACGACCCGGCCGGCAACCTCACGAAGCAGACCGTCACGGACGGAACCAGCGTCCACACGACCACCAGCACCTACGACGACCGCGGTCTGCCACTGACCAGCGTCAGCCCGCGGGGCAACGTCTCGGGCGCCGACGCGTCGGCGTACACCACGGTCTACCGCCACGACGCGCTGGGCCGCCTGGTGCAGGAGACCGCCCCCGCGGCCCAGGCAGAGGAGAACGGCGCCGCGGCCACCACAGTCAAGCCGGTCACGCTCACCGGCTACAACACCTTCGGCGAGGCCACCGAAACCAAGGACCCGCGGGGCAAGGTGACCCGCTCCGACCTGGACCGGCTCGGCCGTACGACCGCGGTGACCATGCCTGAATACACCCCGCCGGGCTCCACGACCGCGCTCACCGCGACCACCCGCACCACCTACAGTGCGCTCGGCCGGCCCTCTTCCGTCACCGACCCGCTGGGCAGAGTTACCCGTTACGGTTACGACCAGTTCGGCCAGTTGACCAGCATGACGGACCCGGTGGCCGACGCCACGGCGGCACTCGCCGCAAGCGAGACCGACTCGGACCTGCTCGCGTCCCAGAGCGCCGACGGCGGCGGAGTCACCCGCTACACCTGGGCCCCGACCGGCCGGCAGCTGTCGGTGACCGATCCGACGGGCGCGCGTACCGAGGCGACGTACGACGAGCTGGGTCGACAGCTCACCGCCACCACGGTGGAGCGGTCCCCGAGCCTCCAGAACCTGACGACCCGTTACACCTGGGACGACGCGGGCAACCAGACCGCGTCGACGACGCCGGGCGGCATCACCACGACCGGTACCTACAACCCGGCGGGTGAGGCCAGGACGGTGGCCGACCCGTACGGCACCACCCGCTTCGCCTACGACGGCCTCGGCCGCAGGACGGAGACCGTCGACGCCACGAACCGCAAGACGACCACGACGTACGACGCCCTCGGCAACGTCACCGCGAACACCGACTACGGCACGGGTTCCACCGCGCTGCGCACAGTGGCCCAGGAGTTCGACGCCGACGGCAACCGCACGGCCGTGATCCCGGCACAGACCAAGGCCCGCACGACCTTCACGTACGACGCGCTGGGCCGGATGACCAAGCAGGTCGAGCCGGTCTCCGGAACCGAGTCGATCACGACCACCTTCGGCTACGACAGAGCGGGCAACCGCACCCGCCTGACCGACGGACGTGAAAACAAAACCGTCTACACCTTCAATAGCTGGGGTTTGCCCGAGTCCGCCATCGAGCCGCCCACGACCGAGCACCCGAATGCGGCCGACCGCACCTGGACGACCGTCTACGACAAGGCCGGCCAGGCCGTGACGGAACTGCTGCCGGGCGGCGTGAAGCGCGAGCGCACGTACGACGGCCTGGGCCGACTCACCCGTGAGACCGGTACGGGCGCGGAGGCGGCCACCACTGACCGCGTCCTTCAGTACGACCTGGCGGGCCGCCTCACCTCGGCCGGCACCACCGACGCGCTGACCCGCAACACCTACACCTACAACGACCGCGGCCAGCTCCTGACCGCCGATGGCCCGGGAGGCACTTCCAGCTACGCCTACAACGCCGACGGCGGCATGACGCAGCGCACGACCAAGGCGGGCACCACCCGGTACGGCTACGACAGGGCGGGCCGCATCGACTGGGCCCGGGATCCGATCACCGGCTACGACCGTTGGTACGACTTCGACGCAGCCGGACGTCCGCGCCTGGAACAGGTTGTCACCAAGCCGGAGGGCGCCACCTCCTATACGGTCACGACCGAGCGGCGTTACACCTATGACAGCCTCGGCCGCCTCGACGGCGACACCGTCACCACACCCGACGGCACGGTCACCATCGCCTCAACCAGGTACGGATACGACCTGGACGACAACCTCACGTCCAAGACGACGGCTGGCACGGCGGGAGCCGGGGCCAACTCCTACGGATACGACTACGCCGGGCGCCAGAAGTCCTGGACCAAGGACGGCAGCACGACCTCGTACGAGTGGGACGCCGCAGGCAACCGCACCAAGGCGGGCTCCACGACGGCGACCTTCGACGCCCGCAACCGCCAGCTGACCGACGGTGCGACGACGTTCACGTACACCTCCCGCGGCACCCTGGCCTCGGTCGACACCGGCAGCGGCACCCCGCGCACTCTGACCTTCGACGGCTTCGAACGCAAGATCACCGACGGCGGAACGACCTACCGGTACGACTCCCTCGACCGCGTCCAGGCCCGCGGCACGACGACCTTCACCTACGACGGAGGCTCCAACAACCTGGCCGACGACGGCACCACCAGCTACAACCGCACGCCCGAGGGGGCCCTGCTCTCCCTGTCCGCGGGCACCACCAAGCAGTGGGCCCTGACCGACCAGCACACCGATCTGGTCGCCGGCCTCACTCCCGACGGCAAGCAGGTCACCGGCTCCACCGCGTACGACCCCTTCGGCAAGGAGACCGCTACCAACGGATCAACCCCCGCCGTCGGTTACCAGTCCGGCTGGACCGACCCCACCAGCGGCGACGTCAACATGGCGGCCCGCTGGTACCAGCCGAGCACGGGCTCCTTCGCCTCGCGGGACACATGGTTGTTGGATCCGGTGCCCTCCGGGCAGGCCAACCGCTACAGCTACGGCAGCGGTAAGCCGCTCAACGGAACTGACCCCAGCGGGCATTGCTTCGGACCCGTCATCCTGATCTGCGGGGCCGCCGCGGCAGAGGCACTGGGATGGGGCACCGTCGCCGGCGTGGTCGGAGTCGGAGCCGGCTGGGGCGTGTGGGAGTGGACGCATGCCGACTCCGGCACCACGACGGGCACCTACAGCGACTCCTTCGCCTGGTCCAACTCCTACGCGAACGTGTCCTCGTCGATCTACGCCCAAGCCAACAACTTCGGCTGGGCGGGCAGCTCTGCGCTCACCTACACGGGCAGCGGAGCTGGCTCCTACTCCTGCACCTACCGCTGCGGTGGCGGCACGACCCTCTCGATCCCGCGACCCCGCGTGATCACCCCGCCCCGCCCGCCCATCGACCAGAACCCCAACAACGGCAAGAACCCCAGGCCCGCCCCCACACGTCCCAAGCCCAAGCCGGACTGGGACCCGAATAATGGCAAGTGGAACCCGGGTGACGCCTTCAAGATGATCGTCGACGCCTTGAAGATGCTGGATCTGGCGGACAACGAGCAGTACACCCCGAACGTGCAGGACGCCTACGAAACGGCCCCCACCCAGGACTCCGGGCGAAATTCGGGTACGGACCTCGGCGAGGACGACGAGAACTGCACCACGCACCTGCAGAAGACGAAGGCGCAGCGCGGCTTGAACGGCATGGTGTGCTTCCGAGCCCCCAAGCAAGCCACTCAGGACCAGGTCGACGAGCTCAGGGACCACATCGCCGCACTCAACGCCATCCCCAACTACTGGTCCCCCAAGGGCCGGGTGTCTCCGCGCAACGAGCACGTCGTCGGCCCGGACGGCACCACCGGCACACTGGAGAATGTTGCCGAGAAGATCAAGGAGAAGCACAAGCGGGCCGTGGTCGGCACGCCCTACGAGTACAACGGCAACGTGGCGGGACACCTCCCGGACACCACGTGGTCCGGGCAGCAGAGCCCCTACTGCTGGCACCAGCAGGACGGCGAGGTGAACTCGAAGGTGGGCCGCTACGCGTTGAAGTACCAGGTGGGCTATCGCCCGACCGGCTTCTACTACGCGGGTGTCGACGGCGATCCCGGTACGTATACGACGGAGCGTGTGACAGGCTCTGTCAGCAAGGGCCAGTACGGGATATGCAGCATCAGTCGGCCGTGACGCAGAACATGGGAAGAGCCATGGAGATCCGCCAATTGCTGGGCCAGTTGATGAGCAAGAACATCGTGGAGTACCTCTCCGGGGTGCCCGGGGGAGGACTGCCGATTCCACGGCTCTACCCCCCGGCGAGTGCCGAGCGGATCGCCATGCTGGAGGAACGGGCCGACCAGCCCCTTGAAGGGGGTTACCGGGAGCTCCTCGCGTTGACGGACGGCATGGACGGTTTTGGCGTGACCATGTCGGTCCTCGGCTGCCATGACTGGGACGAGGGTCGCCGGGCCACCGCGGCACTCGCCTTCCTGGAAGGCGTGCGCGAGGACGGGACTGCCGAGGACGTCGGTCTTCCGGAGGACGTCGGGCTGTTCCCCGTGTCGGTCGACGCCGACGGCAGCCGGGCCGTCTTCATGCTCAACCGACCCGACGTCCTCCCGGAGCGCTACTGGTGGATCGGCGAGGGAAGCAGCTCCTTCTTCGGCACCCTCGCGGACCTGCTCGGTCACGCCATCGACCCTCGTGCCTACTCGCCCAGGGAGGAAATCGGCTGAGCAAAAGCGAAGGGCCCCGCGGGGTGGAGCCGCGGGGCCCTTCTTCTCGTCAGCACCGACGTCAGGGCAGCGCCGGTGCCTGGAAGCGGCGCCGGGGGGTTGCGCCGCTGGTCCGTACCTCTGGCAGTGGGGCAATGCGGGTGTCCGCGGGGGGACTTGGACTGTGTACGCATCGTGCTGGATGAACGCAGCGCCCGCAACCGTTTGACCCAGACTTGTGCATTTATGCAAGGTCCGCCGGTCGGCTCCGGGCGTCCCCGGAGCCGACCGTTCTCATGGGTGACCGGGCTGCTGTCCCCTGCGGTCCGGTCACTTCCCTGGAGCGAGGTCCCACGACGCACGGCACGATCCGTGCGTCTCATCGCCCCAGTGAGCCACGCGTGGTTCTTTCGAGCCCGCGCCTGGCTGGCACGGACACCGGGACCAACGAGGCGGCTGCGGGACGGTCACGCGCCGTACGGGTGAGGAGGGGCCGCACGAATGTCCTGCGCATGCGGTTTCAGATCTTGCCGCGGCACAGCTCCAGCAGGGTCATCGCGAGCGCGGTGCCCGGCTTGCCCAGCGCCTGCCTGTAGTGGCCGAGCACGTCCATCTCGCGGGACAGGTTCACGCGCCGGCCGCCGGAGGAGATCCGCGCCTCCTGGATGACGGCCGAAACGGCCACCCGTTCCTGGATCAGGCCGATGATCCGGTCGTCGAGCGCGTCGATCCGCTCGCGCGCGCCGGTGATCACGTCGGCGGCCTCGGCAGTGCGGGCGCCGGTCACGTCGATGGCGGTCATGGAGGGCTCCTGGTGGTCAGGGGCTGCCCCGGGGCGGCACGGCCCGGACGACGACAGGCGCCCCGGGCCTTGTCGGCCCGGGGCGCCTGGGAAGTCGCTTGTCAGTTGCTCAAGCAGCACGACCATGGCGTCCGGCGGGCCGGATGCCATAGGTAAAGACGAACGTCTGGTGCTTGAACATAAGGCCAGTATGCACCGCCGCCGAGGGCCGTCCAAGCCGGTTCGCATCCTGAGACGGGGCTCCCTCCCGGCACACGGAAGGAGCCGTGCGGCCCCCCGGTAGAATCGGGTGGCACAAGACCCCCGCCCCACCGCCGGAAGGCACCCCGTGTCATCAGCGACTCCCGCTGCCAACGCCGCCGACACCGTCCTGGTCGTCGACTTCGGCGCGCAGTACGCCCAGCTCATCGCCCGTCGCGTCCGCGAGGCGCGGGTCTACAGCGAGATCGTGCCGAGCACCATGCCGGTCCCGGAGATGCTCGCCAAGAACCCCGCGGCGATCATCCTCTCCGGCGGCCCCTCGTCGGTCTACGCGGAGGGCGCGCCCAGCCTGGACCGCGAGATCTTCGAGGCCGGCGTCCCCGTCTTCGGTATGTGCTACGGCTTCCAGCTGATGGCGAGCACCCTCGGCGGCACCGTCGACAACACCGGCGCCCGCGAGTACGGCCGCACCGACCTGCACGTCTCCAAGGTGTCGTCCACCCTCTTCGAGGGCACCCCCGCCGAGCAGCCCGTCTGGATGTCGCACGGCGACGCCTGCTCCGCCGCCCCCGAGGGCTTCTCCGTCACGGCCTCCACGGACGTCGTCCCGGTCGCCGCCTTCGAGAACGACGAGAAGAAGCTCTACGGCGTCCAGTACCACCCCGAGGTGATGCACTCCACGCACGGCCAGCAGGTGCTGGAGCACTTCCTGTACCGGGGCGCGGGGCTCACGCCGAACTGGACGACCGGCAACGTCATCGAGGAGCAGGTCGCCGCGATCCGCGAGCAGGTCGGCGACCGGCGCGCCATCTGCGGTCTGTCCGGCGGCGTGGACTCCGCGGTCGCCGCTGCCCTCGTCCAGAAGGCCATCGGCTCCCAGCTGACCTGCGTGTACGTCGACCACGGCCTGATGCGCAAGGGCGAGACCGAGCAGGTCGAGAAGGACTTCGTGGCCGCGACCGGCGTGCAGCTGAAGGTCGTGGACGCGGAGGAGCGGTTCCTCGAGGCGCTCGCCGGGGTCTCCGACCCCGAGGAGAAGCGGAAGATCATCGGCCGCGAGTTCATCCGGGTCTTCGAGCAGGCGCAGGCCGAGATCATCGCCGACGAGGGCCCGGCCGTGGAGTTCCTCGTGCAGGGGACGCTCTACCCGGACGTCGTCGAGTCCGGCGGCGGCACCGGCACCGCCAACATCAAGTCCCACCACAACGTGGGCGGCCTGCCCGAGGACCTCGAGTTCCAGCTGATCGAGCCGCTGCGCAAGCTGTTCAAGGACGAGGTCCGCATGGTCGGCCAGGAGCTCGGCCTGCCGGAGGAGATCGTCCAGCGCCAGCCGTTCCCCGGCCCCGGCCTCGGCATCCGCATCGTCGGCGAGGTCACCAAGGAGCGCCTGGACCTGCTGCGCGAGGCCGACGCCATCGCCCGCGAGGAGCTCACGGCGGCCGGCCTGGACCGCGACATCTGGCAGTGCCCGGTGGTCCTGCTCGCCGACGTCCGCAGCGTCGGCGTCCAGGGCGACGGCCGCACCTACGGCCACCCCATCGTGCTGCGCCCCGTCTCGTCCGAGGACGCCATGACGGCCGACTGGTCGCGCCTGCCGTACGAGGTCCTCGCCCGGATCTCCACGCGGATCACCAACGAGGTGAAGGACGTCAACCGTGTCGTCCTCGACGTGACCTCCAAGCCGCCGGGGACGATCGAGTGGGAGTGACCCCTAGGTGCGCTTGATCGTGCGCAGGGGAGCGCCGGGCGTCCAGACCTGGACGACGAGGTACGTGTCGTCCTCCACGTAGGTCCGTACGACCTCCGTCAGCTCGGTGCGGAAGAGGTGGAGCGGCTCCGGCGGCTCCACCTCTTCGACGTATCCGGCCTTGGCCGCCACGTCGTCGACCTCGATCGCCCGGCCGCTGACCCGGACGTCGCCGCCGCCCATGCCCGTGCCCTCGCCCGGGTTCGCCTGGAGCGCGAAGCGCGGGTCGCGGCGCAGGTCGAGGGCCTTGAGAGAGCCGCCCATCATGCCGAGCCACAGCTCGCCGTTCAGGAACCGCACCTCCAGACCGCTGGTGCGGGGCGAACCGTCTTTGCGGAGGGTGGCGAGGATGTGGTGCGTATAGGCGCCGAAGCGCTTCTCGACGGTGTCGGCCAGACCCGGCTCGGCCGCGGCGAAAGCCGCCCAGTTCGCTGTCATGGGAAGAGTCTCGCGCCGAATCCGGACATCCTCTGTCGGCTATTCGTGGGGTAGGGGAGCCAGGGGCACACGTAGGGGCACAGGGTGCTCACAGGGGCGCTCGTGGCATCTTCACGAACCGCTCCTGTTCTTCCCGGCCTCACGGACGGTAATTTCCGCCCCGTACGCAGAACCACTGCTGGAGGACCTATGCACGGGCCCACGCCGCCCCTGCCCCTGCCCACCGACCGGCTGCGGTTCGCCATGCCGCCGATGCACGAGTCGGTCGAGGACGAGCGCCGGCACCGCAAGGAACGGCTCGCGGGCGCCCTGAGGATCTTCGGCCGGCTCGGCTACGAGGACGGCGTCTCCGGGCACATCACCGCCCGCGACCCGGAATTCACCGACTGCTTCTGGGTCAACCCGTTCGGGATGCCCTTCCGGCACGTCACCGTGAGCGACCTCGTGCTCGCCAACCAGGACGGCCAGGTCGTCGAGGGCGGCTACCACGTCAACCAGGCGGCCTTCACCGTGCACGCCCAGGTCCACGCCGCCCGGCCGGACGTGGTCGCCGTCGCCCACTGCCACTCGGTGCACGGCAGGGCGCTCGCGGCCCTCGGTGAACTGCTGGAACCGATCACCCAGGAGAGCTGCGCCTTCTACGAGGATCACGCCCTCTACGACACGTACACCGGCGTCTCCGTCGACGCCGAGGAGGGGCGGCGCATCGCCGAGGTGCTCGGCTCCCGCAAGGCGCTCGTGCTGCGCAACCACGGGCTGCTGACCGTGGGCGACTCGGTGGACGCGGCGGCCTGGTGGTTCGTGTCGATGGAGCGCTCCTGCCAGGTCCAGCTGACGGCCCAGGCGGCCGGGCGGCCGGTCCGCATCGATCACCGGATGGCGGTGGCGACGCGCGAGCAGCTGGGCGGCGACCTGGTGGCGTGGATCAACTACCAGCCGATGTGGGAGGACGTCAGCCGGAGCGAGCCGGGCCTGCTGACGTAGTGGCCGGCTCCTCTGCGGTGGTGGGTGAGGGAGCGGGCGGTGGTCGGTCGCACCCGCTCAGCCGGCCGACGTGTCCCGTGTCGCCTCGTGTGCTTCGGTGAGGGCTCGCTGCCTGAGGTCGCCGCCGAACAACTGGATCATGGTGGCTGCCAGGATGTCATCCCTGCCGATGGTCCGCCCGTCCCCCCTGCGGGCGGACAGGGCCCGGAGGGATTCGTCCAGGGGCGGGGGCGGGGCCGGTTCGCCCGACATCGCCAGGGTGACCGTCCCGAAACGTCGGAGCCCGCCCTCGCGGACGACCATGGCCGCGTCCCGGGCGAGCTGCGTCAGGAACACACTCGCGATTCCGTCCAGGTCGCGGACCATCGCCGGGACCGCCGCCGCCCCCCGGCTCCGCAGCAACCTCTTGACCCCGGCCTCGAACCTGTGGGCGCCGACCACAGCACTCGGTTTGCGCGACCTGCTGCGCCTGCCGTCGAACGTCGGGCTGTGGCCGTACCACTCATTCCCCACGTCGAGCTCGACGTTCCGGCCGATCGCCGAGAGAAGGTCCCCGGGAACCAGCTTCTTCCGGGCCTCCTCCGCCGCCGCCTTCCTCGCGCCGTCGATGATCTCCGTCATCAGGGTCCGCGTCACCGACGCGGCGGCCCATGCGGCCGACCGGGAGACGTGCATCGGGGTCACGTCCCTGAACACCGCTTTCACGAGTGAGGGCTTGAACGGCGAGACATGTATGACCGAGGTGGTCTCGGGACCGGTGCGCTCAAGGCGTGCGGGCTGTGCGGTCATCGGAAGATACGCTCCCTGCCGGCGGAGTCATCAGAGGCCCACACTTCACCACGCAGGCCCGCTCTGCCGTCACGCCGGATGGTTTGCGCCCTAGGGGGCCCTCCCGGTGAGGTCAACAGGGCGCGCCGAACTTCACCCGTGTTGACCAGACCGAACCGACGTGAACCGGTTGGTGTGCGGCACAATTCGCTTTCGTCGCACAGGAGTTGCGCAGCGGTGTTTCCGGCATCCGGAAGGCCGGCGGTGGTTGGGTCGCGGGAAGGCGGGCGTCGGGCGTGGCGGTGCGGGAGGCGAGACAGGGCGGCGCGGACGCGGGTGTCCGCGGCGGGGGCTACTCGGGTGGCCGGGACACGGGCCACCCGGCCGGTCACCGGGTCGGGTCAGGGGACGGGCACCAGGGCGCCTGTACCTGCGGTGACTGCCCGCACGGGGCGCGGGAGGGGCATCGGCGGGCCGTGGCCGCGTTCCTGCGCCGACGGGACGAGTTCGCCGCCGGGCGCGGGCTGCCGGCCGCGGTGGCCCACTCCGCGTCGGCCTCCCGCCAGTGGATCTCGGAGGAACTGGCCCAGTCCGCCGAGCAGGTCGCGGAGCGGGGGCGGGCCGAGGGACAGGCCTGGCTGACCGGCCTGTGGCGGCGCACCGCGGCTGCGGTGGCAGCGGCCGTGGTGCTGTTGCTGCTGGGGCAGGCCCTCACCGCGGTCGGGGCGGGCTGGACGGCGGCGCGTACGGCCGGACTGGCCGCCGCACTGGTGACGGCCTTGTCGCTGACCGCAGCGTCCTGGTTCCACCGGGCGAAGGGCGGCGTGCTGGCGCCGCTGATCGGTGAGGACAACCGGCTGTCCACGTCCCGTGCCGTCGCCGCGGCGTGGGTGCTCTTCGTGGCCTACTCGGTGCTCGTCCTCGCGGGCCGCCTGGCCGCCGCCTCCCGGCAGCGGGAGCGGGACGCGCTGCTCACCGGGCTGGAACTCGCCCGCGGTGCCGGGGTCGTGACCGTGCTCGCCGTGGTGTGCGGCATCGCCGTGCTCGTGCGGCGGGTGGTGGGACTGCGGGTGCTGGGCGGGCGGCTGCAGAAGGTGCGTGCCGACCGGCCACGCGCGGCCGACCTGCTGACCGACGACGCGGGGCGGGGCACCTTCGCCGACATCCAGTACGTCGCGACCAGCGCGGTCGCCCTCGTCTTCGCGGCGGTGCGGCTGGCCAGGCACCCCGAGCAGCTGCCCGATCTGCCGTGGGGCCTCGCGGTGGTGGTGCTGGTGTCGGGCGCGACCTACCTGGCGGGCAAGTACGCGGAGGGCGGCCGGCCGGTCATCCTCTCCGTGGTCCGGTCCCGGGAGGCCGGTGACCTGGACGGGCCGATCCGCACCGGGGACGACATCGAGATCCGCGGCGCGGGGTTCGTGCCGCCGGGGGCGCAGGAGGCCGACCGGCTGGCCCGGATGGTCGTGCGCGTGGGTGCGGTGCACGTCCACGTGCCGCTGGTGCCGGTGCCCGGCGGGTTCCGCAACCCCACGGACACGCTGCTGACCGTGCCGGTGCCGGCGGACGTGGAACCGGGACGGGTGGAGGTGCAGGTGGTCACCGCGGCGGGCATGGAGACCAACCGATACGCGGTCGACGTGACGGAATGAGGGGGCGTGGCCCTGAGGCGCCGCCGTCGGCAGGGGCGATCCGAGCAGTGCACGCATCATTGAGCGCGGTCCGTCGGCCGTACGTATCGTCTGTCGAGGGGGCTCGGCACCGGCGGGCGAGAGGCGGTCAGCAGCGATGACTCACGGTATGCGAACGGACACGCACACTCCCCACTTCGGCAACGGGGGAGGCTGGCGGGACAACGCCACCCGTTACGCCCTGCTGCCCCTGCGCCTCTTCCTCGGCGTCACCTTCATCTATGCCGGCCTGGACAAACTCACCGACAGCGCCTTCATGCGGGACTCCGGTACCGGGTCGATCGGCGACATGATGCGTGCCGTACGCGACTCCTCCGCCATCCCCGCCCTGGTGGACCTCTCCCTCGAAAGCCCCGTCGGTTTCGGTTACGCCATCGCCTTCGGAGAACTCGCCGTCGGTATCGGCACCCTCCTCGGCCTGCTCGCCCGTCTGGCCGCACTCGGCGGTGCGCTGATCTCCCTCAGCCTGTGGCTGACCGTGAGCTGGTCCTCCGACCCGTACTACTACGGCAACGACCTCGCCTACCTCATGGCCTGGACCCCGCTCATCCTGGCGGGCGCTCCCCTGCTGTCCCTCGACGCCGCGCTGCGGTCGCGACGACGGCACCGCAGCGGCGACTACCGGTAGGGGCCGCTCACCGTCAGGCCGGGTCCGCGCCCGTGCGGCCTCCCCGGCGGCGCCGGCGCACCAGGCCCGTCAGCAGTGCCACCGCACCCGCCAGGCACAGCCCGCCCGTCACGAGGGGAATCGCCACGAACCACGGGGTCTGCCAGGCGCCGCCCGCGTCACCGGCGTAGAGGACGCCCGCCACCACGAGGACGGTGCCGGCGACCAGCTTCCCGGGCTGGAATTCATGACGCAGCACGGGTCACCTCCGCCTGTCCGGCGCCGACCCGCAGGTCCAGGTCGATGGTGCCGGACCTCCCGGAGCCCCCGGCCGGGGAGAGGGTGATCTCCTTGTGCCGGCCCGGCTGCACGTCCACGTCCTTCGGATCGCCGCCCGGCAGTTGCAGGTCACCGACGCCCACCTCCACGTTCAGCCGCACGGTCACGTCGTCGGGGACCAGCACCCTGACCTTGCCCATGCCGACCTCCGCCCGCGTCGTGACCGTCTGCTTGCCGGACACGTCCAGCCGGCTGAGGTCCAGGGTGCCGACGCCGGTGCCCAGCTCGTAGCGCTGGCGCACGTCCGCCACGGAGGTGGGCTGCCAGGTGGTGCGCACCCAACGCGTGCCGACGCTCTCGGGCAGGGCCGCCGCGCCGGCCAGCAGACCGGCCGTGATGATCGCCAGGAAGACCGACCCCGCGCCCGTCCGGCCCAGGAAGGCACTGACGGCAATGCCCAGGCCGAGAACCGCGAGCGCACAGGACAGGCCCGTCTGCAGGCTAATGCCGAGCGGATGCCCGTCCCAGGTGAGGCTCGTGCCCAGCGCTCCGGCGAGCAGCGCCAGCAGGAAGATCCAGCCGCCGATCCAGCGCGGGCCCCGCGGCCGGGGCGGCCGTGGGCGCTCGGCGGGTATGTCCTCACGGGCGCGGGGCCGGACGCCGAGACCGATGTTGACCGCTGCGGCGGCATCCAGGTCGCGGGTGTCGCGCGGGCCCCACAGATAGCCCGTGCCGCCGATGTGGGTGCCGTCCTTGACGATCGGGTCACGCCACCAGGAGGGGGTGGTGAGGAGGATGGGCGGCGCCTGGGGCTCCGGCGGGGCGTCGGCGACGGCCTGGGCGGCCAGCAGATCGGGGCTCGGGGCGCCGCGATGGCGCGACCAGTACCCGGCACCCGCGAGGACCAGGGAGAGGACGACGGCGAAGGTCAGCACCCCGCCGTTGTTCAGCATGGTCAGGAACACCCCGCAGCCGACCAGCGCGAACAGCACGGCCGCCAGGGCCTGGCCGTCGACGCGGCCGGTGAGCAGCTTGCGGACCTCGTTCTCCTCGTCGTCGTAGGGGACGAAGAGCCAGGCGAAGCCGTAGAAGATGAGACCGAGGCCGCCCGTGGCGGAGAGCACGGCGAGGGTGATGCGGAAGATCACCGGGTCCATGTCGCACTGCCGCCCGAGCCCGGCACAGACGCCGGCCAGCGTCTTGTGACGGCGGTCCCGGCGGAACGCGTGGGGCGGCCCGGCCGGGACGGCTTCCTCGGCGGGGGCGGCCGTACCGGGTGCTCCTCCCTGTCCTGCCGCGCCCGCGCGCCCGGGTGCGGAACCCGCGGCGGACGCGGCACCCTGCGGCCCTGCGCCCGGAGCGGGGCGCGGGCCGGAGCCGGGTCCCGGACCCGTCGCGGCGTGCTCGTGATCGGTCATGGGTCCATGGTGACGGGCGCGGCGCCCCGGCGGGAGCCGGAACGACCCTGGCCGGACCCTGATTTCGGCCCTGAGGGGCGGCTCGGGAAGCGTTCGAGGGACCGCCCGGGCAGATCAGGGGAGCCTCAGGGGCCGACCCTGATGCTCCGGCCTCCCGCACGTGTGACCATCAATGGCATGTCGGAAGCCGCAGCAGCGCCACTCGCCGAACCGCGGCCGCCGCGCAAGCTCTACCGCAGCAGTGACGGACGCTGGCTCGGGGGCGTGGCGCGGGGCCTCGCCGGGCATCTCGGCCTGCCCGTGATCTGGGTACGGCTCGTCTTCGTCGGCCTGTTCATGGCCGACGGCCTGGGCGCGCTGCTGTACGCCGCGTTCTGGTTCTTCGTCCCGCTCGGTGTCGGCGGGGTCGAGGAGCAGAAGCCGCCGTCGGCGGTGACCGCGGAGACCTCGCCCGACGGCCGCCGCAGACGCGTGGCGCGCAGACCCGACAAGGGCCAGATCGTGGCCCTGCTCCTCATGGTCGTGGTGGCCATGGTCTTCGTGGGCAACGTGAACCTCAGCGGTGGGGCCCGGGCCTACCTCTGGCCGACCGTGCTCGTCGGCGCGGGCGTGGCCCTGGTCTGGAGGCAGGCGGACAACGCCCGCCGGGCCCGCTGGGCAGAGGTCGGCCGCCGCCGGCGCACGGTCACGCTGCTGCGCTCGGTGGGCGGGGTGCTGCTGGTGACGGCCGGCGTCTCCGGCATCTTCGTCCTGCAGGGCTCCGCGGCACACCTCGGTTCCGTCCTGCAGGCGGCCCTCGCGGTCCTCGTCGGGATAACGCTGCTCGCCGGGCCGTATCTGGTGCGCATGACCCAGGACCTCTCCGAGGAACGCCTGATGCGCATCCGTGCCCAGGAGCGCGCGGAGGTCGCCGCCCATGTGCACGACTCGGTGCTGCACACCCTGACCCTGATACAGCGCAACGCGGAGAACGCCGGGGAGGTCCGCCGCCTGGCCCGCGCCCAGGAACGCGACCTGCGCACCTGGCTGTACAGACCCGAAGGCACCGGCAAGGAGGAGGCCGACGAGCCCACCACCCTCGCCGACGCCGTCCGGCGCAACGCGGCCGAGGTGGAGGACAAGCACGGCGTGCCCATCGAGGTCGTCGTCGTGGGCGACTGCCCCCTCGACGAGGGGATCGCCGCGCAGATGCAGGCCGCGCGGGAAGCAATGGTGAACGCCGCCAAGTACGGTGGCGAGGGCGGCGCCGTGCAGGTCTTCGCCGAGGTGGAGGGGAAGACGGTCTTCGTGTCCGTCCGGGACCGGGGCCCCGGCTTCGACCTCGATTCGATACCCGCCGACCGGATGGGTGTCAGAGAATCGATCATCGGCCGCATGGAGCGCAACGGCGGGACGGCGCGGCTGCGCGCGGTGCCGGACGGCGGCACGGAGGTCGAGCTGGAGATGGAGAGGGCGGAGAAGACGTCATGAGCGACCCGACCGAGGCGAACGGTACGGCGGAGGCGGCGGGGCCCGCGCAGGAGGGCGGCGGCCCGGGGCGTCATGTCCGCGTGGTCCTCGTGGACGACCACCGCATGTTCCGTACCGGGGTCCAGGCCGAGATCGGACAGACCGCGCAGACCGGTGTCGAGGTCGTCGGTGAGGCCGCGGACGTCGACCAGGCCGTCACGGTCATCACCGCGACCCGCCCCGAGGTGGTCCTCCTCGACGTGCACCTGCCGGGCGGGGGCGGCGTCGAAGTGCTGCGCCGCTGCGCCCCGTTGATGGGCGACACCGAGCAGCCGGTCCGCTTCCTCGCGCTGTCCGTGTCGGACGCGGCGGAGGACGTGATCGGCGTGATCCGCGGCGGGGCCCGCGGCTACGTCACCAAGACGATCACCGGCACGGACCTGGTGGACTCCATCTTCCGCGTCCAGGAGGGCGACGCGGTCTTCTCGCCCCGGCTGGCCGGGTTCGTCCTGGACGCCTTCGCCTCCACGGACGCGCCGCCGGTCGACGAGGACCTGGACCGCCTGACCCAGCGCGAGCGCGAGGTGCTGCGCCTCATCGCCCGGGGCTACGCGTACAAGGAGATCGCCAAGCAGCTGTACATCTCCGTCAAGACGGTCGAGTCGCACGTCTCGGCGGTGCTGCGCAAGCTCCAGCTCTCCAACCGGCACGAGCTGACCCGCTGGGCGACGGCGCGGCGGCTGGTCTGACGCGGGGCCGGGTCTCCCGCGCCCGGCCCTCCGCCCACCTCGCTGACGCTCCGTCTCACACCACCCGCGTCGCGCCCGCGAACGGCATCTCGTCCAGGGGCGCGATGCGGACCGGCGCGGACGGGTTGGGGGCGTGGATCATGCGGCCGTTGCCCACGTAGATGCCGACATGGCTGATGCCGGCGTAGAAGAAGACCAGGTCGCCGGGGAGGAGTTCGGAGCGCGAGACGCGGCGGCCGGAGGCGATCTGGGAGTACGTCGTGCGGGGCAGGGCGATGCCGGCCGCGCGGTAGGCGGCCTGGACGAGGCCCGAGCAGTCGAAGGCGTTCGGGCCGGTGGCGCCCCAGACGTAGGGGCTGCCGAGCTTTTGGTGGGCGTAGGAGACGGCGGCCGCAGCCCGGGAGCCGGGCGCCTGGGACGAGGCGGAGCCGGGGGCCGCGAGAGAGTCCCGGACGCCCGCCGCGCGCGAGGCACGGCCCTGCGATACGCCCAGCCGGGAACGTTCCTGCGCGTCGAGCCGGGACAGCAGCCGCCGTGCCGAGCCCAGCTTGGCGGTGATCGTCTTCTTGTGCCGCTTCAGCTCCGTCTGACGTGACCTCAGGGAGGTCAGCTCGATGTGGGCGGCGCCGCGCAGCTGCTCGATCTCCCGGAGCTGCTTGCGCACGCCCGCGACGGCGGCGTTCTGCCGGTTCCCGGCGCGCTCGGCGAACTCGGCGTTCTCGAGGTACCGGTCGGGATCGTCGGACAGGGCGAGCTGCACCGCCGGGTCGAGACCGCCGGCACGGTACTGCGCGGCGGCGACCGACCCCAGGGCGTCACGGGCGGAGTCGAGTCGCTCCTCCTTGCGGGCGGCCTGGTCCTGGAGGCCCTTCAGCCGCTGCCGGGCCGCGTCGGCCTTCTCCTTCGCGCCGTTGTACTTCTCGGTGGCGACCTCCGCCTTGCGGTACAGCCGGTCCACCTTGGCCTCGACCTGGCCGGGTGTGAGCTGTGGTTCGGCGTGTCCGGTCCCGTCGAAGCCCGTCGCCGTCGCCGCGCCCGCGAGTGCGATCGTGGCGGCCGTACGGGCCTTGCCACCACTCATTGCGCGCTGTCGGGGCTTGCGGTGCGCTGCCACCTGGAGGCCACGTCCTTTCCTCGGCCGCCGAGGGGTGCGTGCGGCCGCCGGGGGAGCGGACGTGCGGCCTTGCGCGTCCGGCGACGGCCCGCACAGGGGGAGCGGACCGCCGCCGGATCTTTCGGCGGTGGTGTCCGACTGCCGCCCCTGGCCCGGGCGGCGGTGGGGAGCCGGGCACCTGGGGGAGGACGCTAAGCGTCTCCGTGGCGGGCCGGGGGCGGGTGTGCGGAAGTGTCGGGAGAGGACCGGCGGTGACCGTATGCGACCGTGAACCCGCCCAGGCGTCGCCTACTTCACTCAGCGTGATGACCGATGGGTCGAATCGTGAGCGAGTGACCGTGATCGGGTGCTATGGGGTGCATTGATGCGTCCCCGGGCCGGTGTCGGGTGGCTTCGGAGCCCCTGATTAGGCTCCGGCCTCATGGACGTACTCATCCACCTCTTCGTGGGCCTCCACATCATCGGCATCGCCTCGCTCCTGGGGGGCTTCCTGACCCAGATGAAGGCGATGGGCGAGGGTACCGCCCGCTTCACCCCCGCGATGCTGCACGGCGCGCTCACGATGCTCGTCACCGGTGTGATCCTGGTCGGCCTCAACCAGGCCGACGACCAGACCGTGAACAACATCAAGATCGGCGTGAAGCTGGCCCTGCTGATCGTGATCCTCGGCCTGGTCTATGTGAAGCGGGACGACGAGAAGGTGGACAAGGGCCTCTTCGGTCTGGTCGGCCTGCTGACCACGGCGAACATCTTCATCGCCGTGCTCTGGACCTGACCCCGGGGCGCCTCCTGGCGGCCCGGGCGGAGGTGAGGGCCCAGGCGGTGCACCCGAGCCATGCGGCCACCGCGATCCACAGCAGCACCTCTCCGGCGACGTCGAGCCAGGGAACGTCGAGGGCGGCGGCGACCGCGAGGGTGGCCGTCGCCGTCACGACCGCGGCGAACACGGTCGCCCAGCGCCGCACGTCGTAGTGGTGCCGGGGCCAGAAGAGCTCGGCCAGGAGCAGGGCCACGCAGGCGATCAGCGCGAGCACCAGCAGCGTGACCGTCGTCGTGCGCAGGGTGTCGGCGTTCTCCTCGTTCCACAGGTTCAGCCGTGGGCTGTCGGCGCTGAGGAGTGCCGCCCCGGCCAGTGCGGAGACGGCGAGGGCGCCGGCCGCGAACCAGTGGTCCCCGTGCCCCTCCTCCACCTGCCGGGGCTCGAAGCGGAACAGGGCGAAGCAGTAGAGCGCGAGCCCCAGCCAGAACAGCACCAGGGCGGCGTGGGCGAGCCAGGCCGCCCTGTCGGCCGCGGCCAGGGTGGCGCCGAGCACGGCGATCGCCTCCGTGGCCACGCAGCGTAGGAACACCGTTCCGCGCCGCCCTTGGGCCTCCACGGTGAGCAGCACCGCCCAGAGCACCATGGCGAGCGCCAGCAGCGCCTCGGCCACGGGCTGCTGCCCGGCCGCCGAGAAGCCGGTGCCCAGGATCGCGGTCGCCGCCACCGTGGTGAGCGCGGCCGGTGTCTCCACCCGGCCCTCGCCGCGCGTCCGCCGGACGAGGCCCGCGGCCGCCGCCAGCCAGGCCGCGCAGGTCAGGGCCAGGGCGATGCGGGAGAGGGCGGCGTACCCCGCCGAGTCGAGACCGGCCGACACGATGCCGGTCGCCAGCGCATACGTCGCCCACCATGCGGCAAAAGGGGAGGGACCGGACATAGCGCCGATGCTAGAGAGCGGCGCGCGCGGGGGGAGGAGGGGCACGCGCACGTGCCCCTCAAAAATGCGTCGCGATCCGCCGGACCTCAGGCTGCTCAGGCCGGGCGCACCACGCTGTGGATCGCCGACTCGCCGTCGTAGTAGATCGACTCCTCGCGCACGTACGTACCGGGCTTCGGCGCGTGGATCATCATGCCGTTGCCGATGTAGATCCCGACGTGGGTGACGTCGTCGTAGAAGAAGACCAGGTCACCGGGTTGCGCCTGGGAGAGCGGGACCGTGGTGCCGGCGTCGACCTGGTCGTAGGTGGTGCGCGGCAGGGTGACGCCCGCGGCCTTCCAGGCGGCCTGGGTGAGGCCGGAGCAGTCGTACGAGCCGGGCCCGACCGCGCCCCACACGTACGGCTTGCCGATCTGGGCGCGGGCGAAGGTGAGCGCCTTGTCGGCCTTGGTGGCGTAGGAGGAGTCGGCCGGGGCCGTCGGGGTGGACGAGCCGGAGGCCGTCGACCCCGTCGATCCGGAGGGGGAGGACCCGCCGTCCTGCTGCCGGGCGGCCTCCTCCTGAGCCTTCTGCTGCGCCGCCTGCTGCCGGGCCAGCTCGTCGGCCTTGCGGGCGGCCTCGGCCCGCTTCTCCTGCTCGATCGCCGCGAGCCGGGCCTTCTCCTCGGCGGTCAGCTTCGTCATCAGTTCGCGCGCGTCGGCGAGCTTGCGCTGGACGGTGGCCTTGGCCGTCTTCAGGTCGCCCTGCGACTCGGTGAGCGTCTCGAGGCTCTCGGTGGCCTCCTGGCGCTTCTTCATCGTCTCGGACTGCTGCGTGATGTAGTCGTCGACCGCGACCTTCTGGCGGCCGGTCATCCGGTCCATCAGCTGCGTCTGGTCGAAGTAGTCCTGCGGGGTGTCCGCGAGCAGGAACGTCGCCGTGTCCGGGGCGGCGGCACCGGTGCGGTACTGGGCGGAGGCGAAGGAACCCAGTTCCTCGCGCGCCTCGTTGAGCTTCTGGGTGCGCTGGGCGACGTCGTCGAGGAGGGTGTCGACGCGCTTGCGCTGCTTCGCGGTCTTCTCCTTGGCCGCGTTGTACTTGTCGGTCGCCGACTCGGCCTGGCGGTACAGGTCGCCGACCTTCTTCTCGACTTCCTCCAGGCTGGGCTTGTCGTCGGCCTCGGGGGCGGCGTTGGCCGACTGGGACAGCAGGGCCACGGAGGTGAGGGCCGCCGTTGCGAGGGCGGGGGTCCGTATGCCTGCCATGCGCGTACCCGTAGGACGCGACTTGCGGTGCGACGCCAAGGGAGGCGACTCCTTCCATGTTCCGCCTACCGGGTTAGCTGTCGGGTTCGGGCGGGTGGTTCGGAAGGTTTGCCCTACGGCCTTCTCCGCACAGGGAGTCGGGCCGATTCACCCCAGGTTCACGGTTGGGTCCCCGGCTCCGGCTGCCGCTGCGGCACGCCGGACTCGGCGGAGGCCGCGCGGCCCGGCGACGTTCGCCGGTGGGGGTCATGCGGCCCGGTCGCACCGTAGCCAACTCGTGTGGCCCCTGTGAAGGTTGATGGGTGATATGCCCGATACATTTTCGTGACCTTATTCCTGAGCGTTGCCGAGAGTGAACGATCAAGGGGGATTGAGTGGGAAAAGTCCCCACTTGCCAGGTGGGTAGCAGGGCGTGATCGCGCCGTCATGGAGGGCGACAACGCGCCACCGGGCGGTCGGCGGGGCCCCGGGCGCGCGGCGATGTTCTCAGGGCGGCGGCGGGCTGTCAGTGGGGCGCCCTAGACTCGGAGAGCGATGAGCAGCCTCTTTGACGACAGCTTCCTGGCGAACCTCCAGGCCCAGCGGGGCCCCGCGGACGAGCCCCCGCCGCCGCCCGAGGACGATCAGGTTCCGGAGCCGATCCCGGACGATCTGTTCGGCGGGAAGTTCGACGTGCCGCCGGACCGGGACGCCTACTACCGGGACGGAGCCCCCCGCCCGGTGGTGGACACCGCCACCCTCCTGGAGGGGCTGAACGACAACCAGCGCGCCGCCGTCGTCCACTCCGGCTCCCCGCTGCTCATCGTGGCCGGCGCCGGCTCCGGCAAGACCCGCGTGCTCACGCACCGCATCGCCCACCTGCTCGCCGAGCGGGACGTGCACCCGGGCCAGATCCTCGCGATCACCTTCACCAACAAGGCCGCCGGTGAGATGAAGGAGCGCGTCGAGCAGCTCGTCGGCCCCCGCGCGAACGCCATGTGGGTCATGACCTTCCACAGCGCGTGCGTGCGCATCCTGCGCCGGGAGAGCAAGAAGCTCGGCTTCACCTCGTCCTTCTCGATCTACGACGCCGCCGACTCCAAGCGCCTGATGGCCCTGGTCTGCCGTGATCTGGACCTCGACCCCAAGCGCTTCCCGCCGAAGTCCTTCAGCGCCAAGATCAGCAACCTGAAGAACGAGCTGATCGACGAGGAGGACTTCGCCGCCCAGGCGACCGACGGCTTCGAGAAGACCCTCGCCCAGGCCTACGCCATGTACCAGTCGCGGCTGCGCGAGGCGAACGCCCTCGACTTCGACGACCTGATCATGACGACGGTCAACCTCCTGCGGGCCTTCCCGGACGTCGCCGAGCACTACCGCCGCCGCTTCCGGCACGTCCTGGTCGACGAGTACCAGGACACCAACCACGCGCAGTACGCCCTCGTCCGCGAGCTGGTCGGCACCTCCGAGCACCCCGTCGACGTGCCGCCCGAGGCCGAGATCCCGCCCGCCGAGCTGTGCGTGGTGGGCGACGCCGACCAGTCGATCTACGCCTTCCGCGGCGCGACGATCCGCAACATCCTCCAGTTCGAGGAGGACTACCCGGACGCGACGACCATCCTGCTGGAGCAGAACTACCGCTCCACGCAGACGATCCTCAGCGCCGCCAACGCCGTCATCGAGCGCAACGAGTCCCGCCGCCCCAAGAACCTGTGGACCAACGCGGGCACCGGCGCCCGGATCACCGGCTACGTCGCCGACACCGAGCACGACGAGGCGCAGTTCGTCGCCGAGGAGATAGACCGCCTCACGGACGCCGGCGAGGCCAAGGCCGGAGACGTCGCCGTCTTCTACCGCACCAACGCCCAGTCCCGTGTCTTCGAAGAGATCTTCATCCGCGTCGGCCTGCCCTACAAGGTCGTCGGCGGCGTCCGCTTCTACGAGCGCAAGGAGGTCCGGGACGTCCTGGCCTACCTGCGCGTGCTGGCCAACCCCGAGGACTCGGTGCCGCTGCGCCGGATCCTCAACGTCCCCAAGCGGGGCATCGGCGACCGCGCCGAGGCGATGATCGACGCCCTGTCCCAGCGGGAGAAGATCAGCTTCCCCCAGGCCCTGAAGCGCGTCGACGAGGCGTACGGCATGGCCGCGCGCTCCACCAACGCCGTCAAGCGGTTCAACACGCTGATGGAGGATCTGCGCACCATCGTCGAGTCCGGCGCCGGACCGGCCACGGTGCTGGAAGCCGTGCTGGAGCGCACCGGATACCTCGCCGAGCTGCAGGCCTCCACCGACCCGCAGGACGAGACCCGCATCGAAAACCTCCAGGAACTGGCCGCCGTCGCCATGGAGTTCGAGCAGGAGCGCGGCGAGGACGAGCAGGCCTCCCTGTCCGACTTCCTCGAGCAGGTCGCCCTGGTCGCCGACTCCGACCAGATTCCCGACGAGGAGGACGGCGACGGCGTCATCACACTGATGACCCTGCACACCGCCAAGGGCCTGGAGTTCCCGGTCGTCTTCCTGACCGGCATGGAGGACGGCGTCTTCCCGCACATGCGCGCCCTCGGCCAGACCAAGGAACTGGAGGAGGAGCGGCGCCTGGCCTACGTCGGCATCACGCGCGCGCGGGAGCGGCTGTACCTGACGCGGTCCACCCTGCGCAGCGCCTGGGGCCAGCCGTCGTACAACCCGCCCTCCCGCTTCCTGGAGGAGATCCCGCCGACCCACGTGGAGTGGAAGCGGACGGGTGCGGCCGCGCCCGCGTCCTCCGGGCCGGTCTCGGCTGTGGCGGCCTCGCTGTCGTCGTCCCGCTCGCGCTCGTCGGCGTCGGGCGCCTCGGGTTTCGCCACGCGCCGCACGTCCGAGAAGCCGGTGGTGTCACTGGCGGTCGGGGACCGCGTCACGCACGACCAGTTCGGGCTCGGGACCGTCGTCGCGGTCAAGGGCACCGGCGGCAACGCCGAGGCGACGATCGACTTCGGCGACACCAAGCCCAAGCGGCTGCTGCTGCGGTACGCGCCGGTGGAGAAGCTGTAGCGCCGTGACGTGAACCCGTGTGCCCCTGCGCGATCGACGCGGGCGGGGGCTGCCGGGGCGTCACCCGATGCGGGCGAGGCCTGCGGGGACGTTGCTCGACGCCGACGGAGGCCGCCGGGACGTTACGTGGGGTCGATGCCGTGGCTGCGCAGCCAGGGGAGCGGATCGATCGCCGAGCCGCCGCCCGGGCGCACCTCGAAGTGCAGGTGCGGACCGGTGGAGTTGCCGGAGTTGCCGGAGCGCGCGATCGGATCGCCGGCCTTCACGGTCGTACCCGAGGGGACCGTGTACGTGGAGAGGTGGCAGTACCACGTCTCCGTGCCGTCCTTCGCGGTGAGGATCAGCATGTTGCCGTACGCGCTGTTCCACTGGGTGCGCACGGTGCCGTCGGTCGCGGCCATCACGGTCGTGCCGTACGAGACGGGGAAGTCGATGCCGGTGTGCAGGGACATCCAGTTGATGCCGGACTGGCCGTAGTAGGCGCTGAGTCCGTGCCGCGCGACCGGCAGGGCGAACTTGGGGCGCAGCCGCTCCTTGCGGGCCGCCTCCTCCGCCGCCCGCTTCTTCTCTGCGGCCTGCTGGGCCTTGAGGTCGATGCGCTCCTGCGTGCGGCTGGCCCGGTCGGCGAAGTCGTCGGCGCCGGCGGAGAGGCTCTGCAGCTGCGTGTCCAGCTTGTTGTTGGCCGTGGCCGGCTTGACCGGCTGCGCGTCCGCCGCGGTCGTCTGCGCCTCGGCGGCACTGTCGCCGGAGAAGGTGCCGACGGAGGCGGCGGCGATCCCGGCGACACCCATCACGCACGCCGAGGGCACCGCGATGGTCATCAGCGCCGAGCGCTTGGGGGGCGTGCGGCGGCGGGAGCGGGAGCCGGCGCGTGAGGCCGCCCGCGAGGACGGGGCCGGGGTGACGTCCTCCTGGCCGTCCAGGAGGGGGGTGACGACGGGCAGTTCACCGGTGGTGGCCGGCTCGCCGTCGTCCGTGTCGGGGGCGTGATGGCCGGCTTCGGCGGATTCGTCGTACGTGACCTGGTCGAAGGCGGCCGTCTCGTGCTGGTCGAAGGTTTCGGCAGGGTGCTCGAAGGCGTCGGGAGCCGGTGCGGCGGTGCCGTCGGAGTTCCACTGCGTGGCGTCGTAGGCGCCCGTGTCGAAGGCCTGCGTGCCCCAATCCCACTGCTGGGTGTGGTCGGCCGGGTTGCCGGACTGGTCGGGCTGGAGCCAGGCGCCGGTCTCCCACTGTCCGGTGGCGTCGGGAGACGGGGCCTGGGACGGGATGACCGGCATCGGCTGCTGCTCGGCCGTCCAGGAGGTCGTGTCGTAGACGCCGGTGTCGTAGGCGGCGTGGTGCTGGGCCGCGTAGGCGTCGTAGTGCACGTTCTCGTGCGTGCCGGTGGGCCAGTGGCCGGTGTCGTAGGTGCCCGAGTCGTGTCCGCTGCCCGGCATGTCGCCGAAGAGGGGGTCGGTCGCGAAGCTCGCGGTGGCGTGCCCGGTGGCGTCGAATCCGGTGGCGGGGTACTCGCCGTACGTGGTGAAGTCGCCGTACTGGGCTTCCTGGGTGTTGTACGACGCGTAGTGCGCGGAGGCGGCGTCGGAAGCCGGAGCCGGGGTCATGGTCCCCGACGGGTGACGGTCGTTCACCAACTTCTCTTTCGCCTCGACAACAGGGGCTGCCAGAGCAGTGCGGCGACTGTACCCGGCGGTACGCGGGCACGACAATCTTCGGCAGGTTTCGCGCGCGCAGGAAACGGGCATTCGGCCGTGTTTTGGCGGACGACGGGCACGGGTTTGGTCCTGTGTTCGAAGTTTGTTCGAGCTTGATCGGTGCTGTGGCGTCGAGTGACCGCTGCAGGACGAGTCTCAGGCGACTGTCAGATCGTCGGTGTGTTCGGCGGTCGGTTCACCCGGGAGGGCCATATCGAGGACCTGTCGCACGCCGTCGGCGACGGCGGGGTGCACGGGCAGGGCGAGATGGCCGATGCCGGTCACGCGCACGTTCTGCGCCATCAGATCGGGATGGTCGATGCAGGCCGTCTCCGGCGGGTCCATCACATGGTCCAGATCGCTCCAGAAACCGACGAAGTGCGTACGGCAGTCAGGGGCGGGCGCGGTGAGCTCCTCGAGCACCGGTGAGCCGGGGCGCATCTGGCGCACGATGGGGTGCGCGTCGGCGAAGGGCATCACTCGGGTTCCCGAGTGCGGCGTGCCGAGCGTGACAAGGGTCCGCACATGCCTGTCGCCGCCGAGGCGCTGCACGTAGTAACGCGCTATCAGGCCGCCCAGGCTGTGCCCGACGATGTCGATCTGCCGGGCGCCCGTACGCTCGCAGAGCTCCTCGACGCGCCGGCCGAGCAGTTCGGCGGCGGCGCGTATGTCGCAGGTCAGCGGCGAGTAGTTGAGGCACTCGATCTGCTGCCTGCCGTGCTGGGCGAGGCTGCGGCGCAACAGGACGAAGACCGAGCGGTTGTCGATGAAGCCGTGCAGCAGGAGAACCGGTGGCTTGGCCTGCGTGGGCAGTTGGGCGGCGCCGTCCGCGGGCAGCGCAGGGACAGGGGCGCGCCGCTCCTGGGTGATGCCGGACGGATAGAGAAGGAGGTGCCCGGCCAGGATCGCGATCTCCAGGGCCGTGGCCTTCAGGAGGGCCAGGGAGAGTCCCGCCAGCCGGCCCGGCAGCAGGCGCTCGCAGAGCGGAAGAAAGGGCAGAGCAGCCCTGGTGACCTTCATGGCCGACCTCCTGTCGGCACGCGGCAGGACGGCTCCGCCCCCCGTGTGCCCTCGTGGAAAGCAGCTGCGAAGACGGCCGGCCATGACCGCGAGAGCGGCGTGAGCCGCGTGAGCTGCGGGGGCAGGACACGGCGTGTGGCGTGTGTGACGCCGCTGGTGCGACGGGGGTCCCCGATCGGTGGGGTGACGAGGCTCCCCGCCGGTGCGCCGTGTCTGCCTTGCGTGCTGTGTGTGCGGTGCGTGCCCTGCGTGCCCTCGCCGAGGTGCCCTGCCGCCGCGGTGCGTGGATGACGCGGCGGGACGGCGGCCTCGATGCGGCTCCCCTTGCGCTTGTCCCATCGTGTGATTTCCCCCTCGGTATCCACCGCGAAACTGCCGGTTGCGGGATCCTGGAGATAACGTTCGTTCACTTGCCCGGACGGTGCGGGGCGGGGTGTCCGTGCGGTGCGGCGTGTACGGCTTGCCCGATGTGTGCGGTACTTGTCGGTACCGATGGATGTAGTCGCTTCATGGAGGCAGTGATGGGTGTGGCAGCCGGTCCGATCCGCGTGGTGGTGGCCAAGCCGGGGCTCGACGGCCACGATCGCGGGGCCAAGGTGATCGCGCGGGCCCTGCGCGACGCCGGTATGGAGGTCATCTACACCGGCCTCCACCAGACTCCGGAGCAGATCGTCGACACGGCGATCCAGGAGGACGCCGACGCGATCGGGCTGTCCATCCTCTCCGGAGCGCACAACACGCTCTTCGCGGCGGTGATCGACCTGCTCAGGGAGCGGGACGCGGAGGACATCCTGGTCTTCGGCGGCGGGATCATCCCCGAGGCGGACATCCCTCTGCTCAAGGAGAAGGGCGTCGCGGAGATCTTCACGCCCGGTGCGACGACGGCGTCGATCGTGGAGTGGGTCCGGACGAACGCGCGCCAGCCTGCGCAGGCGTAGGCCTGCGGCGGCCCGTCCCGGGCGTCCCCGCCCGGCAGGAGGCGCCCCGGGCGGCGGGTCCGGCGGGAGTCCGGCATCGGCTGCCCCCGGTGACCGTCCCGGTCGTCGGCCCGCCCGGGGTTGAGTCGTCGCGGGAGGGCACCCGTCGCCGGATGCAGCGGGGTGCGCGTCGGCGAAGGCCGCTGTCAGGCCGCTCCCAGTTCCTCGGCCATCGCCGCGCGCAGACGCAGGGTCGTGACCAGGCGCTGGAAGGCCTCCGCCCAGTAGCCGCCGGCTCCCGGTGAGGCGTTCTCCGGCTCGTCGGGTACGGCCAGCAGGGCATCGAGCCGGGAGGCCTCGGACGGGTTCAGGCAGCGCTCGGCCAGTCCCATCACTCCGCTGAAACTCCATGGATAACTCCCCGCGTCCCGAGCGATGTTCAGCGCGTCCACCACGGCCCGGCCGAGCGGCGCCCCCCAGGGCACCGCGCACACCCCGAGCAACTGGAAGGCTTCGGACAGGCCGTGCGTGCCGATGAAGCCGGCGACCCATTCGGCCCGTTCGGCGGCGTTCAGCGTGCCGAGCAGCTTGGCGCGTTCGGCCAGGGACACGGCACCCGGACCGCCCGCTTCCGGCGCCGACGGATCGCCGAGCAGCGCGCGTGACCATTCGGCGTCCTGCTGGCGTACCGCCGCCCGGCACCACGCCGCATGCAGTTCGCCCTGCCAGTCGTCGGCCACCGGCAGCGCCACGATCTCCCGGGGCGTGCGGCCGCCGAGCCGCCGCGACCAGGTCCCGAGCGGTGCCGCCTCCACCAACTGACCGAACCACCAGGACCGTTCACCCCGTCCCGCGGGGGCCTTCGCCACGACGCCGTCGCGTTCCATGCCCGGATCGCACTCGTGCGGTGCTTCGACGGCGATCGTCGGGGTGGCCTCGGCGGCCCCCACGGTTCCCGTGGCCCCGGTGATTCCGGTGGCGCCGGTGATTGCAGGGCCCGTCAGTCCGGTGGGTCCGGTGGGTCTTGTGGCTCCGGTGGACGCCGAGGCCGGCGCCGTTCTCCCGTGCCCTTCGTTTCCGGTGCCGGTCCGCAGGGGCCGCGGTGTCCGCAAGTGGTCGATGGCCACGCATGCCTCCGCCCTGACCGCCATCCGGGCGGCGAGCGCCGAACCCGGCAGGGCCGACAGCAGCTCCGCCGCCGTCGCCCGGACGTTGCGGCTGCGGTCGGCCAGGGCCTGCTCCAGGAAGGGCTCGTCGTCCGGGCCCAGGCCCGCGCGCAGAGAATCGAGGAACATCAGCCGGTCCTCGGCCCGTTCCGTCGCCCATGTCGTCGCGAGGAGGTCGCGGGCGGCGGCCGGTTCGCGTGAGCGCAGGGCGGACAAGAGGGCGACGCGTTCGGCGAACAGCCCGTCCTGCCAGAGTCGCCGCACCCTGTCGCCGTCCTCGGGGTGCGGCAGGGCCGTGCCGCCGCCCGGGGTCGCGCGCAGGGCGAACCGCCAGTCCGGGTTCAGCCGTGCCAGCCACAGAGCCCGGGGCCCCGCGAAGCGCAGTGCCGCCGGGCGCAGGTCGGTACGCCCCCGGGCCGCGTCCAGCAACGCCGGAAGCAGCTGCGGAGGCGGCGCAAAACCACGGGCGTTCGCCACCGCGAGCCACTGCGGCAGCAGTTCCGTCAGGTCGGGTGCGGTGCCCCGGCGGCCGCCGCCGGACGGACCGGGGCGGTCGGCCAGCAGCATCGCGAGCCTGCGGGCGGCTGCCGGCGGCAGCGGCGGACGGGTGTCCGGCGGAGCCGGCTGTGGCCGCTCGGCCGCCCGTGCCGGGCGCAGACCGGCCCGTCGTCGTACGGTCTCCGCGGCCGCCGCGTCCAGCAGGGCCGTGGGTGCGGCCGGGCCGGGCGCCGTGCCCGGCGGGGTGCGGCGGTCCGTGCCGAGCAGCGCGGTGGTGACGAGACCCTCCCAGGCGTTCGCGCCGGGCGCGTCCACAGGAGCGGAGGTCCTGGTCATGAGCTTCCTTTCCGCGGGATGCCCGGTAGTTGAAGGCTCGCCCTTACCGGTTGTCCCGTGATGCCTGAAAGATGCGTGGGTCTTGGGGTCGGTGAGTCTGTGGGGTGGGTGAGTCCGCGGGGCGGGTGAGTCCGCGGGCGGGTGATCCCGGGTGTTGGCGCGTCCGCGGGCTGGGTGATCCCGGGTGTGGGCGCGTCCGCGGCTGGGTGAACCCCGGGTGTGGGCGCGTCCGCGGGGTGGGAGGGTCCTCGGGCCTGGCGGGCTCAGCAGAGCGCGACCGCGTCCCCCGGGCCCTCCGGCCAAGCCGTCAGCGGGGTGAAGCCCTGGTGGCCGCATTCGCCGAAGACCCTGACCGGGGCACCGCCCGACAGAGCGACCAGCCGCCACAGGCCCGGCCGGGAACGCGCTGCCGGAGTGAGCGGCAACGCCGCGTCCTCGTCGGCGTCCGCCAGCTGCCAGGAGTCGCCGTCCGGGACCGGAACGACCCGGTCCAGCGTCAGCGGGACGGACTCCAGCCACGGGTCGTCGCGCAGGGCGTCGCCGTACCGTGCCACCGCCTGCGACGTCGTCGTCCCCGGCGGACGTATCGCCGAGGGCGCGGCCGGGGCGAACTGCTCGCCCAGGGCCACCCGCGGCTGCCCGGCGCCCGGGTAGGCGGACACCTCGGCGTCCAGGGCCAGTCCCACCGGCAGCGCCTGCTCCGGGGCGCGGCCCGCGGCACCATAAGAGAGGAGGAGGACCGTGCGGAGCGAGTCGGTGCCGTGCAGCCAGATCCGGCGGGTCGTCAGGCGGGGGTCCGTCGTGTCGTACTGGGCGAGGACCAGCCACCGGTCGCGTAGGGGCGGGCCGTCGGCGGAGACGGGAAGGCCCACGCGGGAGCGGACCGTGGCGGCGAGGCCGTCCGGGAGCCGTTCACGACGCAGCCAGCCCTGACCGAGGAGATGAAGCAGCGCGCACTCCTCCAGCAGCCGCACCGGCCAGCCCGGACCCGTGGCCGGAATCGCCCCCAACTCCCGCACCCTGCCCGCCAGCCCCTGGGCCTGGGCGTCGACCATGCGGGCCGCCGTCTCCTCCCACAGGCCGTACCCCGACTGCTCCGCGCTCGCCAGGCCGCCGCGCAGCAGGTCGGCCAGACGCTGCTCCAGCTCCACCGCGCCCGCCGTGACCCGCTCGGCCCGGCGCTCCGCACGGCGCCGCGCCGCCTCCGGATCAGCGGCACCGGACGGCGTCCCGGAGCCGTCCGCGGCCCTCTTCTCCTCCGCGCGTCTGCGCCGCCCCGCCGTCCACTGTCCGGCCCACTCCGGAACCCGCTCCGGTGGGACCGCCGCGTCGTCGGCGGCCCAGAGCAACAGCAGCCCGAGCGCGTGCTTGCACGGGAACTTGCGGCTCGGACACGTGCACGTGTACGCGGGTCCCGCCGCGTCCGCGATGTCGACGATCGTCTGATACGGCTTGCTTCCACTGCCCTTGCACAGCCCCCACACCGTCCCCTCGTCGGAACACCCCGCCTCGGACCAGGGCCCCGCCGCGCCGAGTTTGCTTCCCGCTTTGCGTGATGCCGCGTCAGGTGCCAGTGCCAGCACCTGGTCCGCGGTCCAGCGCACCCCCTGCTGAGTCATGCCGACGACGTTAGATCCCGCCACTGACAATCGGGTCCGCGAGTGGCTCCGTCGGGGCGTTTTCGCAGGTCGGAACGCATTGTCAGTGGTGTGGTGCAACGTTGGTGCCAGATCCGAACCGGCCGAGCTGGAGGGGGACTTTGCCATGACTGTGTCCGTGGAGCCGACGTCCGTCGAAGCGGGGGAGCCGGAATCGACCCAGGCGTTGCGACCGCACGCCGAGGACGCCTTCGCCGCCGAACTCGCCGCGCTCGCCGCCCAGGACGACCGTCCGCGCCCGGCCCGCTGGAAGCTGTCGCCGTGGGCCGTCGCCACGTACCTGCTCGGCGGGACGCTGCCGGACGGCACGGTGATCAGCCCCAAGTACGTCGGCCCGCGCCGGATCGTCGAGGTCGCCGTCACCACGCTCGCCACCGACCGTGCCCTGCTCCTGCTCGGCGTGCCGGGCACCGCGAAGACCTGGGTGTCCGAACACCTGGCCGCGGCGGTCAGCGGCGACTCCACGCTGCTGGTGCAGGGCACCGCAGGCACCCCGGAGGAGGCCATCCGCTACGGCTGGAACTACGCGCAGCTGCTCGCTCACGGCCCGAGCCGGAACGCTCTCGTACCCAGCCCCGTCATGCGGGCCATGGCGGAGGGCATGACGGCTCGTGTCGAGGAGCTGACGCGTATCCCGGCCGACGTGCAGGACACGCTCATCACGATCCTGTCGGAGAAGACGCTGCCGATACCGGAACTGGGCCAGGAGGTGCAGGCGGTCCGCGGCTTCAACCTGATCGCCACGGCCAACGACCGCGACCGCGGGGTCAACGATCTGTCCAGCGCTCTGCGCCGCCGCTTCAACACGGTCGTGCTGCCGCTGCCGGAGAGCCCCGAGGCCGAGGTCGACATCGTCTCGCGGCGCGTCGACCAGATCGGCCGCTCCCTCGACCTGCCGGCCGCGCCCAACGGGCTCGCCGAGATCCGCCGGGTGGTCACGGTCTTCCGCGAGCTGCGCGACGGAGTCACGGCCGACGGCCGGACGAAGCTGAAGTCGCCCAGCGGCACGCTCTCCACGGCCGAGGCGATCTCCGTCGTCACCAACGGCCTCGCCCTCGCCGCCCACTTCGGCGACGGCGTGCTGCGGCCGGGCGACGTCGCCGCGGGCATCCTCGGCGCGGTGGTCCGCGACCCGGCGGCGGACCGCGTCATCTGGCAGGAGTACCTGGAGACGGTGGTCCGCGAGCGCGACGGCTGGAAGGACTTCTACCGGGCCTGCCGCGAGGTGAGCGTGTGAGCGACGCGTGCGGATCAGGCCCGTCGGCACTCGGGCCGTCCGGCTGCGACGCCGTCGCGGGCACCGCCGCGGCGGCCTCGACCGCCGGTACCGGGGCGCCGGTGGGCAGGAGGCCGCCGTCGAGCGGTCCGCAACGGGACGCGCGCAACAGGACGTACAAAAACAATACGTACGAAAACAAGACGTGCGGGACCGGACTGGCGGGACCGGACGCGCTGCCGGGGGCATGCGGGACGGAAGGGGGATGAGATGACCGGTGTGGAAAGGGCAGCCGGCCAGGGGGCCGGAGCGAGCCCGGTGCTGCTCGGGGTGCGGCACCACGGGCCGGGGTCCGCGCGGGCGGTGCGGGCGGCCCTGGAGCAGGTCCGGCCCCGGATCGTGCTGATCGAGGGCCCGCCCGAGGCCGACGTGCTGATCCCGCTCGCCGCCGACGAGGAGATGCGGCCGCCGGTCGCTCTGCTCGCCCACGCCGTGGACGAGCCCGGCCGCTCGGCGTTCTGGCCGCTGGCCGGGTTCTCCCCGGAGTGGGTCGCCATCAGCTGGGCCCTGGAGCACGACGTCCCGGCCCGCTTCATCGACCTGCCCGCCACGCACACCCTGGCCTGGGGGAGGCGGGAGGACGAGCCCGGGGCGGAGCGCTCTCCGGACGCCGAGACGGCTGCCGACGGAGACACCGCTCCCGGCCCCGCCGACCCGCGGATCGACCCGATCGGAGTGCTCGCCGAGACCGCCGGCTACGACGACCCGGAGCGGTGGTGGGAGGACGTCGTGGAACACCGGGGCGCGGAAGAGGGCGACGCCCTGGCGCCGTTCACCGCGCTCGAGGAGGCCATGAGCGCGCTGCGGGACGCCTACGGCAGTGGGGGACACGACCGCGACCCGGTGCGGGAGGCCTGCATGCGGCTCCAGATGCGCGCCGCGCAGCGGGAGTCCGAGAACTCCGTCGCCGTGGTCTGCGGGGCGTGGCACGTGCCCGCACTGCGGCAGAAGACCACCGTCGCCGCCGACAAGGCACTGCTGAAGGGGCTGCCCAAGGTCAAGGCGGATCTGACCTGGGTGCCGTGGACCCACCGCCGGCTGTCCCGGACGAGCGGGTACGGGGCCGGCATCGACTCCCCGGGCTGGTACGGGCACTTGTTCAGCGCCCCGGACCGGCCGGTGGAGCGGTGGCTGACCAAAGTGGCGGGGCTGCTGCGCGCCGAGGACCGGATCGTCTCCTCCGCGCACGTCATCGAGGCGGTGCGGCTGGCCGAGACGCTCGCCGCGATGCGGGGCCGTCCGCTGCCCGGCCTGAGCGAGACGACCGACGCGGTGCGGGCGGTGATGTGCGAGGGCTCGGACGTGCCGCTGGAGCTGGTGCGGGACCGGCTGGTCGTGGGGGACGTGCTGGGCGAGGTGCCCTCGTCGGCGCCGGCGGTGCCGTTGCAGCGGGACCTCACCCGGCTGCAACGCCGGCTGCGGCTCAAGCCGGAGGCGCTGGAGCGGGAGACGGAGCTCGACCTGCGCAAGGAGAACGACGCCGCCCGCAGCAGGCTGCTGCACCGGCTGCGGCTGCTCGGCATCGGGTGGGGCGAACCGGCCGCCTCGCGCGGCAGTACCGGTACGTTCCGGGAGACGTGGCGGCTGCGCTGGGAACCCGAACTGTCCGTGCGGATCGCCGAGGCCGGGGTGTGGGGGACGACCGTCCTGTCCGCCGCGACCGCCAAGGCCGAAGCGGACGCCGTCACCGCCCAGGGCCTGGCCGGCGTCACCGCGGTCGCCGAGCACTGCCTGCTGGCCGACCTGCCCGACGCGCTGCCGATGGTGATGCGGGTCCTCGCCGACCGGGCGGCCCTGGACACCGACGTCGGGCATCTCGCCCAGGCGCTCCCGGCGCTGGTCCGCTCCCTGCGGTACGGCGACGTGCGCGGCACCGGCACGGCTGCTCTGGCGGAAGTCGCCGCGGGATTGGCCGAGCGGGTCTTCGTCGGCCTTCCCCCGGCCTGCGCCGCGCTCGACGGGGACGCCGCCGAGGAGATGAGGCGCCATGTGGACGCGGTGCACGCAGCCGTCGGTCTCCTCGGCGACACCCCCGCCGCGGGACACGGCAGCCTGAGGAACCGCTGGCAGTCGGTGCTGCGCGTGTTGTGCGGGCGGGACTCCGTGCCCGGGGTCATCCGGGGACGGGCCGTGCGGCTCCTGCTCGACGACGGGGAGTTGGCCCAGGACGAGGCGGCACTGCTGATGGGGCTCGCCCTGTCACCGGGCACACCGCCGGCGGACGCGGCCGCGTGGATCGAGGGCTTCGTCGGAGGGGGCTCCGGAGGCGGGATGCTCCTGGTCCACGACGAGCGGCTGCTCGGCCTCGTCGACGCGTGGCTGACCGGCGTGCCGGCCGGGGCCTTCACGGACGTACTGCCGCTGCTGCGGCGGACGTTCTCGGCGTACGAGCCCGGAGTGCGCCGGACCCTCGGGGAACTGGTCCGGCGCGGACCGGGAGCCGGGCGCGGCGTGAGCGCCGCCGGCTCCGGCGCACCCGGGTTCGCGGCCGGCCTCGATGCGGCGCGTGCGGAGGCCGCACTGCCGGTGGTGCGGCTGCTGCTCGGGCTGGACGAAGCGGATGAGAACACCGACAACAACGTGGCAGGGGTGACGGGATGACGACCGAGGCACTGCGGGAGCGGACGACTCCGCGGGCGAGCAGCACCGGAACGGGCGGGCTCCGGGCGGACGGGCGGCCCACGACGACCGTGCCGGTGATCCCGCTGTGGGAACGGCACAAGGGAGGACGGGGATGACGTCCGCATCGACGGACCCGGCGCAGGAGCGGCTGCGGCGCTGGCGGCTCGTCCTCGGGGGCGACGCGGCGGACGGTACGGGCTGCGCGCTGTCGGGGCGGGATGCCGCGATGGACGGGGCGCTCGCCGCGCTGTACGGCACGAAGGACGGCAGGTCACAGGGGGGCCGGGACCGTTCGGCGGGACTCGGGGCGTCGGCGCCGTCCGTGGCGCGCTGGCTCGGGGACATCCGGACGTACTTCCCCTCCTCCGTCGTGCAGGTGATGCAGCGCGACGCCATCGACCGGCTCGGTCTCGCCACGTTGCTGCTGGAGCCGGAGATGCTGGAGGCGGTGGAGGCCGACGTGCACCTCGTCGGCACCCTGCTGTCCCTCAACAAGGCGATGCCGGAGACGACGAAGGAGACGGCCCGGGCCGTCGTGCGCAAGGTCGTCGAGGACCTGGAGAAGCGGCTGGCCACCCGCACCCGGGCCACCCTCACCGGCGCCCTCGACCGCAGCGCCCGGATCAGCCGGCCCCGCCACCACGACATCGACTGGAACCGCACCATCGCGGCCAACCTCAAGCACTACCTGCCCGAGCACCGCACGATCGTGCCGGAGCGGCTCATCGGATTCGGGCGGGCGACCCGGTCCACGAAGAAGGAGGTCATCCTCTGTATCGACCAGTCGGGATCCATGGCGGCGTCCGTTGTGTACGCATCGGTGTTCGGGGCGGTGCTCGCCTCGATGCGGACGATCTCCACGCGACTCGTCGTCTTCGACACGGCGGTCGTCGACCTCACGGACCAACTGGACGATCCGGTCGACGTGCTGTTCGGCACTCAGCTCGGCGGGGGCACGGACATCAACCGGGCGCTCGCGTACTGCCAGGCGCAGATCACACGGCCCGCGGAGACGGTGGTCGTGCTGATCAGCGACCTCTACGAAGGTGGCATCCGCAACGAGATGCTCAAGCGGGTCTCGGCGATGAAGGCGTCGGGGGTGCAGTTCGTGACGCTGCTGGCGCTCTCGGACGAGGGAGCGCCCGCGTATGACCGGGAGCACGCGGCCGCGCTCGCGGCGCTGGGGGCACCGGCGTTCGCGTGCACGCCCGACCTGTTCCCTGAGGTCATGGCGGCCGCGATCGAGAAGAGGCCGCTGCCGATACCCGATGCGGCATGAAGGGCCCGGCGCGCGGGGGCAGATGACGACGTGTCGATGCCTCGCCGTCCGACGCGCCGCAGCAAAACGGACATGACGGTCCATCGACAGCAAGGGCTTGCGCGACGTGCGCACTCGCGTGCGAGGATCGGCGCCTGCCTGACGGCGCGTGTGCCGGCGGGCGGTACCGCTTCCGTCGCACGGGAGGAAGCTTCCCCTCTTGGCCTGGTCAGCAGCCCTGCCCGATGCCGCGTTGCGCGCGCCGCGCGCCGCGGCCGGGTGGCGTGCGCTGCAACTGGCGCTGTTGATGGGCGGGTTGCTGGTCCTCGGGCTGCTGTGGGGGGAGCGGGCGCACGCGGAGAGCGGCGCAGGGGCGTTGCCGGACGGCCGGGCCGGGCAGGTCGTCAGCGGGGTTCCCGTCCCGGGGGCCGTGGGGGACCCGCTCGTCCGGTCCAGGGGTGACGCGGCGGAGCGGCCGGGTGACGGGGCGGCTCGCATGCGGGCGAAGGGGCCGTCGTCGTCCCCAGGGGCGCGGTCGCACTCACAGCCGCCCGAGCGGCCGTCGCACCCGGAGCGGCCGGGGCGGCTGAAGCCGGCGGAAGTGCCGGACCTGCCGGAGCCGCCCCGTCAGCTGTCGCACGTGAAGCTGCCCGCGCTCCCGGACCTGCCGGACCTGCCGGACCTGCCGGATCTGCAGGCCCAGCCGGGCCCCCAGGGTCTGCCGGGCCCCCAGGGCCTGCCAGGTCTGTCCAGGGTTCCCGGTGACGCCGGGCTCCCGGTATCGCCCGCTCTTCCCCTCCCCGAGCTCGCGGACAATCCGACACCCCCCGGTCGCGCCCTCCCGTCACCGGTCACGGCCGACCCGCAGCCGGGCGGGACGACGGCGCCGGTGCCGCACACCGCGGTCCACGGCACCGCGCCGCGCATCCCGCCCGCAAGCCCGTCGCCCCCTGTCACCGCCGTGCACCACGGCGGACACGTGGACCACCACAGCCCCTTCCGTCACACCGGCCGTCACACCGGACGACATACGGGCCACATCGGCCACGCCCACCACACCCACCACGCCCACCGTCTCAGCAGTCCCGTCGCCCACCCCGCCCACCCCGCCCACCCAGGCCGTCCGAGACCCTCCTCGCACGCCGGACCGGGCCGGGCCGACGACGTGCCCGGCGGGCGACCCGACGGCGTGCTCGGGAACCGGTCCGTGGCCGACAGCGGCTCGTCCCGTCACGGCGACGCGCAGGCCGTGACCCCGAGCCCCTGGGCGGCTTCCGGGCTCGTGCCCGGTGCCGCGGCCCGTACGGACGTGGCGGGCACCCGGCGCACCCCTCGGGACATCCCCCTCTTCCCCGGTTAGCGCGGCTCTTCCCGGGCCGGGAGCGGCAGAGCGCCGAGGCGCCGCTGCCGTGGCCCGGCCGCAGGGGAGAGGCGGTCGGCCGACCCGTCGGGGCGCCCACGGCTCCTTCTCCCCTCACCCCTCCCTCATGCTTCACGAGGCGTCACGTCCGGACGGCCGAAAGCCGTCGGCGGTCCGCGACCGAAACCTCGTGGATGGGTCGGGTGGTTCCCATAGGGGTGGGGACCACAGGACCCGCGGCCCCGGAGAGCAGGCCCTGAACAGGGCCTTCGTACTTCTCCGGGGGCGTCAGACGGGCCTCACCGGGCCAACCCCAGCCCGGTGAGGCCCCTCACCTTCGGCACGCCGTGCCAGAGAGCGCGGCATCATGTGACAGGTATCACCGCTCAGGTGTGACCCTCGATTTAGAGGCCTCCCGCAAGCAGCGATAACCTGCGAGACGGACATGCCGCGCGCTCGGACACCGTGTGCGCCTCCCTTGTGACAGACAGCGGACGTCACGTTGCCCTCGCGGCACGCCCACGCAGACAACGAACCGCGAGATCACTGATAGGGACGGAAGCGCGTGGACCTGTTCGAGTACCAGGCGAGGGACCTCTTCGCCAAGCACGATGTACCGGTGCTGGCCGGTGAAGTCATCGACACGCCTGAGGCGGCCCGCGCAGCCACCGAGCGCCTCGGTGGCAAGTCCGTCGTCAAGGCCCAGGTGAAGGTCGGCGGCCGTGGCAAGGCCGGCGGCGTCAAGCTCGCCGCCACCCCCGACGAGGCGGTCGAGCACGCGACCAACATCCTCGGCATGGACATCAAGGGCCACACGGTCCACAAGGTGATGATCGCCGAGACGGCCCCGGAGATCGTGGAGGAGTACTACGTCTCCTTCCTCCTGGACCGTGCCAACCGCACCTTCCTCTCCATCGCCTCCGTCGAGGGCGGCATGGAGATCGAGGAGGTGGCGGCCACTCGCCCCGAGGCCGTCGCCAAGACGCCGATCGACGCCAACGAGGGTGTCACCGAGGAGAAGGCCCGCGAGATCGTCGCGGCCGCCAAGTTCCCGGCCGAGGTCGCCGACAAGGTCGTGAACGTCCTGGTCAAGCTGTGGGACACCTTCATCAAGGAGGACGCCCTCCTGGTCGAGGTCAACCCGCTGGCCAAGGTCGCCTCCGGTGACGTCATCGCCCTGGACGGCAAGGTCTCCCTGGACGAGAACGCCGAGTTCCGTCAGCCGGAGCACGAGGCCCTCCAGGACAAGGCCGCGGCCAACCCGCTCGAGGCCGCCGCCAAGGAGAAGAACCTCAACTACGTCAAGCTCGACGGTGAGGTCGGCATCATCGGCAACGGCGCGGGTCTCGTCATGAGCACCCTGGACGTCGTCGCGTACGCCGGTGAGGCGCACGGCGGCGTGAAGCCGGCCAACTTCCTCGACATCGGTGGTGGCGCCTCCGCCGCCGTCATGGCGAACGGCCTGGAGATCATCCTCGGCGACCCGGACGTCAAGTCCGTCTTCGTCAACGTCTTCGGTGGCATCACCGCCTGTGACGAGGTCGCCAACGGCATCGTCCAGGCGCTGCAGCTGCTCGCCGACAAGGGCGAGGAAGTCACCAAGCCCCTCGTCGTCCGTCTGGACGGCAACAACGCCGAGCTGGGTCGCAAGATCCTCTCCGACGCCAACCACCCGCTGGTCCAGCGCGTGGACACCATGGACGGCGCGGCCGACAAGGCCGCCGAGCTCGCGGCTGCGAAGTAAGGGACGAGGGACTAAACAGCCATGGCTATCTTCCTCAACAAGGACAGCAAGGTCATCGTCCAGGGCATGACCGGTGCCACGGGCATGAAGCACACCAAGCTCATGCTGGCCGACGGCACGAACATCGTCGGTGGCGTGAACCCCCGCAAGGCGGGCACGTCGGTCGACATCGACGGCAATGACATCCCGGTCTTCGGCACGGTCGCCGAGGCGATCGAGAAGACGGGCGCCAACGTGTCCGTCCTCTTCGTCCCGCCGGCTTTCGCCAAGGCCGCCGTCGTCGAGGCCATCGACGCCGAGATCCCGCTCGCGGTCGTCATCACCGAGGGCATCGCCGTCCACGACTCGGCCGCGTTCTACGCCTACGCCGTGTCCAAGGGCAACAAGACCCGGATCATCGGCCCGAACTGCCCCGGTCTCATCACGCCGGGCCAGTCCAACGCCGGCATCATCCCGGGCGACATCACCAAGCCGGGCCGCATCGGCCTGGTGTCGAAGTCCGGCACGCTGACGTACCAGATGATGTACGAGCTGCGGGACATCGGCTTCTCCTCCGCCGTCGGCATCGGTGGCGACCCGGTCATCGGGACGACCCACATCGACGCTCTCGCCGCGTTCGAGGCCGACCCCGACACCGACCTGATCGTCATGATCGGTGAGATCGGCGGCGACGCCGAGGAGCGGGCCGCGGCCTTCATCAAGGAGAACGTGAAGAAGCCGGTCGTCGGCTACGTCGCGGGCTTCACCGCGCCCGAGGGCAAGACCATGGGCCACGCCGGCGCCATCGTCTCCGGCTCCTCCGGCACGGCCGCCGCGAAGAAGGAGGCCCTCGAGGCCGCCGGCGTCAAGGTCGGCAAGACGCCGACCGAGACGGCCAAGCTGGCGCGCGCCATCCTCGCCGGCTGAGGACCGCCCTGCGGGCTGAACGACGCCGTAGCGCACTGGTGGGCCCGCTCCCTACGGGGAGCGGGCCCACCGCCGTTTCCCTGCCTCCGGTGCCATTGCGGACGAGCGCCGCCGTTTGCGAGCCTTCACCGCCGTGCCGGGCCTTCGCCGCTGTGCCGGGCCTTCGCCGCTGTGCCGGGCCAGCGCCGCCGTCTCCGTGCCCACCGCGTCCCCGTACCCACCCCTCACCGTGCCCACCGAGTCAGGGCGTCACCGCCTCTCCGCCTCTCCGCCTCACCACCTCACCGCGGCAGCGGCAGCAGCCTGTCCGGTCCGCTCTGCTGCTCCTCGCGCAGCTTGGCGCGCAGCTTCTGCTCCTTCTCGGACAGTGGTCCGGGCGCGACGGGCGGTGGTACGCCCTGGACCGTCTCTCCCGGCGGTACCGGCGGCTCGTAGTGGGTGGGGGCCGTGCGGACGGTGAGGGCGGTGGTGCCGATCAGGGCGACCGTGAAGGCGATGGCGGCCCTGGTCCAGAAGCGGGCCCGGCGTTCCCCGCCCCTGCGCACGACCGGCGCTTTGGCGGCCCGCAGCCGCTCGGTGGAGGCCAGTTCGACCAGCCGCCAGTGCAGCGTCTCCGGGTCCGCGAGCTCCGGCAGCCGCCCGGCCAGTGCCTCGCGCGCGTGGACCAGCCGGTTCGCGGCCGCACGGGTGCTGGCCTCCGACTCCGCCGCCGTCTCCGGCAGGCCGAGTCCGACGCCGTCGTAGAGCACGAGCGTGCGGCGGTAGCAGGGCGGAAGCGCCAGCAGGGCGTCCATCAGTGCCCGGTCGAACGGGTCGGACGGCGGCGGTTCCGGGAGCCGGAAGCGCCGCCGGAGCCGGTTCCACGGGGAGAGCGCGCACTCGTAGGCCATCGCGCGCACCCATCCCGCCGGGTCGCGGTCGCGGGCCACCTCGGGCCAGCGCTGCCATGCGATCCGGAAGGCCCGCTCCACCGATTCCCGGGCCGGTCCGCGACGGCCGGTCAGCAGATAGGTCTGCCGCACGAGCGCGGGGGCGCAGAAGGTGTACAGCGCGTCGAAGGCCTGATCGGGCGTCAGAGCGGTGACGGCGTCGTCCGGCCGGCGCGGCGGCGTGGTGCGCGGGCGCTCGGCGGGAATGACGCGGTGTCCGTGCGGGACGGGGGTGTGGCTGCGGTCGGGGACGGTGACGGGTCCTCGGCCCCGGTCCTTGGCGGCGGGCCGTGTGCGGCCGGTGGCCGCGGCCTTGCGCCGGGTCCGGGTGGGCCGCCGTGCCGACGCGGCCCCGGGTGAGGGTTCCGGGGTGTCGGAGTCGACAACCCCCGTCCGGCCGTCGGCAGCACCCGTCCGGCCGTCGGCAGCACCCGTCCGGCCGTCGACAACCCCCGTCCGGCCATCGGCAGCCCCCGTCCGACCAGGCGCCACCTCCGTCTCGCCGCCCAGCGAGTGGAGCAGCTTCGTGTACTTCTCCCCGGTACGGCCGCGTGGCGTGGAGCGGCCGGTCTCCCACCCGCGCACCGTCTCGCTGGTCACGCCCACCCGGGAGGCCAGCTGAGCCCGCGTCAGCGAGGCGGCCTCGCGCAGGCGTCGGCGTTCCTTGGGCGGCGGGAGCGGCAGGGCAGGGCTCTGCGTCACAGGGCTCGCCTCCGTCCGGACAAGTACATAAGCGTATTTTTAGCGACACAGCGAGGGTTCGCCTGTTACGCCGGTAAAGCGCGTGTCGTTGGGAGCATGGCGGTCGTGAACGAGATGACCCCTCGCCGACGTTCGCCGTCACCCCTGCTCACCCGGATGCGCCACCGTTCCCCCGGACTGGGCGACGGCTTCATGGGGGGTGCGCTCGCAGCGGGCCTCGGGCTCGCGTCGTTCGCCGTGCTCGTGACGCTGCTGTGGATCAGCTCGCCGTACCCGGACAGCGGGCCCGGCGGCGCCATGCACGTGGCGGCGGCGCTCTGGCTGCTGGCCCACGGCGTCGAGTTGGTCCGCACCGACACGCTCTCCGGCGTCCCCGCCCCGCTCGGCCTGTCGCCTCTGCTGCTGCTCGCACTGCCGGTGTGGCTGCTGCACCGGGCGGCGCGGGACGCCACGGACGGTGGAGGCGGGGCCGAGGGCGACGACCTCGGGCAGTACGCCGAGGGAGTCGTGATCCCGCCCCTGGTCTCCGCCCGCACCGCGTGGGCGGGCGTGGTCCTCGGCTACCTCGCCGTCGCCGCGCCCGCAGCCCTCTACGCCGCGGGCGGTGCGCTGCGGCCGTCGTGGGTGTGGACGGGGGTGTGCGTTCCGCTGGTCGCCGTCGTGGCGGGCGGAGCGGGCGTGTGGTCGGCGTACGGTCGTCCCGGCCGGCCGCTGCGGCACCTGCTGGGCGTGCTGCCGCCGGGAGTACGCCCGCTGGTGCTCGGTCCGGGCAGGCGCCCGGGCCTCGCCGTCCGGGCCGCGGCGGCCGGGACGGCGGTACTGCTCGGGGGTGGCGCGCTGCTGGTGGTGGTGTCGCTGGTCTGGCACGGTGCGACCACCCAGGCGGGGCTGCTCCGGCTGACCGAGGGGTGGTCGGGGCGGTTCGCCGTACTGCTGCTGTGCGTGGCCCTCGTCCCGAACGCGGCGGTGTGGGGCGCCGCCTACGCCCTCGGCCCCGGCTTCGCCCTCGGCGCGGGCCATGCGGTCGGCCCGCTGTCCTCGGCACCGGCTCCGCTCCTGCCGCCGTTTCCGCTGCTGGCGGCGGTGCCGGAGGCCGGGCAGGGGACGCCGGCGTACTGGGCGGTGGGGGCGGTGCCGCTGGCCGCCGGGGTGGTCGTGGGCTGGACGGTGGCGAAGGGGGCGGCCTCCGGGGAGCGCGGCGGGACGCGGCCGGGTGGTCCGCGGGCCGCGCCGTGGCCGGCCGGCCGCACCGTCCGTGCCGCCGTACTGGCGTCGGTCCTGTCCGCGGCCGTGCTCGCGGGACTGGCCGCGCTGTCGGGCGGCCCGCTCGGTTCCGGCGTGCTGTCCCGCTTCGGCCCCGTGTGGTGGCAGGTCGCCGCCGCGACGCTGGCCTGGCTGGGCCTGCCGGCGATCCCCACGGCGGTGGGAGCCCGGGCCTGGCGGTGCCGGACGCCCGGGCCGGGCGAGCCGATGACCGGCGGACAGCGCAAGAAGGCGGCCGCAGGGCGGCCCCGGAAGGGCGGCGGCCGCGGCCCGTTCACGCCCACCGCAGCAGCGGGGACCGCGGGGGTGGCCGGGGGCACGGAAGCCGCCGAGGATGCTCGGGGAGGCGATGCGCCCGGTGGCGACGGAGGCGGCATCGCCCCGGACGGCCGCTACGCTCCCTGCGCCCCCTACACGTCATGGGAGTACGACGCCCTGCAGGACCGTGACGGGGACTTCGAGCTCTACGACTTCCTGACGCCCGGCCCGGGCCGGTACGAAAGCCCCGCCCCGTACGAGATGCCGGCCCCGCCCGACCGGCCCTTCCCGCCGGAGAACCCCTGAAGCGTCAGTCGTTCGTCCCCAGCACGCCGCGGAGCTCCTCCGGCAGAAGCCTGGAGCAGGACTGCTTCGCCTCGTTGGTGAGGGCGTCGTTGGTGCACGTGTAGTAGTCGCGGTAGACCAGCTGCGCCGTGAAGGACGCGGCGACCAGCGCGATCGCCAGGGACGCCGTGACCAGGCCGCTCACCGCGGCCGTCGTCTGCGGGCGGCCGCCGCCCTGCTGCTCCGGGGCGGGGGAGTCCGGGTCGGCCTTGCGGGGCCCCGCGCGCAGGGAGCTGATGGCCCAGTAGAGGGCGAGCGCGCCGAGCAGCAGCGCAACGTAGGGCCAGCTGAAGAGGGCGAAGAAGAAAGCCCACATGCCCGACAGCAGGGCGTAGCGCGCCCGGCGCTGCGCGGGATCCGTCGGGTCCCAGCGCGGGTTCGGGCCGCCGCTCTTGGGCCCGCCGCCCTGGCCCTCGGGCCCGCCGCGGGGACGCTCACCGAAACCGCCGGGGGAGCGGCCGGGCTGCTGGTCGCTCCACTGGCTGCCCCAGGAGGAACGGCCGCCGTCCTCGCCGTTCGACGAGTCCTCTCCCGACGGGCGTCGCGGCTGCCAGGGCCGGTCCGGCGTGCCCTCGGGCGGCGCGGCGAAGGGGTTGTCCTCCTGGGACCCGCGGCCCTTGCGGTCCTCGCCGTCGCCGCCCGAAGGCGCGTCGGGCGGCGAGCTGGGGCGCTCCCGCAGCAGCACGGCGCCGCGCTCCCCTCCCTGCGGCGACGGCTGGGGGAACGTGAGGAGTCGCAGGCTGCGGTCCGGCATCAAGTGAGCGTCTTCCCGTTGGTGAGGAGGAATGAGTGGACGGAACGGAACGGCGTCGGACCCGGGTCCGTCACCTCCTGAACGCACCACGCCCGGACGGCGTTCCCGAACCGGATCCGTCCAGACGCTACCTTCCGGCCCCGCCCCCGTCCCGTGGGGGCTGTCCGGTGTGCCGGTATCGTTGCTGACGGTCGGCCGGTTCGTAGGCTTCCCCGTATCCGGGGACGCAAAGCATTCGTATGAATGCACAAAGCGTTGCGTGCCGTCCACCCCGGACAGACGCTCCCCCGAGAAAGGCCTCCACCGTGGCCGCCAATCCCGTGGCCCTGCGCGCCAAGCGCCTCGTCGTGCTGGTCTCCGGATCCGGCACCAACCTGCAGGCGCTGCTCGACGAGATCGCCGCCGCCGGCGCGCAGGCCTACGGGGCCGAGGTCGTGGCCGTCGGCGCGGACCGCGAGGGCATCGAGGGGCTGGTGCGTGCCGAGCGCGCGGGGCTGCCGACCTTCGTGTGCAAGGTCAAGGACCACGGCAGCCGCGAGGAGTGGGACGCAGCCCTCGCCGAGGCCGTCGCCGCGCACGAGCCGGACCTCGTCGTCTCCGCCGGGTTCATGAAGATCGTCGGCAAGGAGTTCCTCGCGCGGTTCGGGGGGCGGTTCGTCAACACCCACCCCGCGCTGCTGCCCAGTTTCCCGGGAGCCCACGGCGTGCGGGACGCGCTCGCGTACGGCGCCAAGGTCACCGGCTGCACCGTCCACTTCGTCGACGACGGCGTCGACACCGGGCCGATCATCGCGCAGGGCGTGGTGGAGATCCGGGACGAGGACGACGAAGGCGCTCTCCACGAGCGCATCAAGGAAGTCGAGCGAAGGCTGCTCGTCGAGGTCGTGGGGCGCCTCGCCCGCAACGGCTATCGCATTGAGGGACGAAAGGTAGTTATCCAGTGACCGCCGAGAGCAACAAGCGGCCCCTTCGCCGGGCGCTCGTCAGCGTCTACGACAAGACCGGTCTGGAAGAGCTGGCGCGCGGGCTCCACGAGGCCGGGGTCGAGCTCGTCTCCACCGGCTCCACCGCCGCGAAGATCGCCGCTGCCGGCGTCCCCGTCACCAAGGTCGAGGAGCTCACCGGCTTCCCCGAGTGCCTGGACGGCCGCGTGAAGACGCTGCATCCGCGCGTGCACGCCGGCATCCTCGCCGACCTGCGCCTGGACAGCCACCGCGAGCAGCTCGCCGAGCTGGGCGTCGAGCCGTTCGACCTGGTCGTCGTCAACCTCTACCCGTTCCGCGAGACCGTCGCCTCGGGCGCCTCGCCCGACGAGTGCGTCGAGCAGATCGACATCGGCGGCCCCTCGATGGTCCGCGCCGCCGCCAAGAACCACCCCTCGGTCGCGGTCGTCACCAGCCCGGCCCGGTACGCCGACGTGCTCAAGGCCGTCCAGGGCGGGGGCTTCGACCTCACCACCCGCAAGCGGCTCGCCGCCGAGGCCTTCCAGCACACGGCCGCCTACGACGTGGCCGTCGCCTCCTGGTTCGCCTCCTCCTACGCGCCGGTCGACGAGTCGCAGTTCCCCGACTTCCTCGGCGCCACCTGGGAGCGCGAGCACACCCTGCGCTACGGCGAGAACCCGCACCAGCCCGCCGCGCTCTACGTCTCCGGCACCGGCGGCCTCGCCCAGGCCGAGCAGCTGCACGGCAAGGAGATGTCGTACAACAACTACACGGACACGGACGCCGCCCGCCGCGCCGCGTACGACCACGCCGAGCCGGCCGTCGCGATCATCAAGCACGCCAACCCCTGCGGCATCGCCGTCGGCGCGGACGTCGCCGAGGCGCACCGCAAGGCGCACGCGTGCGACCCGCTGTCGGCGTTCGGCGGTGTGATCGCGGTCAACCGCCCGGTCAGCAAGGAGATGGCGGAGCAGGTCGCGGAAATCTTCACCGAGGTCATCGTCGCGCCCGGCTACGAGGACGGGGCCCTGGAGGCCCTCACGAAGAAGAAGAACATCCGCGTGCTGCGCTGCGCCGACGCGCCCTCCGCCCCCGTCGAGGTCAAGCCCATCGACGGCGGCGCGCTGCTCCAGGTCACCGACCGCCTCCAGGCCGACGGCGACGACCCGGCCCACTGGACGCTGGCGACCGGTGAGGCGCTGAGCGAGGCCGAGCTGGCCGAGCTGGCGTTCGCGTGGAAGGCCTGCCGCGCGGTGAAGTCCAACGCGATCCTGCTCGCCAAGGACGGTGCCTCGGTGGGCGTCGGCATGGGGCAGGTCAACCGGGTGGACTCCGCGAAGCTGGCCGTGGAGCGGGCCGGTGCCGAGCGTGCCGCGGGTGCGTACGCCGCGTCCGACGCGTTCTTCCCCTTCCCGGACGGCCTGGAGATCCTCACCGAGGCCGGGGTGAAGGCCGTGGTGCAGCCCGGCGGTTCCGTCCGTGACGAGCTGGTCGTCGAGGCCGCGCAGAAGGCCGGCGTCACCATGTACTTCACGGGGACGCGGCACTTCTTCCACTGAGCCCGGCGGCGGAGCGGGCCGGCGTCAGAGCCGGCCCGCTCCGTACCGCGTGGGACTCAGCCGTCGACCTGGTACCGCCCGATCTCCACTGCCGTGCCGTCCGTCTGCGACGTAGCGGTCACCGCGGTGGACAGGGACGGCGTGCCGGCGGCGAAGGCGGGGGCGGCGAACAGGAGGGCCGGGGTCAGGGCGGTACTCGCGACGATCAGTGCACCGCGCGTGAGTCTCATACGTGAACTGTCTTCAGGCGAGAGGGATCCGGAGAATCCGGGTCGGGTACAGGACGGGTGCCATGGCCGCAGGTGCGGGCACGCGGCATTCCCGGCGGTTGTGTGGGTCAGCGCCGAGGACCGGCGGGCTTCGGTCTGTGCCGCTGCCGGGGCGGTGGCCACAGCTCACTTCGCACTGCGCAGTGCGGCCCACGTCTCGGGTCCGACCTTGCCGTTCGGGTTCAGTTCCCCGGCCCGCTGGAACGCCCGCACCGCCGCGTCGGTGCCCTTGCCGAACCGGCCGTCCCCGTCCCCGTCCCCGCCGCCCAGGTCGTAGCCGCGTCGGGTCAGCATGCACTGCACCTGCACGACACGCGGGCCGCTGTCGCCGCGACGGGTGAGTTCGGTGCCGGAGTAGGAGGTGCACTCGGAGAGCCAGGGCGGGGTGGCGGACTGCGTCGCGGTACTGGTGGAGGTGGGGGCCGGTGCGTCGCCGCTGTCGGTATCGCCGTTGCCGGAGGTCGCGGTGGCGCCACCGTCGGGGGCGGTCCCCGCTCCGCCGGCACCGCCCGCCGGCCCGGAGGCACCGCTGTCGGCGTCCTCCCCTGCCCCCGCCCGCGTGCCTGACTGCTTCTCTTCGAGGGCCGAGGGCGAGGCGGAGGAACTGGGCGGGACCGATGCAGGTCCGTCGAGGTGGGTGACGTCGGCGGAGGCCCTCGGCGAGGAGATCGCGCTGTGGTCGCGCTCCGGGCGAAGGAGGAAGAAGGCGCCCGCGGCCACCGCCGCCGTGGCCAGGACGGCCGCGACGGCGAGCCAGGTCGCCTTTCGCTCACGGCGGTCGGCGTGATCGCCGGTGGGGGACACGGCCGGGGCGGAGGGCGTGTGCTGAGCGGGCCGAGTCGCAGGGCGGCCCTGCCGTCCCGGCGGCGTCGGTGCGCGGAAGCGGCTGGTCCCCTCGGTGGCGGAACGTTCCAGCAGTTCACAGGCCTGCTGCCGGGTGAACAACCGGGTGGCCAGCGGCTCCTGCCAGGAAGGAGTGGCGCCGTCGCCACGCGCCGCGGCCGTGTCGATCAACTGCCGCGGGGTGGGCCGCCCGGACGGGTCCTTGGCGAGGCAGGCGGACAGCAGCGCGGTCAGCGCGGGGTCGGCGGCCGTCAATCCGGCCATGACCTCTCGTCTGGGCTCTTCGAAGGCGACCCGGTGCATGACGTCCACGCCCGTGCCGTCGCCGAAGGGGGCGCGCCCGGTCGCGGCGTAGACGATCGTGCAGGCGAGGGAGAAGACGTCGGAGGCGGTGTCGCAGCGGCCTTCGCGCAGATACTCGGGCGCCATGTAGGCAGGCGTGCCAACCCGGTTGCCGGACGTGGTGATCGAACTGCTGTCGACGGCCCGCGCGATGCCGAAGTCGATGACGTGCGCGCCCCGCGACGACAGGATCACGTTGGACGGCTTGAGATCCCGGTGCACGACCCCGGCGGCGTCCAGCGCCGACAACGACCGCCCCAGCTCTGCCACCAGCCGCCACACCCCGGCGGGCTCGAGGGCGCCGCACTGGCGGACGGCGTCGGCGACGCTGAGGCCGGGCAGGTACTGCGCCGCCATCCACAACAACTCGTCCTCGAACCCGCTGCCGAGCAGGTGAGGCGCGTGCGGCGTACGCAGCCGCGTGTGCAGGGAGGCCTCCCGCTCGAAACGACGCCGGAACCGGGGGTCTTCGGCGTACTCAGGGCGGATGACCTTGACCGCGGCGAGAGTGGGGGTGTTGTCGGCGGGGCGGGCGAGGTAGACGCGGCCCATGCCGCCGCTGCCGAGCAGCCCGAGGGGTAAGTAGGGCCCGATCCGCTCCGGGTCCCTGGAACGTAAAGGGCTCGCGCCGGCCTGCTCCAACGTGGCGTTCCCGGACGCCGGGGAGAGCGGTGGCATCGGCCGTTGGTCTGACATGGGTCCCCCGATGTGCTGCGGTCAAGCAACGAGCAATCGCACGGCAGTTTGACCGAAGGCTACCGTCCACCCGAACGATCCGCCGGGGGTCCGACGGGCCGCGGATCACTTGTGTGGTGGGGTACATGCGCAGTCAGCCGTGAACCGAGCCGGCCTGGTTGTCCCTCGGAGCCCAGGTCGCTCGCGTAGCCCCTCGCGCTGAGCTTGATGTTCCAGCCGCAGCCGGGGGTGCGATCCAGCACAGGTAGCGGCCCGTGCCGGGATGGACTCGGCGGGCGGAACGCCCCGGCCGGTGCGGAGTTCGGAGGCGCCGTACGTGGCCGCGGAGACGTTCGTGTTCGCGCCCGAGCCGCTGCCACCGCTGTTCCCGCCACCGGCCCGGACGCTGCTGCCGTGGACGAGGGCGGCCAGGGCCGTCAACGCCCCGGCCGGGACGGCCGCGACGGACCTGCGGCGCAGGCGGCGACGGGCGGGGCGCAGACGGGGCAGGCGGCCCGCTGTACAAGGTGCTCTCTCCCCGGGCCTGAACAGCTACCACCGTCGGACTGGGGCGAAGCACCAGGGCCGTGCCCCCCTCGTACGGGTGAGACACGGCCCTTGGAAGTGTGGGGCGTGAACCGGTCCTGCCGGCCGGCCCGCTCAGTAGCGGGGGCGGTTGAACCAGGCCTTGCCGTTGGCGTTGCCGACGAACACCGCGACCAGGACGGCCAGGACGGTGTGCACCAGGCCGACGAGGATGAAGGGGTAGATGCCGAGGACCGCCGTGATGATGGCGAAGACCAGGATCGTGACCCGGGCGCCGTTGCCGCCGTTCTTGAACTTCGTCGCCAGGACGGCCGCGAACACCAGCCAGGCCAGGCCGAAGACCACGTAGCCCCAGATCACGCCGGTCGAGTTGCCGACCAGGTCCTGGAAGGCGGTGTCGTTCTTGAGGGACTCCTCGTCCTTCGCGGCGTTCAGGGCCGCGGCGGCGAAGGCGAAGACGGCGATGCCGACGACCTGGAGACCGACGATGACCCACATCATCACGCGGGCCGCGCCCACCGAGCCGGGCATCGTGGTCGGCGCGGCGGGGCCGCCGTAGGGGGACACCGGAGGGGCCTGCGGGTAGCCGTAACCGGGAGCCTGCCCCTGGTCCTGCGGGTAACCGTAGCCCGGCTGCTGCGGCTGCTGCCCCTGGGGAGCGCCGTAGGGGTTGTTCGGGTCGCCGTAGCTCATGGGGGACTTTCCTCCGTTGGTCCTGGTGCGGGGACGACGCGTGACATCCGCACGGAGGAAAACCTTCAGTATTGCGACCGTCCCCCCGTTGAGCTGCCCGCGGCACTTGTCGGCTCATCGTTCTGCACCACTGACCGGCTTGTCCAGCCGCATTCCCGATGTGTTGTGCAAGTGCAACATCGCTGATCATGGGCGGATACGGGGCGAGGGGCCCCGCGGTGCCCGGATTGCGGTCGGATTGGAACCGTGGCGGGGTCATCCGCGAGGATGGGGCCATGACCGCCCAGATTCTCGATGGCAAGGCCACCGCAGCCGCGATCAAGTCCGATCTGACCGCCCGCGTGGCGGCGCTGAAGGAGAAGGGCGTCACGCCCGGCCTCGGCACGATCCTGGTCGGGGACGACCCCGGCAGCCAGAAGTACGTCGCCGGCAAGCACCGCGACTGCGCGCAGGTGGGCATCGCCTCCATCCAGCGCGAACTGCCCGCCACGGCGACCCAGGAGGAGATCGAGGCGGCCGTCCGCGAGCTGAACGAGGACCCGGCCTGCACCGGGTACATCGTGCAACTGCCGCTGCCCAAGGGCATCGACGAGAACCGCATCCTCGAACTGATGGATCCGGACAAGGACGCGGACGGACTGCACCCGATGAACCTGGGGCGTCTCGTCCTCAACGAGCCCGCCCCGCTGCCCTGCACCCCGAACGGCGTGCTGACGCTGCTGCGCCGCTACGGCGTGGAGATCAAGGGCGCCGAGGTCGTGGTCGTCGGACGCGGGGTGACCATCGGCCGGCCGATGCCGCTGCTGCTCACCCGCCGCAGCGAGAACGCCACCGTGACGCAGTGCCACACCGGCACCCGTGACCTGTCGGCGCATCTCAAGCGCGCGGACATCATCGTGGCCGCGGCCGGCTCCGCCCATCTGATCCGTGCCGAGGACGTGAAGCCCGGCGCGGCCGTCCTCGACGTCGGCGTCTCCCGCAGCGCCGAGGGCAGGATCGTGGGCGACGTCCACCCCGACGTCGCCGAGGTCGCCGGCTGGATCTCCCCGAACCCCGGCGGAGTCGGCCCGATGACCCGTGCCCAGCTGCTCGTCAACGTGGTCGAGGCGGCGGAGCGCAGTGCCGGCTGAGCACAAGGCCCCGGGCGGGCACGACGCCGCGGCTGGACGCACGAGCCCCGGCGCGCACAGGGTGCCGGGCGGGCACCAGCCGACGAGCGGGCACGAGTCCGGCGGGCGCACGGCGCCGGACCGGCACGAAGCCGCGAGCGGGCACGAGTCCGGCGGGCGCACAGCCCCGGACCGGCACGAAACCGCGAGCGGGCATGAGTCCGGCGGGCGCACATCGCCGGAGGACCTGCACGACAGCGCAAGCGGGCACGAGGCCCAGGGCGGGCACGAGGCGCCGGGGCACGACGCCCCGGGCGGTCACGAGGCGCCGGGCGGGCGCGAGGCCCCGGGCGGGCACGAGGCCCAGGGCGGGCCCGAGGCGCCGGGGCGCGACGCCCCGGGCGGTCATGAGGCGCCGGGCGGGCACGAGGCCCCGGGCGGGCACGACGCCCCCGAGGAGCTCACCGTCCGGGACCCCGTCAGCGCGCCCGATGCCACCGGGCGGCCGCGGCGGGCCACCCGGCGTTTCCCGCTGTTCACCCGGGACACCGCTCGGCCCGAGGGTGGCGGCCGGGCCGCGCCCGGGGACGCTCCCGCGCCGGCGCGGCAGTGGCCCGTGCTCGCCGTGCTGGGGCTGACGGGGGTCGGGCTGCTCGTGACCGCGTTCGGCCAGTTCCGGATCGGGACGCTGCTGATCGGCGTCGCCCTGCTGGGCGGCGGCGCGATGCGCTGGCTGCTGCCGGACGTCGGCATGCTCGCCGTCCGCTCCCGCTTCACGGACATCGTCACCTACGGCCTGATGGGCCTGGTGATCGTCATGCTGGCGCTGATGGCGCAGCCGAAACCGTGGCTGCAGATCCCGTTCCTGAAGGACACCCTGCATTTCACGGTCACCAGCGAATGACGTCGACGGCGGCCCGTCCTCTCCCCCGAGGAAGGACGGGCCGCCGTCCACGACCCACCCTCCTGCACCGCGAACGGCCTGTTCAACGGCTGTCAGTACGCTGTGGCACGGAAGTGACAGTTCCGGTACGTCTCGCTTCCGATACCACACAAAGTGGTGCGACAGCGGGGTTGGCATGGACAATCGGGACGGTCCAGGGTGTATCGCGCGCGGTCACCACGCTCCAGTGCGCCCCTCGTCAGGGAACTGAGATCCTGACTGGGCGCATCCCTGTGGGTATCCAGAACGGGGACTCGGCCGAGGCCACCACGCGCGGGGCGAACAGCGCGAGAAATATCAGCACGTTTCGGGGGGAAGAGGGGGAGCAATGCCTCGTTGGAAGGCCTTGCCGGATGAGCTCGATCCGCAGATCAGGGAGTTCACCAGCCAGCTGCGCAGGCTCGTGGACCGCGGGGGACTGAGCATCGCGTCGGTCGCGGACCGCACGGGCTACAGCAAGACGTCGTGGGAGCGTTACCTGAACGGCCGGCTGCTCGCCCCGAAGGGCGCGATCGTGGCCCTGGCCGAGGTCACCGGCACCAACCCCGTGCACCTCACCACCATGTGGGAGCTCGCCGAGCGTGCCTGGAGCCGCTCGGAGATGCGGCACGACATGACGATGGAGGCCATCCGCATCTCCCAGGCGCGCGCGGCGCTCGGGGAGTTCGGCGGGCAGGACTTCAGCGACCCCTCGGCCGGTGGCAAGGCGGCCTCGGCGGGTGACGGCAGGGCGGCCTCCGCGGGCGGCGGCAGGCCCGCCCGCAGAAGTGGCGGGACCGCCGTCACCCCGGGCATCGCGGGACCGGCCGGTGTGGCCCCGACCGTGCCGTCCCAGCCGACGGCCCCGGAGGTCCAGGACTCCACCGGCTCGGATCTGCGGGAGAGCGGCCGGTCCGCCGAGCCCGAGGTCAACTCGTGGGGACTGGCCGGATACCAGGGCCCGTCGCCGGCGAGCGGGCGCTCCGGCGGGTCCGGCGCGGACAGGGCGTCCCGGCCCGGCCCGGGTCCCGGCACCTCCGCCGGGTCGCCCGGTGGCCCCGGCCGGACTTCCGGCGCCAAGGCGGGCGCGTACGGCGAACCGCAGGACGCCGTGCCGTCGAGGGCCGGCGCACCGGGCAATCGCCGTACGGCCTCTGCCTCCGCCGGGGGCAGGAAGCGGACGGGGACCTTCGTCGCGGGTGTCGTGGGCGTGCTCGTGGTGATCGCCGGCGCGTTCTACCTCACCGGCGGCGGTGGCGGCGACGAGGCCAAGGGCGGCGCCGCGTCGCCCTCGCCGACCGTCAGCAGCGACCCGAAGCTGCCGCCCGGCGTGAAGTGCAGCGGCGCGGACTGCACCGGCAAGGACGCGGAGGCCATGGGGTGCAGCGGTGACCTGGTGACCACCGCGCAGACGGCGACCGTCGGCACGGCCACGGTCGAGGTCCGTTACAGCAAGACCTGCAAGGCCGCCTGGGGACGTATCACGCAGGCCGCCCAGGGCGACGAGGTGCAGATCAGCTCGGGCAAGGCGAAGCAGACCGGCAGCATCACCGCGACCGGGGACAGCATCGCCTACACCCCGATGGTGGCCGTGAAGAGCGCCGCCGACGCCAAGGCCTGCGCGACGCTGACCGCCGGACAGCAGGGCTGCACCGACTGAGAGGGCGACCGGGCCGCACCCGCCGAACGGGCCGGGCGGAGAAATTGCGGAAAGGTGGAATGCCCGCCGGGATCCGGGGCACGTGAACCGTACCCCCACGGGAGTCCGGCATGGTCGGTATCCCCCCAGGCGGCCGCTTCCGTCCTCCTCTCCCGGACGGGCGGCCGCCTTTCGCGTGAGGGCGGGCACGTGCGTTCGGGCCGGACGCGTGGTGGGCCGGGCCACACCGGGGTTGTGGGCTGGGCCACACCGACCCGGACGTCCGGGATCCCGGATGCGCGATAGCCTGACGGCTGGATGGATCTCTTGACGCCAAGAGATCGATCAAACGTCCGGGGCAGGGACCCCGCCCCACCGCCAGCTGTCATACGGAGAACGCCATGACCCGCACTCCCGTGAACGTCACCGTCACCGGCGCGGCCGGCCAGATCGGTTACGCCCTGCTCTTCCGCATCGCCTCCGGTCAGCTGCTCGGCGCGGACGTGCCGGTGAAGCTGCGCCTGCTGGAGATCACGCCGGCCCTGAAGGCGGCCGAGGGCACGGCCATGGAGCTGGACGACTGCGCGTTCCCGCTCCTGCAGGGCATCGAGATCACCGACGACCCGAACGTCGCCTTCGACGGCGCCAACGTCGGTCTGCTCGTCGGCGCCCGCCCGCGCACCAAGGGCATGGAGCGCGGTGACCTGCTGGAGGCCAACGGCGGCATCTTCAAGCCGCAGGGCAAGGCCATCAACGACCACGCCGCGGACGACATCAAGGTCCTGGTCGTCGGCAACCCGGCCAACACCAACGCCCTCATCGCCCAGGCCGCCGCGCCGGACGTACCGGCCGAGCGGTTCACCGCGATGACCCGCCTGGACCACAACCGCGCGCTGACCCAGCTCGCGAAGAAGACGGGCTCGACGGTCGCCGACATCAAGCGCCTGACCATCTGGGGCAACCACTCCGCCACCCAGTACCCCGACATCTTCCACGCCACGGTCGCCGGCAAGAACGCCGCCGAGGTCGTGAACGACGAGAAGTGGCTGGCCGAGGACTTCATCCCGACCGTCGCCAAGCGCGGTGCGGCGATCATCGAGGCCCGTGGCGCGTCCTCCGCCGCGTCGGCCGCCAACGCCGCCATCGACCACGTCCACACCTGGGTCAACGGCACCGCCGAGGGCGACTGGACCTCCATGGGTATCCCGTCGGACGGCTCCTACGGCGTCCCGGAGGGCCTGATCTCCTCCTTCCCCGTCACCACCAAGGACGGCAAGTACGAGATCGTCCAGGGCCTGGACATCAACGAGTTCTCCCGCGCCCGGATCGACGCCTCCGTCAAGGAGCTCGAGGAGGAGCGCGAGGCGGTCCGCGGCCTCGGCCTCATCTGACCGGAGCCGCTCGGAACTCCGTACGCAGGCCCCGCACCGGTTGTCCGGTGCGGGGCCTGCGGGCTTTCCCCGGTCGGTGAGGCGATTCTCGACACCTTTTGTTCCTGTTTGTCCACATCTCCCGTGACACAGCGCACTTTCGGCCATCGACGCGCATGCATCCGAGGGAGTAGGGCAGGCGAACTCGGTCTCTTAGTGACACGAATGTGACACAGGGGCGCTGATCAGGAACGGAAGGCGAAGAGCGATCATGGCGGAAAGTACCGAACTTCAGGCGCGTGAAACCATCCATGCGGGAGGAGAGTGGCGGGCGGCCACCTCCGGGGCCACCCGCGAGATCCTCGACCCCGCGGACGCCCTGCCCTTCGCCGTGGTCGCGGAGGGCGACGAGAAGGACACCGATCTGGCGATCGCCGCCGCCCGGCGCGCCTTCGACGAGGGCCCCTGGCCGCACACGCCCGTCACCGAGCGGGCCGCGCTGCTGAGGCGCGTCGCCGACCTGCTCGTGCGCGACCGCGAGAAGCTCGGCCGGCTGGAGGCCCAGGACGCGGGCAAGACCGTCGAGGAGGGCCGCGTCGACATCGACTGTGTCGCCGACGCCTTCCGCTACTTCGCCGACCTGGTCGCCGGCGAGGCCCCCGGCCGGGTCGTGGACGCGGGCTCGCCCGACATCCACAGCGTCGTCGTGCACGAGCCGATCGGCGTCTGCGCGATGATCACGCCCTGGAACTACCCGCTGCTCCAGGCCAGCTGGAAGGTCGCCCCCGCCCTCGCCGCCGGCAACACCTTCGTCATCAAGCCCAGCGAGATCACGCCGATGACGACGATCGCGCTCATCGAGCTGCTCGTCGAGGCCGGACTCCCCGAGGGCGTCGCCAACATCGTCACCGGCCCCGGCCACTCGGTCGGCGCACGCCTGTCCGAGCACCCCGACGTCGACCTGGTCTCCTTCACCGGTGGCCTGATCAGCGGCACCAAGGTCGCCCAGGCCGCGGCCCCGAGCGTCAAGAAGGTCGCCCTCGAACTCGGCGGCAAGAACCCCAACGTCGTCTTCGCCGACGCCTGCGCCACCGAGGAGGGCTTCGACACCGCCGTCGACCAGGCCCTCAACGCCGCCTTCATCCACAGCGGCCAGGTCTGCTCGGCCGGCGCCCGCCTCATCATCGAGGAGTCGGTCCGGGACCGCTTCGTCACCGAACTCGCCCGGCGCGCCGAGAAGATCCGCCTCGGCCGCGGCACCGAGGACGGCGTCGAGTGCGGCCCGCTCGTCTCCGAGCAGCAGCGCGCCAAGGTCGAGATGTACGTCGAGTCCGCCCTCAAGGAGGGCGCGGTGCTGCGCTCCGGCGGCAAGCGCCCCGAGCCGTCCCCGCAGCGCCCCGAGAAGGGCTACTTCTACGAGCCGACCGTCCTCGACCACTGCCACCGCGAGATGCGCGTCATCCGGGAGGAGGTCTTCGGGCCGGTCCTCACCGTCGAGACCTTCCGCACCGAGGACGAGGCCGTCGCCCTCGCCAACGACACCGAGTACGGACTCGCGGGCGGCGTCTGGACCTCCGACCCGGGCCGCGCCCGCCGCGTGGCCGGGCGGCTGCGCCACGGCACCATCTGGATCAACGACTTCCACCCCTACCTGCCGCAGGCGGAGTGGGGTGGCTTCGGCAAGAGCGGAGTGGGCCGCGAGCTGGGCCCCGCCGGCCTCGCCGAGTACCGAGAGACCAAGCACGTCTACCAGAACCTCGCTCCCCAGCCGGTGCGCTGGTTCGCGGGCTGACCCCCGTCCCCCGCCGGGCCGCCGACATCCCATCCCGGGCTGACCCCCACACCCCGGGCTGAACGTCCCCGTCCCCCGAGCCCGTTCACTTCATCCCCACTGGAGCAAGTACGCCATGTCCCACACCAGTCATGAGTACGACTATGTCGTGATAGGCGGCGGAACCGCAGGTTCCGTGATCGCCTCCCGCCTGACCGAGAACCCGGACGTCACCGTCGCCGTCATCGAGGGCGGCCCCAGCGACGTCGGACGCGATGACGTGCTGACCCTGCGCCGCTGGATGGGCCTGCTCGGCGGCGAGCTCGACTACGACTACCCGACCACCGAACAGCCACGCGGAAACTCACATATCCGGCACAGCCGGGCCCGCGTCCTGGGCGGTTGCTCCTCGCACAACACCCTGATCGCCTTCAAGCCGCTGCCCGCCGACTGGGACGAGTGGGAGGAGGCCGGCGCCAAGGGCTGGGGCGCGGTGCAGATGGAGGCGTACTTCGCCCGGCTGCTCAACAACATCGTCCCGGTCGACGAGAAGGACCGGAACGCCATCGCCCGCGACTTCGTCGACGCGGCCCAGGAGGCCCTGGGCGTGCCGCGCGTGGAGGGCTTCAACAAGAAGCCGTTCACCGAGGGCGTCGGCTTCTTCGACCTCGCCTACCACCCCGAGAACAACAAGCGGTCCTCGGCGTCGGTGGCCTACCTCCACCCGGTGATGGACGAGCGGCCCAACCTGACGATCCTGCTGGAGACCTGGGCGTACAAGCTGCAGCTGGACGGCGACCGCGCCGAGGGCGTGCACGTGCGCACCAAGGACGGCGAGGAGATCCTCGTCAAGGCGCGCAACGAGGTCCTGCTGTGCGCCGGTGCGGTGGACTCGCCCCGCCTGCTGATGCACTCCGGCATCGGCCCGAAGGCCGACCTGGAGAAGCTGGGCATCCCCGTCACGCACGACCTGCCGGGCGTCGGCGAGAACCTGCTCGACCACCCCGAGTCGGTCATCGTGTGGGAGACCAACGGCCCCCTCCCGGAGAACTCCGCGATGGACTCCGACGCGGGCCTGTTCGTGCGCCGCGACCCCGAACTGGCGCACCCCGACCTGATGTTCCACTTCTACCAGATCCCCTTCACGGACAACCCGGAGCGACTGGGCTACCAGCGGCCGGAGTTCGGCGTCTCCATGACCCCGAACATCCCCAAGCCGAAGAGCCGCGGCCGCCTCTACCTGACCAGCGCCGACCCCGAGGTCAAGCCCGCCCTGGACTTCCGCTACTTCACCGACGAGGACGACTACGACGGCAAGACCCTCGTCGACGGCATCAGGATCGCCCGCGAGATCGCCAAGACCGAGCCGCTGGCCGGCTGGCTCAAGCGCGAGGTGGCCCCCGGCCCGGACGTCACCGGTGACGAGGAGCTCAGCGAGTACGCCCGCAAGGTCGCGCACACCGTCTACCACCCCGCCGGCACCTGCAAGATGGGCGCCGCAGACGACCCGTCGGCCGTCGTCGACCCCGAGCTGCGCATCCGCGGCCTGGAGGGCATCCGCATCGCCGACGCTTCCGTGTTCCCCACGATGACCACCGTCAACCCGATGATCGGAGTCCTCATGGTCGGTGAGAAGGCCGCCGAGCTGATCGGTGGTGGTTCCAAGTGACCGCGACCCTCGAACCCCCCACGGAGCAGATCATGGACACCGCCCCCGTCTTCTCGGTGGAGGGACTGTGGAAGGTGTTCGGCCCCAAGGCCGACCGCGTTCCCGGCGACCCCGAGCTCACCGCGCTCGACCCCGCCGAGCTGCGTGCGCGCACCGGCTGCACCGCCGCCGTCCGGGACGTCAGCTTCGACGTGCGCAAGGGCGAGGTCTTCGTCGTCATGGGCCTGTCCGGCTCCGGCAAGTCCACGCTGGTGCGCTGTCTGACCCGGCTGATCGAGCCCACGGCCGGCACCATCGCCATCGACGGCGAGGACGTCCGCGCCATGGACCGCTCCCGGCTGCGCGAACTGCGCCGCCACCGCGCCGCGATGGTCTTCCAGCACTTCGGCCTGCTGCCGCACCGCTCGGTCCTCGACAACGTCGCCTACGGCCTGGAGATCCAGGGCATGGGCAAGGCCGAGCGGCGCGAGCGGGCCGCCGAGGTCGTCGCCAAGGTCGGTCTGGAAGGCATGGAGCACCGCCGCCCCGGCCAGCTCTCCGGCGGCCAGCAGCAGCGTGTCGGCCTCGCCCGCGCGCTCGCCGCCGACCCCGAGGTCCTGCTCTTCGACGAGCCGTTCAGCGCGCTCGACCCGCTGATCCGGCGGGACATGCAGGAGGAGGTCGTCCGGCTGCACCACGAGGAGGGCCGCACGATGGTCTTCATCACGCACGACCTCCAGGAGGCCCTGAAGCTGGGCGACCGCATCGCCCTGATGCGCGACGGCCGGGTCGTCCAGTGCGGCACGCCCGAGGAGATCGTCGGCGCGCCCGCCGACGACTACGTCCGCGAGTTCGTCCGGGACGTCCCGCGCGAGCAGGTCCTCACCGTCCGCACCGCCATGCGCCGCCCCACGGCGGACCAGGACGGCAGCGGACCGGCCGTGCGCCCCGACGCGACGGTGTCCGAGGCGATCGAGGCGGTCGCCCGCGCCGGTGCCCCGGCCCGGGTCGTGGACGAGGGCCGCTGCGTGGGCGTGGTCGACTCCGACACGCTCCTCGGTGTCGTCGCCGGGACGGAGCAGCCCGCTCCGCCCGGGACGCGGCAGCCCAAGGAGGCGGTGTGATGGCGACCATCACCGCGTCCCCGCCGCGCGTCGGCCTGCCCGCCTTCCTCAAGCACCGGGCCGTCCACAAGCTGCTGCTGCTCGCCGCCGCCGCCGCGATCCTCGTCCCCCTGGCCAACGCCCGCTGGGCGAGCGGCAGCTGGCCGGCCGCCCTGACCGTCGACTTCTCCCAGCCGCTCGCCAAGGCCAGCGACTGGATCATCGACAACCGCGACAGCCACCCGCTGTTCCTCTACTTCTTCGGCCACGTCAGCAACGTCGTCGTCATCGCCGTACGGGCCGTCTACCTCACCCTGCTGGCCGTCGGCTGGGCGGGCGTCACGGCCATCGGCGCGCTGGTCGCCTGGCGCGTGGCGGGTGTGAAGCTGGCGCTCGGCACGGCCGCCGCGTTCCTCACCTGCGGGCTGCTCGGCATGTGGGTGCCGACCATGCAGACCCTCGCCCTGATGGTCGTCGCGGTCCTCGCGTCGGTCGTCGTGGGTGTGCTGCTCGGGCTCGCCGCCGGTCTGTCCGACCGGATGGACCGCGTCCTGCGCCCGGTCCTGGACACCATGCAGGTGCTGCCCGCCTTCGCCTACCTGCTGCCGGTCGTGCTGATCTTCGGCATCGGCGTCCCGGCGGCCGTCCTGGCCACCGTCATCTACGCCGCCCCGCCCATGGCCCGCCTGACCTCGCTCGGTCTGCGCGGCGCCGACAAGGGCGTGCTGGAGGCCGTCGAGTCGCTCGGCTCCACCGCGCGCCAGCGCCTGCTGACCGCCCGGATCCCGCTGGCCCGCAAGGAACTCCTCCTCGGCGTCAACCAGACGATCATGATGGCGCTGTCCATGGCCGTCATCGCGGCCGTCATCGGCGCGGGCGGTCTCGGTGACCGCGTCTACCAGGCCCTGGCCTCGGTCGACGTCGGCGCCGCGCTCGCCGCCGGCATCCCGATCGTGCTGCTGGCCGTCGTCCTGGACCGCGTCACCGGCGCGGCGGGGGAGAAGCTCGGCGCCGAACCCGAGCCGCACAGCGGCCGCGGCTGGCTGTTCGCCCTGGCCGGCGTCGTCGTCGTGGCGGTCGCCGGGCGGCTCGCGGGCCGTCTCGACTGGCCCGACTCCTGGGTCGTCGGCATCGCCGAGCCCGTCAACCGCGCCGTCGACTGGATGACCGCGCACCTGTACTCGGGCGTCCCCGTCGTCGGCGGCACCGCCGACTGGGCGGGCCACTTCACCACCTGGGTCCTCGACCCGATGCGCGACGGCCTGCAGGCGCTGCCCTGGTGGGGCGTCCTGCTGATCGTCGCCGCCCTGGCCTGGGTCATCGGCACCTGGCGCACCGCGCTCACCGCCGTCCTCGCCATGGCCGCGATCGGCGTCCTCGGCGTCTGGAAGCCGTCCCTGGACACGCTGTCCCAGGTGCTGGCGGCCGTCGCCGTCACCCTGGTCGTCGGCTTCGCCGTCGGTATCGCCGCGGCCCGCAGCGACCGTCTGGAGCGGGCGCTGCGCCCGGTCCTCGACGTGTTCCAGACGATGCCGCAGTTCGTGTAC